>NZ_SSBI01000020.1 GCF_004795015.1 Streptomyces sp. A1277 | reverse complement strand
GATCTCCGCCCCGCGCCCGCCCCGCCCCGCGCCCAAGCCCGCCCCGCGGACGAGCCCGTCCCGCGCCCGAGCCCGCCCCGCACCCCCCCCCGCACCCCCGGGCACCCGGTCGGCACCCCCTCCGCAGCCGACCGCGCCCGTATACGGGACAATCGGAACAGCTCCTGGATCAACCTACGCGGAGGCATCGTGTCCGGATTTGTAGAAAAGCCTGAGCCCGTGCAGGTACCGGGACTCACCCACCTTCACACCGGCAAGGTGCGCGACCTGTACCGGAACGAGGCCGGTGACCTCGTCATGGTCGCCAGCGACCGGCTGTCCGCTTACGACTGGGTGCTGCCGACCGAGATCCCGGACAAGGGCCGTGTCCTGACCCGCCTCTCGATGTGGTGGTTCGACCAGCTCGCCGACCTCGTGCCCAACCACGTCCTGTCGACCGAGGTGCCTGCCGGGGCCCCCGCCGACTGGGCCGGCCGCACCATGATCTGCAAGTCGCTGCGGATGGTCCCGGTCGAGTGCGTCGCCCGCGGCTACCTCACGGGCTCCGGCCTCGTCGAGTACAACGAGTCCCGCACCGTCTGCGGCATCGGGCTCCCCGACGGCCTCGTCGACGGCTCCGAGCTCCCCGGGGCGATCTTCACCCCCGCCACCAAGGCGGCCGTCGGCGACCACGACGAGAACGTCAGCTACGAGGAGGTCGCCCACCAGGTCGGCGCCGAGACGGCCGCCCTGCTGCGCCGGACGACCCTGGACGTCTACGGCCGGGCCCGCGGCATCGCGCGCGAGCGCGGGATCATCCTCGCGGACACCAAGTTCGAGTTCGGCTTCGCGCCCACCGCCGACGGCGGCGAGGAACTGATCATCGCCGACGAGGTGCTGACCCCGGACTCCTCCCGCTTCTGGCCCGCCGCCTCCTGGGAGCCGGGCCACGCCCAGCCGTCGTACGACAAGCAGTTCGTGCGCGACTGGCTGACCTCGCCGGCCTCCGGCTGGGACCGCAAGAGCGAGCAGCCGCCGCCGGCACTGCCCCAGGAGATCGTGGACGCGACCCGCGCCAAGTACATCGAGGCGTACGAACTCCTCACCGGTACACCCTGGAAGTAGCCGCCCCGCACACGAAGAAGCCCCCGGCCGGAAGGCCGGGGGCTTCTTGCTGAACCGAGCGGACGACCAGGTTCGAACTGGCGACCTCAACCTTGGCAAGGTTGCGCTCTACCAACTGAGCTACGTCCGCAAGCGCCGAAGCGCGATGACCACTATACCCAACCCCGCTCGCGTGCGAGACGCACTGCCGCGTGCCGGTTCTCCGCCCCGAGCTTCGAGGCCGCCGCCGAGAGGTAGTTCCGCACGGTCCCCTGCGACAGCGACGCACGCTCGGCGATCTCAGAGACCGGCGCCCCGTCCGCCGCCAGCTCCAGCACCTCGGTCTCGCGCACGGTCAGCGGCGAGTCCCCGGCGGCGATCGCGTCCGCAGCCAACTCCGGGTCCACATAACGGTTTCCGGCGTGCACGGTACGGATGATCCCGGCCAGCTGACGGGCGCTGACCGTCTTCGGTACGAACGCCCGCACCCCCGCCGCGAGTGCCCGCTTCAGGTGCCCCGGCCGGCCGTGGCTGGTCACGATCATGGTCCGGCAGCCCGGGAGCTCGGCCCGCAGCGATGTGGCCACGTTCACACCGTCCGCCCCCGGCATCTCCAGGTCCAGCACCGCCACATCGGGGCGGTGCGCCCGGGCCATGGCGAGCGCCTCCGGACCCGTCGCCGCCTCCGCGACCACCACGAGGTCGTCCTCCAGCGCGAGGAGGGCGGCGAGCGCGCCCCGGATCAGATGCTCGTCGTCGGCGAGCAGCACGCGTACCGCGGTCATCGTCGTCCCTCCACCAGGCCCGGCCCCGGGCCCACCACCACACCGGGACTCACCACGGAGCCCGGACGCCTCATCCCGGGGACCGCCGCCCCGCCTCCGTCACGGGAGCCCCTGCCGGGGTCACGCGCCTCCTCCAGGCCGTCCAGCGGGACGGTCGCCGTCAGCCGGAACCGCCCGCCCTCCGCAGGCCCCGCCTCCAGCGAGCCGTCGAGCGCGCCCAGCCGCTCCCGGAGGCCGGCCAGCCCGGAGCCCGGACCGCCGGACGCGGTGGCTGCCGCGGTGGCCGTCGCCCCGTCGTTCTCCACGTGCAGCACGGCGGCGTCCGCGGTGGCGTCCAACCGGATCACGCAGCGCCGGGGGTCGCCGTGCCGCAGCACGTTGGTCGCCGCCTCGCGGACCACCCAGCCGAGCGCCGCCTGCACCGGCACGGGCAGCCTGTCGCCGTTGTCGGCGCTCACCACGCACTCGATGCCGGCCGCGCTCAGCACTCCCTGGGCCCCGGCCAGTTCCGTGATCAGGTCGGCCTCCCGGTACCCGCGCACCACATCGCGCACCTCCTGCTGCGAGGCGCGCGCTATCCGCTGCACCTCGACCATCTGGTCCACCGCATCGGACCTGCCGCGCTGCGCCAGCTCCACCGCCAGCTCGCTCTTGAGCGCGATGACCGCGAGGTTGCGGCCCAGCACGTCGTGCATGTCGCGCCCGAACCGCAGCCGTTCCTCGGCCACGGCGAGCCTTGCCTGTATGTCCCGGGCCTGCTCGGCCTGCCACATCACGCTCATGCTCCAGGCGCTCGGCCGTACCGAGATCAGGACCAGCACACAGCCGAAGAGGGTGCAGGGCACCACGCCGGCCAGGGTGCCGCCCCGAAGCCCGGCCGCCGCGAGCGCCGCGGTGGTCAGGAGGGTGAGGCAGAGCGACTCGATCATGAACCTGCGGACCGGGACCAGGAGCACGCGCGTGATCACCAGCGCCATCGGGGCGTTCAGCGCCATGAGCAGCAGTCCCGAGCCATGGACCCCGTCCACTCCGAACAGCGCCGCCAGCAGCCCGATGGCCAGCACCAGGAGCGCCACGGGGGCGAGCATGCGCCGCCAGGGGAAGACGGAGAGCCGGAGGTAGTGCTCGTAGGCCGGTGACAGGTTGCGGTTGCTGAGCACGCACTGCGCCACGCTCACGATGAGCAGCGCCACACCCAGGGTCAGCGGCAGCGGCTCGTGCCGGATGTCGTGGTCGAAGGGCGCTCCCTGCCAGGCCAGGGTGAAGATCCAGGGCATCGAGGAGATGGTGAACCGTGAGTAAAGGTCGATCCGCTCCATCTTGCCGCGCTCCTGCCAGCTGCGGCGCCAACCCCGTAGGCGCATCACGGCCCGTCCTCCCTGTCAGCGTCGCGGATCCCAGCGGAACCACCGCTGCACAGCAAACACGCCCACCGCCGTCCAGACCAACCCGGTCAGCGCCGCCCCGAGCAGCTCCGAGCCCCCGGGGCCGCCGAGCCAGCCGGCCCGGATCAGCGTCATCACTCCGGTCAGCGGCAGGAGTTCGCAGAACGTCGCCAGCCGGTCGGGGAATATCTCCAGCGGAACGAAGAGCCCCGAGCCCATCATCGAGACGAGGAACAGCGGCAGGGTCGTCAGCTGGGCGGTCTGCACCGTGCGGGTCACCACGGAGGTGACCGCGGCCAGCACCGTCAGCAGCACCACGCCCAACAGCAGCCCCGCGACCAGTAGTTCGGGCCGCTCGGGTGCGCCGAGGCCGAAGAAGGCCGTGCCGGCGACGAGAATCACCACGCTCTGCGTCAGCGCCAGCGCGCCGGCCGGCAGGGCGGTGCCGGCGAGGATCTCCCCGTCGGTGACCTCGCCGGTGCGCAGCCGCTTCAGGACCAGCTCCTCGCGCCGCGCCACATAGGCGGCGACGAGGTTCATGTAGACGGCCTGGACCAGCACCGTGCCGATGCCGCCCATGAGTACCGCCCCGGCGACGGTGAGCCCGGTGTCCTTGAGGTCCACCTTCTCGAACGCCGACCTCATGGCCATGATCATGGCCGCCGGCATGAGCAGCGCGACGAAGATCGCCGTGCGGTTGCGGGCGAGCAGCGTCAGCTCGGCCCGCCCGAGAGCCGTCAGCCGGGTCCGGGCCGTCGTCCCCGTGGTGCGCTTCGCGGTGGGTGCGGCGGTGGTCGCGGTCGTCATGGAACAGGCACCTCTTCGGTCTGGGCGGCGGACTTCGCGATGTCGAGGAACGCCTCTTCGAGGGAGGCCGAGCGGGCGTCTAGCCCCAGCAGCGGGACGTCCGACTCCGCGGCCCAGCGCAGCAGTTCGGTCAGTGAATCCTGGAGCCGGTGCGTACGGATCTCGATCCGCGGGCCCTCGGCGGCGGCGCGGAGCCCCAGGGGCAGCCGCGCCGCGGGTATGCCCCCGGGCAGCTCGAAGCGGATGCGGGCGGGGCGGGCGGCCGTCACCTCGGCGGTGGTGCCCGTGGTCACGATCCGGCCGCGGTGCATGATCGCCAGCCGGTCGGCGAGCGCCTCTGCCTCCTCCAGGTAGTGCGTGGTGAGCAGCACGGTGATGCCGTCCTCCTGGAGGCGGCGCACCAGCTCCCAGGTGTCGCGCCGGCCCTCGGCGTCGAGACCGGTGGTCGGCTCGTCGAGGAAGAGCACCTCCGGCCGGCCGAGCAGGGCCAGCGCCAGGTCCAGCCGCCGCCGCTCGCCGCCGGAGAGCTGCTTGACCCGGACGCGCGCCCGGTGGCCGAGCCCCACCAGTTCCAGGGCCTCACCGGTCGGCCGGGCGCCGCTGGTGCAGCCCGCCCACATCCGTACCGTCTCGGCCACCGACAGCTCGGACGGGAAGCCGCCCTCCTGGAGCATCACGCCTATCCGCGGGCGCACCCGGGCACGCTCGGTGTACGGGTCGTGGCCCAGCACCCGGACCGTGCCGCCGTCGGGGCGGGCCAGGCCCTCCAGGAGCTCGACGGTGGAGGTCTTGCCGGCGCCGTTCGTGCCGAGGAGGGCGAACAGCTCGCCGCGCGCCACGCTGAAGGAGACACCGGTCACAGCCTCGAATCCGCCGGCGTAGCTGCGCCGGACGTCATCCGCCTGGATCACGCACTCACGGGACATGTCGTCGCTGGTCATGTCTCAAGGTTTCCTCCGGCGGACCGCCGAGGGCAGTGCGCGCTGTCACCACCACCCATGACAAACGTCATGGGTGGTGGCGCGCGGGCCGGGAAAGCACACGACAGGGCGGAGAATCCGCGCCGCATACGAAGAAGCCCCCAGCCGAAAGGCCGGGGGCTTCTTGCTGAACCGAGCGGACGACCAGGTTCGAACTGGCGACCTCAACCTTGGCAAGGTTGCGCTCTACCAACTGAGCTACGTCCGCATTGCAACCACTCGGCTTTCACCGGTGGAGCGAGCACTACTCTACCTGATCCACCGGAGTGGTCATGAAGAGTGATGCAGAGCGGGTGACAGGAATTGCACACTGCGCCTTCCCCCTGGAAGGGGGATGTTCTACTACTGAACTACACCCGCACGCTGCTTGGGGTTCGGCTTTTCGGCCTTGCCCTTCGGCGTGCTCCAGACTCTAGCCGACCTGCGGGGGTGTCGCGCAAGTCGGCTCCCGCGAGGCGGCCTGCCGGGCCCCCTTGACGGGGCGTCGGGCGCGTCCGGCGGGCGGGTCCGGCACGGCCGGCCGGCCCGTCCGCCGATGCGGACGCAGGGTCAACTGGCTTCCTGGAACGCCTCGTAGACGCTCTTGGGAATCCGGCCCCGGGCCGGCACGTCCATCCGGTGCGAGCGCGCCCAGGCGCGCACCGCCGCGGGGTCGGGCGCGAGCGAGGTGTGCCGGTACGAGACGGGAACCTTGCCGTGTTTGCCGGCATTTGTCTGCTTGCGGCCGGCCGCCATGTACGGGGCCAGGGCTTTGCGCAGTTTCTTTGCGTTGGACGGATTGAGGTCGATCTCGTACGACTTCCCGTCGAGGGCGAAGGTGACCGTTTCCGCCGCTGTTCCCCCGTCGATGTCGTCGGAGAGTGTGACCACTACGCGCTGAGCCACGGATATCGGTCCTTTCCTACGGCGCCGGCGCTTCTGACATGCGCCGATGCCGGCCTTCCGGCTGTGAGCGCGGATGCGGGCCGACTGTTGTCGGTGTCGCGGGGGCAATCCTGCTTTCCCCGGTAATCATTTGTACAGCGACTGGTGCCGCATTGTGAAGCCCGGGCAATTACCTGCGCGTGTCCGCCCCTATGTGTGCGCCGGCGATCATTTGTTTCGCGGGATTTCCGCTGCCCGGTGATCGGCCGATATCTCGGCGTGATCTGCCCCGTTTGATATCTACCCGCGTAGAATTTCCGGGCAGGTACGCTGAGTGGACCCGCGGGGGTCTGGGGAACCCCCCGGAGAAACAGCCGCACCACACCACCACACCGGGAGTGCCAGTGGCACGCGTCGTAGTCGACGTCATGCTCAAGCCCGAGATCCTCGACCCGCAGGGACAGGCGGTGCAGCGCGCACTGCCCCGTCTCGGCTTCGAGGGAATCGCGGACGTACGTCAGGGAAAGCGTTTCGAGCTGCAGGTCGAGGGGCCGGTCGACGACGCCGCCCTCGCCCGTATTCACGAGATGGCGGAGACCTTCCTCGCCAACACCGTGATCGAGGACTTCACCGTGAAGGTGGAGAACGCCGAGGAGTCGAAGTGACCGCTCGTATCGGAGTCGTCACCTTTCCGGGCACGCTCGACGACCAGGACGCCCTTCGGGCCGTACGGGTCGCGGGCGCCGAGCCCGTGTCGCTGTGGCACCGCGACAAGGACCTGCACCAGGTGGACGCGGTCATCCTCGCGGGCGGTTTCTCCTACGGCGACTATCTGCGCGCCGGAGCCATCTCCCGGTTCTCGCCGGTTATGGAGACGGTGATCGAGCAGGCGAAGGCGGGCATGCCGGTCCTCGGCATCTGCAACGGCTTCCAGATCCTGACCGAGGCGCACCTGCTGCCCGGCGCGATGCTGCGCAACAACCACCTGCACTTCATCTGCCGCGACCAGACCCTGCGCGTCGAGAACGCGGAGACCGCCTGGACCTCGGACTACTCCGCGGGCCAGGAGATCTCCGTACCGCTCAAGAACATGGACGGCCGCTACACCGCCGACGAGCACACGCTCGACGAGCTGGAGGCCGAGGGCCGCGTCGCGTTCCGCTATGTGGGCCGCAACCCCAACGGCTCGCTGCGCGACATCGCCGGCATCACCAACGCCGCGGGCAACGTCGTCGGCCTGATGCCGCACCCGGAGCACGCCGTGGAGCCGCTGATCGGCACCGGTCGCACCGACGGTCTCGGTTTCTTCACCTCGATCATCAAGAAGCTGGTCAACGCATGAGCCTGGACACGGTCAAGCACGCGGCCGAAACCCCGGACACCGAGCAGCCCTGGAAGGAACTCGGCCTCAAGGAGGACGAGTACGCCCGCATCCGCGAGATCCTGGGCCGCCGTCCCACCGGCGCCGAGCTCGCCATGTACTCGGTGATGTGGTCGGAGCACTGCTCGTACAAGAGCAGCAAGGTCCACCTCAAGCAGTTCGGCGAGAAGGTCCCCGCCAACGACGCCATGCTCGTCGGCATCGGTGAGAACGCCGGTGTGGTCGACGTCGGCCAGGGGTACGCGGTGACCTTCAAGGTCGAGTCGCACAACCACCCCTCGTACATCGAGCCCTACCAGGGCGCGGCCACCGGCGTCGGCGGCATCGTCCGCGACATCCTCGCCATGGGGGCCCGCCCGGTCGCGGTCGTCGACCCGCTGCGCTTCGGTGCGGCCGACCACCCCGACACCAAGCGCGTCCTGCCGGGCGTCGTCGCGGGCATCGGCGGCTACGGCAACTGCCTGGGCCTGCCGAACATCGGCGGCGAGGTCGTCTTCGACGCCTGCTACCAGGGCAACCCGCTGGTCAACGCCGGCTGCATCGGTGTCATGAAGCACGAGGACATCCACCTCGCGCAGGCGTCCGGCCCCGGCAACAAGGTCATCCTGTACGGCGCCCGCACCGGCGGCGACGGCATCGGCGGCGTCTCCGTGCTGGCCTCGGAGACCTTCGAGTCGACCGGCCCGGCCAAGCGCCCCGCCGTCCAGGTCGGCGACCCGTTCCAGGAGAAGCTCCTCATCGAGTGCACCCTGGAGATCTTCAAGGAGAAGCTCGTCGCGGGCATCCAGGACCTCGGCGGCGCCGGGCTCTCCTGCGCCACGAGCGAGCTGGCCTCCGCGGGCTCCGGCGGCATGCGCGTCGAGCTGGACACCGTGCCGCTGCGCGACTCCTCCCTCTCGCCCGAGGAAATCCTCATGAGCGAGTCGCAGGAGCGCATGTGCGCGATCGTCGAGCCGCAGCACGTGGACCGCTTCCTGGAGATCTGCGAGAAGTGGGACGTCATCGCCACCGTCATCGGTGAGGTGACCGAGGGCTCGCAGCTGGAGATCTTCTGGCACGGCGAGCAGATCGTGGACGTGCCGCCGCGGTCCGTCGCCCACGAGGGCCCGACCTACCACCGCCCGTACGCCCGCCCGTCCTGGCAGGACGCGCTCCAGGCCGACGACGCCGGCAAGCTGGCCCGCCCGGCCGACGGCGCCGAGCTGCGCGAGCAGGTCCTCAAGCTGGTCTCCTCGCCGAACCAGGCGTCGAAGTCCTGGATCACGGACCAGTACGACCGGTTCGTGCAGGGCAACACCGTGCTCGCGATGCCCGAGGACGCCGGCATGGTCCGCATCGACGAGGAGTCCAACCTCGGCGTGGCCATGGCGACCGACGGCAACGGCCGGTACGCCAAGCTCGACCCGTACACCGGCGCGCAGCTCGCGCTGGCGGAGTCGTACCGCAACGTCGCCGCCTCCGGCGCCAAGCCGCTCGCCATCTCGGACTGCCTGAACTTCGGTTCGCCCGAGGACCCGGACGTCATGTGGCAGTTCGCCGAGGCCACCCGCGGTCTCGCGGACGGCTGCCTGGAGCTGGGCACCCCGGTCACCGGCGGCAACGTCTCGCTGTACAACCAGACCGGTGAGACGGCGATCCACCCGACGCCGGTCGTGGCCGTGCTCGGAGTGATCGACGACGTCACGCGGCGCACCCCGGTCGCCTTCGCGGAAGAGGGCCAGCTCCTCTACCTGCTGGGTGACACGCACGAGGAGTTCGGCGGCTCGGCCTGGTCCGAGGTCGTCCACAACCACCTCGGCGGTCTGCCGCCCAAGGTGGACCTGGGCCGCGAGAAGCTGCTCGCCGAGATCCTGATCTCGGGGTCCCGCGACGGCATGATCGACGCGGCGCACGACCTGTCGGACGGCGGTCTGATCCAGGCGGTCACCGAGTCCTGCCTGCGCGGTGGGAAGGGTGCCCGGCTGGTCGTGCCGGACGGCCTGGACGCGTTCACGCTGCTGTTCTCGGAGTCCGCGGGCCGCGCGGTCGTCGCGGTGCCGCGCAGCGAGGAGCTGCGGTTCAACGACATGTGCGGGGCGCGCGGTCTGCCCGTGACCCGCATCGGTGTCGTGGACGGCGACGAGGTCGAGGTCCAGGGCGAGTTCAGCATCCCGCTGAGCGAGCTGCGTACGGCGCACGAGGACACGATCCCCGCGCTGCTCGCGTAGCCCGCACGCGGGTACGCCCCGGCAGAAAGCCCCCGACCGGTCCGACCGGTCGGGGGCTTCGTGCGATGTGCGTACGGGGAAGCGTCAGGCCCTTGAGCGGGTGCCCGGCAGCCGGGTGGAGAGGAGCAGGGCGAGGACCATCACGCCGGTGGCGCAGGCGAAGACCGCGTCGGTCGGGGAGGTCCAGGCGTAGTCCTCGCCGCCCCACTCGGTGACCAGGAGCAGCGCGGTCGAGAAGGCGGCGGCGAGACCGGCGCCGAGCTGGTGCAGGACGACCATGGTCACGCTCATCAGCCCGCCGCCGCCGCCGATGCCCTGGATGGCGCGTGCGGCGATCAGCTCGCCCATGGACTGGGCCATTCCGCACAGCGCCGATCCGGTCAGGAAGGTGGCGAGCGCCCCGATGAAGACGGTCTTCGAGCCGACGGAGTCGCAGAGCTTGCCGTACAGCGGCAGCGCGGCGGTCGCGGCGAGCTGGTAGGCGGTGATCAGCCACGGAATCCGGTCGACGCCGTGGACCGGGCCGGGATCGCGGACGATCGGCACGGTTGCGAAGGACAGGATGTTCGAGTCCAGGACGGCCGGCAGGATCGTGACGATGCAGAGCGCCACCGCGACGGTGACGCCCCGGTCGGTGGCCGGTCGCTCGGCGACGGCGGCCTGTGGCGGTGGGTCCGCGGTCTTCGTCCCGGGCATGGCAGGGCTCCCCCTTCTCGGCAGCACGGGCAGCGCGCCGCTGCGGCCCCCCCCGTTCCGGTAATCATGTACTGAGTCAAGTTTTCATCCAGGATTAATTTTCATCCTGGTACAGTGATCCCATGACCGAGGGGATGGGCCTGCGCGAGCGCAAGAAGATCGAGACGCGACGCCGTCTGCTGGCACAGGCCACGAAACTCTTCGCCGAGCGCGGCTTCGACCAGGTCTCGGTCGCGGAGATCGCCGAGGCGGCCGACGTATCGAAGATGACCGTCTTCAACTACTTCGACAGCAAGGAAGACCTGGTCTTCGCGCCGATGGAGGAGCACATCGGCGACGCCGCCCGGATCGTGCGGGACCGCGCTCCCGGCGAATCCGCGGTCGCGGCCATGCGCCGGCACTTCCTGGCGGCCGTCGAGCGCCGGGACCCGTCGGTCGGGATGAGCGACTTCCCGGTGGCGCTCGGTCTCGTCCGGCTCATCCAGCGGACGCCCGCCCTGCTCACCCGCGCCCACGCCTTCTTCGTCCGCACCCTCGACGAGCTCACCGACGTCCTGATCGAGGAGGGTGAGGAGCCGGCCATCGCCCGCGTCGTCGCCTCCCAGCTGCTCGGCACCCGCAACGCGCTGATCACCGAGAACCACCGGCGCCTGCTGGCCGGTGAGTCCGCCGACGCGGTCGCGGCGGACGCCGTCATGCTCGCCGGCCGCGGCTTCGACCTGCTGGAGAAGGGCCTCGGCGACTACGCGAGCCGTCCCTGACCGCCTGCGGGGGCGCCTCGCCCCCGTTCCGGGCGGCCTGGGGTGACTACGCGAGCCGTCCCTGACCGCCTGCGGGGGCGCCTCGCCCCCGTCCCGGGCGGCCTGGGGCGACTACGCGAGCCGTTCCTGACCGCCTGCGGGGGCGCCTCGCCCCCGTTCCGGGCGGCCTGGGGCGACTACGCGAGCCGTTCCTGACCGCCTGCGGGGGCGCCTCGCCCCGTCCCGGGCGGCCTGTCAGTGCAAGGCCGTAGGCTCCGCACCATGCCGCCCTCGCAGAAGCGCGCCCGTCGCTACGACCCGGTCAGGACCCGCACCGCGGTCCAGGCCCAGTTCGCCCATGTACGGGACGCCGTCCGCACCCTGACCCCGCAGCAGCTCGGCGCCCCGAGCGGCCTCGGGGACTGGACGGTGCGCGAGCTCGCCGCCCACGTCACCATGGCGCTCTCGCACGTCAGCCAGACCCTGGAGCTGCCCGCCCCCGCCCTGGCCAGGCCCGAGGTCTCCCTCCTGGAGTGGCCGTTCACCACGGCCGCCCGCGCCCCCCGGAGCGCCGACGACACCGCCGCACGGGTCACCGGCGCACCGGACCTGGACACGCTGTACGCGGAGGTCGCCGCCCGCTTCGAGGCGCTGGTGCCGGCGGCCTCCGAGGACCGGCTGCTGGCCACCCGGGTCGGGGCGATGCGCCTCGGCGACTTCCTGGTCACCCGCACCGTGGAGCTGGTCGTCCACACGTACGACCTCAATGAGGCGACCGGGCTCTCCATCCCGTACGACCGCCAGGCGCTCGCCGCCTGCACCCGGCTGCTCGCGGACGCGCTGGCCCAGAGGGCGCCCGGCGGGTCGGTCGAGGTGCGGGTCCCGCCGTTCGCCGTGGTGCAGTGCGTCGAGGGCCCGCGCCACACCCGGGGCACCCCGCCCAACGTCGTGGAGACCGATCCGCTGACCTGGATACGGCTGGCGACCGGGCGTACGGAGTGGGCGCGGGAGGTCGAGGCGGCGAAGGTCGGGGCCAGCGGCGAGCGGGCCGACCTGTCCGCCCTGCTGCCCCTCATGGGCTGACCGGGCCCCGGGCCCGGCCCCCGATGGCCGAGTGCGGGAACCGGACCGCCCGTGCCGGCCGTCTCACCCGCATGCAGCTCACTACGCGGCTCTCCACGCGGCTGCGGCATCTGGCCGTCGGCCTCCTGGCCCTGATCGCCCTCACCGCCTGCGGCACGGAGTCCGCCGACGGGACCGGCTCGGGCTCCTCGCGGTCCGCCCCCGCCGGCGACAGCGGCTCCGCACAGCCCGCCCGGTCCGTCACCGGCGTGCGCTGGAGCGTCGACGCGGTGACGGTCGACGGGCGGCGCACCGAGGCCCCGACCGGCGCGCACGTGGAGATCGACGCGAAGGGGCGGGCGAGCGGCAGCTACGGCTGCAACCGGTTCACGGCGCGGGCGCGGCTCGACGGCCACACCCTCAGCGTCGAGCCGGGGACGACCACCGAGACGGGCTGCGAACCGGGCGTCCAGCGCTTCGAATCCCTGCTGGCCAAAGCCTTCAGCGGCAAGCTCACCGCCACCGTGGAGAACAAGACCCTCACCCTGACCACCGCCGAGGGCGACAGCATCACCCTCACCGCCCGGCGCCCGGTCCCGCTCGCCGGCACCGACTGGCGGGTCACCACCCTGGCCACCGGCTCCAGCGCCTCCTCCGTGCCCAGCGGTACGCAGGACGAGGCGCGGATCACCTTCGGCCGGGACGGCACGGTCCACGGCACCCTCGGCTGCAACACCTTCCGGTCCACGGCGAAGGTCTCCGGCTCCACGATCACCTTCGGCCCGCTCACCGCCACCCGGAAGATGTGCCCGGACCCGGAGATGCGGCTGGAGCGTGCCGTACGGGCGGTGCTCGACGGGAACCGGACGACCTTCGGCATCGATCAGCGCACGTTGACGCTCACCACCGAGGACGGCGCCCGGGGGCTCGGCGCCTCGGCGGCGGACGGAAGCGGCTGAAGCGAACGCCTGACGACGGACAACCGGCCGCGAAGGGCCGCCGGGTGCACCGAGATGCCGCATACCGGGCGGCGGCGGTGTGAGGCTCGCCACGAAACGACCGTTCGGGCTCTCCTCGCGAGGCCGCCGCGAGCCGCCTCACGCAGCGCCACGAACCGGCCCGCCGATGCCATAGGCCGGGTGGCCGGAACCTGTCGGTAACCGGCCGGTGATCCGGATGTCGCCTGCCCTGCGGCGGTTGCCGCGCGTAGACCGGGACGCGGAGGCGATCACTCCCGGTGACCGTTCGGGCGGCCCCGGGGGCGTTCCCCGGAGGCGCTTCCGCAGCGGTCCGGCGGGGCATCCCCAATTCGGACCAGTGGTCGATCTCCCCTACACTCGGTGGCGTGCCTCGTGGTGATGGACGACTCAACCACGACCTGCTCCCCGGAGAGAAGGGCCCCCAGGACGCTTGCGGCGTCTTCGGTGTCTGGGCTCCGGGCGAAGAGGTCGCCAAGCTCACCTATTTCGGACTGTATGCCCTGCAGCACCGTGGACAGGAGTCCGCGGGCATCGCAGTGAGCAACGGGTCCCAGATCCTGGTCTTCAAGGACATGGGACTGGTCTCGCAGGTCTTCGACGAAACCTCCCTGGGATCGCTCCAGGGCCATATCGCGGTCGGTCATGCCCGCTACTCCACCACCGGCGCCTCGGTGTGGGAGAACGCGCAGCCGACGTTCCGTGCGACCGCGCACGGCTCGATCGCCCTGGGTCACAACGGAAACCTGGTCAACACGGCCCAGCTCGCGGAGATGGTCGCCGACCTCCCGCGCAAGGACGGCCGCGCCACCCAGGTCGCCGCGACCAACGACACCGACCTGGTGACCGCCCTGCTCGCCGGACAGACCGACGAGGACGGCAAGCCGCTCACCATCGAGGAGGCCGCCACCAAGGTGCTTCCCGAGGTGCGGGGCGCCTTCTCCCTCGTCTTCATGGACGAGCACACGCTCTACGCCGCCCGTGACCCGCAGGGCATCCGCCCGCTGGTCCTCGGCCGCCTGGAGCGCGGCTGGGTCGTCGCGTCGGAGTCCGCCGCCCTCGACATCTGCGGCGCCAGCTTCGTCCGCGAGATCGAGCCGGGTGAGCTCGTCGCCATCGACGAGAACGGCCTGCGTACCTCCCGATTCGCGGAAGCGAAGCCCAAGGGCTGCGTCTTCGAGTACGTCTACCTGGCCCGCCCCGACACCGACATCGCCGGGCGCAACGTGTACCTCTCCCGCGTGGAGATGGGCCGCAGGCTGGCCGCCGAGGCGCCCGCCGAGGCGGATCTGGTCATAGCGACCCCGGAGTCCGGCACCCCCGCCGCCATCGGCTACGCGGAGGCCAGCGGGATTCCGTTCGGCGCCGGACTGGTGAAGAACGCCTACGTGGGCCGGACCTTCATCCAGCCCTCCCAGACGATTCGCCAGCTGGGCATCCGCCTCAAGCTGAACCCCCTCAAGGAAGTCATCAAGGGCAAGCGCCTGGTGGTCGTGGACGACTCGATCGTCCGCGGCAACACCCAGCGCGCACTGGTCCGGATGCTCCGTGAGGCCGGCGCCGCCGAGATCCACATCCGGATCTCGTCCCCGCCGGTGAAATGGCCCTGCTTCTTCGGCATCGACTTCGCGACCCGCGCCGAGCTGATCGCCAACGGCATGTCCGTGGAGGAGATCGGCACCTCCATGGGCGCCGACTCGCTCGCGTACATCTCGATCGACTCGATGATCGAGGCCACGACGATCGACAAGCCGAACCTGTGCCGCGCCTGCTTCGACGGCGAGTACCCGATGGAGCTTCCGGACCCGGAGCTGCTCGGCAAGCAGCTGCTGGAGACCGAGCTGGCGGCAGGCCCTGCGGCGACGGCCGCGGCCGACGCGCTGCGCCGTCCGTGACCCGGACCGCCCGGCAGCCCTTCCCCCAGCCCCGTATTTCCACACGAAAGATCCCAGGCAATGTCTGAGACAACAGGTGCTTCCTACGCGGCAGCGGGCGTCGACATCGAGGCCGGCGACCGCGCCGTCGAGCTGATGAAGGAGTGGGTGAAGAAGACGCAGCGCCCCGAGGTCGCGGGCCTCGGCGGTCTCGGCGGCTTCGCCGGCCTCTTCGACGCCTCGGCGCTCAAGCGCTACGAGCGTCCGCTCCTGGCCTCCGCCACGGACGGCGTCGGCACCAAGGTCGACCTCGCCCGCCAGATGGGCGTGTACGACACCATCGGCCACGACCTCGTCGGCATGGTCGTCGACGACCTCGTCGTCTGCGGCGCCGAGCCGCTGTTCATGACCGACTACATCTGCGTCGGCAAGGTGCACCCCGAGCGTGTCGCGGCCATCGTCAAGGGCATCGCCGAGGGCTGTGTGCTGGCCGGCTGCGCCCTGGTCGGCGGGGAGACCGCCGAGCACCCGGGCCTGCTGGGTGCGGACGACTTCGACGTGGCCGGCGCCGGCACGGGCGTGGTCGAGGCCGATCGCCTGCTGGGCCCCGACCGCATCCGCAAGGGTGACGCCGTGATCGCGATGGCGTCCTCCGGTCTTCACTCCAACGGGTACTCGCTCGTCCGCCACGTGGTCTTCGACCGGGCCGGCTGGACGCTGGACCGCCAGGTCGAGGAGTTCGGCCGGACCCTCGGCGAGGAGCTCCTGGAGCCCACCCGGATCTACTCCCTGGACTGCCTGGCGCTGACCCGTACGACCGAGGTGCACGGCTTCAGCCACGTCACCGGCGGCGGCCTGGCCAACAACCTGGCCCGGGTCGTCCCCGACTCCCTGCACGCGACGGTGGACCGCTCCACCTGGACCCCGGGCGCGGTCTTCGACCTCGTCGGCAAGGCCGGTCAGGTCGAGCAGCTGGAGCTGGAGAAGACGCTCAACATGGGCGTCGGCATGATCGCGATCGTCCCCGCCGAATCGGTGGACGCGGCGCTGACCACCCTGGCCGACCGGGGCGTCGACTCCTGGGTCGCCGGCGAGATCACCGACCGGGGCGCGCACACGACGGGCGCGGAGCTCGTGGGCGCGTACGCACGCTGAGTGGGGACCGGCGATCGCTCCCGCACCGCCGGGACACGCACGGAACGCCGGGCGGGCCCTCGAGCCCGGCCGGTCACCCGCCGCCTCGTCCGCTCCGGACCGGGACAGCACAGAACCCGGTCCGGGACAGGCCCGGACCGGGTCGATGTGTCAGCGCGAGGTCAAGCGCCGCGGCGCTTGGACGACGGACCGGACTGCTGGTCCTCGCCCTCGTCCTCGTCGTCGTTGTAGAGATCCGCGTACTGTGCGTACGGGTCATCTTCCTCGTCGTCGTCCTCGAACGGCTCCGCGTTCGGTGGTTGACTCGAAGGCGATGCGCCCAGCTCATTGGCCAGACGCGACAGGTCAGTCCCGCCGGTGCTGTACTTCAGCTGACGGGCGACCTTGGTCTGCTTGGCCTTTGCCCGGCCGCGCCCCATGGCTCGACCCCCTCGGTGACGGGGCTCGACGGCCCCAGAGTCTTGACACGCGTTCATGTTTCAGGACGGACTCTCGGCAGAGAGACCGTGCCTGTAGAGCTTTAACGGTACCTGCTTCCGCGGCCATACGGTACGCCGCCCGCATCACGCGCCCCGGAAGAGGACCCGCGAGACGCCCCGTCCTCGCTGGTCAACTGCGATTTTAACCTCTTATCGGCAGGCGACCCGCCGACCGGCGTGAGTCTTGTCTCGCCAGCCGGCCGCCGGGGCGCGCGAAAGAGGGCCGCCGGCCGGAGCCGGCGGCCCGGGGGCCTGCGGGGGTCAGCGGCGGCGGGCCTCGGCCATCCGCTGCTCGGCGATCCGGTCGGCCGCGGCGGCCGGCGGAATCCCGTCTTCCTTCGCACGTGCGAATATGGCCAGCGTCGTGTCGAAGATCCTCGCGGCCTTGGCCTTGCACCGGTCGAAGTCGAAGCCGTGCAGCTCGTCGGCGACCTGGATGACCCCGCCCGCGTTCACCACGTAGTCGGGCGCGTACAGGATCGCGCGGTCCGCGAGGTCCTTCTCGACGCCCGGGTGCGCGAGCTGGTTGTTGGCGGCCCCGCACACCACCTTCGCGGTGAGCACCGGCACGCTGTCGTCGTTGAGGGCGCCGCCCAGGGCGCAGGGGGCGTAGATGTCCAGGCCCTCGGTGCGGATGAGCGCCTCGGTGTCCGCCGCGACGGCGACCTCGGGGTGCTTCTCGGTGATCCGGCGCAGGGATTCCTCCCGCACATCGGTGATCACGACCTCGGCCCCGTCCGCGAGCAGGTGCTCGACCAGGTGGTGGCCGACCTTGCCGACGCCGGCGACCCCCACTTTTCGGCCACGCAGCGTCGGGTCGCCCCACAGGTGCTGGGCGGAGGCGCGCATGCCCTGGAAGACGCCGAACGCGGTGAGCACGGAGGAGTCGCCGGCGCCGCCGTTCTCGGGGGAGCGGCCGGTGGTCCAGCGGCACTCGCGGGCCACCACGTCCATGTCGGCGACGTACGTGCCGACGTCGCAGGCCGTCACGTAGCGGCCGCCGAGCGAGGCCACGAACCGGCCGTAGGCGAGCAGCAGTTCCTCGCTCTTGATCTGCTCCGGGTCGCCGATGATGACGGCCTTGCCGCCGCCGTGGTCGAGACCGGCCAGGGCGTTCTTGTACGACATGCCGCGCGCGAGGTTCAGCGCGTCGGCGACGGCCTCCGCCTCGGAGGCGTACGGGTAGAAGCGGGTGCCGCCGAGGGCCGGGCCCAGGGCGGTGGAGTGGAGCGCGATGACGGCCTTGAGGCCGCTGGCACGGTCCTGGCAGAGGACGACTTGTTCGTGTCCGCCCTGGTCCGAGTGGAACAGGGTGTGCAGGACATCGACAGGCACGCCGGTCACATCGGTCACTGTGGTGACTCCCAAGTACGAAGCGGCGGAAGGACCCTCCTGAAGGTGGGGAGGGCCCACCGGGCCGACCTTCACGGACGATCCGGATGGGCAAGAGGGTAAGTCCTACGCCCGCGTAGATCTGTTCCAGTGCCGAGGATCACCCCCTACCGGGGGACAGGCGTGACACGATCACCGCATGTCGGTGGTGTCTTCGGTGCTCGTCCCTTACGCGTCCTACCTCCGGGTCTACGAGCCACTGGCGGCCTTCCCGGAGGCCGAGCGCGCCCATTGGGTCCGCTATGCGGCCCGCGACCGGATCCCCACGGCCCAGGACGAACTGCGGCGCTCGCTGGCCGACTTGGCGGCGACCACCCCCGCCGGAGTGCCCGTCCACGAGAGCGCGGACGCCTTCGTCGCGGAGGTGGACGGCGTGGTGTGCGTGTGCCCGTGGCGGACCCGGCTGCGCGGCTGGCTGGCCCTGGAAGGGCTGGCGGACCTGTTCCCCGGGCCGGTGCTCGACGCGGTGCTGCCGCCGGTGGTGCGCGGCCAGGCGCTGGCCGACCACGAGCGGTGGGCGGAGCGCAATCCGGACGCCCGGCCGTGGATCAGGACGGCGGTGTGGCAGGTTCCGGTGCGCTGGTTCGTGCTGTTCGCGGACGAGGAGCGGGAGCACGTGACGGCCGGGCCGGACGGGGAGCCGCCCGTGTTCCGGTACCGCACGCCGATGGTCCAGGCGCGGCGCCGGCTGGCGAGGTCCCTCAGGACGCTGCGGGAGACGATGGACGAGGGGCCGCTGACCGCGGGGCTGGTGGATGTCGGGCGGTGGCTGGAGGAGTTCCATCCGCGCGCGCTAGTCGAGCTGGACTACGGCGGCCTCGTGCACGCGCTGCCGGAACGGGAGCTCGCTCAGGACCGGAGCGCCGCCGATGTGGCCGAGGGCATCGCCGCGCTGCGTGCCGGGGACGCCGAGAGGGCGGCCGAGGCGTACGCGCGTCTCGCGGAGCGCTGGCGGGCCGTCAGGGACCGTCAGTTCGCCAACTGACGAGCGATGAACCTGTTGCGTGTGTGACACGTGGGGGTGAAGGGGCGGAAGCTTCTCAGGGGGCGTCAGGACCTACGTCCCGAACCGGGCCTTTGCCTCAACCGTGACGGATAGCACTTACGGGGCCCTTGCGCCCTTCCCCTCCCCTCGTGCCAAAATAGGACAAGGAGTCCGGGGAGGACTCCATCCGTCCATGTATGGGCGGATTGCTTCTGCATTGCACGCTATGGGGGGTCTGGTGACCCCTGATCGCTCTGTGACTGATCGTCACGGGGGTGTGACTGTCCGCTATGGCATGGTCCATCGGCTTTCCGTCGCTGATGAACACCTGGGAGGGCAATTCCATCGGTTTGGCCGACGTGGCTGGACGGATGGTGTAGTTGTAGTGCCGAGGACAAGCCGTTCGTCCTATAACCGACTCGGCCCGCGTCCGCCATTTCGGGCAACGTGGGTCAAGGTGCAGAATTTAGAGGAAAGAACCGAGATGGTTCGGTTCTCCCGAGGAGGCCGCTCATGACCGCTCGCACCCCTGATGCCGAGCCGCTGCTGACCCCGGCTGAGGTTGCCACGATGTTCCGCGTGGACCCGAAGACGGTTACCCGTTGGGCGAAGGCTGGCAAGCTCACGTCCATCCGCACGCTCGGTGGACATCGCCGTTACCGCGAGGCAGAGGTCCGCGCACTGCTTGCGGGTATTCCGCAGCAGCGCAGCGAGGCCTGACATACCCCCTGTCACCGCGTCACACCTGGGCTTTTGGGTCCCCCAACCCACTTGCTCACCCATAGCTCCATATGACGGGCGCCCGCCCCAACGGGCGCCATACCTGTGCCATACGGGTCATGTCATCCGATCGCGCTGGACTCCGCCGGGTCCAGCGCGATTTTTTTGTGCGCGCGCCGGCTTCCCGTACGTCTGCCGGTCCGGCTCCGTGCGGACCTGCGCGGGAGTGTTTCCGCGCCCCTGCCGCGTCGCTCCGTGGTCCCGCCGCACCGGCCCGGGGGTCTGCCGGGTCCGCCCCGTGAGGGTTCGGATGACACCCTCCCGAGAGGTGCAATTGCACATATTAAATTCGCCAGTTGTAGGAAGGGTGTAAAGTCACCTCTTCTCAAAACTGATTCAGTGACACCCGTCACACTGCGCGGGTGTTGCACCGCGTGGGTGCCGCCACCTACGAGCCTGCCACTGTGAGGAAGCCGACGGCCGCGCCGAAGGTCATGTCGTGGGAGGACTTACGTCCCCCGCCCGCGATGCCCGCGGTGCCTGTGGTGCCGGCACAGAGCCTCGTCGCCGCTCCGCAGGGTCATCGGGCGCCCCGGAGGGCTCGTCGGCCGCCCGGGCGCCCCGAGGGGCCGTCACGGGCTCCATGGCGAGCCGCAGCAGCCGGGCGCAGACCGCGCAGTGCCGGGTGAGATGGCGGTAGCCGGACGCGGCCGCCAGGTGCGCGCGCAGCAGCGCGCGGATCTCGTGCCGGGGCGCCCTGCCGGGCCCCTGCGCCGGCTCGCGGTACCCGTCGCCCGTGGTCGCCCCCATCGCGCCACCTCCCGGTGGATGCGCGCCGCCCCACTCCGGGAATCCGGGGGCGGACCCTGGTTTCTGAGTACTCGTCGGCGGACACCGGAGTCAAGACGCGTGAAAGCCCGGATCCAGGGGATCCGGGCTTTCGTTACTGCGGTCCTGACGGGATTTGAACCCGCGGCCTCCACCTTGACAGGGTGGCGAGCACTCCTAACTGCTCCACAGGACCAGGTTTTCGCTGCTGCCTTGCGGCCCGCTGCGAAGACAGACTCTACAGGAGGTCAGCGGGTGCGGTCGAACTCACTCCTGGTTGCGGAGCCGTCACCCGCACCCACTGCCCCGCCTCAGGGCGCCGCCGCGTCGATCGCCTTGACGATCCGCTTGTCCGATACGGGGAACGCGGTGCCCAGGGCGTGCGCGAAATAACTCACCCGCAGCTCCTCGATCATCCACCGGATGTCCAGCACCTCCTGCGGGACGGGCCTGCCCTTCGGCAGCTGCTCCAGAAGCCAGGCGTACTCGTCCTGCATCTCGTGGACCTTCTCCATGCGCGTGGTGTCGCGCTGGACGTTGGTCGGCATCTGCTGGAGCCGGCGGTCCTCCGCGACCAGGTAGCGCATCAGGTCGGGCAGCCTGCGCAGCCCGGTCGCGGTGACGAACCCGGGCGGCACGAGTCGGGCGAGGTGGTCGCGTACGTCCGTGACGTTGTTGATCAGGACCAGGCTGTTGGTGGCCTTCAGCCGGCGCTCGCACGCCTGCCAGGCCGCCAGGATCTGCTGCACCTGCCCGATCGTGCGTACGGTCAGGTCCACCAGGTCCGCGCGCACCTTGTCGTACAGCTTCCGGAACGACGCCTCGTCCCAGGCGGGGCCGCCGTGCGCCGCGATCAGCCGGTCGGCGGCCGCGGTCGCGCAGTCGTCGAACAGGGCCTGGATGGAGCCGTGCGGATTGCGGGACAGGGCCAGCTTCTGCTGGTTCGTCAGCTTGTCCGACGCGAACTTCGCCGGGTTCACCGGGATGTTCAGCAGGATCAGCCTCCGCGTCCCGCGCCACATCGCCTGCTGCTGCTCGGCCCCGGTGTCGAAGAGCCGTACGGCGACGGTCGCGCCCTGGTCCACGAGCGCCGGGTACGCCTTGACCGGCTGGCCGGCCCTCCGTGTCTCGAAGACCTTGTCCAGCGTGCCGATCGTCCAGTCCGTGAGGCCCGAGCGCTCGATGGACTCGCCCGAGGGCCCCGCGGTGGCCGCCGCGGCCTTGGAGAGCGCCTGGCGGGCCTTCGGGCGCAGCCGGAGCTTCAGCGCCTCCAGGTCCTTGTCCTCGGCGACCCTGCGGCGCCGCTCGTCCACGATCCGGAACGTGATCTTGAGGTGGTCCGGGACCCGGGCCAGGTCGAAGTCGTCCGCGGCGACCGGGACGCCGACCATCCGCTGGAGCTCACGGGCCAGCGTCACCGGCAGCGGCTCCTGGAGGGGCACGGCCCGGTCGAGGAACTTGTCCGCGTAGTTCGGCGCGGGCACGTAGTGCCGGCGGATCGGCTTCGGCAGGGACCGGATCAGCTCGGTCACCACCTCCTCGCGCAGGCCCGGGATCTGCCAGTCGAAGCCCTCGGACGTGACCTGGTTGAGCACCTGGAGCGGAATGTGGACGGTCACCCCGTCGGCGTCCGCGCCGGGCTCGAACTGGTACGTCACCCGGAACTTGAGCTTCCCCTGCCGCCAGGAGTCCGGGTAGTCGTCCTTGGTGACGGCCCCGGCCTTCTCGTTGATGAGCATCGAGCGCTCGAAGTCGAGCGCGTCCGGCTCGTCCCGGCGCTTGTGCTTCCACCACGAGTCGAAGTGCGCGCCGGAGACGACGTGCTCCGGGATGCGCTGGTCGTAGAAGTCGAACAGCGTCTCGTCGTCCACGAGGATGTCGCGGCGCCGGGCCCGGTGCTCCAGCTCCTCGACCTCGCCGAGCAGCTTGCGGTTGTCGTGGAAGAACTGGTGGTGCGTGCGCCAGTCGCCCTCGACCAGGGCGTTGCGGATGAAGAGGTCCCGCGAGGTCTCCTGGTCGATACGGCCGAAATTGATCTTGCGCTGGGCGACGATCGGGACGCCGTAGAGCGTGACCCGCTCGTACGCCATCACCGCCGCCTGGTCCTTCTCCCAGTGCGGCTCGCTGTAGGTGCGCTTCAGCAGGTGCTGGGCCAGCGGCTCGATCCACTCCGGCTCGACCCGGGCGTTGACCCGCGCCCACAGCCGGGAGGTCTCCACCAGCTCCGCCGACATCACGAACCGCGGCTGCTTCTTGAACAGCGCCGAACCGGGGAAGATCGCGAACTTGGCGCTGCGGGCGCCCAGGTACTCGTTCTTCTCGGTGTCCTTCAGCCCGATGTGCGACAGCAGACCGGCCAGCAGCGAGGTGTGCACCGACTGCTCGGGGGCATCGTCCTCGTTGAGCTCGATGCCCATCTGCTTGGCGACCGTACGCAGCTGGGCGTAGATGTCCTGCCATTCGCGGATGCGGAGGAAGTTCAGGTACTCCTGCTTGCACATCCGGCGGAAGCTGGAGGAGCCGCGCTCCTTCTGCTGCTCGCGGATGTAGCGCCACAGGTTCAGGAAGGCCAGGAAGTCGGACGTCTCGTCCTTGAACCGGGCGTGCTGCTGGTCGGCCTGCGTCTGCTTCTCGGAGGGCCGCTCGCGCGGGTCCTGGATGGAGAGCGCGGCGGCGATGACCATGACCTCGCGGACACAGCCGTTGCGGTCGGCCTCGACGACCATGCGGGCCAGGCGCGGGTCCACCGGGAGCTGCGAGAGCTTGCGGCCGAGCGGGGTGAGCCGCTGCCCCTTTTTCCCCTCCCGGGGGGACTTCTCCTCCTGCTCCAGCGCGCCCAGCTCCTGGAGCAGTTGCACGCCGTCGCGGATGTTGCGGTGGTCCGGCGGGTCGATGAAGGGGAACTTCTCGATGTCACCGAGGCCGGCCGCGGTCATCTGGAGGATGACGGAGGCCAGGTTCGTCCGCAGGATCTCCGCGTCGGTGAACTCCGGGCGGGTCAGGAAGTCGTCCTCGGAGTACAGCCGGATGCAGATGCCGTCCGACGTACGGCCGCAGCGGCCCTTGCGCTGGTTGGCGCTGGCCTGCGAGATCCGTTCGATCGGCAGCCGCTGGACCTTGGTGCGGTGGCTGTAGCGGGAGATACGGGCGGTGCCCGGGTCGATCACGTACTTGATGCCGGGGACGGTCAGCGAGGTCTCGGCGACGTTGGTCGCCAGAACGATCCTGCGGCCGGTGTGGCGCTGGAACACCCGGTGCTGCTCGGCGTGCGACAGGCGCGCGTAGAGGGGGAGTACCTCGGTGGGCCCGAGGTTGCGTTTGCCGAGCGCGTCCGCCGTGTCGCGGATCTCGCGCTCGCCGGAGAGGAAGACCAGGACATCGCCGGGCCCCTCGGACTGGAGCTCGTCCACCGCGTCGCAGATCGCGGTGATCTGGTCGCGGTCGGCGTCCTCGCTGTCCTCTTCGAGGAGGGGCCGGTACCGCACCTCCACCGGGTACGTACGCCCGCTGACCTCGACGATCGGCGCGTCGCCGAAGTGGCGTGCGAAGCGCTCGGGGTCGATGGTCGCGGAGGTGACGACGACCTTCAGATCGGGGCGCTTGGGCAGCAGCCGGGCCAGGTAGCCGAGCAGGAAGTCGATGTTCAGCGACCGCTCGTGGGCCTCGTCGATGATGATCGTGTCGTAGGCCAGCAGCTCGCGGTCCGTCTGGATCTCCGCGAGGAGGATGCCGTCCGTCATCAGCTTGACGAAGGTCGCGTCCTGGTTGACCTGGTCGGTGAAGCGGACCTTCCAGCCGACCGCCTCGCCCAGCGGCGTCCTCAGCTCGTCGGCGATCCGCTCGGCCACCGTGCGCGCGGCGATCCGGCGCGGCTGGGTGTGCCCGATCATGCCGCGGACACCGCGGCCCAGCTCCATGCAGATCTTGGGGATCTGGGTGGTCTTGCCGGAGCCGGTCTCACCCGCGACGATCACGACCTGGTGGTCGCGTATCGCCTCCAGGATCTCGTCCTTCTTCTGGCTGACCGGGAGCTGTTCCGGATACGAGATGTCGGGCACGCGGGCAGCCCGCTGAGCGAGCCGCCCGGCGGCCTTGCCGGCCTGGGCGGCGATCTCGTCCAGCACGGCCTGCTGTGCCTCGGGCTTGCGGATGCGGCGGGCGCCTTCGAGGCGGCGGCCGAGCCGGTGCGCGTCGCGGAGCGAGAGCCGCGCGAGCTGGGACTGGAGATCGGCGAAGGAAGTAGACATACCGAGCCCAGGATCTCACCCGGCCCCGAAGAACGGCGAACCCATTTCCCGCGGCCCCGGTCACGGTCCCCGTACGGAGGCGCACGGCGTCGGCGCCCGGTCCGCACGGTGGGGAGCGGCGCGATGACAGGACGTACGATTCCGGGCAGTCGATCATTCCCAGCCGGAAGGCCCGTCCCGTGTCCCGTTCGCAGTGGTGCTGCCTGGTGGCGGTGCTCGCGGTCGTGCTCGGGCTGTTCTGCGGACCGGCCGTCCGGGCGTCGGCGGCTGAGGCTCCCGCGCCCGTCCGGGCCTCGGCGGCTGAGGCTCCCGCGCCCGTCGCCGCCTCCGCCGTCGCCGCCTCCGCCGTGGACGGCGGGCACGGGATTCCGGGCTGCGGCAAGGGCGGCATGCGCGACGGCGGCGAGCCCGCCGTCCCCGCACGCGCCCGCGCCGCCCACGACCAGGCGCCCGGCCTCGCCGAGTGGGGCCTGCCCGCCGCCCCTGGCACCGAGCCGGTCCGGGCGCCCGCGCCGCTGACGCCGCGCGGGCCGGACGAGGCGGCGCCGGGCCCGGTGGAGCTCTCCGTCCTACGGGTGTAGACGGCGGCCGGCCACCCGCCCGTCCGCCCTCTCCCGTACCGCCACCCCGGAGTTCCGCATGCCCACGCCCACGTCCAAGCCGTCCCCGAAGTCCCCCAAGCCCCGCAGGTCCCGCAAGCCGCTGGTGTACGGCGCCGGAGTCGTCGCCGTCGCCGCCCTGTTCGGTTACGTCTCCTACCGCGCCACCGCCCCCGAGCCCCGCAGCGCCGAGTCCTCCGCGGTCGCCGGCGTCACGGCGGACCCGCAGGACGGCGTCTACCCCGAACTGGCGAGGCTCGCCCGCCGCGACGCCGGCGACAAGCTGGCCCTGGGCCGGGCCGACGCACCCGTCGTCCTCATCGAGTACGCCGACTTCAAGTGCGGCTACTGCGCGAAGTTCGCCCGCGACACCGAACCGGCCCTCGTGAAGAAGTACGTCGACGAGGGCGTCCTGCGCATCGAGTGGCGCAACTTCCCGATCTTCGGCGCCGAGTCCGAGGCCGCCGCGCGGGCCTCCTGGGCGGCCGGGCAGCAGGGCCGCTTCTGGGAGTTCCACCGCGCCGCCTACGCCGAGGGCGTCAAGGAGAAGGGGTTCGGCAAGGACCGCCTGAAGGCGCTCGCACGCCAGGCGGGCGTCGCCGACCTGGACCGCTTCACCCGGGACGCCGACGGCTCGGCGGCCACCGCCGCGGTCGGCGAGGACCAGGAGCAGGGGTACTCGATCGGCGCGACCTCCACCCCGTCCTTCCTGGTCAACGGCCGCCCGATCGCCGGCGCCCAGCCCACCGAGACCTTCACCCGCGCCATCGAACAGGCGGCGGCCGCGGCCGGCTCGTCCGCAACGAAGGGCTCCGCGAAGTGACGGCCGACGTCGGCTACTTCGCCGCGTTCCTCGGCGGGCTGCTCGCCCTGCTCAGCCCGTGCAGCGCCCTGCTGCTCCCCGCGTTCTTCGCGTACTCCATCGACTCCACGTCCCGGCTGCTGGCCCGGACCGGCATCTTCTACGCGGGTCTGGCCACCACCCTGGTTCCGCTGGGCGCCGCCGGTTCGTACGCCGGGCGGCTGTTCTACCGCCACCGCGACGCCCTCGTCCTCGGCGCCGGCTGGCTGATCATCGCGCTCGGCGTCGCCCAGATCGTCGGTCTGGGCTTCGCCTCGCGCCGGATCTCCGCCCTCAGCGGCCGCATCCGCCCCACGACCGCCCTGTCCGTCTACGCGCTCGGCGCGGTGTACGGCCTCGCCGGTTTCTGCGCGGGCCCGATCCTGGGCAGCGTGCTGACGGTGGCGGCGGTCAGCGGCAGCCCGGCGTACGGGGGACTGCTGCTGGCCGTCTACGCCCTGGGCATGGCGGTGCCGCTCTTCGTGCTCGCCCTGCTCTGGGAGCGGTTCGAGCTGGGCCGCCGCGCCTGGCTGCGGGGCCGGGTCCTGCGTCTGGGCCGGTTCGAGCTGCACACCACGACCCTGCTCTCGGGCCTCTTCTTCGTCGCGCTCGGCGCGCTGTTCCTGGCGTACGACGGGACGACCGCGCTGCCCGGGCTGCTGGACGTGGACCGGTCGTTCGCCGTGGAGCAGTGGGCCCAGGGCGTCGGCCGGCACGTGCCGGACGCGGTGCTGCTCGTCGCGGTGGTGGCCGTGGTGCTGCTGGTGCTCGCGGTACGGGCCGCGCGCCGGCGCCCCACGGCGGGCGAGGACGAGCCGAACACCACGGAGGGGGAGGCCGCCTGACACGGCGAAGGCCCCGTCCACCGGACGGGGCCCTCGGGTGGTGGCTGGGGCCGGGATCGAACCGGCGACCTATCGCTTTTCAGGCGATCGCTCGTACCAACTGAGCTACCCAGCCACGCAGCTACTACGGGCTGCAGCGGTCCTGACGGGATTTGAACCCGCGGCCTCCACCTTGACAGGGTGGCGAGCACTCCTAACTGCTCCACAGGACCAAGCAATGTGCGAGACAAGTCTCGCACACGTTCAAGCGTGCCCCCAACGGGATTCGAACCCGTGCTACCGCCTTGAAAGGGCGGCGTCCTGGGCCACTAGACGATGAGGGCTAAGGGCCCACCTGCGCGCTTTCCAGCGCGTCGGGGACGTGAGAAGCATATGGGATGGCGGCAGCTATCGCCAAAACGGTTTACGGGGAGCGGGTGGGGGTGGTCGGGGACGGGGTTGTGAGGGCCGGCTTCTCCTCGGGCAGATGGCGGCTGACCTCGGCCGTCGTCAGTCCGAGACCGCCCAGCGTGATCTCGTCCCATGCCTGCAGCCGGCGCGTGGAGCGGTCCAGGTAGAGCACCGAGGCGAGCACCTGTTCCGGCTTCTTGTTCTGCACGGCCCGCAGCCCGCCGCCGCCCGTGGAGCCCTCCACCATCAGCCGGGTGCCGCCCTTCAGGACCTCGTTCTGCCGGTGGTGCACATGGCCGGCCAGGACCAGCGGAACATCCCCGTCCGTCTCCTTCGCCGCCTCCGGCTCGTGGGCGACGGCGATGTCGGCCGGCGTGCCGGAGCGCTGCTGCTCGCGCAGGGCGGCGGCGAGCGTGCGGCCCGCCACGCCCTGGACGCCCTCGGACTGCTCGGGCCCGGTCCGGTCCGGGGTGAACTGCGGGTCCCCGATCCCGGCCACCCGCAGCCCGCCGACGGTGACGGCCCGGCCCTGGTCCAGGACGTGCACGTTCTTGAAGCGCTTCTTGTTCTCCAGGTACTTCTGCGTCACCGCCGAGTCGTGGTTCCCGCGCACCCAGATGTACGGGGCGCCGAGGTCGGCGACGGGGTCCAGGAAGCTGTTCTCGACGGCGGCGCCGTGGTCCATCGTGTCGCCCGAGTCGATGATCACGTCGATGTCGTACTGCTCGACGAGCGAGCCGATGATGTGCCAGGCGGCCGGGTTGAGGTGGATGTCGGAGACGTGCAGGACGCGCAGGGTCGCCGGGTTCGGGCTGTAGGCGGGGAGCGTCGAGGTGGCGTCGTACAGCTTGGTGACGTTGGTGACCAGGCGGGCCAGCTCCTGCTGGTAGACGTCGAAGTCCGTGACGATCGAGCGCGCGTCGCCGACGACGGACGGGGCGCTGGAGAGCAGCCCGGAGAACCGGGGTTCCAGCACCGATTTCGGGTTCCAGGTGGCGTACGCGCCGACGCCCGAGGCCGCCAGCAGCGCGAGCGCGAGTCCGCCGGCCGCCAGGGCCCGGCGCGGCCTGCGGTAGACGGCGAGGCCGAGCGCGGTGGCCCCGGTGACGACCGCCACGCAGGAGCGCAGGGCGAGCTCGCGGGTGCCGGATGCGACATCCGTGGTGACCTCGTCCTCAAGCCCCGCCAGCCGCTCGGGGTGCTGGACCAGGGCCTCGGAGCGGACCGGGTCGAGCCGGTCCACATCGACGTCGAGCCGGACCGGGGCGTGGTGCGAGTCCAGCTCCAGGGCGCCGAGCGGCGAGACGTTGATCTTGGTGCCGCCGCTGAGCGAGGGCCGCAGGGTCATCGTGGTGTCCATCGGCCCCACCGGCGTACGGACGCTGCCGACGGCCAGCAGCCCCAGCCAGGCCCCGAACAGCACGACGACGACCAGGCCCAGCGCCCGGACGAACGGGCGGGGCGAGGCGAGGGGCCCGGCGGCGGTGAGGCGGGGCAGCGGGCGGAAGGGGCGACGGGCGCGGGCCATTGGGTGCCTGTGCCCCGGGCCCGGAGCAGATATGCCCTTTCCGGGGGCCGAGGCGCGCACGGCGGCCGTACGGGACAATGGCCGGGTGCTGGAGATGACGCGGGAAGCGTTCGAGGAACTGGTCGCCGAGGCACTGGACCGGATCCCGCCGGAGCTGACCCGGCTGATGGACAACGTCGCGGTCTTCGTCGAGGACGAACCGGAGTCCGACGATCCGGAACTGCTCGGTCTGTACGAGGGCACGCCGCTGACCGAGCGCGGTGAGTGGTACGCGGGCGTGCTGCCGGACCGGATCACCATCTACCGGGGGCCGACGCTGCGGATGTGCGAGACGCGTGAGGACGTCGTGGCCGAGACCGAGATCACGGTCGTCCACGAGATCGCCCACCACTTCGGCATCGACGACGAGAGGCTGCACGCGCTGGGTTACGGGTGACCCGGCGGGGACCGCCCCGCGAGCCGGGCGGGGGCCTTCACGTGTGAACGAGGTGTGCGGACCGGCCGGGCGGGCGTGTCCCCGGCGGGGTGGCGGGAGTTGGGCACGGCACACCCGGCTGGTTCATGTCAGGAACGCCAGACCGGCCGGGCCGTCCTCCCTCGCGCCCCCGGAGGTGCCCCGTGCGCCAGTTGCCCGTCCCCGTCCGCTGGGCGGCCGTCACCGCTGTGACGCTCGCCACGTCCACCGGCTGTATGAGCGTCGGCTCCGACGGTGCGGAGCCCGCGCCCTCGCGGTCCGCCGGCCAGAAGGGCGCGGCGGTCGAGCCGAACGGCGCCACGGTGACCGGCACCGGCAGCTCCGGTGCCGGCGGCGCGGGCGCGCAGTCGCAGCGGCGGAGCGCCGGTCCGGGCGGTCCGGGCGCCTCCGCGTCGCCCTCCGGGAGCCCGGATGCGGACGAGCCCCGGCCGGATGACCGGGGCCGGGACCGGGCCGGCCGCCTGCCCGTGCCGGAGGGCTCGGCCGACCCCGGGGCGAGCGGGCAGCCGGAGCCGCCGGCCCCGGCCGATCCGGACCCCGGCCCGGACCCGGAGCAGACGCCTCGGCCGCCCGACCCGCCGGAGCCCGAGCCGGAGCCCTCGACCCCCTCGGAGCCCGAGCAGCCGGCGCCCTCGGCGTCTCCGGCCGCCCAGTTCCGTACCGACGCGATGGGGTGGCCGGACGAGGTGGACGTACTGCGGACGCCGGAGGCATCACCGCAGGCGGGACCGGCTTGAGAGGACGGCCTTCGGGGGGCGGGTTGCGCGAAGTGGGTGGGAGTGCGTATGGTGGTAGATCGCTTGATCCCATTGCCCGGCGCCGACACAGAAGAGCGCCGTGTGGCGCGTACTCTCCCTTGCCGTGGCTGGACCGCATTGAGGCGGTCGAAATTGCGAAAACACGGAGTTACGGGCGCGTGCCGAGACTCCGGAAGGTTTCGCATTTCGCATGTCAATTTCCAGTTCTGACCGCACCGTCATGCCCGAGCACGTCGAGAACGACGAGCTCACCGAGGTCACCGCAGTCGCGGAGGCCGTCGTCGAGTCCGCCGAGTCGGCGGACGCCGAGCCGACCGACGCCGAGTCGGCGGACGCCGAGCCGACCATCACCTTCGCCGACCTGGGCCTGCCCGAGGGCATCGTCCGCAAGCTCGCGCAGAACGGTGTGACCGCCCCCTTCCCGATCCAGGCGGCGACCATCCCGGACGCCCTGGCCGGCAAGGACATCCTCGGCCGCGGCCGTACCGGCTCCGGCAAGACCCTCTCCTTCGGTCTGCCGACCCTGTCCGCCCTGGCCGGCGGGCACACGGAGAAGAAGAAGCCCCGCGCGATCATCCTCACCCCGACCCGTGAGCTCGCGATGCAGGTCGCGGACGCGCTGCAGCCGTACGGCGACGTGCTCGGCCTGAAGATGAAGGTCGTCTGCGGCGGTACGTCGATGGGCAACCAGATCTACGCGCTGGAGCGCGGTGTCGACGTCCTCGTCGCCACCCCGGGCCGGCTGCGCGACATCATCAACCGGGGCGCCTGCTCCCTCGAGAACGTCCAGGTCGCCGTCCTCGACGAGGCCGACCAGATGTCCGACCTGGGCTTCCTGCCCGAGGTCACCGAGCTGCTGGACCAGATCCCCGGCGGCGGCCAGCGCATGCTCTTCTCCGCCACCATGGAGAACGAGATCGGCACCCTGGTCAAGCGCTACCTGAGCAACCCGGTCACCCACGAGGTCGACTCCGCCCAGGGCAACGTCTCGACCATGTCGCACCACGTCCTCGTCGTGAAGCCGAAGGACAAGGCGCCGGTCACCTCCGCCATCGCCGCCCGCAAGGGCCGCACCATCATCTTCGTCCGCACCCAGCTGGGCGCCGACCGCATCGCCGAGCAGCTCGTCGACGCGGGCGTCAAGGCGGACGCGCTGCACGGCGGCATGACCCAGGGCGCGCGCACCCGGGTCCTGGAGGACTTCAAGAAGGGCTACGTCAACGCGCTCGTCGCGACCGACGTCGCCGCGCGCGGTATCCACGTCGACGGCATCGACCTGGTCCTGAACGTGGACCCGGCCGGCGACCACAAGGACTACCTGCACCGCTCGGGCCGTACCGCCCGCGCCGGCAAGTCCGGTGTCGTCGTCTCGCTGGCCCTGCCGCACCAGCGCCGCCAGATCTTCCGCCTGATGGAGGACGCGGGCGTCGACGCCTCACGCCACATCGTCCAGGGCGCGGGCGTCTTCGAGCCGGAGGTCGCCGAGATCACCGGCGCCCGCTCGCTCACCGAGGTCCAGGCCGACTCCGCGAACAACGCCGCCAAGCAGGCCGAGCGCGAGGCCGCCGAGCTGAGCAAGCAGCTGGAGCGCGTCCAGCGCCGTGCCGTGGAGCTGCGCGAGGAGGCCGGCCGCCTGGTCGCCCGTGCCGCGCGCGAGCGGGGCGAGGACCCCGAGGCCGCCGTGGCCGAGGTCACCGCCGAGGCCGAGGCCGCCCTCGCGGCCGCCGCCGTGCCGGAGCAGCCGGCCGCCCGTGAGGAGCGCCGCGACGAGCGGGGCAACTACGAGCGCCGCGACAACCGCGGTGACAACCGCGGTGGCTACCGGGGCAACGACCGCCGCGACGACCGTGTCGGCGAGCGCAGTGGCCGTCCGGCCGGCCAGAGCGGCTACCGGGGCAGCAGCGACCGTCCTTCGTTCCGCAGCAGCAACGACCGGCGCGACGACCGCCCCTCGGGTGGCTTCCGCTCCGGTGGTGACCGTCGTGACGACCGTGGCGGCCGCTCCTTCGAGCGCCGCGACGACCGCCCGTCGTTCAACCGCGACCGTCGCGACGACCGTCCCTCGGGTGGCTTCCGCTCCGGTGGTGACCGTCGTGACGACCGTGGCGGCCGCTCCTTCGAGCGCCGCGACGACCGCCCGTCGTTCAACCGCGACCGCCGCGACGACCGTCCCTCGGGCGGCTTCCGCTCCGGCGGCGGCGACCGTCCGTTCAACCGCGACCGCCGCGACGACCGCCCCTCCGGCGGCTTCCGCTCCGGCGGCAGCGACCGCCCGACCGGCCGCCGCGACGACCACCGTTCCACCGGTACGAGCACCGGCTCCTTCGGCCGCCGCGACGACAAGCCGCGCTGGAAGCGCAACGGCTGAGTGTGCTGAAGACCTGCTGAAGGTCTGCTGAGAGCGGGCCCGTCCTCCATGGACGGGCCCGCTTTCGCATGGGCCGGGGACCCGCTTTCGCATGGGCCGGGAAAGGGTTCGCCGACCTGCACGGTCCTGCCCCTTTGAACGAGTTCGAAATGGGCGTTGGCGTGTCCGCGACTGCTGCTAAAGTCGCCGCATCTGCGCGGGGTGGGTGCGAGCGGCAGCCGCCGCACCGCGAAGGCCGTAGGCGTTCTCCGCCGGCCTCTCCCCGCGCCTTGTTCCTGGGGAGGGACCTTCAAGTGACCCACTCGAGCGGGTGGAGACGCCGGCGTGCGTCCGGGCGCATCGCCCTTCTGGTCACCTTGGCGATGACCACCGGTACGGCGGCGATGACCACGGGCACGGCCGTCGCCGATACGGCCGCCGAAACCGTGATCGTGAAGCCAGGGGCCCGCTTCGTGCCGCGCGAAACGCGCGTGCTGAACGCCGGCGAGACGGGCTTCCTGACGGCACGTGAGGGCGACGACAGCCTGCGCTGGATCGACTACGAGAGCGGGACGGCCACCGTGCTGCCCGACCGGCTCGCGAAGCCGCTCGAGTACGACCCCGAGGAGGTCCGCCCCCGTGGCGACTGGCCCACCGGGTTCGGGCACGGCTCCGACACCGTCGCCGTCTACGCGCAGAGCCCGAGCCCGCACGTGACGTTGCAGCAGCGCGCGGGGGGCGGGCCGGCCACCAGCATCGCGATCCCGCAGGGCCAGACCTACGTGGGGACGTACGGGACGACCGTCGTCACCCGCACCGGCGCCGAGAAGGCCGTGAGCAGTCTTCACCTGCTGCGGGCGGCGGGCGGTGAAGTCGAGGATCAGCAGCTGCGGGGTCTTCCCGAAGGCTGGAACCTGTCGGTCTCCGACGGTGACGCCCGTTCGATCGTCGTCCGGGGAATCCTCTGGGAAGACACCACCATGACCCAGGGCTGGTGGCTCGTGGATCTGGCGAGCGGGAAGCTCCAGACCCTGGACGAGCACGCCTCGGACGTCACTCTGGGCACGGACACCGTGCTGCAGGTGGGCTCCTACGCCGCCCAGCTGTTCGACCGCGACGATCTGTCGGCCGAACCCCGGACGTTCGACCTGGGCCGGTACGGGTACGACACGAGCTACCGGATGCTCGGCAACACCCTCGTAGGAGTCGCGCCCGTGACCGGGGGCAACAACGAGTACCGCGGCGACAACCTGATCCGCATCTCCGCCGACGGCAGGACCACCGGAGAACTGCTGGCCGTCGCCCACACCGACATGGTCCGGACGCCGGACGGCTCCCTCCTGGTCGCGGGCGCCGAGACCCACACCTACGAGGGCGCCCTCGACTGGGGCTACTACCGGTTCACGGAAGCCGCAGACGGGACCGTGAAGCGCACGCGCGTCGCGGACATCGAGGACATGCCCGCCCAGCCCGCGGGCATCGCCCTGGGCAGCGGCATCCTCACCACGGCGGACGACTCGCGCCTGTTCCAGCCGTTCACGTACATCGGCGCGTACCGGAGCACGTGGCTCAAGACGTCCGGCCGCCCCGACGAGATCCGCACGACCGTGGACGGCCTCGCCAGCGGGCAGGACGCGGACTGCGGCTGGGGCGGCGACGGGCCGTACTGCGTGACCATGTTCGCGAGCGGCGACGGGTTCCACGGCCGCAAGGAAGGCACCGAACGCGGTCAGACGATGCTCTTCCGCAACGGGGCGGAGGACTGGGGCCCACGGCTCACCACGGGCCTGACGTCACCTCAGCTCGTCGACCTGTCGGGCCGGTTCGCGGTGGTGAACGAGGCGTCGGGCGACTTCAAGAAGGTCGTCGAGTTCCAGGAGTCCAACGACTCCGGCAAGGTGCTGGAGAGCGGGTCGCAGGCGGCTGCGGCCCTGTGGGGCGACACGCTGTGGAGCAACCTTCCCGACTCGCCCACCGTGACCTCCAAGTCCCTGACGACAGGCGTGGCCGGTACCTCCTTCACCACCCCGAACAAGTGCGTCCCCACCGAACTGCAGGCCGTGGGCCGCTGGGTCCACTGGGCGTGCCGGGGCTACAGCGGGCCCTCGGGTGCGGGCGTCTACGACCGGCAGACGGGGCGGTTCGTGACCGCGCCGGACGCCGACACCCTGCTCGCCGACGGCTACTTCGTCACCCACGAGGAGGGCGCCGGACTCACCCTCTTCGACCTGCACAACGGCCTGCCGGCGGGCGGGACGTACGCCGGCCTGCCCCAGCGGACCCTGGTGGACGCGGCGGACCTCGGCCGGAGCACCGTGCGCCGTTCCGGCTGGACCGTGGACCGCTTCGGCGGCCACGTCGCGTACACCGGGGACGACCGGCGGGTGCGCATCGTCCCCACGGGCATCCCGGCCTCCACCCTGACCGTGATCGACGCCGAGGCACCGGGCGGCTCGCTCGACCTGCGGGCGTCCGCCCCGCAGGTGCAGGGCTCGTGGTGGCTGTCCAAGCCCGCCGCCTCCTGGCAGTTGACGCTGAAGAACACGGCGTCGGGAGCCACGGTGCGCACGCTCTCCGGCGGCGAGGCGCGCGGCCTGGTGACGGCCTCGTGGGACGGCAGGACCGCCGCCGGCGCGTACGCCCCCAACGGCGCCTACACCTGGACGCTCACCGCCGAGCCCGCCGACGGCGTGGGCGCCGCCCTGACCACCTCCGGGACCGTCAGGGTGACCGGCGGGGCGGCCGTGGCGCGGGACTTCGTAGGGAACGACGGGTTCGGTGACCTCCTCGCCTTCACCTCGGCCGGCCAGGCCGACTGGCGGGCCGGTACGGGGACCGGGACCGGGCGGGTCGAGGACAAGGTGTCGGCCACCGGCTGGACGGGCGACGACACCGTGACCGCCGCCGTGCCCTTCGAGGACGTCAACGGCGACCGGTGCAACGACGTGCTGGTCCGTACGAAGGCCGGCGAGCTGCGCGCGTACAAGCCGGCCTGCGGCGCCGCCCTCAAGCCCTCCACGCCGTACACGAAGATCGGCACCGGCTGGAACATGTTCGACGCCCTGACCTCGCCCGGTGACATGACGGGCGACGGCCGCGCGGACCTGCTCGGCCGGACGCCCGCGGGCGACCTGTACTTCTACCGCGGCAAGGGCAACGGCCTCTTCGAGCCCCGGGTGAAGATCGGTTACAGCTGGCAGGGATACCTCCTGGCAGGCATGGGAGACCTTGACGGCGACGGCAACGGCGACCTGCTGACCCGGGACCGCTCGGACGTGGTCTGGCGCTACCCGTCCACCGGCAAGGGCACGCTCGGTACCCGCGTGAAGGTCGGCTACGGCTGGTCCATGTACGACACGATGGTCGGCTCCGGCGATCTGAACGGCGACGGCAGGGCGGACCTGCTCGCGCGTGACGCGTCCGGGGTGCTGTGGAGCTACCGCAGCGACGGCAAGGGCGCCCTGGCCGCGCGGACGAAGGTCGGCGGCGGCTGGCAGATGTACCAGTACCTCTTCTGACGCGTCGTCCGGCCCACACCGGCCGGCCGGACCCCCGCAGCTTCTGAGCCCCTGAGCCCGTCCCCACCCCGATGACGGGGCCGCGCAGCCGATACCCGATCGGCTGCGCGGCCGGGGCGGGCTATGCTCGGGGGTGATTCGCCGGGGGCCGTTAGCTCAATTGGTCAGAGCAGCGGACTTTTAATCCGTTGGTTGTGGGTTCGAGTCCCACACGGCCTACATCTCCGCCCCAGGTCAGAGCATGTTTGACCTGGGGCGGTTCTCCGTTCGGGGCCTCATGCGTGAGCGCTGCTGGCCCGCTGCTGGCCCGACGGGTCACCGGAAGCATGAAGAAGCCCCGACCTCCGTTTGGCGGTCGAGGCTTTTGGTGGCTACGGCAGCGTGTCGAGGAACCCCGCAACTCCGGGAGGCGGGTCCGCCTCCCGCCATGCGGTCGCGAGCTCGGCGTAGCGCGGGTCGGTCCACTCGCGCGTCACTGCGGCGGTGTCTGCGGCGGTGTCCGCGCGGCGGGTTGCTGGCTGGCGAATCAGGTAGAGCATGGCCGCTCCTCGTGGTCGAGATCGTGGGGGCAGCATCCATGATCGAACAATGCCGGGTCTACCCTGCATGCAAAACGATCATGACCGGTCAGCGTGGGAACCGTGCCGCGCACCACTCCGCCAGACCCCGCCCTCCTGGAGAGACGCCGGCGGATCGCCACCCGGATACGGGACGCTCGGCTGCACGCCAACCTCAGCCAGCAGGACATCGTCACCCGCACCGGCCTCGACCGCTCCGCCTACCAGGACATCGAGCACGGCCGAGCGAGCCCCCGCGTTGACACCCTGCTCCGGATCGCCGACGCCATCGGCGTACCAGCAGCCGAACTGGTGCGGGAGTAGCCCTGTCCGCCCCCCCGGCCGCCGCCGGCCTCGGGGACGGGCAGGAGATCACCGCGCCGGGGACGTCTGCCGGGGCGGTGGAGTGCACAGCTCCCGGTGCACCCGGATCGTGATGCCTGGGCCGGTCGCGCCCGGGATGTCGTAGGGCTTCGACTCCGAGGGGCTCATCGGCTTGTCGCAGCGGTCGCAGATCACGCCGCCACCCCCAGCCGGGCCGCCCGCCACGCTTGCCGCAGCTCGGCCGCGTCCTCGCAGTCCACGCCCTGGGTGCGGCACTCCGTGCACAGCTGCGTGTGCCGGATGAACCGGCCGTACGCTGCCTGCACGACGGCCTCGGTCACTCTGTGCTGGGCCTGTACAGGCCCGGTACGCTCTGCCATGGCGTCGCCTCCATGCGTCGTCCACACCCCCGAGCCGTGCCACCGGCTGCGGGGGTTTTACCTGACCAGACCGTACCGCTACAGGCCGCCCCATGGCACCCCATACGGCCACCTGCGGATGCCCGCCACCCCGTTCGGCCATACGTTCCGGGCATGGACCAGGACCCCATCGGCTACGTATACGTGCAGGTCGCGGACCGAGTGGAGCAAGAGATCCGCGAGGGGCGACTACCGCCAGGCGCCCGCCTACCGAACGAGCGGGCGATGGGCGCCCAGTACGGCGTCGCGCCCGGCACCGCCCGCCGAGCCGTCCAAGAACTTCGCGCGCGGGGGCTCGTCGTCACCCTCCCGAACAAGGGGACGTACGTTGTTACACCGCCCCGGACATGACGAAGGCGCCCCCGCGCCGGCCGAAGCCGGGGACGGGGGCGCATTTAGGTGCGGCGCCGGTCGGGAGCGAGCGCGGCCATTGTCGGGGACGTCGTCGGGCTCGGGGCATCTGGTGCAGAGTCACGCCGGCACACCAGCGCGTCCGGGTCGTCGGGCGGGGGCTGGAGGCTGTAGCCGCTGGGGCAGGTCTGCCCGTCCCGCCCGTCCTTCCCTGCCGCCCCGTCCTTCCCCGCAGGACCAGCCGGACCCGCGGGCCCCGGCTCGCCAGCAGGGCCAGCCGGTCCGGCAGGACCAGGCGGCCCGGCCACACCGTCGGCGCCCGCCTGCCCGTCTGCACCCGACGGGCCCGGTACCGGTGTCGCATCCGCCCCGGTCGGGCCGCGGTCACCCCTCTCTCCGCGCGGGCCCGGCGGACCCGGGATCGGCACCGGCACCTCGGCGCGGGCAGGCAGATCCTCGACCGCGTCGCCGGGGTCCGGCGCGGCCGGCGTCCCGCCGCGGGCCTGGACCTGGGCGCGCAGTGTCCGCACGTCGGTGGCCAGGGTGCTGACCGCGGTGCCCCGCCGATCAGCCTCGGTCGCCAGCTGGTCCGCGCGGGACTCCGCCCGGCCGATGAGCAGGAAGGCGAGGGCCAGGCCGCCGCCCAGGCCGAGGAGTACGGCGGTCAGCCAGAGCCCACGGCGCCGCCGGTACAGCAGGCGTTCGGTGCGCGTCATGGCGTACCTCCCAGCTGCGTCACGAGCAGCCGCAACCGCGCGACCTCCAGCTCCAGAGCGGCGACCTTCGCTTCAGCCGTCGACTGGTCCGTCTCGGCCTTGTCCCGCTCCTTCGCCAGCCGCTCCGTGAGCTTGTCGTATCCGGTGATGACTCCGCCCTCCTGGGCCACCCGGGTCGCGCCCCGGGAGCCGTAGGCCGCCGCTGCCGCGGTGACGAGCGAGGCCAGCACAGCGGCCAGCGCTCCAGCGATCGCAGCGTCCATACGTACTCCCGGTGGTGCGCGGTGGGAAGGTCAGGCACCCGTCGGGCGCGACGCCGGGTCCGCGGTGGCAGGCAGCGTCGACGCAGTGCCCTTCCGCCCCAGACGCCCGGCGACCCAGCTCTTCGCCGAGGACAGGACCAGGGCGACCGGGGCCGCCCACCACACCGGTACGTCGGCCAGCTCGGTGACAGCCAGACCGAGGGCGGCCTGTGTGCCAGTCCAGGCCGCGCGCTCGCCGAGGTCGAGCAGCAGCTGCTTGTTCATGGGTCAGCCCACCTTCTTCGTCAGGGCGGTGACCGCCTGGGTAAGGGCCGCGACGTCGGCGCGCAGCGCGGCCACGTCCTTCGCCGTGTCGGTCACGGTGTCCTCGACGGCATCCACCTTCGCCTTCGTGTTGCGCAGGTAGGCGTAGGCGTCGCTCTTCTCGCCCTGCTCCGTGTTCTTGTACGACCAGAGGTCCTTGGGGGTGGGCATGTCGTCCTCCTGGTTGGTAGTGGCACCAGTCGCGCGGGCGACGATGCCGGGAAAGATCACGTCGTGGAACTGACGCACCCGCGCAGGCCCCGGGCAGCTGTGCGCGTCCGGGTTCCACGCGGCGTGCAGGCGGTGGTAGCCGAACCCCGGGTCGCTGGCCGTCCGGCAGATCCGGAGCGGGATGCCGTGCTGCTCGTGCAGCCACACACCCAGCCGGATGATCGACTCGACCTGCTGGGCCGTCCACGGGTCCGAAGCCTGCAAGTTGGACGCGGACTCCAGCGAGACGGCGCCCGACCCGTCCGTCCGCCGGTTCGCCGCCCCGGTTGCGTCGGCGCGGGTCTCGGTACCGATGTACTGGCCGAGGGTGCCGTCGTAGGCCAGCCCGAAGTGGGACTCCAGGTTCGTGCTGTCGCGCCAGTACTCGTAGGTCCGCTGTACCGTCCACGGCGCGACGATGCTGTGCAGGATGAACTGCGTCGGCTTGATCGCCGGTTGGCTGTCGCTCTCCGGCTGGAGCTCCATCTTCTTGGCACCTGGGTACCAGGCCATGCGCTTCTCCAGACATGACGAAGCCCCGGGCCGACGGCGCGGGGCGGTTGGTGGGTGAGGGTCAGGCGATGCGCTTGACGCGCAGGTGCGAGCCGCCCAGGACCTGCGTGTCCGAGGCGTTCGCGGTGTTCTGGGCCCAGCGCATCCGGAGCAGGCCGGACATGCTGCCGACGGTGAGGACGCCGCGGGCGTCCGTGCACACCGCTGTCCCCGCACCGCCCCCCAGCCCGGCCGTCTGGCTGATCGAGCGTTGCTGAAAGTTCGCAGCGCTGTCGGAGGCCGCCGTCGCGGAGGCGGCCGGGCCCTGGACGCCCCACGTCATCGTGCTCCCAGACGGGCCGGACCAGCCGATCGCGATGTCCCCGGCAGTCTGGGACGAGTGGACGATCCAGGCCGTCACCTCGTACACCCCGCCCGCCTCTACGGGGACGAACAGGCTGTCGTCGTTGACCAGAGTCGTGCTGTTGTTGACGGTCTGCGTCGCGGCCTTGGTGACGACGTTGGGAATCATGGCGTCCAGCAGTGCGGCAGTGACGCTCCGGCCCGCCAGGATCTGGGGGTACGTGGGCACGGTGCTCCTCTCACAGGGCGATGATCATGGGATGGGTGAGCCGCACGTCCGCCCCGGCCACCTGGTCTTTCACGACCCCGTTGACGGACCGGATCACGGTCATCTGCTGTGGGCCGCACCACAGGTTGTCGATCTGCAGGGTGACGGGTGCGTTGCTGACGTTCTGCCCGAGCAGGGCCCGGACCGCGACAGAGCCGGGGGCGGTGAGGGTCGTGTCAGAGACCGTCAGCTGCCAGTCCGGCTCGACGCCGCCGCGCGGCCAGACCTTGCCGGCCAGAGTGCTGCCCGTCATGGCGACACGCGCCGTGTACCAGGCCCCAGGCGCGTAGGTGTATCCGGTGGTGTACGTGCTGCCTATCTGGGATTCGGCGCCGGACCGCCGCCGCAGGCTCAGGACCATGCTGCCTGCGGTGGTGATCTGCACTCGCCCCATGTAAAGGTGCGTTCCGTCGAGGTAGCGAATCGTGGGGAAGACGTAGACGCTGTCCCCGACGGGCAGTGCCGAGAGCGCGAAGTCGAACTGGAGATCCACGTCCGGGACGGCTACTGGGGCAGCGATGATCCGGAAGGCGTTCGCCGTGGATATGGTGCAGCGGCCGGCACCGCCGGACACAGACCAGTCGGCGGCGGGTCCGTCCGCGACTGTCCACGCCTGGCCCGAGTCGGCGGTGCCCCACCCACCGCTCACGGTCCGGGCAAAGCGATCCTCCGCCACGCCGGTGATCGCGGTGACGGTGACCTGCTCGCCGTCGATGGTCACGTCGAACGGGAACTCGTCCGGGTACGCCGCGGTGCCGACCCATACGGGCCCGGCCGTGGTGACCACCGGCAGCACGGTGGCCGTAGCGGACACCGGGGCGGCGAGCTCGGACCCGGCGGTGTCCGCCCGCCCGGGCGCGGCGTCGTCGACCACTCCGACTGACCAGGGTTCGCCTGGGACGCAGGTGTACGTGATCGTCCAGGCGGTGGCGCCCACCTCCTCGTCGTAGCCGATCACGAGCAGGTCCACGTCCCCCGGGCGCTGATCCGGCGGAAGATTCTGCAGGCGGATCAGGTCCCCGACGTCCACCGCCAAGGCATCGTGCACCTTCGCGTAGGCGCGCGGGTTGGCCAGGCTGACCGTGATCTTGGTGTAGCGCAGGCCGTCGAACGTACCGATGTGCAGGCGCCACCACGCCTGCTGTGTCACCTGCTCGTCCACCGCCAGGGACAGGTCCACCGCGACGTCGTACCGGCCGATCGCGTCAACGGATAGCGGCCCGTCCTCCCGGACTGCCGGCACGCTGGACGCCCCGCCCCGCCGCCTCACGGTGACGTCGTTCTGCGTCAATTTGTCGTCGTCAATTGGATCGAACGGTGCGCTGATCTCCCCGTTCGCGAAGTCCAGTTCGAGGACCGGGGCCTGGTTGTAGAGGGTGGTGCGGGCCCGGTAGACGAGCGCCAGGGCGTCCCGCTGCTCCAACACCAGACCGAGGTCCGCAGCCGCAATCGTGTCCAGGGCCTCCAGGTAGCGCTGCGGTTCCTGCACGCCGAGCGGGGTGGAGTCCGCGGCCACGCCAGCCAGCGCTATGGGCACGCCGTTCTCCGCGCTGATGCGCAGTGCGCGCGCCCCCGCGGCCTCGCCGGGGAATCCCTGCAACGCCTGGACCATGGCGGCCGCTGTGGGGGCGCTGCTGGTCCAGACGGTGAAGTACCCGAGCGACAGGTCGGCGTCGCCGGCGTTGCCCGCGATGATGAGTCGGCCGACGGGGCGGCCGAGGCCGGACTCAGAGCCAGACCCAACGATCACCCCATCCACGTAGAGGACCCACGCCGTGCTGGAACTGCCCACCGAGGTCGACAGGCGGATGTGGTGCGGGCTGGCGTTGAAAATCCCCATGGGCGTGATCGAGGCGAGGGTCGAGAACGTCGACGAGTCAGAGACCCTGACCTCGCGTCCAACGGTGATCTGGTCCAGGGCGGAGATGAATGAGACCTGCCAGAGAGTCTGCGGCGAGTCATCCGTACCGCGCCCGCTGTCCACGATGGTCAGCGCCGTGAACCCAGCGCCGCCGCTGCGGACGAAGTCCACGGACCAGCTGTTGGTCGCGCCGCTGGTGCGCGGCCGGCCCTCCAGGGCGAACGGCTCGCCCGCCGGGCACAGGACCGTCGGCTCCAACCAGCTGGTGACCGAGCCCTTCCCCCAGGACGGCGGCTGGTCGTTGAGCGCGGCAGCAGGCGGCGACCCGAAGAGCGACGATCCCCGCGTGGCCTGCTCGCCGTCGGTGAGCGGCCAGCATTCAACTGGCCTGGCACCGAGGATGAACCGGCGCAGGGCGCTGTCCAAGGGCCTGTTGCCGGCGCCAAGACGGCGCATGATCCCGGCCGGGGCGATCTGCACGGTGCGGTCCGCGCCGGACAGGTCCCGGCTCGGCGGCCACGCCGGGATCTCGCCGACCATCCTGACGTGCCGGTTGGACAGGGCCGCGCCCCCAGTGAGGGACCAGACCAGACCCGTACCGTCCGTGAACGTCGACGCCCCGGCCGTGCCCTGGGCCGCGGGATCGACGTCGACGCGCAGGGCACCATTGACGCCCGCGTACACCTGCAGCCCGTACACGCTGCCGCGCAGGCGCCCCAGCGCATCCCCCTCGGGGGTCACGGCGATGGCGACGGGGTCGCCGATGTTCAGGGCCGCGGTCGGGTTGTAAATCGACGTGGTCCCGGTAGACACGACAGGGGTGCCAAGCTGCGTCCAGCCACCCGTGCCGGACGCTACATAGAACGTCACGGTGCAGCCGCCGGCCCCGTTGTCGACGTCGAGGGTGGCGCGCACCCTGCGCCGCCGGCCGACCGCGACCGGAACAGTTGATACGGCGTACCGCTGGTTCGCGGCCAGCCCGGTCGGCGTCCACACAAAGATCAAGCGCCCGGCCGGGGTCAGCTCCAGCGCCCACGCGAAGTTCCCGCCGACGGAGTACCGGCAGGCCAGCATCTGCCCGCTCGCCCACGTGTCCGGGGCGACGTCGATACGGACGTCGATGTCTCCGGTGATGTCGAGGGTGGCCGCGTCCGGGGTCGACAGCGTGTAGGCGCTGCTCGGCAGGGCCAGCCGCAGACCGCCCGCGTTGACGGAGAACCGCCACGGGGTGTTCCGCCCGATCTTCCCGAAGAGGCCGGAGAGCGGGTTGCGCGGGCTGTAGTTCCCGGACCGGTTGTCGAGCGTGGCGGTGGCAGCGGTCGGGTCCTGGCGCGCCCCCAGCCCGGTCACCCCCCTGGTGATCCGGACCGGGGCCGACTCCCGCATATCGCCGCTGATGTCGTGCCACGCCCCGTCGTAGTAGAGCTCGGTGGTGCGCGGCGGCGGCAAGGACGGCATGCTGGTTACCCCTCTGCGAGACGGACAACAGAGCCGCCCGCTCGGGTGCGGACGACGTCCTTGAAGAAGTCGACGAACGCGCTGTCGGCGCCGACGATGTCGAGAGTGATGACCTGCTCGCGGGGCTGCCCGCCCGTGTCCCGCACGGAGTTGGCGACGCCGCGCAGCATCCCGTCCAGCTTGGACAGCGGCGCCACAACCTCGTCTTCCGAGCCCTCACCGATCATCGCGAGCGTCGGCCCGGTCGCCACACCGCCCTCGGCCAGGTACGGAATGTCCGGGGTGTCGAGTCGGACTGACGGAATGTCGACGCCCATGAAGGACCCGCCGCCGAGCTGGAAGTAGAGCCCGTTCCACATGCGGATCAACGAGTTCACCGCCGCTTTGAAGCCACTGACGATGCTGTCCCACATGCCCTTGGACGCCTTGCCGATCCGGCCGGGCAGGCCAGCCACCCAGTCGACCAGCTTTCCGAGCCAGCCCGCGACCCGGCCGGGGATTGCGGCGAGCCAGCCGATCGCGGTCATCTGCGCGGTTATGGCGTCCTCGATCGTGCCGGTTACCCAGTCCCACGCCTCTGTGGTCTTGTCGCTGATCCAGTCCCAGGCGTCGCCGAGCTTCCCGGTGATCCAGTCCCACGCGTCACTCAGCTTGCCGGTGATCCAGTCCCACGTCTCAACGGACTTCGTCTTGATCCAGTCCCACGCCTCACCGAGCTTGCCCACGATCCAGTCCCAGGCCCGGCCGGTGGCTGCAGCGATCTCGTCCCAGTAGACGATGATCAGCACGATGATGGCGATCAGGGCGATGATCCCCGCGATGATCCACGTGCCCGGCCACGCCCACAGCGCCGCGTTCCACGCCCACTGCGCGACGACCGCGATGCCGATTGCAGCGGCCAGCCCCAGCAGGATCGGCGCCAACACCTTGATCAGGCCGGGGTGTTCCTTGAGGAAGTCGCTGACCACTTTCAGCGCGGGCGCCAGCAACTCGCCGATGGTCGTCGACAGGGTCCGCATGAGCGCGTCCCAGGACTGCACCGGGGATGCGGCCATGGAGTCGTTGGCCGCCTTGGCCGCGCCCTCCACGTCATCCATGCCCGAGGACGCGGCGGCGGTCGCCGGGTCCATTGCCCATAGCGCGTCGGCGCCCTCGCCCGCCATATCGCCGAACAGCTCGACGGCCAAGGCGCTCTGCTTGGCCGGGTCCTTCACTCCGCGCAGCGCGGCCAGCGTTTCGGTGAGGGCCTGCTTCGCGGAGTCGCCGCCCTTGTGGACCTTCGACAGCATGTCCTTGGCGTTGAGTCCGAGGCCCTTGTACGCCTTGCCCGCGCGGTCCGTTTCCTCCGAGGTGATGCGCGCGAACTCGTGCAGCACGTCACCGGCCTGGTCGATGTCCCGGCCGCCAGCGTTGATGTACTGCGCCATCATCCCGTAAGCGTCCTGGGCGGTGAGCCCGACGCGGGACCACGTTTTGCCGTACTCGGAGACGGCGGCGGTGATGTCCTCGCGCATCGCCTTGGGGAGTTTCTGCGCGGCGGCGGTGAGGATGTCGAAAGCCTGGGTGCCGTCCTTCGCCAGCCCGGACTTGATCATCTGTCCGGCGGCGGCCGCCGAGTCGGCCACGTCCATGTCGAAGGTGTCGGCCAGCATGAGCGCGCTGGTCGTCATCGAGGACAGCTCGTCGTCAGAGACCTTCGACATACCACCCATGGACGACACGACGGCCTCGATCGACTCGTTCACCCCGTCGATGCTCTCGCCGAACCCGGCACTGAAGACGTCGCCCGCGACCGTGCCCGCGCGCTCAGCCTCCTCCGAGGACAGGCCCAGCTGCCGGGCCAGCTTCGCGTTCGCCGCCGACGCGTCCATGGCGTTGGACAGGCCAGCGGCGAACAGCCCGCCCACGGCCGCGCCGGCCGCCGCACCCTGGATCCCGCCGAGGCTGGATTCGACGTCGTCGGCCGCCCCGGCTGCCCCGGTTGTCAGCTCCTCGGTGTCGATGCCGACCGAGACGAGAAGTTCCTCAAGCGTCACTGCCGCCCCCTCTCGCGTCGTGGCCGCGCAGCCGCCGGTTCAGCGACGTGACGGTGGTGAGCATCTGCTGCCAGTCGCCGCCCTGGGCGGGGGCGCCCTGGTCCCACTTCGGCATGAAGTCCTCGGGGCCCTTGGCTCGCTGGCCCTTGCCGCGGGCGGTGTTGGCGACGGTGGCTGTGAGGGAGGCGAGCAGGACGTCCATGCGCTCGGGCCCGAGAGGGCCGGTGATCTTCTCGTAGGCCATCCACTCGGTGAGCTCGGCCGAGCTGCACCGGCGCAGCAGCTCAGCCACGGTGCAGCCGAGTTCGAGCGCTAGTCGGTGGTAGAAGCGCCGCTCTGGGCGGCTTCGGAGTTTCCCGCCGCGTCCTCAGTGGCCTTGTCGTTGAGCCCGGACAGGCGCTTCGCAACGTCGGCGAGGCGGTCCAGGACAGCGCCGTTCTTCCGCCCCAGCGCGGCGACTTCCTTGTCGGTGTAGAGGCGCTGGAAGTCCTCGCCGACCAGGCAGCGCGCGAGGATCTTCGCCAGCTGGTCGTTGAGGTTGACGCGCTGCGGCTTCCCGTTCGCCCCGATGACGATCAGGCTGGACTGGTAGGCGTTGCGGTCGGTGCCGGACATGCCGAGCACCCGCACGTCCCCGCCCCACTCCGGCACGGGGACGTCCTCCCACTGGCGGTCGTCCGCGGCGTCGATCTGGTCCTTGCTGAGCAGTGCCATGATGCTCCGTTCCTAGGCGATGGTGGGCTTGCCGGAGACCTTGAAGGTCAGCGAGGCGGACAGCTTGTCGTCGTAGGGCGCCGACTTCGAGAACCCCGTCATCACCGCGGCGAAGGAGAACGTCGTCTCGCCGGTGTCGGGGAACACGATCTGGTAGTTCCGCGGGTCGGTGTCCTCCAGGTCGGCTTCGAGGGTGTCGTGCACAGCGGGGTCGTAGTTGATGTCGGCCGTCACCTCGCCCGGGTCGACGAGCCCGCCGACGAACTCCATGTACTGGTCGGGGCTGTCGTGCGCGGTCACGTCGATCGTGTTCCGGGACCGCCCCCCGTCCTCGATCCCGGTGATGTTCGCGATCGCGGTGAAGACTTCCGGCTCCTCGCCGTCGCCCCTCTTCAGGATCGTTCCGAAGCCGTCGATACCGGCCATGGCTGCCTCCTCGGCATGCAAGAGGCCCCGGCCATGGCGGCACGGGGCAGGATGTTGGGGTGGGTTACGGCTGCTCGGTAACGACCCGGTACCGCAGCACCAGGTGCCGGATGTCGCCCGGCGGCTCCGGGTCGGTCAGCGTCTGCCCGAACTCATACCGGGTCACAACGTGAGCCAGGCCAGGCACGGTGAGCGGCTGATGATCGAGCAGGGCGGTGATCCGGGCGCCGATCCGCAGCGCCTGGGCGTAGCCGCGGTACTGCGACCACACGTGAAGCGTGACCACGGTCTGCCGGCCGAACGAGGCGAGCCGGTTGTCCGGGGTCTCGATCGTGTCGCCGGTCACGACGAACGGATACTCGCACTCCTCGGGCACGTAGTCGTACAGGCCCTTGACCATGGCCATGAACTCGGCGTCGCCGCGCAGCAGGGCGTCGATAGCGCCCTGCACGGGCAGCATCGGAGCGGGCGAGGTCGTCACGATGGTGTCGCCCTCCTGATCTCGTCCCGGATGCGCGCCGCGATGTGCGGCTTCTCGCGCTCCAGGGCGGGCAGCAGCGTCGGGTTCGCGGGCAGGCGCCGGGTGCCGAGCTCCTGCGTCTTGGCGTAGTCGTTGTCGTCCTGCCACCAGCCGATCTCGGCCTTGAGCTGGTTGTTGTGGAAGCGGGCCTTCACGTCCCGCTTCAGATTCCCGGTGTCCACGTGAACGTTGTGCTGCACGTCGGTCACGATCGTCCCGGCGATCTCCTTCAAGGCCCGGAAGCACGCCGCCCGGTACTCAGGCCCGAGCTCCTCCAGCCGGTCACGCAGCTCGTCGAGCCCCTGGACGTTGACCTGGAGCCCGCTCTGCCGGGTCGCGGGACGCCGCGAGCGCCGCCGCCTGGCCACCGCGCTACCTCCTCGATGAGCGGCGGACGGCGGCGGCCTCGGCTGCGAGGGCGAGCAGGGCCCACGCGCACGCGCTCAAGGGCGCCTGATCGCGCAGGGCGTCCTCGGCGTTCTGCCGGCACTCCAGCGAGTCGGCCGGCGTCGGACGTCGCTCATCGGGCACGGGGTCGGTCATGGTCAGCCACCTCTCTGAATCAGCTTGCACGGGGCCTTGGAGTAGACCGGGGTGGACGGCTGGACCGTGGCCAGGACCCGGAACACCTGGGCCTGGCCGAGCCGGTCCGTGCCGCGCAGCTCGTCGCCGCGCCGGACGTCGGCGGACGGCAGCAGGTACACGGTGTGGTCGTGCTCGCTGCCGGCCTGCTGGGCCAGCATCTGGTCCGCGTTGCTGGGCTGGTCGACCTTGGCCCGGACGGTGCTGGGCTGCTGGACCAGCGTGGTCTCCTGCCCGCCGTACCCGTCCGGGACGGTCGTCGGCCGCCACACCTCCAGGCGCCGGTTCAGGAACCGGCCCGGCCCCCTCACCGCGACCGCACCAGCCCTGCCCCGCCGCCGAACCGGGCGGCCAGGCGCTCCCGCAGGTACGCGGGGAGCTCCATATCCGTGGCCAGGCCGTCCCCGCCGTAGGTCACGGCGTAGTCGCCGATGCGTTCGGAGGTGATGACCTGAGTTCCGAGGCTGGCCCCGCCGTCCTCGGCCCGGTACGAGGCCATGGCCCCGGCGACCAGGCGGCCGACCAGGTCCACGATGTCGGCAGGCACCTCGGGCAGGCCGTGGGTGTAGGTGACCTCCACCTCGGAGGGCTCGGCGCCCGTCCATCCGCCGAAGCGCCACAGCCTGTCCGAGCGCAGCCGCCAGTCCGTGACCGTGGCACCGTCGATGGCGACTGCGGCCACGGACTGGATCGGCGAGCCAGGCAGCCGCAGCCGCTGATCCGCCTCGCCCTCCAGCACCACGGTGGAGGTGGTCTGGGAGATCGTCGCCCCGGCCGCCTCGCGGACCGCTGCCGAGGCGACGGTGAGGTACCGGGTGGCCACGGTGGTCTCGTCGTCCGAGATGGTCAGGCCGAGCTCGGCCAGGTCGTCGAGCGTGGCCAGGGGATCGAGTGCCACGGTGGCCTCCTGGGTGTCAGCTGACCATGTCGATCAGGTCGGCCTTGGTGTAGTTCGCCGCGTCGTCGGCGGACAGCAGCCCCTTGCTGACGACGTAGCCGATCCACTCGGACTTCGGCGCGTTGATGGCCGGACGCCCGGCCGTGTCCACCGGGCCGGGCTCGGGGTCCGGGTCGGCGGGCGGAGTGCCCGGGTCCTGCGACGGTGCGGGCGGGGGGGCGCTCGCGGGCGCGCCCGCATACGGCGAGCCGTCGGCGTTTACGCGGACGAGCAGCCCCCGCTCGTAGCGGTCGGCGATGCCCTCGGGCAGCGGCAGGTCCATCGCGAAGATGGCACCGCCCTCGCCGCGGACGTGAATGGTCTCGGCCATGTCAGGTGTTCCTCGGGACTCGGAAGGCGGTCACGGTCATGGCGGCCGACGTCTCCACGATCAGCGAGCCGTCCGGCTGGACGAACCGCCCAGACTCCACCGGACCGATCCACTGGGTAGCGCCGTCCGCAACGGTGACGGTGAGCGGGCCCTGCCCGGACGCGATGGCGGCCGGCTGCGTGCCGGCCAGGAGCGACACGGTGCCGGACCCGCCCGAGGCGTTGACCACCCGGAACAGCGTCAGCTCGGGGAAGGCGTTGGCGACCTGGCCGCCGTTGCCAGCGCCCGAGGTGACTGCGGTTCCGGCCGGATCGGCCAGCCCGCCGTTCGGAACGAGGTTGCTGTACGGGACTGCTGTGCGTGCCATGTCTCAGACTCCGATCACGCGGCGGTCGGGTTGATGAACGCGGCGGCCAGGTGGTCCGGGCGGACCATCTTCGCGCCGTACAGGGCGAGGCCCTTGACCGCGTCCGAGAACGAGGACTCGGGGCGGTACGCCTCGGTCTTGTTGATCTGCTCGGCGAACGTGATCGCGGCGTTCGTCCCGGCGGTGACCACCTGCGTGTCGCCGGACGGCACGGGGATGTTGTTCGACTCGTAGATGTCGAACCCGGCCGCCCTGCCGACCATGCCGTTGCGCAGGCCGTCGCTCGTCCCGCTCTCGTTCACCTTGATGAACCGGCTGTCGAGGAGCAGCGAGGCGTAGAACTCGGCGGACACGATCGCGTACCGGCCCGCCGTCGGAACGTTCGCCTTGGTCAACTTGGTGCGCAGCGGCACCAGCACCTTGTCGTAGGCGTCGGTCGGCGTGGTGTACGTGTCGATCGGCGAGCCCGACTGGTTCACGAAGTTCGCCGTCTGGATCTGCGTGTACAGCCCGGCCACGTACTGGTCGACGGTGTCCGCGAGGGCGTAGGCCGCCTCGGACATCGCCTGGGGGACCAGGCCGCCCTTGGCCTGCCGGGCGTCCACGTCGTCGATGCTGAACGCCCAGTACTTCGACTGGTCGACGACAAGGGTGCGCTGCCCGGTGGTCAGCTTCTCCGGCGTGATGACGGTCGTTCCCGGCACGTAGTTGCCGACGGCGGGCCGGGACACCGAGGTGATGCGGACGGTGTCGCCCGCCTCGCTGATCTCGCCCTCGTAGTCCCGGTTGACGACGGTCGGGCCCGCGTAGATGAGCGCCTTACGGACCGCGACGAGCAGTCGCGAGGACCAGATTTCGGGAACGAAGTTCCGCACGGTCATGGGGTTTCCTCCTGGTTACTTGCCGCCCATGAGGTCGTCGAGTCGGCCGTCTTCGCGGGCCTTGTCGATCGCCTCGGCGGACATGGTCTTGAGGTCTTGCCGGGTGAGCTGCTTCGGCCGGCCCGCCTTGCGCGCTGCGCCGCCGTCGCCAGTGCCCTGGAACCTCTTCGCCGTTGCGGCAGCCAGGTAGGGCTTGGTCTTGATGAGCTCGTTGATCGCTTCGGTGACCTCTTCGGAGTCGAGGTCACCGTTTTCGTCGACCTCGAACTGGTCGAGGTCGAGGAACTTGTAGGCGTCGGCGGGGTCGGCCAGCACGCCCTTGGCGGCGGCCTTTACCTCGGCGCGGATGATGCGCTGGTTGGCCTTGGAGAGGGCGGCCTGCTCGGCCTCGCGGCGCGCGGTCGCGGCCTCGTCGTCGGCGGCGGCCGCGGCCAGCTGGTCTTCGAGGGCCTTGCGCTTGTCGCGCTCAGTGCGCCACTTCCCCTTCATCGACGCGAGGGCGCGCTTCCCCTTGTCGCCGAGCTCGTCGGTACCGTCCGGGTCCGGCTCCTCGCCGTCCGGCTCTTCGTCGGGCTCTTCGCCGTCGGGCTTCTCCTCGCCCTCGGTGCCGTCCTCGTCCCCCTCGCCTCCGTCGGCGTACAGGGTGAACGGGTCGGCGTAGGGGTGGGCCCAGCCGGGCGCGTGCGCGCGCGTGCGGACGTGACGGGGCAGGGTGCTGCGGTTCATGGGTGTCTCCCGTTGCGGGGTGTGGGCCCGGGCGTTGCGCGCGGGCGAGGGGTCAGAACAGGTAGCCGTATCGGCGCAGTAGACGCACCGCGTGTTCGCGGTTGTCGGCCTGCCGGAAGATCTCTTCGGGCATCAGCCGAGGCCCGCGGCCCCGGCTGGCCTTGTGGGCCAAGCCGCGCTTCGTGGTGCTCTCGGTGGTGGCTTGCACGGTCCGGCCGAACGCGGCAGCGGTCGCCATGCCACGACGGGCGTTCACGACCATGCCGATGTCGGCGCCCTCGCTGATCGCCTTGGCCGCGGCCTCACCGAACGCGGCCCGCCGCTGCTTGTCCGACATGCCGTCGTACACCTTCTGCGGATCCTGCGCCTCGGGCCGGTGCTCGTCGGTGACGGGCTCCATCCCGCAGTGGCAGCGCGGGTGCCGCAGGAACCCGGTGCTGTGCCCGTACTCGCGGCCGGCCAGGATGATGCACCGCGAGCACGCGCCCGCCTCCACGACCCGGATGTACGACGTGACCGCAGGCCGGGCCACCATCGCGACCTGATCCGCGGCCCGCCCGGCATCCGCGACAGCCGTGCGCACCATGAGATTCAGCAGGGCCTGGCCGCGCGCCATGGCGTGCACGATCGGCATGCCCTCACCGACCAAGCGGAGCGTCGTCCACATCGGCACCTGAAGCGCCTGGACAAGGGGCGTGCCATCTCCAGTGATTCCGGCCAGCGAGAGCGGGTCCAGCCGGTCCGACTCGGCCTGATCCGGGTCACGGCCAAGGAGCCGCAACAGCCAGGGCTCGGTGCCCTGCGCGGCGGCCAGCTGGGCCCCGGCCACGGCCGCGACGACCGGGCCCAGTGCGACGGCCCAGGAGTTCGCGAGGCTGTCCCGGTCGATGCCCCGCCATGCCCCCTGCGCGGCCCGGGCCGCAGCCAAAGCCAGGCGGATACGGGAGAGAGCGTGCGCCTGCGCGAGCACGCCCGGCATTACGCCGCCTCCTCGGGAGCGGGCTCCTCCTCGGCCTCATCCTGGGGGGCGGGGCTGGCGCCGCCGGTGAGCTGCCGGGTGATCTCCGCGACCGGGTCCATCTCCAGTTCCCTCTCCCGCATTGCGACGACGTCGGCAACCTCGGTCGGCGTGAGCCCGTACCGCAGGGCCAGCCACTGGAACGGGAACCCGAGCTGCTTCAGCTTCAGCAGCGCGTCGGCCATCTGCGCGTGCGAACGGGACTCGGAGTCCGCCCACAGCACCCGGCCCGACCGCAGCGCCTGAGCCTTGCCGTCCTCGCCCTTGGCCAGGGCGATCAGCCGGGCCACCTCGCGCAGGCCCTGACCGAGCCAGAGTTTCTTCTCGTCGACCCTCTTCACGAGACCGGTCTCAGCCGCGAGCAGAGCGCCCTCGGCCAGGTTGGCCATTTTCCCGATCAAGTAGTGCTGAGGGGTGCGGGTCTGGGCTGCGAGGTGGCCGACTGCCACCTCGATAATCTCGCTGTACGCGGCCAGGTTCGCGGCCTGCCACTCAGCGATCTTGGCGTCCTTGCCGGTGATCCACGCGACACGGTCGATCTGGAACTTATCCAGGTCGACCGGCTGCTTACCGATAATCTCGCCCGCGCTATTCAGCTTCGGGATCATCGGCCGTTCGGCGCCCATGACGACGCGCTGCGGGAAGCTGGCGTAGTCCGAGGCGGTGAACAGCTGCGCCCACAACAGGTTGATCGCGTCCTGCATCGACGTCACACCAGCGACGTCGGACAGCGGCTCGTCGACCAGCATCGGCTTGTTCGGGAGCTCCACCATCGGCACCACGCCCATGGGGTTCGGCTGCGGGTTCGGCTCGTCACCCAGCTCCCGCGGCCGCCACCGCTTCAGCTCCTCGTCAACGTCGGCCATCTGCGGACTCTTGTCCTGCTGGGCCAACGGCCGGCAGAACTTCCACACCTCACGGGCGAGGTACAGGGTGGCGTAGTCCTCGTTGCCGTCCTGCCACCGCTTCAGCGCCGCCCGGCGCAGACGGCGCGAGCCGGGCTCGTAGGCGACGATCGACTGCGAGGCATCCTCGAACGTGACGACGGGCATGTCCGGGTCGTCAGGGTCGCCCCACACCAGCACGAAGCAGCGGGCGCTCGTGACGGAGCCGAGGAACCCAAGCTGGCTGTCGGCGTCCAGGCCGTTGACCTGCCAGACCTTCCACAGTCCCTTGTCAGCTTCCGTCGCCCCGTCCGCCTGGAAACCCGTGACGGTCAACCGCTCCACCGGGGAGTCGGCCACGACCTGAGTCCAGTTGTCGGAGAAATCGCGGTAGCGCTCGCCGTGGAACTTCTGAAACTCCGCGCTCGCGAACTTCAGTCGGTGGTCCCCGCGGTAGTACGCGTTGTGCCGGTCGATCGGTCCGCGCCGCCGGATCAACTCGTTCTCCAACAGCGCGACCAGCTGAAGGGCCTGCCCCTCCGTAGCCATCGGGCCCTCCTCATCCGCCGTAGTAGTACGACGTCTCCAGCTCGGCGAGGCCGGCCGCGATGACGTCGCCCAGCGCCTCGTGCGCCAGGATGCTCGGGATGGTCGCGTCGATCTTCTGGCTCGGGCTGGCCTTCTTCAGCACGTACCGGTCCATCGGCCGCGCCGCCGCACGGGTGTTGGCGATGTGGTCCGCAGTGATCGGGCAGTCGTCGTGCGAGAACGTCACCGTTCCGTTGGTCGCCCGCACCACATCGGTCTTCAGCCGCTCAGCCGCAGAGTGCATCTGAACGATTCGGCGCGTGTACCACCGGATCACCCGCTCCTCGCCGTACAGATCCACCCACTGGTCAATCTCCGTGCTCCAGTACGGAGGATCGGCATACAGCCGCACCACGTCGTACCGGGCCATCAACTGCTCTACGGCCGCATGAACCTCGGCCGCTGGCACCTGCCCGTCGTAGTCCGCCGGGTTCCAAATCGTCGGCTCATCGTTCGGCCCGTACACCGGAGTGAACTGGTAGCCGTCCATCGTTTCGGCGCGGATCGCAGTCCAGTCGTCGGTCTCCGATCCGTCGAAACCGAGGACGATTCGAGTCATCGGCCGAACGCGCCGCGGCTTCGCCTTGCTTGCCCACTTCGCAGGGTCCAGCCACGACGACGCCCCCGCCACGCACCGGTTACCGAAGAACCGTTCGGCCTGCGCCGGGTCCTTCTCCATGATCTCGGCGGCCTCGGCCTCGATCGCATCCAGGTCGACGTGCGACGAGCCCGCATAGACGACGGTGTGGATCTTCCGGCGGTCACGGCGGTTCGCGTAGGAGAGCGTCTTGGGCGCTTGCGGGTGGTACCGGAAGATGTCCCGGCGCCGTGACTCGCTGGTCGTCTGCGCCACGCTGTTCTCCGACGGGTCCCACCCGTTCGTCGTCTCCATCGACCGGCCGCCCATGCCGGCCGCACCACGGCGCTGCGTCTCAGCGACGCGGCGCAGCTTGTTCGCCGTGTTGTACAGGCCGGTCTCATCCTGGAGCGCGAAGATGATCGGGTTGCCGAGACGGCTGAGCGCGCTCGACGTGACGACGTCGATGCGGCCCTGGTCGCCGACGCGGGTGAACTCCTCGCCCGCACGCAGCTGCTCGGACAGCGGGCCCCGCTTCACCATCGACTGCAACGGCCGGTAGACGTTCGCGACCTGGTCCTCAGACGTGGCCGTCAACTGGATCAGCGGCGTCGGCCACGGCACGCCCATCGGCTCGCCCGGCTCGTAGTCGTACCACCATCCGCACCCGCACCCGTGCTGTGAGCACCGGTACCGCTCGCCGCCGCGCGCCCAGCCGTTGAAGACCACCGGGCCCGCGGCCTCGGCCAGGACGACAGTCGCCGACCAGGGCCCCTTCCCCGTCTTCTGCGGCGCGACGACCTGAGACCGCCGGTACGTGAACGCCGGCGCCAGCTGGCCCACCGTCGCACCAGGCTTGACGCGGTAGTGGTTGACCGTGCACCACAGCTGCCACGGGTACAGCTCCATGTCCTCGCCCGCACGGAACCCGTCCGGGACCGGGCAATGCGCCTCGATCCAGTCCGGGACGATCCACAGGGTAGGGAAGTCGACAACGAACTCGGCGGCGGCGGCGTCAGGCGCCTTCGCCATTGGGCACGACCTTCAACCGGTCCCGCGCCGACGGGCGTCGCGCCGGGACCGCGGCAACCTCGGCCTCCACGGCCGGAGCGTCGGCGGCCGGCGCGACCTTCCACCGGTTCCGATTCATGCCCGCCACGGACAGCCCCAGAGAATCCAGGTACGAGCGCACCATTTTCTTCACGTCCACGCGGCCGTCCGCGCGCTCGGCCTCGGCCAGCGTCCGCACGAACAGCGCCACCTCCAGCTCCTGCGAGAGGGCGGCCCACGCCACAGCCTGGGGCTTCGCCCACATCTCGTCCCACAGCTCCAGCTCCCGGTCCGCCGGCGTCGTCAGCGGCCACTCGGGCGCGGGCTCGCCGCGACCCTCGGCCGGCAGCGTCCGCCACCCGCCCCGCTCCATCGACGCCGCAGACTTCAGCGACCGCGGATCCGGGGGCGGCCCGGACACCGCGCGAGCTCCACCACGAGGCATGTCAATCACTCCTTCACGCGCTGCGTTGCGCAGCACTCGGCCGTCACATTGCGTGACAGCGGGGCACCCTTTGAACCCGGCGCCACCCCGAGCGCCCTCCCCCGCGTCTGGGAACCCCCTGGTCGGTGGGGGTACCCCCCTGGGTGGCGGTCGCGGAGCGTGACGTCAGCGGCCCCAGGTCTCGTAGGCGGTCTTGCGGCTGTGGTGCCGCTTGCTCATGGCTTGCCAGTTGGTGGGGTCGAAGCCGCGTGGTCCGAGCGGTCCGAGGCCGTCGATGTGGTCGACCTCGGTGGCCAGGTCGCGTTGCAGCGGAGGCAACATGCTGCAATGGTCGCACTCGCAGTACGGATGGTCTTCGAGGTAGCGAGCGCTGGACTTGATCCAGCGTGTGCCTCGTCCTGCGTTGCGGTGTGCTGGCCTGTCCTTGGTGGCCTGGGCCTGGCAGGGGGGACACCTCCCCCCGGGGGTGAGGGTGGGGCACCCGGGGGTGGGGCAGACCTGCATGGCCTTACGCCTGGCCATGTGACCAGGGGGGTGAGGCGGATGCACCAGGCAGGGCAGGCAGTCTGTGCGAGCCCTGGTAGTAGTCATGCTCGACCTGGTATGCGCTGCCCGAGACATGGAGCAGACGGCGGGGGATGCCCTGCTGATCGGCGAGGTCGTTGACGAGGTCACGGACGATGTCCTCGTACTCCTCGGGGCTTTGGATGCCGAGGATGTAGCGCTGGGGGAAGCGCCCGTACAGGTAGGCGGTCTGGGTGCGCTTGAGGTGCCGCAGGGCGCGCTCACGGTTCGGGTAGACGGGCATGATCAGCGTCCCCTCTGCTGTCCGAGGAGCAGCGCCTTGAGCAGTTCCAGGGCTTCGCCCTTGGTGAAGCCAGCGTCGATCCATGCGGTGTAGAGCTCGTGCATGGAGACGGCGCCCTGGGCCATCTTGGTCAGCGGGTCGGGCTGGGTGATGCGGTCGTCGGCCACGGTGTCCTCCTGGGTCAGCTGATGGGGATGGTGACCGTGGTGGTGGCCGCGCCGTCGCCGTATCGGATCTTGCAGCCGTCAGGGGTGCACAAAAGTAGCGTGGCGGTGACCTCGTGCACGTCGAGGCGGATCTCACGCACGTTGGCGGGGTCCAGACCTAGGGTGCGGCAGATGTCCCGCAGGGTGTCCCTGGTGACGTAGCTCGGGACTGGCGGCAGCTCAACGGTGATGGGTGGAGTTTCGGCCACATTGTCCTCCTGAGCATGCGTGAGCCCGGCCTGCGTGGTGCGGGCCGGGCTCGGGTTGGAAGGTCAGCGGCAGTCGTCGTACAGGGCGTAGTCGCCGCCCTCGCAGAGGCTGTCGGTGTACCCAGGGTCCCTGAGAGTGGGTCGGGTCGGCGCGGGTGCGTCGTCGGTCCCATCCAAGCTGGCTGAACAGCTTCCGGCGATGACCAGCACCAGCAGAATGAACAGCGGGATCGCGCAGCAGGGGTATGTCTTCGCCGGTGTCTCGCTCATGGCGCGTCAGAAGTCCGGGCAGAGGTTCTTGTGAACGGCGTCCAGCACCTTCCCGCCGGTGGCTTCGTTGCTGATCTCCGGCAGCCGGGTGTCGATGGTGAACCGGCTCAGGGTCAGTTTGATGAGCTTCGCGCGGTCCTTTGTCGTCTTGATCGAGCCGCACTGGTTGAGGCCGCGGCTCACGGCTTGGTCTTCCTTGCCGGGCTTGATGATGCGGGTGTCGATCGCGTTGAGGGCGTCGAGGTACGCGGTGCGGGCTTCGGCCGTGGGCTCGGGCGGGAGGCCGGCGGCTTCGCGGGCGGCGTCGCGGTCTGCGGCAGACACGGTGGGTGCCTCGCTGGGCTTGGCAGCGGCGGCCTTGTCGTCGTCTCCGTCGCATGCGGTGAGCGTGGCGAGCATGGCAACGGCGATGAGTGCAACGGCGGTGGTGCGGGTGTTCATGGTCCCCCCTGGGATGGCTGGCTGAGGGGGCCACGCTTCCACATGTGTGGGCGGGGCGAAGGGGGTGTCATCGTCTCGTGACATGACGAAGGCCCACCGGTCTCAGCGGGCCCGCCGTCCGGGCATGCCGGACGTGCCTTGAGTGTTACACCCGGTGATCACCCGGGTCAAGCGGCCTTTGCGCTGGCGAGTGTGGCGGGTAGTTCGTTGAGGTCGACCAGGGCGCGGCCGGCCTTGTCGTGCCCGTGGTGGGTGAGCTTGCCGCGGCGGAGCCATTGGCGGAGGGTGCCGGGCCGGATGCCGGTTGCGGCCTGGGCGGCGTACAGGTCGAGGATGATCGGCTGCATGCGTCCAGTGTGGCGCATGAGGAAGCCCCGCCCGAGAGCAGTCGGGCGGGGCCGGGTCCTCCGTCGGCTTCGGCAGCCAGTCGAAATCCAACGGGTGTGATGGTCGAACGCTACTGCGGGGGTGTGACAGAGGCGGTGCGGCAGGGGCACGGCGCGGTGTACGGCCTGCCGCCGGGGTAGGTCGGCTGGCTCGCCTGCCCCCAGAGGCCGTTATCGCAGACCCGGGCGGTGTGGCAGGGGCAGGCGGCGCAGTCAGGGTTCGGCGCTTCGTACACCGGGCCCCACGGCTCGTAGAAGGGTTCTTCGTCCACGGTGCTCAGCTTCTCTCAGTGGCTGTGGGCGGGGTAGTGGCCGCCGCACTTCGCGCAGTACGGGAGGGGCGGGAACTCGATGGGTGCCATGATCGTGGTCCTGTCTCGTGGTTGGGGATGGGCTCGGGGGCGGCCGGTGTCTTGGCCGATGGCGGCCGCCCCCGGAGATGGCTTGGGTCAGCGCTCCTCGCCGTCGGCAAGGCCCTCCCACGGCTCGCCGTCATCGAGCTGGGCGGCGGCCTCTTCGGCGGCCCACCGCTCCTCGTCCTGGGCGTCGAGCAGGGCCTCGGCAGCCTGGTCGTACTCGCGCATCTCCTCGCCGCTCATCACGTCGGCGTTGGTCATCTCGTCGTAGTCGCTCATCGGGTCCTGCCTCGTGGTTGGGATGGGGGGCGACCGGTCGCCTGGCAGTGAGTCGGCCGCCCTCGGGGTGGTGTGGTCAGCCCAGGAACTCGGTGCGCGGGTCGGCGACGGCGCGCGCGAGCAGGTCGACGGGGTCGATGGGGGCCGGGGGGGCGAAGTGGTGGCCGTCGGGGCACATCAGTCGGCCGGCGCCGCCGTCGGGGCCGTACACGGTGAGCTGCGTGCTGGCGTCGCATACGGGGCAGGTGACGACGCTTCCGTCCGGTGCCAGGAGGCGGCCTCGGATGGTGATGTCGTGGTTCTCGGGCATGGTGATCTCCTTCAGTGGGTGGGTGGAGGGTGGTCTACGGCCCGGTCTACGGGCGGTCTACAGCCCCTTCCGGGGCGTCTTGACCTGCGTCTACGTCCTCGGAAGGGGGGTCTACGGGGTGGGGGAGAGGAGGGCCGCGATGTCGGCGGCCTTGATGCCGCTGCGGCCGGTCTGGGTGGGGCTGACGCGGACGCTCTTGTGGATGGTGATGCCGCAGTGGACGAGCACGGCGCGGAGCCGGGCGTCATCGAGGTGGGCGGCGGCTGGCCGGGCCCGGAGCGCGGCGTAGACGTCGCAGACGAACACGGCTGGTGAGTCACCGAGCAGATGCTGCACGCCGAGAATCACGCGGCGCTGCAACTCCTCTTCAGTGGGCGGGGTCGGGGGGACGGGGCGCCCGGCCCGCCAGGCGGTGACGGTGTAGGCGCCAGCCGCGATGGCGAGGAGCTGGGGCTGCTGGTGACCGGTGCGCCAGGCGAGCAGTGCGGCGGCTGTGAGTCCGGCGATGCGGCGTGGGATGACTTTGCCGGGGGTGGGGTGGCCGACTGCCATGGTCCAGGCGCGAATCCCTGTCCACTGGATGAGGTGGCCGCGGGCGAGGCGGCGGGGGTGGATGCGCTGGGCGGCCCACCGGGGCCTCCCAGCCCCGAACTCGGGGACGGGAGGCAGTTCGAGGGTGTCGGCCTCGGACTCGGTGGTCATGGTCAGGCGTTGCTGGCGAAGGTGGCGACCATCTGGGCGAGGGTGCCGAACAGCTGGTTGACCATGGCGCCGATCTGGGTGCCGGACATGGAGAGCCCGAGGCCGAGGCAGACGAAGCCGGGGCCGAGGTGGAGCTTCTTGGTCTTGTCGCCGTGCTTGAACATCCACCAGGCGACGCCGGAGAGAGCGATGATCAGCAGCACGCTGATGGGGACGGAGCCGCCGGTCGTGGCCGACGCGGGCGGGGCGGCCATGGTGTGGGCGTGGGCGGTGTCGATGGCGGCGAGCAGGGTGGTCTTCATGGCGGGGTCCTTCAGTACGAGAGGCCGACGACGGCGGCGGTGAAGAGGAGCGCGGCGAGGAAGGCGCTGGAGAGCAGGCGGTGTGCCCGGGAGCCGTTGGGTAGCAGCGTGATGAGGACGAGCGCGCCGAGGGCGGCGAAGAGGCCGTAGTAGCCGATGCCGTGGTACGTGATCATGACCGGCTGCTCCCGACGATTTCGCGGCGGAGCTCGGTGGCGTCGCGGCGGGAGAGACCGAACTCGTCGCGGAGCCGTTCGATGGTCACCGGCCGGTTGGTCTCGGCGACCACCTGCCGGTTCAGCGTGCGGGCCTGTCTCCGCAGTTCAGCGGGGGTGATGGTGACCGGGACGGTGACCACTTGGCGGGGCTCTGCGGCGGCCAGCGCGGTGGTCAGCTCGGCCGAGCGCTGGTGGTTACCGCCTGCACCGAGGGACGACCAGTCGAGCATCTTGAAGGTGGTCTCGACCGAGGGCCGGGTGACCACCTGCTCGGGCTCGGTACCGACGCGCTCAATGGTCACCTCGGCGGTCACATCGCCGGGCACCAGCGGCAGGAAACGGACCCCGGCGGGTACCACCTCAGGCAGGGGGCGTGCCGCCGCTGCTGTGGTCACTTCTGTGGCCACACTGAGGGACACAAGGGGCAGGAGCCGAGCCCCGGCCGGGACCAGCTCCGGCGTCGGGCGTGCGGCGGTGGCGCGCGGCCGTGGCCGCTCGTGATGTCCGGCGAGGGCGTCGTGAACTTGCCGCATGAGAGCACCGAACGCGAGGAGCGCGGCGACCGGGGGGACGGCGGCGACGATGTACTCCATTGCTTCGGCCCCCGCTCCCACGCCGGCCACGTTTAGGGCGATCGAGCCGAGCGACCCGGATGCGGCGAGGGCGATCGCCCAGGCGTCAACGCGGTGCTGGAGCGAGGCGCGGAGGATCAGGAGCTCCCCGGCGACGATGAACAGGTCGACGGTGGCGGGCCAGGCCCAGGCGCGTTCGCCGTCGAGGCCGTTGAGGTCGGCGACGTCGTGCAGGTGCTCGTAGGACAGCCAGAACGCTGCAGCGGTGAGGAGCACCGTCACAGTGGCGGCCCCGGCGGCCAGTCCGCGCGATGGAGTCGGCGTCTTCATCGGCTGGCCTCCTTGTCGAAGGCGGCGACGAGGGCTCGGAGGTGGAGCTCCAGGGTGACGGCTGCCTTGAGCATCTCGGTGTGGTCGTGGATGTTCGCGGTGGCCTTGTCGGTGAGGGCCTTCCGGGCGAGGCGGATCGCCGTGTCGAGGGGTGGGACGTAGGCATCGCCGTCGATGGCCGGGTCATACAGCGGCTGGTGGGCCGCGCTGGTGTCGACGCTCATCCGGTGCTCACTCCCTTCGCGATGAGGCGGAGGAGGGCGGCGTATTCACCGCGGGTCTGGCCGTGGCGCACGGCGGGGGCGGCGGCGAGGAGGTCCTTCTCGGCGTCGAATGCGGCCTCGGTGGGGCCGTGCAGCTGCTCGGCGAGGACGAGGGCGCGGCAGAGGCGGATCTCGTCGCGCATCTCGGCGGTGGGCCGCTGGGCGTCGAGGAGGTCCGCGAGCCAGCCCAGGAGGGTGATGGTGTCGTCGCTGAGGACAAGGGGCGCCGTCATCGGGCACCGCCGCAGGTGCAGTCCTCGAAGGTGCGCCGGCAGTTGGGGCAGCGGCTGGTGATGGTGCCGGTGACGCCGGTCTCGGTGGCGCGCACGGTGATCGTGCGTCCGCCGAGGTGGCGGTGGGTGCCGACGGCGACGAGACGCCGGGCGGGCGGGATGCTGCTCAGGGCAGCGGGCATGCGAAGATGCCGAGGGTCCATGACGAGGTCCGATCTCGTGGTGGGCAAGTGCCGGAGCGCTGAACCGCTCCGGTGCGTTGGGGTCGGGCGGCGCGCGCGCCTCGGGTGTTCCACCACCCGGGAGCTGCCGTCCGGCCCCGTTCTATTCGGTTGTCGAGCTCTTCGGCCCGTTCTTCTTGATCGCCGCGTCTACGGCGTTCCAGCTCTTTCCCAGGTCGCGGGCCACGTCGGCCACAGTCCCGAGCTCAGCTACGCCGTCGAGCAGGGCGATCGCTCGCCGTTTGGCGGATTCGGAGACGAGGAGTTGAAGCTGTTCCACCAGCGCGTCTTCCCCGCGGACCCGGTCCCGCCATGGGATCGCGTTCACGAGGAAGACGTTATCTAACCCAGGCTTAGACGTCAAGCGTCAAGCCGCACCGGCCGCCGCGTCCTCGTCCATGAACACCTTCAACCCGGCCCACGTCGCAGGCGGGTACGAGTAGCCGCACCACCCGCACACCACGACGCGCTCGCCGCGGCCCAGCCGCAACACGGCGCCGCAGATCGTCCCGTTCTCGTGGACCGCCGGGCAGTGCCCGATGCGGATGCTGTCGTCGTGCACGGGCGGGCGAATCATCGTGGACACCGTCCGGGTGAGCTCCCGTACCTCGCGCGCGAGGTCGCCGGCCTCCGACCACGACACCGCGATCCACGGCAGCTGGTCGAGGAGTTCACCGGCCGCGCGCTCCACGCGTCCTTCCGGGCTGCCGAGGTGCGGCTGCTCGGGCCGCCTGCGTTCGCTCCGGACCGCGTCGACCCAGGACTCCAGGAGTGCCGCCATGCCGCCGGGGCCCCGCACGTCGAGGACGTCCAGGGATACCGGGAGCGGGGCGGGCCCGCCCTTCCCGGAGCGGCCCTGTCCGACGCTGGCGGACGGGGCGAGGAGCGGGGCCAGCCCGCGGTAGAGGGTGGGCAGAGACTCCAGCCGCACCCGGGTTGACTTCGTGCACCCGACGCAGAGCATTCCGCCGTCCATCGGGCTCTCGCAGAGCAGGCAGATGTCCATGGGTCTCTCCTTGCTGGTCGTGCGGGCCGCCCGGGGCTTACCCGGGCGGCCGGTGGGTCAGGTGGTGTGCTGCTGCGCCTGGTGACGGTGCGGGCCGGTCACAGGTAGTCCCCCGTGGGGACGTTCACGGTGAGGCGGGGTTCGAGGGTGTCGGCGTCGTCCTCGCAGGGGCAGAGGCCGGCATCGTCGTCGTACTGGCAGGCGCGGCCGTACATGCAGGGCGGAAGGTTGGGCCCGGTCCTGGTCACGGCTGCGACTCATCGGTCGCGGCGGTGGCGGGCTCGGAGTCGGTCTCGGCGACGGTGGCTGTCTCGTCCCAGCGCACGATCCGGAACTGGCCGTCGGGAAGGCGGCGGCGGCAGGTCTCGCGGCTGGCACGGGCCTCATCGAGCGTGGACCGGTTGAAGCTGACCCCGACCCAGGTGCCGAAGTCCAAGACCTCTACGACGTAGGTCGTGACCGCTGGCCACGGTGCCGCCTCGGTGGGCTGCGTCTCGTCGGCCAGACGGCGGAGACGGTCGCCGACGGCGCGTGCCCCGGCGGCGGCGTGCTGGCCCATGTCGTCGTAGAGGCGGCGGGCGATGACCTCGGACTCGATGGCGGCTTCCCGCAGCGTGGTGGCCCGGTCGGCGCGCAGCCGCTCCACCTCGACCTCGACGGTCTCCAGGCGGCGGAGCGCCCCGGGGAGGGCGTTACGGCCGAACGTGGCCCGCCACTGCTTCACCTCGGCCCGCAGTTCGGCGTCGGCTTCGGCAACGGGTGCGGCAGCCGGTCCGCCGTAGACGGGGTGGCGGGACGCGTACACACCGGAGTGCACCCCGCCCACCAGCAGCTCCAGGCGGGCGCCGCCAGCCTGCTGGTCCCAGCTGTAGTCCGGGCACGAGGGCTCGTCCTCTTCCCAGAAGTCGATCGTGCCCTGCCGCGCGGCGTCCACGGTGGCGAAGTGGTTGTAGGCGGGCTCGTCCTCGCGCCACACGGACCACACCTCGGACAGCGGGGCGGGTGCGGGCTGGTCGGCGGCAGGCGGGGCGGTGGGCGCCACAGCCGGGGCGGCAGGCAGCGCCGCGTCCAGGTGCTCAGCCAGCAGCGCCCGGATCTGCGCGTGCTGGAGACCGCCGGTGGTGCGGTGCTGGCGCTGGAAGGCGTCGATGGCGTCGTACAGGGCGGTGACCCGGTCGGGGGTGGGCGCCACAGCCGGGGCAAGACCCGCAGCCTCGGCGATCCCGACCAGGACCCGAGGCAGGTCCCCGACCGGAACGTGCGCGGACTGCGGGTCGGAGTCACCCTCGACGGTGATCGACACCGTGTCGAGCGGGACGCCGGTCGCCAGGTCGGACAGGCGGTGGGCGGACAGACAGAACTCGTCCTCATCCACGTACCGGTACGGCGGGCGGGCGGTGGGCTGGTCGGTCATGGTGGGCTCCTTCAGGGTCGGGGGATACTGGGCGGCGTGCGCCCCGGCCGGCTGAGTCCCGGCCGGGGCGTACTGCGCGGTCATGCCGGGTGTGGGGCGGTGATACCGGCCCGTGCGGCAAGCAGCCGTAGCGCGGCCTCGGCCTGTTGGGGTACGACCCCGTTGCCGAGGGCCTTGAGCTGCGCGGTGCGGGACAGGCCCGGGACGTCGGTGACGTGGCCGGCGGGCAGGCCCATCAGCCACTCCACGAACGGCGGGTTCAGCCGTCCCAGAGCGTTGGTTGCGCTCGGGGCGGGGCGCCCGATGACGTGCTCCCACCGGGCGATGGCGGGGGCGTACTGACCCCAATCCGGTGGGCTGCTGATGGGAGCGTCAGGTCGCCCTTCGAGCCGCGCTGGTTCGGGCCGCCCTTCTCCCAGTCCGACGCACGCGGCGTCGACAGCAGATTCACCGGCACAGTCGGGGCAGTCCGCAGGGCAGATGGGCCGACCGAGTTCGGGGTCGGTGCAGTGGAGGCAGCCGGCACAGAACCCGCCTGCGTCGTGGAAGGACTCACCACATCCGCAGGTGGGGCAGCAGCGCTCATCGACAGCAGAGTCGGTGCCAGCGAGTTGAGCGACGGCCGCACCGCGGCGCCGGGGCTCGGCGACTGATTGGTGCCGTAGGGCGTCGCCGTCGGTGTCGGCAGCAGCGAGCACACCTCGGCCGCCAGCGACAGCCCGTGCTTCCCTGCTTCCTGCGACGGCGTTCGCTTCGTCTGCCGGTTCTCGTTCGCCGAGGCCCGCGGCGTGGGAAGCAGCGATACGACGTGCCGCAGATTCATCCCCCCGTCCGCCGCGTGCCCCGGCCCGGTCGCCTCCGACACGGTGGGCGTCGGCAACAGGCTGACGGCCGTCGGCAGCTGCCCCTTCTGCCCACCGCCACGCCAGTCCCTTGCTGCCGGTGTCGGCAGGCCAGGCGAGGAGGAAGAGGCGGTTGCGCTGATGGGCAGCGCCGATCTCCGACGCGCGAACAGTGCACCACTCCGCATCGAACCCGAGGGCGGCAAGGTCGGCGAGGACGGTGTCGAATCCCAGTCGAACGTGGCCTGCGACGTTCTCAAAGATCGCGACTCGGGGTCGTAGAACCCCAAGGGCACGGGCAATCCACGGCCAGATGTGCCGCTCATCTGCGGTTCCTTTCCGCTTGCCGGCGTTGCTGAAGGGCTGGCACGGGTAGCCAGCGGTGAGGATGTCGACCGGCTCGACTGCGTCCAGGTCGATGGCCGTCAGGTCGCCCAGGTTGGGGACGTCCGGCTGGTGGTGGGCGAGGATCCGGGAGGCGCCCGGGTCGATGTCGGACACCCAGGCGGTGGTCCCGCCGAACACGGCCTGGACGGCCATGTCGAGCCCGCCGTATCCGGTGCACAGTGAGCCGATGCGGGGCCCGTACGGGGCCGCGAGCTGTCCGGGGATGGTCTCTGGTGGTGGGGTGTCGAGGAGGGCGCGGGCGCGCGCCAGGGCGGCCGTCACGCCGCGGCCCTGTACCGCTGCTGCTTGGCGATGTCCGCGCGCTCCCGGGGGCTGCACCCGCCCAACACCCCGTACCGGTGGGAGGCCGCGACGGTGCCCTCCTCGGCGAGTGCCTCTTCCAGGCAGGCCCGACGCACCGGGCAGACGAAGCAGATGCCCTTCGCCGCACGGGTCTTGCCGGCCTCCCCCTTCTCGGGGAAGAAGAGGTCGGGGTAGGTCTGGGCGCAGATGCCCTCTTCGATGACGGTCTTGTTCACGGCTTCCTCCGTGGTGTGATGGGTGGGGAGGCCGGGCCTGGTAACGACAGGCCCGGCTTTCATGCGGCTGCGGGCACGGCCGCCAGGCGGGCGAGAACGCCGCTCACCCGGTGGATGGCCTGGAGGTCGCCAACCTCGCCGGCCGTGGCCCCGCGCGGGACGGGGATGTGGTGGGCTCGGCAGTAGCCGAGCTGTCGGGTGGACGCGGGCCGGGCCCTCCATGCGGCGCTCTTGGCGACGAAGTGCGCCGGGGCGAGCGCCCGTCCGGCGCGCTCGGCCCACTGCATGGCGTCGGCCAGCGGCATAGCCGGGTCCGGGTTCGGCGGGCGGACGCCCTTGTTGGCGTCCCAGCGGCGGACGCGGTAGCCCTTGCTGGCGGGGTCGCGGACGAGGAAGAGGAACAGGTCGGAGCGGAGCGGGATGAACCAGGCGCCTGCCGCGGTCCGGAGCCACTGCGTGCTGGACTGGCCGAAGAGGTTGAACTCCTCCATGTGCAGCTGCTGCACGACCAGGCGCTGGGCCTGCTCGGCCTGGAACTCGGCGACCGCCTCGCGCAGCGGACGATCCTCCGGTACCTCCCCGGCCTCCTGGCTGGTCAGGTCCACGATCGACGCCAGCTTGTGGCGGGTCGAGGCGCCCACGACGTCGAGCACCAGGGCGTCACGCTTCCCGTCGTGCAGACGCAGCCCCCGGCCGACCATCTGGCAGTAGAGGCCGGGGGACTTGGTCGGGCGGGCGACAACGACGCACGACGTCCACGGGGCGTCGAACCCCTCGGTGAGCACCATGCAGTTGGTCAACACCTGCACTGCCCCGGACTTGTACCGGGCGAGCTCCTGGGCCCGCTGATCGCGGGGCATGTCCCCCCAGATCGGCGCGGCCGAGATCCCTGCGGCGGTGAATGCGGCCGCCATGGACTGGGCGGTGGCCACGGTGGGGGTGAAGACGACGCCGGGCCGGTCCGCGGCGTGCTCGGTGTACGCGGCCGCGATGGTGGCGGCCGCGCCGGAGTCATCGAGCGCCTGACCCAGCTGGCCGTCGGCAAGGTCGCCGTTGCGGGTCTTCACCGCGTCAAGGTCGAGGCCGGCCACGGTGACGCGGCGGCCGCGGACGTCGCACAGGTAGCCGTCGCCGATCATCTCCAGGATGTCGAGCGTGAACACGACGTCCTGCCAGACCTCGCCCAGACCGCCGTCGCCGCGCGTCATCGTCGCGGTGAAACCGGCGACCGGCACACCACGCCAGGCCCCGAAGTGGTCGAGCACCTTGCGGTAGGTGGCGGCCGCGGCGTGGTGGCACTCGTCCACGATCACCAGGCCGATGCCCTGGATCTGCTCGCGGCGCCGCTTCACGGCCAGGGTCTGGACGGAGGCGACGATCACGTCCATGACGCGGTGGTGGTTCCGTTCGGCCTTGACGATGCCAACGCGAAGGTCCGGGCACACCGCGCGGATCTTCGCGGCGGCCTGCTCGATCAGCTCCTCGCGGTGAGCGATGACCAGGGCGCGCTTGCGGCCGAGCTGGTGGCGCATCTGGGCAATCAGGTTCGCGAACACCACCGTTTTCCCGGCGCCGGTCGGCAGTACAACGGCCAGGCGGTTGTTGGGGCCTGCCCATCCGGCGGTCAGCGCATCGATGGCGGCGGTCTGGTACGGGCGGGGGCGGAAGGTCTCGGGCACGTTCGTCGTCACCTCGTTGTGGTTCCAGGGGCTTTGCAGGGAGTGCAGGGAGCCGCAGGGAGTGGTGCAGGGACCTGCGGAGCGCAGTTGTGGCGCTCTGGTCTGCGGTTTTGCAGGGACGCAGGGACTTGCAGGGAGATACCCGTAAGCCAGTGCATTAGGAGAGCTGGAGAACTTCGCATCACACATGCAGAGGCATGTGTGATGCGCGATGTGTGTGATGCGCGCGGCGTAGGGGAGGTGGGGCCGAGTCCCTGCTGCTCCCTGCCTCCCGGCAGAGGCGCAGGCCAGGGGCCGTGCAGGGAGCTGGCGAGCCCCCTGCACGAGTCCCTGCGTGGTCCCTGTGGTCCCTGCAACGCGCGGAAGCGTCATCGCTCTGCCTCGGGCTGCTGGTGCTGCTGAACCCGCCACTTGTTCGAGCAGCGGTGCGAATCCCAGATGCGGACGATTCGGTAGTTGCCGAAGAACCGGCCGTCGCGGGCCTTCAGCCAGCCGCCCAGGACGTTCGCGCTGGGGAGTTCACCGGTCTTCGGGTGGCGCGGTACGTGCTCGGCGAGCGTGCTGCATGCCGCCCCCGCGGTGACGTCCTCCTCACCGAACCGTTCGGCCCACTCGATGAGGAAGGCGGCCCACTCGGCGGTCTCGCTGTCCTGCCGCATGGCGTCGGCGCGGTCGGTCAGCCAGCCGGAGACGCCCAGGAAGCTGAGGAGGCCCGCGATCATGGAGGCCCACTCCGAGTAGTCGCCCATCCGGGTGCGGACCGTGGGAGCCCCGGCCGCGACCCAGGCACGGACCATGGTGACCAGGGCGGCGACGACGGTGGAGGCGTTGGCGCGCAGCCACGGTCGCAAGTCGCCGACCTTGAAGCCGTCGCGCTGGTCGGGGTCGGGGACGTTCGGGTTGATGCGTACCCACAGGGCGCGCCGGCCGTTGTCGCCGCCGGTCTGCAGCCCGTTGCCGGTGAGGATCCACAGCCGGTCGTTCGGCATGCTGACGGCGGCGCTGGCGCCGAGGACGCGGTCGCCCCATGTCTCTGCGGTGAGCAGCGCGGAGAGCACGGCGCTCTTGATGGTGTATCCGTTGGGCAGGTTGTCGAGGACGATGACGGGCTGGCCGGTGGTGTAGAGCTGCGTCGTGATGCTCTTGCGGAGCTCGGTGTCGTTCTCCGGCCACGGCGTGTCCGAGCTGCCGTAGGCGTACCTGAAGATGTCCTTCAGCAGGGTCTTGCCCGACCCGGCCGACGTGGACGACAGGACGACCATCGGCGTAGGTCCGTGGAAGTACGGGCGCAGGATCGGGGTGAGCAGCGCCCCGAGGTAGTGGGCCCGGTGCGCGGGCTTCTCCCACGGGAAGTCGGCCAGCATCTGGTGCAGCACGATGTCCTTGGCCCTTGCCAGCGAATCGGCTGTGACCTCAGCCCGCAGTCGCCGCAGCGCGACACGGGGGTGGAGGTAGAGCCCGGTCGCCGTGTCGTAGCCGGGCGCCTGGAGCAGTGAGCCGTCGGAGCGGACGACGGGGGAGGTGACGATGCCCCGCAGAGGCGGCAGCGGCCAGTCCTTCCGGCCGAGGATCGTCCCGCACGTCTTCGGCATGAGGAGCTCCCGCTCCTCCTTCTCCAGTTCCGTCTTGGGGTCGACGCGCACGGTGTAGCTGGTCAGGTGGTCGGCGAGGTAGGCGCGCAGGTTGTCGGTGCCGAGCTGCTTCACCTCGGGGTTGTTGTTGTCGTCGTGGTGGACCCAGCACGGCCCGCCGCTGCGCTTGTAGAGGTCGGGCAGCTGGCCGGTGCGCATAAGTTCGAGCACGCCGTCGATGGCGTCCGCCTCGTTCGTGATGTCGAGGTCCGGCCGTGCGGCCGGGACGACCTGGAGGTCCGGCGGTGTGTGCCCGTGCTCGGCCGCGGTGTCGGGGTCGAGCGCCGTGGACCCGTCGCTGAATGGGCCACCCGGCGCCGGGGCCGCAGCCAGCCGACGCCGGGCGGGTTCGGAGCCGAAGCCGCGGCGGCGGAGTTCGGCGGCGGCGGCCTTGTGGTTGCCGCCGTGCTCCAGCAACGAGTAGGCGCCGAACTTGCTGTAGGGCGTCTCGGCGGTGAACTCCGAGCTGGTGGTGAAGACGTACAGGCGGTCGGCGTCGCCTCGGCCGGTGGTGGCCTTGATGCCGCCCTGCCCGTCGGCCCACCCCCAGTAGGTGGTGTTGCCGCGGGTGATGACGGGGCGGAAGATGCCGTGCAGGATCTCGGCCCAGTCGGCGCGGGCCTCGTAGTCGTCGCCGGGCCGCAGCCGTCCGTCGGGAAGAGGTTGCGTCCGCGGCGCGGTCTTCGGTGCTTCGGGGACCGGCAGGGCGTCGACCATCCGGCAGACCTCGTGGATGGCGTCCAGGACGTCCGCGCTCACGGTGGGGATGGTGGCCGGGCCGCCAGCGAGACGCAGGTACGGGCGGCCGGTGGCGTGCACGGTGCCGCCGCTGGGCTCGACCAGCCCGTAGCCGCCCTCGCCCCGCGTCTCGATCTGCACGCGGATGATGCGCGAGTTCGGCTTCTCGGCCAGGCGCTGCTGGTCGACCGGGGTGTACTCCTCCGGCCGAGCGAGGCGAGACGCCAGCTTGGTGTTGCCTCGGATGGTGCCACCGTCGACACGGACGCGGTAGTGCCGGCCGCCGGACGGGGACTCGCTCGCCCAGCCGGTGAGGATTGCCTGCCACTCCTCGCCGAGTCCGGACGCGTTCATGATCTCGGTGACGTCTTCGAGAAGTCCCTCCGCGATGGCGGTGCCCTCGAACTCGATCAACTCGACGCCGCCAGACACCGCGCCGTAGACGACCGCGATGCCCCGCGGCTTCGCACCGGAGAACCAGCCGTCGTGTTCCTCCGGGGTGGAGCGGGCGACCTTGTATCCGAGCCACGACACGGCGGGCTTCTTGGTGCCGTCGGCTTTGATGGGGAGTACGCACAGCCCGGCGTCGTGGTACTCGCGGGCGGCGGCCCGCATGTCGGGGGTCTGCGCATCGATCACTGGTGGGTCTCCTGGAGGGAAGGGCAGACGACGCGGTGGGCAGCGGCGGCGGTGGCGTTGAAGGCGGCGACGGCGGCCGGGCCGGTGACGACCTCGCTGCGGTAGTTGCAGCGGACGCACTCGTAGCGGGCGCGCGGCGGGCGCTGCTCCTCCTTGGGGCCCCGGTCGTTGCCGAAGTCGACGAAGAGGGCGCCGACCACCGTCTGGCGGGGGGCCAGGGCCCGGCGGCCGGGGGAGCTGCCCCCGGCCGCCGTGGTGCGAGTCATCAGCCAGTCACCACCTGTGCGGGGGTGGCGTTGTGCTCGCGGCTGTAGCGCCACTGTGGCGTCCGGGCGTGGGTGTTCTCGCGCCACGTGATCGCGCCGTGACACTTCCGGAAGGGGTCGTGGAACCACTCGCGGCGCATAGCCGTCCTGCCGCAGTCGGGGCACGCGATTACCGGCCCGATCGGGGCGCCGGTCAGGGTGTCGCGCTGGTAGCGGTCGGCGCGGCGGATCTCGAGCCCGCCGTCGATCGCCTGCTCAACGTCGAGGTCGGGGTAGTCCCCGCCGTCGGCCCAGTACTTCAGAGCTTCGTCCTCGGTCTCGCCCGGGGCATGGACGACGTAGACGGAGGTGACCTCCACGACGATCGGCCACTGCCGCTCGTCCAGGTCCCAGATGCCGCGCTTGCGGGCGGCCGACTCGATCAGGTCGGCAATCTCCGGGTGCAATTCGCCGGACGGCATCGGGCGGGGGTACTTCTCGCCGAGGTAGTCGTGGGCACCGGCGTGACCCAGCTCCAGCTGGCAGTCGCGGTAGGAGTAGTCCTCGCCGGGACGGACCAGCGGCTCGTCGCACCTCATGCCGCACCCCCAACGAACTGCGGGGTGTCAGTGGTCTCTCGTACAGTGGTCACCGAGCGCTTCCGATCTGCTTCGCGGCTGTATCTGTGGTGCGTTCGCTCGATGCCGTCAGGGCTCCACCCCTGGCGGCATCGGTGTTTTCCAGGCCCAGGAAGGCCAAGAGGTCGGTGCGGCGGACGCGGATGATGCGGCCGAGCGCGACGGTGGGCAGCGGGAACTGCCGCTCCCGGATGAGCCGGTAGCCGAGGTCGCGGCCGATCCCGAGCGCGGCGAACGCCTGCTCGGCGGTCGTCATCGCGGGGAGCGCCAGCACTTCGGCCTCTGTCAGGGCGGCGGTCGTCTTCGTGTTCATGCCGTCACCGCCTTCGGTGCGATGGCGTCGAGCCAGACGCGGCCGGCGCGCTCGCAGGGGACGAACAGCACCATCAGGTCGACCCCGAGGGCGCCGACGATGCGTTCGGCCTTGTCCCTGGAGATGAAGCGCTGCCCGCCCGAGAGCAGGGCGCCCACCGTTCCGTGGGAGAGCCCGGCGACCTTGGCCAGGTCGCGAGTCGTGAGACGCGCGCCGGTCCCGGTCCTCTTCATGAGGCGTGCCAGGAGTTCGCGGTCGTAGACGCGGCACATGGGTGCCTCGCTCATGTTCACCTCGCTGAGTGGTCCGTTCAAATTTCTGAACACCGTGAGCATTGCACGATCTGAACGGACTGTCCAGATGGTTGAAGATCGGGCGCAACGCGCGCCTGTGTGACCTGAATGCGCCCCTAGCGCATCCGTGTCAACGTCTGAACAATTCGTTCAGGTCGCGTGATAGCCCGTACCTGCGACATGGTGGGATAGGCCCGCACGCGAGTGATCGCCCTGAACAGCCCCGACTTGGAGTGACAGGATGAGCGTCATGATCGAACACGAGCCCGAGACCGAGACGACAGAGTTCGCGGACCTGATTCGCGACCGTCGCGCGGTGCTCGGCCTTTCACTGGACAAGTTCCAGGACCGCAGCGTGGACCCTCGGACGGGGGTTCAGGTCAAGAGTGGCTGGGTGCACCGGCTGGAGAAGGGGGAGCCCGTCATCCCCCCACGACTGCCCCAGTTGCGGGCCCTGGCGGCGGCCGCCCAGTTGCCGCTCGAACAGTTGCAGGATGCGGCCGCCGCGCAGTTCCTTGGCATCGAACGCGTGTGGGCGGAGAGTGGTGAAGCGTCGGCGTTGGTGAGGCGAGCTGGCGACCTGACGGCCGACCAGCGCGAGCAACTCCTGCGGCTGCTCGATGCGTTCGCGCCACCGGGGCGGAACGAGGGCTGATCTGCGGCCTGGACCTCCGCATTACGGAACGTAATACCGCTCGAAAGGGTGTAGGCATCAACGTTTCGTAGTGACATGATGTCGGCATGTGACGGAGCGCACACGAAGCGGAGTAGTACGCTCCAGGGATCGAACGTATGAGCGAACGGGGGCGACGGTGGACACCACATCGACGACGCAAGCGACAGATGCCGGGTACGACTTCGCCGTGAGCGCCGACCTCCCCACGGGCCGACGAAACGTAGTGCCCATTACGACGCCCACCGGGGTCGTATTGGTTGTACGAGAGGGCAAAATTACTCCTGAGATCCTGCGAGAGATCGTCGAGTGGCACGACGCGCTGACCGCGCTCGGGCTGGTCGGCCAGGAGGAGTGACCTGTGCCCGCATCGCGTAGAGCGGGGAGCATCACCAAGCGGTGTGAATGCCGCGGGCCAGACGCGCGGCTGCTCGGTTCGGCATGCCCGAAGCTGACGAAGAAGAACCACGGTTCGTACGCCGTCCGCCAGGAACTCCCGCTCGACGAGAACGGCAAGCGCCGGCCGTTCCGGCGCACTGGGTATGCCAAGGTGTCAGAGGCGCAGGACGACCTCGACAAGCTGCGCAGCATCCTCGACCTGATCAGCGATGACGACGAGGATGCCGCACGGCGGGTCGGCGACCTCCTGCAAGGCGTCATGCGCGACCGCCGGGACATCCCCGACGCTGCCGAAGTGAGGCGGCGCCTGGGCGTCGGCGTGGACCTCGAAGGCAAGATGACGATGTCCCAGCTGTTCGAATCCTGGCTCGGCTCGAAGAAGACGCGCGCCACGACGACCAACGGCTACCGCTCCCACGTCCGCGTCCACCTCGATCCAGGGGTGGGCCACCACAGGGTGGACCGTTTCGGCGTCGGCCAGGCGCAGCATCTGTTCGACGACATCGCCGACCGGGCCGACGTCGTCCGGGCCGAGAATGCCGCACGCCGGGAGCAGGTGGAGCGAGCGAAGTGGACCAAGGGGGGCAGGCCGCCAGCGGCTGAGCGCGCACGTCTGGCCGAGGAGCGCGCCAAGCTCGGCTCCATGCCGCCCTTCCGGAAGGTCACGGGGCCAGCCACCGTGCAGAGCATCCGGCGCACGCTGCGCGCCGCGCTGAACTACGCCATCTCCAAGCAGGTCACCACCTTCAACGCCGCCGCGCACGTCGAGCTGGCGCCTGCCGCCCGTCCCAAGGGCCTGCTCTGGACAGAGGAGCGGGTGGCCCGGTGGCGCGAGACCGGCGTGAAGCCGAGCCCCGTCATGGTGTGGACCCCGGCGCAGCTCGGCGCGTTCCTGGACGCAGCGGAGGGACACCGCCTCTACGCCTTCTTCCACCTCGTGGCGTACCACGGGTTCCGGCGGGGCGAGGCCGCCGGGCAGGACTGGGAGAACATCAGCTTCGGGCGCCGCACCGTGACGGTGGCCAAGGAGCTGGTCGTCGACGGCTGGACCGCGATCGAGACGGACCCCAAGACGGCCGGGTCTGCTGGCACCGTGAAGATCGATGCCGGGACCGTCGCCGTTCTCCGCGTTCACAAGGCCCGCCAGGAGCAGGAGCGCGCCGCGCGTCTCGAAGCGGACAAGGCGTGGGTGGAGACGGGCAAGGTCTTCGCCCAGGAAGACGGTTCGTGGGTGCACCCCGAAACCTTCTCCGCGACGTTCCGCGACATCCTCGCGCAGACCGATCTTCCGCCCATCAACCTGCGCGACTTGCGGCACGGCGCGGCGGCCTTGGTGAAGGCCGGCGGCGGCGATCTCCACGATGCCAAGGTGAAGCTGCGCCACAGCACCATCGTCTTGACCTCGGACACGTACATGGAGCTGTTCGAGGAGTACGAGGACGAGCTGACCGAGCGCGCGGCGGCCGTGGTGCCCCGTGCCAGGAAGGCGGCCGAACAGCCCCCGGTGGAAGCGCCGGGGGAGTAGTCTGGTTGTGGAACGAACGAGGCTCCGTCACCGCAGGTGGCGGGGCCTTTCTGCTGGCCCCGTGCTGGCCCGAACGCCACCCAACGGCACCACCCGAGACCGCATGAGAGCGCGTGAGGCGCCACCGAGAATGGAAGTGACATCCCGCTGACCAGCAGGGGAGCGTACGGCGCCGACTGAAGACAACGACACCAAACGAGACCCTATGAGGGGTCTGCGGACTTTTAATCCGTTGGTTGTGGGTTCGAGTCCCACACGGCCTACCGACAGCGGGGGAGGGGAAACCTTCTGACCTGCGGTGGAGCGCCCCGATCGGTTTCGGCCGGTCGAGGCGCTTCATCGTTTCCGGCCTCGTGCGTGAGCGGATGGCCTGGCATGAGGCGCGACGGACGCGGCTTTGCGACCTTCTGTTACCAGGCCAAGGGCGGGTTGCGTAGCTGTTCTCGCTGGCAGATCGGGGTGCGGAAAAGTGATGACAGCCCTCACTTCGTCGGGCAATGGCGCAATCAGACGCAGAGTTCTCCCGTAGCGAGAGGGATCAACCCACTCACCACCCACTGCGATCACGTCCGAAGATGTCACTGATAATGGCCCATCGAATGGGCGCCGTACCGAGTGGGCCCGGCTTCTGCTCGGCTGCGAGCAACGCTAGGGCACCCTGCGGTGCAAGTCGGCTTGCACGGTGTGTGTTCGAGTGGTTACATTCCGCCCCGAGCGACCCGCTCGGTGTCCGACACCATGGCGGCGCGGCCCGCTCGGTACCCAGGTTCCGAGCCGTCGTGTCGTCTCGCCACGCTCCTCGGGAATGAGGCTGTTTACCGCCTCCTCTCCAGGGCCGGATGGTGTGCGGTCCGCGCGGCACCGGAGGTCTGTGGATTTCATTCTTGCCCCAGACCGACACGGGTGGAGGTCGGCGGTCGGGTACGCCCGCGCTCTCTCGCTCTGTCCGGCGCAACCGGGCAGCCAGGTGCCAACGCCGATGAGACATCGGCCGACCCAGCGGAGCGCGTCCCATGACGGAAACGACCAACACCTTCTTCATCCCCCTCGACCAGGCACAAGTCAGCCTCGTGACAGCGGTGTTGCACCGGGCGGCCCGGGACTGCCGGGCCGTGGACGTGCCCGGGACCTCGACGGACGACCGCTCGGTGGTCACCCTCGGTCGTATGGCGGCGCGATGGGCCGCCATCTCTGAGCGCGAGGAGCATTGCGAGGTCGTCAACGTCCACGGTGAGCGGCTATACAGTGTCCCGCTCACCCTGGAGGGGTGGTACCAGACACGGGCAGCACTCAGCGAATACGCTGCCCATCTGACGCGGGCCGCAGGCAACCCGCCGTCCCCACGTGAGAACCGCAGGCAGGCCACACGCGCGTTGCTCCTCGTGGATCGCATCACGGAGGTCGTCGCCCGTGGCTGACGATCTTACGGACCCCGGCGGAGTCGTAGAGGAAGAAGTAGTCCCGGGATGGCAGCCCGCCCCCTGGGCGCTGCCCCGCACTGCGGCGGTCGATAACCTCGCCAACGCCCTGCGAGGGCATGGACTAACGGAGGGTGGGGCGCGCGCGATGGCTCGGGCCGCCGTGCGCCCGGACGACATGCGGCGGAGGCTCGCAGACCCCGCCGAGCTGAGGGTCCAGGGCGGGACCTTGCTGATTGCAGAGACGCGGCTATGGTCGGCGACCGTGCTGCCGCATCCCGCAAACCCCCGAGAGTACGGGCACCGCCAGTACGCGCTGTCGGGCTTGGGAATGCAACGGCCCACGCTGGTGGAACCACGGTCGGCCCCAGGTGGTGCGGCCGGGTTGGAGATGCGTGCCGAGACGCCGTCCAGGCTCGCTCAACGCTTGGAGGACGCGAAGGGCCGACTGGTCCGGGACAACCCCTTGGCCCAGGACATCGCCGTCGAGGGGGTCCTCCAGCCGCTGACTGTGGTTCCTCTGACTGTGGTGCACGAGAACGGCCATCCCGATTGCGCTTTGCTCATCGCAGCCGACGGGTCAAGCCGAATCAGCGCGGTGCACGAACTCCTCGACTACCAGCCGTCGAAGATCGCGTACGAGTGGGGTGCCGACAACCGGAAGCTTCGGGGTGAGATCAGCCGCTGGGGACGGCTGGTGCGGAAGCAGGGGTGGCCGGAACTGACCGAGAACGAGCGGCGCAAGATCCGCGCGCTCAGCGTCCCCGCCCGTGTGGTCGTCGGGTTCCGCCCCGACACCCGCACGGGCCAGATGTTCCACACGGCGGTACGCAACTTCATCGGGCTCACCCACATTCGCCCGCCACGTCCCTACGGGCCGGCTGTGGAGAACGAGGCGAAAGCGGATGCTGTACTCGACAGCCTTGCCGAGATGGGCCGGTCCATCACAGCCCACATCACGGAGACAGAGAAGCGCTGGTTCGCTGGAACCATCTCCCGGGAGGAGCTGAAGACCGCCGGGTTGAGCCATGAGCTGGACATCCGGGCGGAAGAGATCCTCCGCTCACTGTTGGGTGGCGGAATCAGGACCGCACGGCGGGTCAACGAGGGCATCCGGTCCCTCACGGCAAAGCAACGGCCTAAGCGGGAGGAGCGCGTCGACGTCGCGGTAGAGCTGATCCTGCGAGCGGTGCGCACCGGTCTGAGTGAAGACGTCAAGTTCGTCCGTCCGCGGCGCGCGGTGCTCCAGCGCGCGTACCGGCTGCCGGAGATCGAGGAGCTACGGGCCGAGATGCGGTGGGAGGGGCCCAAAGCAGGCAACCGCGCCTTGGAGAAGCTGCGCGACGCGGCCCTGGCCGAAGCGGACAGGGGACTGGGCGACAGCGGCAGGCTCGGTCCCGCGCAGACCGAACTCGCGGTGAAGGCGGCCTACCACATGGCGATGGCCGAGCCGATGGCCCTGCAGCGTGAGGTCTTCGGCGGTGGGGAGGAGGAGGACGATCGGGGGCCCGCGACGGTGCTGCGGGCCATGCTGTCCCGGCGGCGCGGCATCCTCCAGGCGTACGAGGCCGTCCGGGCGGGACGGGCGGGCGAACGCCTCTACGAGGTGGACGAGAGCGGCGGCTCCCTGGCCACGGCCGAGGGTCGACCACGGATCCTCACGGATGCCTTGGTGCGCCACGCCTACAGTGGCGGGCCGGTGCCGCTCGAAGACTCCCGGGTGGGTGTCAAAGCCGCCTCCGTGAGTTGGGCGTGCGTGCGTGAGAGTGTCGACAGGCTGCGCAGGGACGTGGACGGGATGGCGGGCGTGCCCGTGGAGGAGGGCGGGGCGAGCTTCGTCGCCCAGGAGGGCTGGGACCCCCCCCAGGTGAAAGAGGTACGGGACGCTCTCGACCGTGTCAGCCGCAGGATCGCGGGATGGGCGGACCGGGCCGAGGAACGGGCCGAGGCCGTGGCGGCGGAGTCGTGACCGCCCGCCCCGTCAGCCGCAGCGGGCGATGCCCTCCTCCGCCCGGGTCCGGTACATCTCCAGTCCGTCCACATCGGCGGTGTCCTGGCGGATCGCCGCATAGAGGTCCCTGGCCTCCTCGCGGTCGACCTGGACAAGCACGGCCTCGGCCAGATCGAAGCGGAGGTCCAGAACTTCGTGGGCGCGCAGGCCGTATTGCTCCGCCAGGTCCGGCAGGCGCTCCCTGAGCAGGTCGACCGCCTTCGCCGGCTCCGTCCCGAGCAGGCGTCGCACCTCGTGGTGGAGGTCCTTGGCGTCGGCCCTCGCCCGGTACGTGCGGGAAACGGTGCCTGGCAGCTCCACCCGAGGGCCGGTCAGCGGCACGTCCTCGGGTGCGAACGGCAGGCGGAAGGGACGGGTGGGGTCCGGGAAGACGTAGTCGTCCGGCGGGTCGTCACCGCTGGCGGGCAGGTAGACACGGAGGATCCTGTTGACCTCGTCCGCGCTGGCGGGGCGGTCCGCCGGGTCCTTGGCGAGCAGCCGGTCGACGAGGTTCAGCACCGCTTCTGGCAGCCCCTCGCGCAACCCGCCCAGCGCGTCGGGGGTGACGGTGGTGTGCATGTGGCGGAGCGCGAACTCGTCGTCCTGGGGGAAGACCGGGCGACCCGCGAGCATCTCGTACAGCAGGCAACCCAGGGCGTAGAGGTCGGACCTTCCGGTGACCTGTTTGCCCTCGTACTGTTCGGGCGACATGTAGCCGGGGCTTCCCGGATTTCTTCCCGTCCTGGTGAGCCTGGTGTCGACGGCGGCACCCTCCACCCGGGCGATGCCGAAGTCCAGGACCTTGGTGTGGCCCTGTTCGGAGACCATCACGTTGGAGGGCTTCAGGTCGCGGTGCACGATGCCCGCGCGATGGGCCGCCGCGAGGACGGCGCAGATGGGCACGATGATGCTGGCGGCCACGGAGAGTTCGAGCGGCCCGCACTCATCCATCAGTTCGTCCAGGGTTGAGCCCTGGACGAGTTCCATGACGAGGTAGGAGTATGGGCGATCCTCTCCGACGTCGTAGACCGACGCCACCCCGGTGTTCGTGAATCGTGCCGCTACCCCGGCCTCCTGCTGGAAGCGCTTCAGCATCTCGTCCCGGTCCTGGAAGGTCAGGGCTGCGGCGGGGTTCGCGAACTTCACCGCGACCACGCGACTGAGCCTCACGTCGTACGCCCGCCAGACCATTCCCATGCCACCGGCGCGCAGGGGTCCGTCGAGCCGGTAGCGGGAGTTCAGGACGTGACCCTGCCGAATCTCAAACATGCCATCGGCCTCTTCCCACGGCGCCTCAGCCCCGCCTGTCGTCGTCGATCAGGTCTGCCAGCCCGGCGGCCAGCGCGTCCGCCAGGCGGCGGGCGACGCGGCGACCGTGCTCGGCTGTCTCGTCCAGAAGTTCGTCGAGCCGTGCGATGTCCCGGAAGGCCCGCCCGATCCGTTGCTGCTCGGCCGGTTCCCGGACCGGCAGGAAGACACGCCCCGGATCAAGGCGGCTCGGCCGCCCGGTGGGCCCCGTCGAGCTTCCGGAGCGCCCGACCCTGGGGCCCCCGGTCAGCGCTCCGGCCAGGAACCAGGAGTCCAGCAAATCCCGTTCGGGACGCAGGACGGTGATGCTCTGGCCAGCCGCGGCACCGTACTCCTGCGGATCCGCAGGACGCGCGCCCTGCGGTGAGCCGGCGAATACCAGGACGTCCCCCTCGCGGATGCGTTCGGTCTCGGGGGCGTATGCCCAGCGGCCCGGCGGCGTGCGGGACTGCCCGTCGATCAGCCTGAGGAGCGGGACCCGCGCTTCCACCCCGTCGGGCGCTTCTCTGGCGGAGGAGCCGCGCCACATCCGCAGGGCACCGGAACGGATGAGGTCCTCCAAAGAGACGAGCACCTGCGGGTCGGCCGCCGGAACCTCCCTCACCGTGGGGAGGACGTTCGTCAACCCGGTCAGCGTCCGGTGCCAGCGGGTCCGGTCCTCCTCCAGCTGTGCCAGGTCGAAGGTCTCACCGGGTTCCGAGCGGACGTGGTGCGCGGGGGTGATGTCCACTTCCTCGTCAAGGAGTGCAATGACGGGGACCGCGCTGGAGACGGCCCGGTCGAGCTCCGCTCCCGTCCGGAAGCGCCGCCACGCCTCGGTCACGGCGGTGTGCACGGCCTTCCAGTCCGTGCCGGCGGCACGGTTCTCCGGAGCTGCTTCGACCAGCGGTTCGGCATCGATGAAGAGCACGTCGGGGGAGGACGGCTCGTTGCTCGGCTGGGTGATCCAGAGATGGGTTCCCAGGGAGTGGGTGGAGGCGGATCCGGACGGCAGGGCCACGACCGCGCGCAGCGCCCCGCGTCGCACCAACTCGGCCCGGATGCGGCGACCCGAGGGCCTGGCCGCTGCCGCTGCGGGCATCAGGAAGACTGCGCTGCCTCCGTCGTCCAGATGGGCCAGGGCGTGCTGGACCCAGGCGAGTTCGGGCTCTCCCTTCGGGGGCAGACCGTAGGTCCACCGGGTGTCGTACCCCAGCTTCGAGCGGCCCCAATCCCGCTGACCGAAAGGAAGGTTGCAGACGACGCTCCGCACCCGTGCGGCGTCGTGGGCGTTCTCCAGGAGGGAATCACCCGTGGCCACGGTCACGTCGTGGTGCCCGTGGAGCCGCAGTCGCACATCCGCGATCTCGGCGAGATCGGGCTGGACCTCCTGACCGAGCAGGGAGACGGCGCCGTTCTCCGCTGCCTGGAGCAGGAGTCCGCCTGTCCCGCACGCGGGGTCCAGCACGGAGTCGGGAGCCGTGCCGTCCACGGAGCCGGACAGGGCGCACATCAGTGACGCCACCGGGGCGGGGGTCACCTCCACCTGGCGGGCGTGCGCCTCCGTCCAGCGGCTGAGCAGCGCTTCGAACGCCTCGGCCGCGCCGAGCCGGTCTCCGAGCGCGTCGACATGGAGGCCCAGGTCCATGGGCAGGCCGCCGGCGTCCGCCTCCGTCCGGCCGGAGTGCCGGGGCGGCTCCTCGCCGAGCAGGTGGAACCCGACCGCGGCAAGTATTCCGCCAGGCCGTCCCGGGTCCCGCAAGGCGTTCATGGCCCGCCACACCTCGTCGACCGGCGAGAGGTGCACCGGCCGGCCGTGGGCTTCGAGCCAATCCATCACTTCTGGCAGGGAGAACTGCGGACTCGCCGCCGTACCGCCCACAGGAGTGGGAAACTCCGCGTACCTCCGGCGCCAGTTGCTCACCGCCGCCGGCCCGACCCCGGCGATACGGGCGATCTCGGTCGCGGTGACCGTGGCTCCGTTCGTCATGGTGATCCTCCTCGCAGGCCGCATCCCGAGGATCATAGAGGGCGAGAAGGTTGATTGGTATCACTCGAAAGAGTGTGTTGACTCCTTTCACAGGAAAATGCTCCCATGGGGAACCCATCAAGGTCGATGTCCTGGAGATCGCATGCCTGCATGGATGGCCCCCCGTGAGAGCACGTGGACCAGCGGACTGATCCGCGTGTTCGCGGGATCGTTCCTCCGCCCGAACGCCCATGGCAGCTGCCCCTACAAAGGGGCGCTGAAGGCCCGGGCCGGAATCAGGCTGGCTCCGGGCCCGCTTCCCGCGTACAAGGCCGACGCTCGAGAGGGCTTCAACCTCGGGCCCCTTGGGGAGGCGCTCGACTTGATCGAGTACGAGGACGTCGACGCCGAGGAAGCCCTCCGCAGGGCCCTGACGGCCACCCGAGAGCGCCCGCGGGCCGATCCGGGACTTGTTTCCTGGACCCGCTCCGCCCTCGACCGTTACCTGGAGAACAGCACTCCGGACCTGCGGCCGGTCCCCTACTCCTGGGTGCTCGTCACCCGGCTCGAGAAACCCGATGGCCGCGGTGCGCGGCGCTACGAACAGTGCGTCTGGGGGCGCCCGTACGCCTCGGCAGACGGCCGGCTGCGCGAACTGCGCGTACCGGTTGCGAGGGGCCTGAGCGGGCCGGGCCAGGAAGCATCGGAGCGCGTCGGACACGCCGAACGGGCCGACCTCGCGGCGGCCGCGCAGGTCGTGGCCTTCGGCGAGCCGCACCGATTACCGGATCGCTTCCACTGGAGCCACGCAGCTCGACCTGTGCGGGACGTCGGCGAAGCGGCCCTGCGAAAGCCCGAGGAAGTGAGGATCACCGAGGTGAGCTGCCTCGACGGGGAACGGCGCGAGGTGCTCTCCGAAGGTCCCGAGGACGTGGCCCGGCGCTACGCCGTCCACGGCCGTCCGAGGCTGACCGCCGCCGTCTCCGCCGGCACCTTCCTCCCCGGCCACGACTGTGAGGATTGCAAATACGCGCCCAGTTGCCCCGCTCTACCCCGCCTCGGCGGCCTCTTGGGCATCGAGGAGCTGAACCGGCCGCGCCGTACGTGGTCGATCACCAACGGGCGGTCGTACGTCGGCCGTCCGGACCGCGACGAGAGCTGCCCCGCCCGGGAGCGGCTGCGCCGGCTCCGGCTGCCGGACCCCGAGGCCCGCGCCCTCACCCCGCACGTCGTCCGCGGCCACGCCGTGCACACCTGGATCCAGCAGCACCACGAGGCCCACCCCGGAATCGCCTGCCGCCCCGACGACGCTCCCGACGGCCGGGCCCCTTGGTCGGCGGGACGCTGGACGGTCCCGCCGGACCAGGCGGACCTCGGCGCGCGGATGGTCGCCGCGCACGCCCGCCACTGCCCGTATCGGCTCTCCACCGTCAGCGAACTGGTCCACGAACGCACCCTCGTGGCGCACGACGCCGACGCCGACGTCGTGGTGCTCGCCAAAACCGACACGCTCTACCTCGACGGCTCCTCCTGGGTCTACCGGGAGACGAAGACGGACGCCCGGCGGGACCCTCCCCCAGAGACCGACGTCCTGCGCGAACGGCCGCAACTCGCGCTCGCCGTCCTGCTCAGCACCAGTCCGGTCGTCGGCGAGGACGTCTCCGCCGCGCGGGTGGAGCTGGAGGTCCTCGGACCGCGTGGCGCCCGGCTCACCGTCATCGACCCCTTCGACACCGAGATCCGCGCCTCGGCACGCCAGGTAGTGCGGTCCCTGGCCTCCGACTGGCACGCGGACACCACCGCGGTCGCTCGCCCGGGCCCCCACTGCCGGACCTGCGAGATGTCCGTCTGGTGCCGCCCCGCCCTTCCCGACCCGACGAAAGGCTGAGATGAATCCCGACCGGACAGTTCGCACGGCCCGATGGTCGGAGGCGGACGGCGTACTCCTGCTGCGGAGCGTCGCCACCGCCATGGTCCGCCTCAGCGAGGCTGGCGACCCGGGGACGGCGTCCGCCGTGCCGTATCCCGAGGAGGCGCAGCGGGCCCTGAACACCACGGTCCTCACCTGTCTGCTGCTCAAGGCACGCCCCCCGGAGAGCCTTCCCGAACTCGTCGAATGGGCGGCGTGCCGGTCGCTGGACCGCTGGCCCGTCACGCTGCCGCCGGACGTGGTTCCTCCGGAGGCCCGGCTCCTTGACGAGGACACCCGCCAGCCGACCCAGCTCTGCTACGAATGGGCCGTGGACGAGGTGGACTCCGCAGCCCGGTACTCCGGGCAGCACCACATGAGCGTCGTGGCCCAGCGTTGCCGCGAGGAGAAGTATCCGGAGGCGTACCGGGCCTTTCGGCTCCTGTTGGTGCGGCGTCCCGTATTGACCCACCGTGAACTGGCCACCCTTCCCGCCGCGGCGGGCAGCGACCTGGGGTCGCTCGGCGACCTGCTGTACGACGTCTACCAGCCTGCACCGGCCAGCCATCTCGACCGGGAACGGCGCAGTTACGTTTCCTGCAAGCGCTGTCACGGCCTGCTCCACCCCACGACCGGGGGCGGATTGTGGTGCGAGCAGCGGCGGTGCCAAGAGGCCGGCACCGTCCGACGAGGGCGCGAGTACCGGGCCGACGAAGGCGGCGGAGTCCAGCTGCTGGTCAGGCCGCTGCGTCAGTGGGTGTCGGCGCCCGGCCTCATGGAGAAGCGGCTGGCCGACCAGCTGACGGACATCGGGGCGGAGGTCGAACTGTGGCCCGGCTTCGGTGCGTACGGCATGCGCGTGCGGTTTCCCAGCGGCCCGACCCTGGCCGTCGACTGCAGGGACTGGACGAGCCCGGCACTGCTGGGACGCCGGGCCACCCCGCCGCCGCCCGACCCTCCGTACGACCGCTGCCTGTGGGTGATACCGGCCGGCAGGCTCCGCGATCACCCCGGCTTCCAGGCGGTCTTCGAGCGCTACCGGCCGTCCGCGTCGCCGGAACTCGTGACCGACCGGGAACTGCTCCGCACCGCGCGGCGACTCGTCGCCGCCGGTCGCCCGTACGAGGACATCGACCCGGTCACGCCCGGGGAAGCACCGGAGGGACTGTTCTGATGCGTGACCGCAGCTTCTGGTTCGCCGAGCTCTCCCCACGCGTTCGCGCCGCTTGGCCCAAAGAGCGCGGCCCGATCCGAGCGACCCGCCTCTTCCGTGTGGAGCTGGGGCTGTACCTGCTGGAACGCCTCTGCCCCGGCGAGTCGGCCCGCGCCGCATGGACGGTCCTCGGAGGCTACCCCTTCGCCCTGGTCGGGGACCGGACACCGGAGCGGGAGAGGATGCTCCGGGTCGCACGGCACCTGCTGTGGATGCTCCGGCGCCCCCGCACCTGGGAACGCGCGCTGCGGCAGTACGCGTCCTTCCCTGCCGAGGTGCGCGGCTACCTGATCACCGACTACGACGCACCTGCCCAACGGCATGAACCGGCCATCGCCTCCGATCGCTGGAGAACGTACGAACGAGCCCTCACCACCGCTCCCCCCTTCCATTTGAGGCAGCGGCTGAAGATCGCCGGGCTCGGAAGGTCCTACCGTTTCACGCAGGGCAAGCTCCATACCTCCGTCCGGCTGCCCGAACACCTCCCGGTCGGTGTCGCCCGGCCGCACGGCCTCCTGCGCCTTCCCGGCGTGGGATTTCCGATCGAGACGACCTGGGACGAGCTGCTGGCGACCGCCGCGTGGATGGACGAGCGGCTGGGAATCACCGACCCACGCAGGACCTGGCACAACCGGGTGCAGCGAGTCGAACTGGACATGCTCGATTCCGAAGGAACGGCCTACCGGCCGAGCCGGAAACTGTCTGTCGCCGGCCTCTTCCACTTGGTGGGCATGGTCGGCGCCGGCAAGAGCACGCTGCGGGACGTGCTCACCGTCCAGGCCGTCCGGCAAGGACGGAAGGTGACCATCGTCGTGGGGGACGTCGCCGAACAGCTGACGCTGGTGGCCCTCTTCGGCGCGCTGGAACTGAAGGTCGCCCCCGTGCTGGGGTCCTCCACCCGGGCCCGGAACACCCAGCGCATGCACCGCAGGCTCGCGGGCGCCGGCGTGACGTCCCTGCTCGGCCACGAGGCCAGGCACTTCACCTATCTGAGCACCGCCTGCCCGCTCGACGCCCTGCGTGGTACGGAGGCGCACCAGCCCCTGGACATCCTCGAATCGCCCTGCACCCGCCTGTACCCGGCGGACCCGCGAGCGGACGTTCAGGAGCCGGCCGGAACGGACGCGTCGGCCCCGGGAGCACCGGCCGTACCGACCGCCGACGTGCCCGGCGAGACGGGCACCGACCGGCCAGACCCCGGGCACGGCTGCCCCCTGTGGTCAGGGTGCCCCCGGCAACGCGGCGCCCACGACCTGGTCGACGCGGACATCTGGGTGGCCAACCCCGCCAGCCTCCTCTATGGACTGGTCCCCCGGCACCAGAACCGGGAGCGGGCCCGGTTCCTGGAGATCGCATGCGTCCGTAGCGACCTGATCATCGTGGACGAGGCCGATCGCGTACAGATGCAGCTCGACTCGATGTTCGTGCCCTCCGCCACCCTCGTCGGACGATCCCCGGACTCCTGGCTCGACGAGCTGCAGGCCCACACGACTGACGAGTTCGCCCGGAACGGACGCCTGCAACTGTCGGACGCGGACGTGGATCGCTGGTCCTCCGCCCTGACCGCATCGATCGCCGCCACCAACCGGCTGTACTCGATGCTGATGCGCCACCCCAAGCTCCGGGCTTGGGTACAGGCCGACTACTTCAGTACCTGGACTCTCCAGCAGAAGCTGGTCGAGGACTGGTTCCGGGGCCGTTCCGCCCTCGGCGACCAGAACGCCCAGGACGAGCCGGACGACGAGACGGACGACGAATTCGAGGAAGAACATTCCGAGGAGGACGACCCGGACGACCCCGACGCCCACGGCACCGGAGAGGGCGAGGAGCCGGCGGACCCGGACGACGCACGCCGGGCCGCGGTCATGGAGGTGCTGGACGCCTTCCGCGACGAGCCCCTCGGGGGCGTCCATCCCGAGTCCTCCGAACTAGCCGAGCTGGTGGGCCTCGCCCACGATCTGCTGCACACCCTGGACGAGGACCGCACCCGGGCCAGGGCCAAAGCCGCACTGCGGCGGCTGTCTGGGATCGTTCCCGCCTCCGCGGACGAACTCCTCGACAAGACCATGCGGTTCGAGTTCACCCTGCTGCTCGGGGTGCTCCAGCAGCGCCTCGATGTCCTCACCGAGCTGTGGCCGACGGTGGAGGCCGCGCTCAACCTGGAATCGACGGACAACCAGCTGTCCCGCCGGCCTCCGCTCGACTACGGCCCTCTCGTCCCGGAGTCGCCGATGGGCAACATCCTCGGGTTTCAGTTCCTCACCGAGGAGCCGGACGCCGTACCGGGCTCCGGCAGCGCCGTGCTCCGCTTCTTCCGCTGCGCCGGAGTCGGACGGTCGCTGTTGACCTCACTGCACGAGGTGTCCTCGCTCGACGGCGCCCCGCGGGCCAACGTCCTCTTGATGTCGGGGACCAGCTGGGCGGGCACCGCGGTGGGCGCCCACGTGCTGGCGCCGGTCAAAGCCATCCTGAAGTCCTCTCCCAAAGAACGCGGCGCACTGCGCCGCACCTCCTTCCGGAAGATCTTCATCCCGGGGCCCGACGGGAAACCCCTCCACCTGTCCGGCATGCGGCCCGACCGCCGGCCCAAGGTCCTGGAGCTGATGCTCGAAGGTCTCGCCCGACCTCGGGGAGACCAGCTCCAGAGCGACTTCGAACAGGAGCTGAACCTCATCGGGAGCGCCAGGAGAAAGCGCCTGCTGGTGCTCGTCGGTTCGTATGAGGAGGCCCGCCGGGGCTTCCAGCTCCTCAACACCATCCCCCGCTGGAAGGGAAAGGTGCGCCGGCTGATCGCGGACGACGCGGAGCTGGAGACCTCCTTCGGCGGGGCCACGCCGGGAGACCCGTCCACAGTCACCGAGCCAGGGACGCTGCGGCGTGGTGACGTCTCCTCCTTCGGCTCCATGGACGCCGAGATCCTCATCGCACCGCTCATGTCCGTGGAACGCGGGCACAACATCCTGAACGACTCCGGACAGGCGGCGATCGGTTCGGTCTTCTTCCTGGCCCGGCCCCATCCCCGCCCGCACGACATCGGTCTGGCGGTACAGGGCATCAACAGCTGGGTGACCCGCCTGGTGGCCGACGGCGGATTCGACGAGTTGGTCTCCTCGGCCCCGGACCTCGACCGAGCCGGACGCGCCTTCCGCCGGGAGGCGCGCATCCGGTGGCGCTACCTGCTCACCCGGAAGATGGCCTGGCGGCACCTGAACGACGAGGACAAGGCGGCTTTCACCTGGGACCGGCTGGTCGTGATGTGGCAGGTGATCGGGCGGCTGGTGCGAGGTGGGGTCCCGGCCAGGGTCGTCTTCGTGGACTCCCGCTTTGCTGAGCGCGAGGCTGCCGGCCTGGGGCCCGACACCTTCCGCACCGGACTCCTCGCCAGCATGGTCCACGTTCTCGCCCCGTACTTCGACGACGACGAACCGCTCCCCCTTGACCAGCGGCAGCTGGTGCAGACCCTTTACGAGCCCCTCTACCTGGCACTCAAGAACATCCCCACCCACCGGCCGGACTCGCCGCGCCGTACGGCATGAGGAACCCCGTGACCCGCTACGACACCATCAGACTCGCCGGCTACGTCCCCGACTCGGACGCCGAGTGGACCGTCCCCTACTACACGCTGGCCCTCCCTCGGCCCCAGCGGAGGCTGCTCCTCGACCTTTACCGCCTGGGACTCAAGCGGCCGGACGACTGCCTCGCCGTCCCGGTCGGCCGTCTCAACTCGCTCCTTCAAGCGCTGGCCCCCGAAGTGGTCTCGGTGGCGAAATGGCTCGACGTCTCCCACGACGAGCCATGGCTGTACGCCCGGGGCCCCGTACCCGCGGACGTCTTCGCGACACTGGTGCACGCCTGGGTGAACGACCTGCGCCCCGAGCCCGAGCACCGGCAGGCGGTCCGCGAGGTGCTCGACGCGTTACGCCCCGGTGAACTCCGCTGGGAGCGGTGCGAGGTCCCGATGTTGGCCCGGACGCCGACGGCCGCCGGTACGGCGCAGCCGGACGGGCGGCTCTACCAGCTGCTCCCCGATGCCCTCGCCGATCTGGCCCTGGGACTGGATCCGTTCTCCTACCCCGGCGGGTCCCTGGGATTCCGCGGTGTCGCCCGGCGGCCCTCCGACCGGGGTGCCGAGCTGCTCTCCTGGCCGCCCGACCGGTACGTGGACCGCGACGGGCGGACGTGGTGGTTCTCGGCCCTCCTCACGCTGACCCTCCAGACCGTCCCGTTCTCCCCGGAGTTCCGGGTCCACCTGCGGTCCGGTGTCCGGCGGTGGGCAACGCGGACCGGACCGAACGGCCTGTACCTCCCGCCCCGTCGTGCCGCCTCCGTCTACCTGCTGGCGAACGCGCCGTGGATTGAAGACGGCCCGGAGAGCCGGGCTTCCGCCCGCTTCTCCGTGGGACGCCTCCGGTACGACCGCGAGCTTCGCGCCCGCCGATGGGAGGCGGGCGGGCCCGACGGAATGCTCTCCCGGTTGCGGCTCCGGCAACCGTTCCCCCAGCCCGACAGCCTCACCGGCGACCCGACCCGCTGGCTCGCCGGTACGAGGGGAGTCACCGCCGCCGTGGTGCACAGCGCGCCGATGGGCTCGCACGGGGTGAAGGCCGGTTTGATGCCCGGTGATCGCGTCCCGCTCACGGAATGGTTCGAGCAGGCCCTGCCTGAAGGTCTGCGCCGGGCACCGGACCCGGTGCGGGCGAACCGCTGGTCCACGGTGCGGAGACCGGCCGGGCAGCGTAGCGGGGAAGTCCTTGACCCGGACACGTGGGAAACCACGGAACGTCGTCAGGAGCTGGCCGAGCTCCTGGCGGGAGAACCCTTCCGGGCGGAGTTTCTTTGGCTCACCGAGCCCATCAGGGACGCGGGCGTACAGGCACTCGCCACCCTGCTCGGCCTCGACGAGGAACCCGTGCGGAAACCGTCCGGGGAAGCACCCTCCCCGGACGGAGAGACCCTCTCGTGGCAGACGCCCGAGCTCACAGTGGAACTGCACCTGGCACGGATCGGCGGGCTCGCCGACAGCCTCGTCCTCTCCCCCGCCGACCAAAGGAGTACCAGCGCCCTGCACGCGGCCATCGCGGACCGCCGTGCCCAGGTCGTACGGCGCCTGCCCGCCGCGTCGGCGGACGACCGTGCCTCGCTCGCCCTGCTGGAGATCCATCCCAAGGACGCCTACGCTCCGCGCCCCGCCGACCCCAAGTTCGCTCTGCGACTGGGATTCCGGGACGCGGGACAGGTGACCCAGTTCGTGGTGAACCCGCGTCGGGTGCCGGGCAAGCCCGCGGACGCCGACACGGCCAGGGCCAGAAAGCTCGAGGCATGCTGGACGGACGGTTTCCGTCAGCTCGGCCACCGCGCCGTACCCGCCCACGGCCTCGGACCGGCGATCCCCGCCGACACGCAGTACGCCGCCCTGTGGCTGGTCAAGCGGCGCCGGGACGGGCCGACCCGCCGGGCGGACCTCGTGCCGATCGCCGTCCGTGTGCGCCCCGGCGATCCCGTCCCGGAGCGCATCACCGGCTGGGACGTCAGGACCGGCGAGTGGGTCCCGTACCCGACGCTCCTGGTGCGCCTGGCCGAATCGGCCGAACTGCCGACCGCCGATGATCCCGACGAGGAGCCGCCCTCCCACGATGCGGGAGGCCCCTCCGGGGCGGAGGACGGTGAAGCCTCCGATCAGGACGAGGACCGGAACGGCCCCACCGAACGGCATCGGAGGATCGTGGCGGACGCCGTGCAGGAGGTCCTGTTCGGCCTGCGCGACCGCCCGACCCTGCTGCTGGTCCACGCCCAGAATGCCCGCCGGCTGTGGCCGTGGCTCCAGGACGGCCACATCGAGCCGGATAGAGTCCGGCTCCACGGCCGGCCGGCTCAAAGGCTCGCCGTCCAAGGCCACGGGCTCCGCCTGATCCGGGTCCGGGACAGCACCGACACCGAAACCCCCCAGTGGTGGGGGCGCGGATCGCAGACCTCGGACGACGGTGAGGAGGAGAGGCTCGGCATCGCCACCGGGCTGTGGAGACCGGCCGGCCATGACCCGCGGAACCGGGTGTTCGGCAGCACCGGCGAAAAGGCGGGGCCGGGCACGAACGTATCCGTCATGGCGTCTCGCTGGGCCTTCCGCTCCTACACCAGGGAGGGAAAGACGGGTTCCACGATTGATACCGACCGGCCGGCGTGGAATCCCGGGCTGCTGGAGATCGTCGTCGCGGGATGTCTGCCCGACGACGACCCCGAGCTGTGGGCGACCCTCGCCCACCGGCTGCGGCAGTCGCCCGGACGGGCCCCCCTGCTCGCCCTACCGCTTCCACTCCACCTGGCCCGCAAGGCCACCGAGTACGTCCTGCCCACCACTCGGGATCAACCGACGGAGCCCGAAGAAGACGACGGAGCCGTTCAGCTTTGCTTCGACCTAGGAGTGATCGCCCCATGAGCAACCTCGATCTCCACGGCATGTGGGCCGACGCCCACGTCTCCTACTCCGCGCCCGCCGGGCCGGGCGCCGCCCACCGCTCCGGCCCTCTCGCCGAACAGGCGGCGGCGTGGAACGCCCGGCTGGCCGAAACGGCACCTCAGGGGGCCCTGCTGACCGACAACGCCATGTTCGCGTCGCTGCGCGGTGGGAACACCCAGCACCTGCTCCACGTCACCCACTCCTTCGACCGCATCGTGCGAGACGGCACGCTCCGTCCGTCGGGCGGCTGCCTGGTGGGAAGCCTCTATTGCGCGCCGCTCGCGCCCACGTCCGGAGGGCTGCGCATGCACAACCTCGCTGAGTACGTCCTCACCAGGGAGGCGCCCGCCTCCCTGGCCCGCTCCCCGTTCTCCGGCCGGATCACGACCCCGCTGGTCCTGGAGATCACCACGCCGCGCCACGGCTACCGCGGCTTGGCGGGCATCGACTACCTCCGGCTGGGCTCGATCCACCTGCGCAACTACCGCGAGTTGGAGAACCTCCTGGGACCCACGGAACGGTGCGAGCTGCGCGAAGCGGTGGTGAGCCGGGTGAAGAACTCGGCGGACTTCCTCGGCCTGGCGGCCACCATCGCCCACCGGCCGGAACCCGCGGAGCACGAGGCGTTCCCCCGCCTCCTCTCCGAGACCATCCCTCGACTTCCTGTCCTGGGCTACGTCTACTTCGAGGCCCTGTCGGAGTACCTCATGCTGTACTCCCGCTCGCCTCACACCCAGCGGTTGGCGGAGCAGGGAGAGTTCAACAACTGGCTCTACAAGAAAGTGCTGTTCGAGGGATTCCCCGGCACGGCGGGCCATTTCGACCTGGCACGGTTCCGTCCCGGCTTTGCCCTCCTGGAGCAGATCCTGGACCAGGTGGACCCGAGCATCGAGGCGGCCCATGCCCGAGCCCACCTCACGGCGCGCATCAGCCACCTGGCCACCGCGCGTTTCCTTGGGCCGGAGCGGAGCGCTGAGCCGTGGCATCGCATCCGCTGGGACTTCGACCACGTCGCGGAGGTCTTCGGTCCGCTCCTGGGTCACCTCATCCACCGCGAGCTGCGCCGCTTCCACCGGTACCCGGACTTCTACCACTTCTTCGACGCGTACAAGGCCGTCCAGGCATGGAACTACTGGAACCACATGGACATCGCGCTGCCCTTCAACGGGACCATGCCCAAGGGGGAGATCGGCGTCAATCCCGCCTATTCCGAGCTGGACTACCGGGTCTGGCGGGCGGAACTCGGTGACGACGGTCTCCTCCACCCGGTGCAGGAGGTCCCCCTGAGGCTGACGCCCCGGCTGGTCGACACCCAGCACACTCTGATGCGCGACAGCCGAACGGCGGGCAGGCACGACGTCCCGCGGAAGGCCCGACGGCTGGCCGACTCGACTCTCTAACGGTTGAGAGGGTCGGACTTCGTCCCGGTCCGGCCCACGAAACCTTCAGGCTCATACCCGTGCACAAACCCACTGCCCAAAGTTTGCCGTCGCTGCCAGGCCAGCCGGGAGTCGCATCCGTGTTCGCGCATCGGGAGGCACACTAGGGTCGCTGAGTGGGCACGCCGCACTCTGGACGAGCCAGGAAACCTGGGTGACCCGCTATGTCCTCCGGGCCTCTGCGGACCGGTTGCAGCTGGCGGTACCAGCGTGGCCGGTGTAATAAACGGACTCCACATGTCGGATTCATCCGATTGGGTTACTCACAGGATCGACGTCGACGGTGGGTCGCAGCGCCGTCCGTGCGTGAGCGATGCGTGAGCGGACGCTCCGGCACAGCCCGGTTTCGTCCGGACCGCGTGGTACCGGACAGCCCGTCCGACTAGGCCGTTCCGGACGGAGCAACATCGGTCGGCATCGCCCACCCGGCCCTGACCAGGACTTTTAATCCGTTGGTTGTGGGTTCGAGTCCCACACGGCCTACCGACAGCGGGGGAGGGGAAACCTTCTGACCTGCGGTGGAGCGCCCCGATCGGTTTCGGCCGGTCGGGGCGTCCTGCTGTTCGGCGGGTGGGGAGGATCCGTGGGCCGGTGCCGGTGAGTTGCGCATCCCGGTCTTCCGGGCGAGACCGACCTGCCAAGCTGGTGGGATGTACCCATCCTCGCGATGGGCGGCCTCGACAACCGCTGGACCGCGCCGGCCGACGCGGGCGGGCCGGTCGTCACCGGCCAGGTCGGCGTCGGGGACGCGGCCACGCACACCAACCCGACGATGGGCCAGGGGGTGTCCCCGGCCCTGTGGGCGGCCCAGTGGGTGGTCCGCCACGCCGAGGACGCTGCGGGCGGTCCGGCGGCGTTCGCGGACGCCTACCACCGCTGGGCCGGGCGGCGGCTGCGCCCGTGGTTCGACGTCCAGGCCGCGATGGAGCGGGCCGACGAGGCCCGGCTGAGGAACCTCGGCCGGGAGCCGGACCGGCCGCCGCCCGCCGGGACGGGGACTCAGGACGGGGCCCGTGAGAGCGCCCGTGAGAAGGCCGCCCTGTCCGCGTGTTCCTGGGACGACCCGGTCGTCATGCGGGCCCGCGCCCGGGTCCGCCATCTCGTCCAGCCCGCCGACCTGGCCTACGGCACCGAGGAGGTGCGGGCCGGCCGGCGGTCTGGCCGGCGGAACACCCGGACTTCGCGCCGGGGTTCGACGGCCCGGGGCGGGCGGAGTGGGAGTCGGCCGTGCGCGGGGTGCGACCGCCTCTCTGACGTACGCCTCGAAGGCCGCCTCGCGTTCCTTCGCCTCCTGGACGTCGCGCTCGCCCATGGGTGTGCCGCGCGCGATCACGTCATATCGCCGTATGCGCGCGCTCGTCCGTTGGTGTGGCCCGGCTTCCGCCAGGAGGGGAGGGAGCGGTCCGGACGGAGCGCGGCGCGGCGCGGCGTGGAGTGCGGCGGCTACTTCTCCGGTACGGAGGCGGTGGCCGGAGTCTTGCCGGCGTCCGCCTCGGGGGCCGTCTTCGTGCCCGTTTCCGCGTCCGCGTCCGGGGCGGTGTCCGTGTCGGCGGTGACGGTGGTGGTCGTCGCGACCGCCGCCGCGGCCGTCTTCCTGCTGTGGACCATGATGCCGATGAAACCGGCGATGAATCCGCTGATCAGGCCAGATATCGCATGGTTGGCCGCGTTGGCCGACTCACTGGCCGGGAGGCCGATCGCCAGGTAGTTCACCGCCGCGCTCATCACCGCGCCCATCACGCCGCCGATGAGACCGCTCGTGGCGGCGGCGCGTACGGGCGACGGCGGGGTGGCCGAGGAGGCGGGGGTGTGATCGGAGGTGAGCGGTGCGGTCATCGTCGAGAGCCCTCCAGACAGGCTGCGATGAGAGACCGGGAGCGGCTCCCGGGTGCGCCGGCATGCGCGGTCGGGGGCCTGCTCGTACGGGCAGCCCACCGGGCCGGGGGCGCAGCAGTTACCTTGCGGCAGAACACGTGTTCCTCGCAACACCTTCTCGTTTTCGACACTTTGACGTTCCGGCGAGGGCCGGCCGCGGTCCGGGAGCCGGTGCGCAGGGGGGCGTGCGGGGCGGGTGGTCATGAGAGCTCCGAACATGCCGTAGAGTTGTGTTCATCGACGCGGGGTGGAGCAGCTCGGTAGCTCGCTGGGCTCATAACCCAGAGGTCGCAGGTTCAAATCCTGTCCCCGCTACTGAAACATCGGGCCCGGCACGCGAGCAGCGTGCCGGGCCCGATGTGTTTCCCGGGTGCTTCGCTCCATCGGCCGACCAGAAGTCGCCCCGGCGCCCGGCAGCGGCGAGTCTGGGAGTGGTGCGCGGTACCGTCCGCGGCCGTGGTGGCGCCGGGCAGGAGACCGCAGGTGGGGAAGTGGAAGCGACGGTGGCCGGTGCGCGGTGTGCGGAGCCGCGGGTTCGTCCGGTTGCTGCCCGCCGCGATGATCGTGGTGGGGGTGGTGTTCGACTTCTTCACCCCGCCCGCCTTCACGGCCGTCCCGATGTTCGCGGCCGCCCCGGTGCTCGCCGCCCCCTTCTTCAGCCTGGGCGCGACCCTCCGGATCGGGATCGCCGGGATGCTCGCCATCGCCGGGATGCGGCTGTACACCGGGGACCTGCCGGGAGTGGTCCCTTTCATCGAACTGCTCACCGTCTTCGCGGTCTCCGTCGAGGCCGGTGTGATCAACCGGGTCGTCCGGCGCGGTGACGAGCAGCTGGCCTCCGCCCGGGTGATCGCGGAGACCGCCATGCGGGCCGTGCTGCCGACGCCGGCCGACCGGATCGGCGGGCTGCACGTGGCCGCGCGCTACGAGGCGGCGCAGGCGGACGAGTTCGTCGGGGGTGACCTGTTCTCGGCGACCGACACCCCGTACGGCGTACGCCTGGTGCTCGGTGACGTGCGCGGGAAGGGGCTGGACGCGGTGGCGGCGGTGGCGGTGGTCATCGGCGCGTTCCGGGAGGCGGCCGAGCAGGAGAAGTCGCTGGAGGGGGTGGCGCAGCGGCTGGAACGCGCGCTGGCGCGCGAGTCGACCCGGGGCGGCGGCTTCGACGCGTTCGAGGAGTTCGTCACCGCCGTGCTCGCGGAAATCCCGCCGGGTGCGCACCTGGTGCGGATCGTGAACCGGGGCCACCCCGACCCGCTGCTGCTGCGCCAGGACGGGGCGGTGGAGGTCCTGGCGCCCTCGGAGCCCGCGCTGCCGCTGGGCATGGGCCTGGACGTGCGGCCGGACCGGGCGGACGAGTGGGGGCTGCCGGACGGGGGGACGCTCCTGTTCTACACGGACGGCCTGTCCGAGGCCCGTAACGCCGAAGGCGTCTTCTACGACCCGGTGGAGCGGCTGCGCGGCCGGCTCTTCCCGGAGCCCGAGGAGCTGCTGTCCGCGCTCAGCGACGACGTACGGCTGCATACGGGGGGCAGGGCGACCGACGACATGGCGCTGCTCGCGGTCCAGCGGCCGGCGAAGGGGCAGCCCGGCCGACGCAGGACGGTCAAGATCATCAAGAGGGACGCCACCCTGCGTGACTGAAGGGCGTCGCTCCGCATAACGTTTGACGCAATGTCAGGAACCGGGTAATGGCCGAGGGGCGATCAACTCGCCCGATTGCACCCGGTTGTGTCCCGTAAAGTCCAGGCCAAGGACGTGAACGATCAGTGGGAACGGCTTGGAATCGGAGCCGTCTGTCTATTAACGTTCGATAACGCAGCGCGGTTGTCCCAGCCGCCGTCAGTGGCGGCACCGTGCGCGAGCGCCGAATTCCGCAAGGGAACCGGGGAACCACCTACATGGGGTGAATCGGGCATCTCTGTCTTCACAAGAGGCGGAGGCACCCGTAGGAGACCTTCCTGCTCCGAACCCGTCAGCTAACCCGGTAGGCGAGAAGGAAGGAAAGGAGTGCGCCCGCGTGGCGTCCAACAAGCCTGCCCCCGAATCGCCTTCCCGGTTCGTGCCCGAGTACGGCCCCGACTTCGCGTCGGGCCCCGCCGCCGCTTACGTCCCCGAGCAGGGAAGCGACTACGCGGACTACACGACCGATCGGGGCAACGGCTTCGCCCACGGCACCGGCTCAGGTTTCGGTGCCGGTTTCCGCGCCGACGAGGCCGACTCCGACCGGGCCTTCGAGGAATGGAACCCCACCGAGGAGTCCGTCCGCCCCGTCCGCGGCAAGCATCGTGTCGCCAAGCAGCGCAATGGTCTGGCCCGTAGCTCCACCGTCCTCGGCGTCGGTGTCATCGCGGCCGTCGGTGCGGGAGGCATGGCCACCGCGCAGAGCAAACCGCCGGTCTCCATCTCCCTTCCCGATTCCATCGCGGACAATCTCCCCGACGCCAAGTCCCTTCCCGGCGTGGGTGCGTTGTTCACCGGTGAGGCCGAGGCCGAGGCCGAGGCCGATACCCCGGCCACCGCGGCAGCCGCCGCCCCGCTGACGACCGCCGGCATCACCACGGCCGAGGCCGAGCAGGGCACCACCGACGCCGGTGAGGCGCTGCGCGCCCGCATCCTCCAGCAGGCCGAGCAGCAGCAGGGCGCCGCCGACGCCGAGGCCAAGGCGGCCGAGGAGAAGGCCGCTGCCGAGAAGGCCGCCGCCGAGGCGAAGAAGCAGCAGGACGAGGCCGAGGCCAAGGCCGCCGCCGAGAAGAAGAAGGCGGAGGAGGAGGCGAAGAAGAAGGCCGAGGCCCTGCGCCTCGCCAAGCTCGCCGCCAGTTACGCCATCCCGACCTCCTCGTACACGATCACCTCGACGTTCGGCGAGGCCGGTTCGATGTGGTCCTCCGGCTACCACACGGGCCTCGACTTCGCGGCCCCCACCGGCACCCCGATCAAGGCCATCCACTCCGGCACCATCAAGTCGGCCGGCTGGTCCGGCGCCTACGGCTACCGCACGGTGCTGGAGCTCGAGGACGGTACGGAGCTGTGGTTCTGCCACCAGTCCTCGATCGGCGTCACCGTCGGCCAGAAGGTCACCACCGGCGACACCATCGGACGCGTCGGCGCCACCGGCAACGTCACCGGCCCGCACCTCCACCTGGAGGTCCACACCCCGGACGGCACCGGCATCGACCCGATGGCCTGGCTGCGCGCCCGCGGCCTGACCGTCTGACCCCTTACGCACTCCGGCGCGCGCCCCTTCGCGTCGGCGCGCGCCCGGCACGGCCGCCGCGCGCCCATCGAACCCCGGCAGTCCTGACGCTCACCCCCCGACGTCAGGGCTGCCGGTCTGCTGCGGGGCGGTGTACGGCGGCTGCGCGTACGGCCGGCCGACCTGGTCGGGCTGGTACGGCTGGTACGCGGAGGGCTGTTGGCCGTACGGCGGCGGGGCGGAGGACGGCTGTTGTCCGTAGGGCCGGGGGCCGTACGGCTGCGCGGGATGCGCGTACGGCGAGGGGCCGTACGGGCCCGAGGGGCCGCGCGTCCCGTACCACGGATACGGGTACGGGCCCGGCGGCGCGAGGCGGTGGGTGCGGGCGCGGTGCGTGATCCGGGCCGCGTAGGCCAGGGCGGGGCCCGCGATGTCCCGGCGCTGCCACAGGTGGTGCAGCAGCTCCAGCTCGCGGGCGGCGAAGTCCGGGTCGGCCGTGCCCCGGCGGACCTGCCGGCGCAGGAAGGCCAGGGACGTCGCGAACGCCTCGTACTCGGCGACCGTTCGTGCCGCCGCCCTTCCGTGTTCCGCCACCGGATACCGCCGCCGCGCGGCGTGCCTGGCCAGGGAGCGGGCCCGCATCGAGGAGAGGGTGAGCGGTTCGGCGGAGGCCAGCCAGCCGGCCTCCGCGTACACCGGGAGCTCGACGGCGAGGGTGCGCAGCTCGTTGCGGCGCGACCAGACGGCCAGCCAGGTCACCAGGCCGAAGACCGGGACCATGAAGGCCCCGTACACGACGTAGAAGCCGTACCGGCCGAAGGTCGCCGAGCCGTTCCACAGGGCGTGCATGCCCATCGCGAGGAGCAGGCCGAGCAGCGGCGCCGCGATGCGCCTGACCCGTTGGCGCGGTGCGCTGCTCGCGGCCATCCCGAGGCCGATGCCGGTCAGGACGGTGAACAGGGGGTGCGCGAACGGCGTCATCACCGCCCGCACGAGGAACGTCATCACGGTCACCGAGGCGAAGGCGGAGCCCATCTGCTGGTCCTCGCCGAAGGCGTTGCCCAGATAGAGGATGTTCTCGGTGAAGGCGAAACCGGTCGCGGCGAAGCCGGCGGCGACCATGCCGCTGACGATGCCGGTGAACTGCCGTCTGCGGAACAGCAGGAGCAGCAGGACGGCCGCCGCCTTGGCGCTCTCCTCGACCACGGGGGCTATGACCGTGGCGCCCAGGGTGTCCGCGTTGCCCGGGTCGGCGGTGGCGATCCACCGGGTCGCGAAGGAGTTGGCGAGGATCGCGACCAGCGCCGCCGCGCACGCGCCCCACGCGAAGGCGAACAGCAGGTTGCGCCAGGGCGCGGGGTCGACCCGGTCCAGCCAGCGGAAGGCCGTCATCAGCACCGGGACCGGCAGCACGGCCAGCCCCAGACCGACGAGGAACCCCTCGGTCCCGGTCTCGTCCCGCACCAGGGCCAGGATCACCACGCCGCAGAGCGCCAGCAGCGCGAAGACGGCGAACACGCGGAACGTCCGATTCCGCCACAGCACGCCGACGCGGCGGGGCCGGTAACGCCACTGGCCCCGCTCCGGTACGGCGGCCAGGATCTCGCCGACCCGCTGCTCCTCGAGCACCGGGACGGCCGGCTGATCCTGCCGTTGTCGCTGAACAGACCCGTCGGACACCCCACGACCCTAACGAGCGGGACTGACAACGGCCATGGCGCGGGGTGCGGCCCGGGGCGTGCGAGGTGCCCGGATCAGCGGCGGGCGAAGAGCAGGTCGTGCACCACGTGGCCCTTGTCCAGGCCCTGCCCCTCGAACCGGGTCCGCGGCCGGAACGCGGGCCGCGGGGCGTAACCGCCGTCGGCCGCGGTGTTCTCGAAACGGGGGTGCGCGGTCAGCACCTCCAGCATCTGCTCGGCGTACGGCTCCCAGTCGGTCGCGCAGTGCACGATCGCCCCGGGCCTCAGCCGCCCCGCCACCAGGTCGAGGAACTCCGGCTGGATCAGCCGGCGCTTGTGGTGGCGGGTCTTGGGCCACGGGTCGGGGAAGTACACCCGCAGCCCGTCCAGCGAGTCCGGCTCCAGCATCTCGCGCAGCAGGATGATCGCGTCCCCGTTGGCGACCCGGACGTTGGTCGACCCGTTCCGGTCGGCGAGACCGAGCAGGTTGCCCTGGCCGGGCGTGTGCACGTCTACGGCGAGGATGCCGGTGCCCGGGTCGTCGGCCGCCATCTGCGCGGTGGCCTCACCCATGCCGAAGCCGATCTCCAGCACCACCGGGAGCCCGTCGAACATCGCGGGCAGGTCGAGGACGCGCAGCCCGTCGATGTCCAGGCCCCACTTCGGCCACAGCCGCTCCAGGGCGTCCTGCTGGCCGGGCGTGACCCGGCTGCGGCGCGGCTGGAAGCTGCGGATGCGGCGCTCGTGGTGCGAGCCGGCCGGGTCGGCGGCGGGGCCGCCGGGGAAACGGGGCTCCTGGCGCAGCCGACGCGCGCGCTCCAGGGACGCGGCCCGCAGATCGTCCGGGATTCCGGCGGTGGTGGACGCGGTGCCGTCCGGCGCGGCGGCGTCGCCGGGCGTCGGGTGGGAGGGGTTCAAGGACTCAGACACAATGGCCTGATTCTACGGGGCCGCCCGCGCACGGGTCACTCGGCGACCACGGGCAGGGGTCACCCGGCGGGCGCGTGCAGGGGTCACCCGGCGGGCTCCGGCGCGGGTCACCCGGCGGCCTCCAGGGTGGGCGGCTTCCATCCGGCCGACCGGGCCCGGAGCAGCGCCCGGCGGGCCACTTCCCGGCCGATGGGCAGGGAGGCGGTGGCGGCGGGCGACGGGGCGTTCAGCACGTGCACGGTGTGCGGGGCCTCGCGGATCAGGAAGTCGTCCACCAGGGTGCCGTCCCGCAGCACGGCCTGGGCGCGGACGCCGGCCGGCGAGGGGCGCAGGTCGTCCTCGGTGACGTCGGGCAGGAGCCGGCGCACGGCCTGGGTGAAGGCGTGCTTCGACAGTGAGCGGTGCACCTCGCCCGCCCCGTACCGCCAGTGTCTTCGGGCGATCCGCCAGGAGCCCGGCCAGGCCAGCGTGGACAGCAGCTCGCGGGGGCGGACGACAGGCCAGCCGTAGCCCTCGCGGGCCGCCGCCGGGACCGCGTTGGGCCCGACGTGGACGGAGCCGTCGTGGCCGCGGGTCAGGTGCACGCCGAGGAACGGGAACGCCGGGTCGGGCACCGGATAGACCAGGCCGCGCACCAGCTCGGGTCGGGCCAGCTCGTAGTACTCGCCCCGGAACGGCACGATCCGCATTCCCGGGTCGTCACCGGCCAGCCGCGCGACGCGGTCGCAGTGCAGCCCCGCGCAGTTGACCAGCACCCGGGCCCGCACCACCAGGCCGTCGGCGGTGCGCACGGCCACGCCCCAGGGGCGCCGGTCTATCGCGGTGACCTCGGCGCCGAACCGGATCAGGCCGCCCGCGCCGCGCACCTCGTCGGCGAGCCGCCCGGCGACCGCCCGGAAGTCGCACACGCCCGTCGTGCCCACCCGGATCGCGGCGAGGCCCCGCACCCTCGGCTCGTACTCGGCGATCTGCGCGGGCCCCAGCTCGCGCACCGGCAGCCCGTGCTCGCGGCCGCGCTGGACCAAGGTGTGCAGCCGGGGGAGCTCGGCGCGGTCCGTCGCGACGATCAGCTTGCCGGTCACCGCGTGCGCGATGGAGTGCTCCCGGCAGAAGTCGACCATCTCCGCGGCGCCGCCCAGCGCGTACCGGGCCTTGAGGGAGCCCGGCGGATAGTAGATCCCGCTGTGGATCACCCCGCTGTTGCGCCCGGTCTGGTGGCACGCCGGAGCCCGCTCCTTCTCCAGCACGGTCACCCGCGTGCCCGGTGCGGTCCGCGTGAGCGCGTACGCGGCCGACAGGCCGACGATCCCGCCGCCGATCACCAGCACGTCGCAGTCGTACGCCGCGTGAGTCATCATCACGCCACCTCCCACCCCGATAGTGCACTGACCCACTGACAACGCACTCGAACCAGTGCGGGCGAGCCTGGCGCGTCCCGAGAGCGGGCGGGTTACGCCGGGGCGACCAGCAGGGGGCGGGCGCGCTCGCGCAGCTCGGCGACGCGCGGCTCGTCCCCGTACGGTTCCAGCCGGTGCAGCAGGTCGCGCACGTACTCGGTGGTCCGCGCCGACGAGATGCGGCCCGCCACCTCCACGGCCCGGGTGCCCGCCGCGCAGGCCGCGTCCAGATTGCCCGACTCCAGCTCGGCGACCGCCGAGACCACGAGCCGCAGCCCGTGCGAGCGGACGAACTCCTCGGTGGGCCGGGACAGCGCCTGCTCGGTGAAGCGCCGCACCTGGCGGGGCGCCTTCAGGTCGAGGTGGCACTCCGCGGCGTCGGCCGCGAATCTGTCGTACGAGTAGAAGCCCAGCCACGCGGGGTCCGCGTCGCCGTCGCGGGAACGCTCCAGCCAGCTCTCGGACGCCTTGAGCGCGGCCCCCGCGGCCGGCGCGTCGTTCGCCTTGGCGTGGGCCCGGGCCTCCACCAGGCGGAAGAAGCTCATCGTGCGGGCCGTCGCGAGGCCGCGGTTGCGCTCGACGGCGGCCTGCGCGAGGTCGACGCCCTCGTCGGCGAAGCCGCGGTAGGTCGCCTGGAGCGACATCGACGCCAGTACGTAACCGCCGAGCGGCACGTCGGCCGCCGCCCGCGCCAGGCGCAGCGCCTGGATGTAGTACCGCTGGGCCGCCTCCTGCTGGCCGGTGTCGAAGGCCATCCAGCCGGCCAGCCGGGTCAGCTCGGCCGCCGCGCCGAACAGCGCCCGGCCGACCTCGTCGCTGTACGAACCGAGCAGCAGCGGGGCCGCGTCGACGCGTAAGCACTCCGGGACCATCGAGGAACGCCAGTCCCCGCCGCCGTACTTGGAGTCCCAGCGGCGCGCGTCCTGGGCTGCCTCGCGCAGCTTGGAGACATCGCTGTGGCCGACGCGCAGCGAGGAGGCGTCGGGTCCGGACTCGGGGCCGGGCTGGGCCGGAATCATCAGACTGTGCCCGGGGACCGGCGGTGCGCCGCTGCCCTGGGCGGGCGGGGCGAGGGCCGTGCCGGGCAGGCCCTGCCGTCCCTGTGCCCCGGCCGTCGCCGATGCGCTGTGCGCCCCCGATGCGCCCCGCGCGCCCTGGGCGCCGGGCGGCGGTCCCGTGACGGCCGCCGAACTGCGGGCCACCGACGGGTCGGCAGGGGATATCAGCCAGCGGGACGCGGGGGTGGCGTACGCGCTCACGGAGAAGGAGCCCGCCAGCGACTGCCAGATCCCGCCGCTGCCGGCCCGCCGTCCGGCCAGATCCAGCCGGTACAGCTCCGTGGCCGATCGCACGGCCTCGCCCACGTCGCGCGGGAAGGCCAGCCCGACCTCGGGCGCCGGATCGGCGTCGGCGAGCCCGATCTCGTGCAGCGGAACGGGCCGGCCGAGCTTGGCGCCGATCGCCGCGGCGATGAGATGGGGCGCGGCGCCCTGGGGCACCATGCCCTTGGAGACCCACCGGGCGACCGACGTCTTGTCGTACCGGAGGGTCAGCCCGCGCTGCGCCCCGAGGTCGTTGACCCGCCGGGCGAGCCCGGCGTTGCTGATTCCCGCGAGGGCGAGAACGGTGCCGAGCTTCTCGTTCGGTCCGCGTTGCTCCCTGGACATGGGCCACCCCTCGACACACAGACGGCAGCCGCGTCACCGTCACGGCGCGCGGCATTCGTACCGTGTTCTCCCCAGGGACGAACCCCGTCACTCCGCCCGCACACGCATTTGGCCGTGCCCCGGGGAATATGCCGCCCTGCTGAGAACATCAGTCAACCCAGCGTAGTTCGTCGCATCCCTACCGTTAAGGGCCGGACGTCCGTATGGCGGGATTGTTGTCCGTCCCGGCCACGCGCGGGGAGTCGTGTGGCGGATGAGAACGATAGAGGCGTACGGGGCAGCAGGGGCGAACGCGAGGCGGAGGAAGGGCGAAGGAAGGGCGGGGGAAATACGGGGGAGTGGGGAAGGGCGTGTGGAGGCGTCGGGGCGGGTGCCGGCCCGGTCGCCGGCGGCAGTCGACGGGGTGTGCGGCGGTCACCGAGTGCGGGGAGCCCGGCGGCTCCCCGCCCGCCGACCAGCGCGGACGGGCATCGGGGGCGTACGGGCGGGGCCGTGTCCCCGGCGCTCCCGGCCGGTTTCCCGAGGCCGGTCCCGGGTGCTCGCGCGTGCACCCCGGTGTGTGGCCGTGCGCCCGTACGTGCGCTCTGGCCCGGCCCCGGAGGCGGCGCTTGCATGGGTGCTGCGTGGATCGGCCCGCTGTGCTGGACACAGGGGCTGGGGGATATCACCGTCCCATTCCCCGCGGGCGGTGGACCGGTCCGGGAGGCGTAGCCCGCCTCCCGGACCGTGGGTTCCGGGTCCCGCGGGGGCGTTCCACAGGCGTTTGCCGGGCGTGCGGGGGATCGGGGGGCGCCGCCCGGCAAAGCGTCGCCCGAACAGGGAGGAATACGGAGGAACAGGGCGACTCGTCGCCTCCCCGCCGGTTCCCATTCCTTCGGAGATTGGCCGGATCTCGACGGTCGGACGAGGTTGGGTCGAGCGGTGCGCGGACATTCCCGCCACCGCTCGCGCCGACTGCGCGAGATGGCCGGAAGAGGGCCGTTCACGCGGAGCGGGTGCGGGGAACGCAACGCCCGGAATCCGTACCTCCGTTGGCGACGCGCGCGACGCGCGCGGGCCGTTCGCGGGCCGGTTGCTCCGGCGGCGGCCCTGCGGCCTTTGCCAGGGGCGCATGCGCTCACGACGTGCGCCGTCCGTAGCCACTCCTGCGCGCCGTTGTCGTGGCAGCATGTCCGCAACGGCGCCGACCGCCACCGGAGTTCTCCGGGTGCTTCCCTGCCGCGCCGTTTTTGTCCACAGCCTGTGGAGGCGGCGATGCGTTGGTTGGTGGGTTGGAGCAGTATCGCCGCGAGCTTCGGCACGGCCGGTGCGGTGGGCGGCGGTGACGACGGGCGCACGATGCACCCCGTGGGCTCCCAACTCCTGTGGGGAGACCCCGATCCGCTCTGGGCGGTCGGCGACTGGCGGCCCGACGAGATCCGTACCGTCCGGCTGGACACCGCCGAGGGCGCGACCACCGTCCGGCTCGCCGTGCTCGGATGCTGCGGCGCCACCGACGAACAACTCCGCGTCGGCCTGCTCGCCGCCCGCGGTGGAGCCCTGCGCCACCTCACCGCGTGGACCGGCAGCTACACGGCCGTCGTCCAGATCGGCCGCCGGATCACCGTCGTCGGCGACCTCGCCGGAGCCCGGCCCGTCTTCTACACGCCCTGGGCCGCCGGCACGGCGTACGCCACCGCCGCGCTCCCCCTCGCCGACCTCATCGAGGCGCAGCTGGACATCGGCCACCTGGCCGCGCTGCTCGCCTGCCCCGAGACCCCGGAGGCGCTGCGCGACGGCACCCCCTACGCGGGCGTGAAGCGCATCCCGCCCGGCCACGCCCTGATCCTCCGCGAGGGCTCGCGGGAGATCACCGGGTACGAGGCCGTGGCCTCCCTCGCCGTGGCCGCGCCCGAGCTCGACCCGGTGAGCGCCGTCGAAGGGGTGCGCGACGCCCTGGTCGAAGCGGTACGCGCCCGGCTGCTGGCCCCGCGCCACGCCCCGGAGACCCTGCCGCCCGACCCGGGCCCGGTCCCCGGCATGGGCCCGGCCGAACGCCGCGCCGCCCGGGGCGCGCCCGTGCCCGGCATCGGCGCCGACCTCTCCGGCGGCAGCGCGTCGGCGACCCTCGCCCTGCTGGCCGCCGGCCTCCCCGGGCTGCCCGGCACGATCCTCGGCCACGGCACCGGCGCGGGGGAGCGGCTGCTCGCCGTCACCTTCAACGACCTGACGACCCGCGCCCACGAGGCCGAACTCGAACGCGCCCGCGCCATCGCGGCCAACCCCCGCCTGCACCACGTCGTCGTTGCCGCGGGCGAGGAGGCCCTGCCCTACGCCGAACTGGGCGCCGGCGCGCTCACCGACGAACCGGCCCCCTCCCTCGTCCTCGCCGAACGCCACCGGCGCCGGCTCTCCGCGGGCAGCGCCGACCACTTCGTGGGGGCCGGCGCCCGGCAGGTCCTCGACGCCCACCCGGCCCGCCTCGCCGACCTGCTGATGGACCGGCGCCGGCGCCACCTGCTGCGCCCGGTCGCCGCCCTCGCCAAGGCCGAAGGGCCCTCCGCGCACTCCCTGTTCGTCCCGCTGACCGTCTACCGCGCGGCCCGCCGGCTCGCCCGTACGTCCTACCGCACCGGCCTCGAAACGGCCGCCGGCCGGCTGCCCGACGCCAACCGCCTCGCACCCGGCCTCGACACCCCGGCCGACGCCTCGCTCGCCGCGCTCGCCTGGTCCAGGCCGGGGCCCGCCGCCCGGTGGCTGACCGGAGAGGCGCTGGCTGAAGTATCGGTTCGCCTCCAGGAGGCGGCGATCCGCCCGTCCTCCGTCCAGCGCCCCGGCGAGGCCCGGGCCAGAGCCGCCCTCACCCGCAGCGCCGCCGACCACCGCGTCCTGGAGCAGGCCGCCGAGATCCGCAGCCAGCGGCTGCACGCCCCCTTCCTCGACAACCAGGTCGTACGCGCCGCCCGCGCGCTCCCCGAGTCCCTGCGGGTCCAGCCGGGCGCCCGCGCGGCGATCCTGCGCCGCGTCCTGGCCGGTGCGGGCATCCACGAGCTGCCGCCGGGCTGGGGCGCCCCCTCCCAGGCCGGCTCGACCGAGGTCACCCGGACCGGCCTGCGCGCCGCCCTGCCCGAGCTGATCGCCCTCTTCGACGCCCCGCTGCTCGCCGACGCGGGCCTGGTCGAGGCCCGCGTCGTACGCAAGGCCCTGCGCGCGGCCTCCGAGGGCGAACCCCTTCCCCTGGACGGGCTCGCCGACCTCGCCTCCACCGAACTGTGGCTGCGCCGCCTCGTCTCACGGCGCGGCACCTGCTGGACGGGCACGGCGGCCCCCCGCCAGCGCGCGGTCGCCGGCGGAGTCGTCCCGGCCCGCCGCTCGCTGCAGGGCTGAGCCGGCCGGCCCGGGCCCCGCCGCGTGGTCCCGGCGGGCGCGGGCGGACTGTCCTGAGACGTCCCGGTCCGCCCGACCGCTGCTCTCAGGGGGTGGGGGCGGGACACAATGGTGCCGTGCGGTATCTGATCCTGGGCGCCACCGAGGCGCGAGACGAGAACGGCGGCCCGCTGCCTCTCGGCGGCAGCCGGCTGCGCGCCCTTCTCGCCGCCCTCGCCCTGCGGCCGGGGCGCCCCGTCACCGTCGCCGAGCTCGTGGACGACGTCTGGGCGGACGAGCCCCCCGCCGACGCGCCCGCCGCGCTCCAGGCCCTCGTCGGGCGGCTGCGCCGGGTGCTCGGCAAGGAGGCGCTGACCAGCACTCCGGGCGGCTACCGCCTCACCGCCGGACCGGACGACGTGGACCTGTACGTGTTCGAGCGGCTGGCCCGGCAGGGCGGGGCCGAGCTGGAGGCCGGCACCCCGGACGCGGCCGCCCGCACCCTGCGGACCGCCCTCGCCCTGTGGCGCGGCCCCGCCCTGGCCGACCTGCCCGAGAGCGACCACGGCCACGCCCTGCGCCCCGAGGCCCACCGCCTGGCCGCCCTGGAACGCCGCATCGAGGCCGACCTGCGCCGCGCGACGGGCGCGGGGAAGACCGCGGAGGCGGCTTCCGGTGCTCCGTACCCGGGGCATGTCGCGGCTTCCGGTGCTCCGTACCCGGGGCATGTCGCGGCTCACGGCGCCGCGTATTCCGGGCCTGCCGCGGCTGTCGGCGTTCCGTATCCCGGGCCCGCCGCGACCTCCGGCGCCGCGTATCCCGGGTCTGCCGCCGCATCCGGCGCCGCACGCCCAACGAGCGCGTCCGTACCGGCCGAGGCCGAGGCCGGGGCAGGGAGCGGGGCAGGGAGCGGGTCCGAGCCCGAACCCGGGCCCGGGGCAGGTGCAGGGGCCGAGCCCGGGGCCGGGACAGGGACAGGGACAGGGGCCGGGGCCGGGACAGGGACAGGCGTCGGGGCCGGGACAGGGACCGAGCCCGGGGCCGAGGCAGGGACCGCCACCGCCGGCCCCCACGCCACCGCCAACGGGTCCGCCCTGTCCTCCACCCTCCCCTCCGCCCCGCCCCCCGCCGCCCTCGTCGCCGAGCTGACGGAGCTGACCGCCGCCCACCCGTACGACGAGCGCTTCCGGGCTCAGCTCATACGGGCCCTGCGCGCCGACGGCCGGCAGGCCGACGCGCTCGCCGCGTACGAGGACGCGCGCCGCGCCCTCGCCGACGGGCTCGGCACCGACCCCGGGCCCGAACTGACCGCCCTGCACCGCGAACTCCTCGCACCCGCACCTCCCGCGCCCGCCGAAAGCGGCTTGTTTCACGTGAAACCTGCCCGGGGCAACCTGCGCCCCCGGCTCACCTCCTTCGTAGGGCGCGAACCCGAACTCCGCGCCATCCACGACGACCTGGCCCGGTCCCGGCTGGTCACCCTCACCGGCCCAGGCGGCTCGGGGAAGACCCGACTCGCCGAGGAGTCAGCGGCACGCCGGAATCCGGCCGGCACTACCGCGCCGGACGTCTGGATCGCCGAACTCGCCCCCGTGGAAGACCCCGAAGCCGTCCCGGGAGCCGTGCTCTCCGCGCTCGGCCTGCGCGAGACCGCGTTGCTGCGGGACAACACCCTCGACGGCTCCCTGCCGCGCACCGGCCCCGTCGATCTGCTGGTCGACCGCCTGGGGCACGGTTCTCGTTCCACGCCCGTGCTCCTCATCCTGGACAACTGCGAGCACGTCATCGGCGCCGCCGCAGCGCTGGCCGAGACCCTGCTGACCCGCTGCCCGCAGCTGCGCATCCTCGCCACCAGCCGGGAGCCGCTCGCCGTCCCCGGCGAGTCCGTGCGACCGGTCGACCCGCTCCCCGCCGACCCCGCCCACCGCCTCTTCACCGAACGCGCCAGGGCCGTGCGCCCGGGATTCGACCCCGACCACGAGCCCGCGCACGATCCTGACGCCGTCGCGGAGATCTGCCGCCGGCTCGACGGTCTGCCGCTCGCGATCGAGCTGGCCGCCGCCCGGCTGCGTCTGCTCGGACCGCGCCAGATCGCGGACCGGCTGGACGACCGGTTCCGTCTGCTGACGGGCGGCAGCCGGACCGTGCTGCCCCGCCAGCAGACTCTGCGAGCCGTTGTCGACTGGTCCTGGGACCTCCTGGACGAGGACGAACGGACCGCCCTGCGGCAGGTCTCCGTGTTCGCGGGCGGCTGGGACCTGACCGCCGCCGAAGCCGTCATCAGGACACCAGCGGGCGAGGGCCGCCCCGCCGCCGACACGGCCGACCTGCTCGGCGCACTGGTCGACAAGTCCCTGGTCGTCGCCGCCCCGGCCGCGGACGGGGCGATGCGCTACCGCCTCCTTGAGACGATCCACGAGTACGCCGCCGAGCGGTGCGCCGAGGCCCCGCAGGTGCGCGCCGCAGCCGAGAGCGCGCACACCGCGTACTTCCTCGCGCTCGTGGAGGAGGCCGAACCGCGCCTGCGCTCCGGCGACCAGCTCCCCTGGATCCAGCGCCTGGAGACGGACCTCGACAACATCCGCGCCGCCCTCCAGCGCACCACCGCACCCTCCGGCCCCGCCGAGCCGGAGGCCGCGCGTCTGGTGCTGGGCATGGGCTGGTTCTGGTGGCTGCGCAACTACCGCTCGGAGGGCCTGGCCTGGACCCGGAGGGCCCGCTCGCTCGGCCCCGAACCCACCGACGAGTCGGACCCCCGGTACTGGCCCCGGATGAACCTCCACCTGCTGTGGTTCTTCTTCGCGGCGGAGAGCGGGCAGTCCGAGATGGCCCACGACGACGCCGAACTCCATGCGCTCGTGCGCCGGGTGGCCGACGCGTTCGCCGCCTCCAGGCCCCACAGCGTCTGCTTCCCCGGGCTGCTCTGGCCGATGACCTCGTACCTCACCGGGACCACGGAGGACACCCGGGGGAAGATCGACGCGGCCGTCGACAACGCCCGCGAGTACGGCGGCGCCTGGGAGTACGGCGTCATCCTGATGTTCCGCGCGCACATGCTGGTGGACATGCCGGGCGGCATGCCCGGCATCGATGACGACCTCGCCGAACTGCGCGCCCTGAGCCGCCGCGTCGGAGACCGGTGGATGCGCGCCCAGGTCGCGAGCGCCGCAGCCGAGGCGGGCATGATGCGCGGACGCTACGACGAGGCGCGTGCCGCCTACGAGGAGGCGCTGCTGCTCGCCCGCGAGGTCGGTGCCCACGCCGAGGCCCCGTTCATCCTGGCCCGGCTCGCCGAACTCTCCTACCGTACGGGCGACCTGGCCGCCGCCCACCAGAGGCTGGACAGTTCGGAGGCCGAGGCGGAACGCCACCAGGCGCACGACGCCACCGCGTACACCCACTACCTGCGCGCCACCATGGCGTTCCACCGGGGCGACATCGCGGACGCCCGGCGGCTGCTCACCGTCGCCCAGGAGCAGGCCGGGCGCGGCGGCCCGCCGTCGCACTTCACCGTGGCGATGAACGGGCTGTCGGCCCGGATCACCGTGTACGAGCCCGGGCCCGACGGCGGTCTCGACGCCGGGGCGCGCGGGCTGGCCGCAGCCCTGGTCGCGGCGAAGGAGGCGCAGTGCGCCGAGATCGTCACCGGTCATCTGGCCGATGGCGCGGTGACGGTCCTGTCCAAGCTGGGCCACCGCGCGGCCGCCGTCCGCATCCTCGCCGCCGCAGACGACTGGCGGCACCTGTCGAGCCCCAGGACCGCGGGGGAGCAGGCCGAGATCGAGGCGGTCGAGCGGCTGTGCCGCAAGGAACTGGGCGCGCAGCGCTACGAGGAGGAGCACGCCGCGGGCCTCGGGCTGACCCTGGACGACGTCATCGACCTCCTGACGGGCATCGTCGCGGACCTGCCGGTGCCGTAGAAGCCTGTTGCCCCGCTCGAAGGCCCGCCGCAACCGCAGCGACACCGCCGAGCCCCCTCAGCGGCAGATGATCCGCGACTCGGCCCAGTCGGCGAGGGCCACCCTGCCGTACGGATGCTCCGGTTCCACGACGAGCCGAATCCGCGTCCGGCCCTTGACGTTCACCCCGACCGGCACGGCGGGATCGTCACCGCGCATCACCGGGGACTGCCACAACCGCACCCCGTCGCCGTCGAACACCGAGAACCGCACCGCGCCGACCCCCATGGTGAGGTCATCGACGCCGGCCATCGCCTCGTAGCGGGTGCACTGGCGGTTCAGCTGGATGACCACAGAGGAACGGCTGTGGACGGTCACCCCGTGCGCGTACCGCGCGCCGCCGATCGACATGCCGGAACGCTGCCAGACCCAGCTGCTCTCACCGAGCACCACCTCGGGGGCGCTGTGGTCGCCGATCAGGGTGTAGGCCAGCTCGCTGACCCGGTAGACCTCCGGCACCGGCGCGGGAGGCGGCGGGGGAGTCGGGGTGGGCGTGGGGGTCGGAGTTGGCGTCGGTGTGGGTGTCGGTGTCGGCGTGGGTGTCGGTGTCGGCGTGGGCTTCGGGGGAGTAGGGGCGGGGGTGGGCTTCGGCGGTGCGGGGGCCGGCGGCGCGGGCTTCGGCGGGGTCGGCTCGGGCTCCGGGGGCGTAGGTGCGGGCGTGGGCACGGCGGGCGCCACGGCCGGGGGCTTCGGCACCGGTTTCGCCTCGGGCCTGGGCTGGTCGTCGCCCACCAGCGCCCAGACGAGCCCGGCCGCCGCCGCGACGACGACCGCCGCCGCGATCCCGGCCTTCGCCGGGGCACCGAGCCCCTCGGAGGCCGCCGCGCCACCGGCCGAGCCCGCGGACGAGCCCCCTCCGGTCGCCGCGGCGGCGGCCCCCGCCCCGGCGGCACCCACCGCGCCTCCCGCTGCGATTCCGGCCGCCTTGAGCGTGTATCCGGCGGCGAACCAGCCGATGACCGCGACCGGGAGCAGCGCGGGGATGCCGGCGTTGACCTGGGCCAGCTCGCCCGCCGCGACCCGGCACTTCGCGCACTCGTCCAGGTGCCCGCGCAGCCCGCGCTCGGCCCGCATGCGCAGCCCGCCCCGGGCGTAGGCGCCGAGCCGGTCGGCGTACCGCGCGCAGCCCCCGCCCGAGGTGAGCGCCTGGCTCACATGGGCCTGCAAGTACGCCTGCTTGAGACCTTCGCGGGCCCGGCTGGCCAGGACCGACGTGGCGTTCGCGGTCAGCCCGAAGAGGGGGGCGATGTCGCTGGGCGACTCCTCCTCGACGGTGGTGTGCCACAGGACGGCCTGCCAGCGCTCCGGGAGGCTGCGGAATGCCTGCATGGCCATCGACTGCTCGGCCTCGTGCATCGCCAGCACGTCGGCGCCCAGGTCGAGGGTGTCCGCGTCCGACACCTCCGACGAGCGCGCGGCCTGTGCGGCGAACGCGGCGAAGTCGTCCACCAGTTGCTCGCGCTTCGCGGTCTTCGTCCACGCGGCGGCGACATGCCGCACCGCCGTCATCAAGTAGGCGCGCACCGCCTCTTCGGGCCCCTTGCCGCCCCGGACCGCCTGCAGCGTCCGGGCGAATACCTCGGCCGTCAGGTCGTCGGCGGTGTGCCCGTCCCGGCAGCAGGTGCGGGCGTAACGGCGCACGGCCTGCGAGTGGCGGCGGAACAGCTCGTCGTAGGCGAGGTCGTCGCCCTCACGCATCCGCTGGATCAACCGCGCGTCGGACGGTCCCGCCGCGGAGCCCTCCGCAGCCCCCGAGCCCCGCCCCGCCCGCTGCATCGGCACGGCAACCGCCACATCGACGGCCCCCGTCCCCGAAGGCCCCGCATCGGCCGCCGGGACACCGCTGCCGACCGGCGCGGGCGGCCACGGACCGGGCAGGACCGTTCCGCCGCCGTCGTCCTCACCGGCGCCCTGGTGCCCGGAGCCGCGCTGATGCCCGGGGGCCTCGTGTCCGGGAACGACGCCCTGGTGCCCGGAGCCGCGCTGATGCCCGGGGGCCTCGTGTCCGGGAACGACGCCCTGGTGCCCGGAGCCGACCTGATGCCCGGGAGCGGCCTCGTGCCCGGGAACGACGCCCTGGTGTCCGGGAACGACGCCCTGGTGTCCGGGGGCAGCCTGGCTCGGCACCTGGTACCCGGGCGAGCCGCCTGACCCCGTACCGTCGCCCGCGGTGGACACACCGTCGTACGACTCTTCCCTCTGCCCGTCACCACTCATCGCGGACGCCCCCGTATGCGCCATCGGACCCAATACCGGGCAAGCGTGCCACAGAGCGCCGAGGCGACGGGCCCTCAGTCCCGCCAACCACTCATCCGGGGCGTACTGCCGAATGTGAGCACTAGCGGGCACTCATTCGGGGAAGGATCAACCGGCTGGGCTGATGCGGAGGAACCGGCCGGGGTGACGCGACAGGGCGCGACACGGGGAGGGCGAGGAACTCCTCACCCCGCCGAAGGCCGAAGCCCCCGCCGCCCCCTCGTCCGCCGGCCCGCCGTCACTCGGGCCGGGAGCGCAGCCCCTCCAGCAGGATGTCCAGCAGCCGGGAAGAGGCCGCCGCCTGCTGAACCGCGTCCGGCAGCGAAGGAGCCGCCGTCGCGATGACCAGCAGCACGTCCGACACCGTCACATCGCGCCGCAGCTCACCCGACGTCCGCGCCCGGTCGACCAGCCGGCCCACGACCTCCAGCAGTTCCGCCGCTCCGGCGCCCAGATCCTCACCACCGGTCTCCCGGTCGGACCGGGGGCCGGCAGAGGCCACCCGCGCGGCCGCGCCCGCTTCCTTCCGCTGCTGGGGCACCCGGGCCTCGTTCCGCGCGTCCCCCACCGGATCGGCCGCCCCCGCGGCACCCGTCTCACCGACGCCCGTCGGGTCATCGGACTCCACGCCCACCCGCAGTATCTGAGGCGGCAGCAGCCGGCCCGCCCCCGAGGCCACCGAGGTCCGCAGGAAGCGCGAGAGCGCCGACCACGGCTCGTCCTCCTGCCCCAGCGCGGAGCGGGCCTGGTCGGTCAGCCGGGAGGTCTCCTCCTCGGCTATCCGGCGCACCAGCACATCCTTGCTGGGGAAGCGCCGGTACACCGTGCCGACGCCGACCCGGGCACGGCGTGCCACGTCCTCCATCGGGGCGCCGTATCCCAGCTCTCCGAACACCTCGCGCGCGGCCCGCAGTACGTGCTCCAGATTGCGCTGCGCGTCCACCCGCAGCGGGGCCGACCGCACATGCGCGGAGGTGACACCGGCCGGGGCGCCGAGCGCGCTGCCGAGCGCGCCCACCGGCGCCGAAGACGTGGCGGTTGTGGTGGGCCCCACCCCGTTGAGGGTGCCGACTGCCCCGATGTGTCCGGTTTCTTCAGGCGCGACAGCAGTGGTCGGCCAATGCGATTCCTGAATATCCATAACAGTTCCCCCGGTTATGACGTCTCCCCCCGGAGACTCCCGCCGTGTCAGTCGAGGGCGGACCGATGGTCACCGTCCGGCACCCCGACGACATACGAACATAGTTGAGCCAGGGTCAATTCAGAAGAGGGCAGTTCCGCCCGGAGCGCCCCCCGATCGGAGCAAGGACCGGTTGGTCACCGATCGGCCACCCGCCCCTGCCCTGCGCCGCAATGCCTGACCTGCGGGACTGGCCCGCCACGGAACCGCCCCGCACCACCGGCCCGTTCCGAACCTCCGGTCACACAATTTGCCGGGCCTGTGGACAAACTCCGGTGCACGTTGCGTCATGGGGTGGTGATGGCTTCAGCTTCCGGGGGAACACCCCCCGGCCCCCCGCCGGGCACGCGCATTCTCGTCGTCGGCGGAGGCTACGTCGGGATGTACACAGCGCTGCGCCTCCAGCGGAAGCTCAAGCAGAGACTGAGAAGCGGCGACACCGAGATCGTCGTCGTCGCGCCCGAGCCCTATATGACGTATCAGCCCTTCCTTCCGGAAGCGGCCGCCGGCTCGATCTCACCGCGCCATGTCGTCGTACCGCTGCGCCGCGTCCTGCCGCACTGCACCATCGTCATCGGCGAGGCCCGGAGCGTCGACCACACCAAGCGCACCGCCACCGTCACCACGCTCGCCGGCGGCGAGGACGGCACCGGCGCCCTGGAGATCGAGTACGACGAACTCGTCCTCGCACCCGGCTCCGTCTCGCGCACCCTCCCCGTCCCCGGCCTCGCCGACAACGGCGTCGGTTTCAAGACGATCGAGGAGGCCATCGGGCTGCGCAACCACGTCATCGAGCAGATGGACATCGCCTCCGCCACCCGCGACCCCGCCGTCCGCGACGCCGCCCTGACCTTCGTCGTCGTCGGCGGCGGCTATGCCGGCGTGGAGGCACTCGCGGAGCTGGAGGACATGGCCCGCTACACCGCGCGGTACTACCACAACATCAAGGCCGAGGACCTGAAATGGATCCTCGTCGAGGCCACCGGCCGCATCCTGCCCGAGGTCGGCGAATCGCTCGGCCGGTACGCCGTACGGGAACTACGCGGCCGCAACATCGACGTACGCCTCGACACCCGGCTCGACTCCTGCGAGGACCGGATCGCCGTGCTCAGCGACGGCTCCCGCTTCCCCACCCGCACCCTCGTGTGGACCGCCGGCGTCAAACCCGCCCCGCTCCTCGCCGCCACCGGCCTGCCCCTCGACGCACGCGGCAGGCTCCGCTGCACGGCCCGGCTCACCGTCGAGAGCACCGAACACGCCTGGGCCGCGGGGGACGCCGCGGCCGTACCCGACCTCACCGCCGCCGAACCGGGCCGCACGACCGCACCCAACGCCCAGCACGCGGTCCGCCAGGCCAAGGTCCTCGCGGACAACGTCGTCGCCGCGCTCGACGGCGGACCGCTCACCGAATACCGCCACAGCTACGCGGGCTCCGTCGCCTCGCTCGGCCTCCACAAGGGTGTCGCGCACATCTACGGACGCAGGCTCAAGGGCTACCCGGCCTGGCTGATCCACCGCATGTACCACCTGAGCCGGGTCCCCACCTTCAACCGGAAGGCACGCGTCCTGGCCGAATGGACGCTCGCCGGCCTCTTCAAACGCGAAATCGTCTCCCTGGGCTCCCTGGAACACCCCAGGGCCGAGTTCGAACTCGCCGCGGGCAGGCGCCCACGGCCCGACGGGGACGACTGTCAGTAGGGTCCGACACACTGGACGTGTGACCATGGGTGGGCCCACATCTGCACAGAGTGACCCGGCCGGCCGCAACCGACAGTGACCAGCGAAGACCGTCCCAGGGGCGACGAACGCCCCCCGACAGGTGGGACGCCCCGGCAGAGGAAGCAGCCCGCCCGAGCGGACCAGACCGACACACGAGGCCAGAAATTCCGTGAACTTCACGCGTTGGAGCGCCCGCCTCCCCGGTACGCAGCGTCGCGCCGCCCGGGAGGACCACAGCTCCGTACCGGCGGCCCGCGCCGAGCCCGGGGCCGGCCCGCCGCAGGACGGGCCCGGTGGCATCCCCCTGCCCTCGGCGCCCGACCTGGAGGACCTCTCCGCCCGCGACATCCTGGGCCGGCTGCCCGCCCTCATCGCCCTGGTGCACGGCCCCGACCACCGCATCGCGTACGTCAACGACGCCTACACCACCGCCTTCGGCCCGCGCCCCTGCGGAGCCCCCGCCGCCGAGGCCATGCCCGAGCTCGCCGACCTCAGCCTGCTGCCCCTCATGGACCAGGTCCTGCGCAGCGGCACCCCGCGCACGGTCAAGTCCCGCAAGGCCGCCGACGGCCGCTCGTACACCGTGACCTGCTCCCCCGTGCGCGAGGACAGGGAGAAGGGGCGCGACGGCGGAGTCCTCGTCTACGCCGCCGACGTCACCGACCACGCCGAAGCGGCCGAACGGCTGCGCACCAGCGAGGGCCGCCACCGCGAAACCGCCGTCACGCTCCAGCGCTCACTGCTCCCCCAGGAGCTCGAACAGCCCGACGACCTGCGGATCGCCGCCACCTACCAGCCGGGCGGCACGGACGCCGCGGTCGGCGGGGACTGGTACGACGTGATCACCCTCGGCGCGGGCCGCACCGCGCTCGTCATCGGAGACGTGATGGGCCGCGGGGTGCGCGCCGCCGCCGTCATGGGCCAGCTGCGCACAGCCGTACGGGCCTACGCCCGCCTGGACCTCCCGCCGCACGAGGTGCTCCAGCTGCTCGACGGGCTCGCCGCCGAGATCGACGCCAGCCAGATCGCCACCTGCGCCTACGCCGTCCACGATCCCAACGAGGGACTGCTCGTCTACGCCTCCGCCGGCCATCTGCCGATCCTGGTGCGCGACGAGGAGGGCACGGTCCACCGCGCGGAGGACCCGATCGGCCCGCCGCTCGGCACCGGCGGCTGGATTCACACCTCGGGCACGATCCCCCTGCCGCCCGGTTCCACCGCCGTCCTCTACACGGACGGGCTGGTCGAGCGCCGCAGTGAGGACATCGACGAGGGTGTGGCCGCGCTGGAGAGGGCGCTGTCCGGCGCGAAGGGCGCACCGCAGGTCGTCTGCGACCGGCTGATCCGCTCCCTCAACGTCACCGCCGAGCACGATGACGACGTGGCGGTCCTGGTCGTGCAGCACCCCGCCCGCACGGGCGCCGCAGCCGAGCTCTTCCACAACGCCTCGCTCGATCTGCTCGGCGGCACCGAGGCGGCCCCCCGCGCCCGCGCCTTCGCGACGGGCGTGCTCACGTCATGGCGTTTCCCGGTGGAACTGTGCGATCTCGGCGTCCTCGCCGCCGGTGAGCTGGTCGCCAACTCCCTGCAGCACGGGACCCCGCCCATGCGCCTGGGCCTGCGCCGCACCGACCGCCGGCTGATCATCGAGGTGACGGACGGCGACGACCACCTGCCGCGCCGCCGCCGCGCGGAGCCGGCGGACGAGGCGGGCCGGGGCATCTCGATCGTCGCCTCGATCGCCACGTCATGGGGGAGCCGCCGCACCCCCGACGGCGGCAAGGCGGTGTGGTGCGAATTCGCCCTGCCGCAGTAGCACCCGCCGTCAGTGCACGGCGGCAACCGGAGCCGGCACCTCCGCCGGCGTCTCCTGCGGCACCGACACGGCCACCACCCGCGACGGCACATTCGCCAGCGAGGGCTGGTCCTGTACGGGGGTGAGCCGCCGGCCGAGCCGCAGCGCCAGCGCGGTGATGCCCAGCGAGAACAGGACGAACGTCACGATGTACGGGCCGTGCAGCGAGGCCCCCATCGGCCCGCCCACGGCAGGGCCGACCGCCAGCGCGAGCTGCTTGCACAGGGCGAACGCCGAGTTGTACTGCCCGACCATCGACTCCGGCGCCAGGTCAGCGACCAGCGGCGCGACCGTCGGCGACAGCATCGACTCACCGAGCCCGAACAGCGCGTACGTCGAGATCATCGCGGCCGTCGCCATGGTCTGGCTGCCGTGCCCGAGGCCCGCGTAACCGGCCACGATCCAGGCGAACGCCCAGATCAGACCGACCGCGGCGATGACCCGGGTGCGCCGGCGGCGCTCCACGAGACGCAGCACCACGAACTGGGCGACGACGATGACGGCGGTGTTCGCGGCCAACGCCACGCCGAGCGTCGAGGGCTGGATCCCGGCCGCCTCGGTGCCGTACGCCGCGAGCCCGGACTCGAACTGCCCGTAGCAGGCGAAGAACACCACGAAGCCCAGCACGCACAGCTGCACCATGGCCCGGTGCGAGAGCAGCGCCCGCAGCCCGCCACGCGGAGCCGTCCCGTCCGCCACCGCTCCCGGAGCGGCCACGGGGGTACGGGGCATCCGCACGGTCGCGGCGATGGCGCCGAGCACCAGGAACATCACCGCTTCGATCAGGAACAGCAGGGTGAACGACGCCGGCCGGCTCGTGTCGACGATCTGCCCGCCGACCAGCCCGCCGATGCCGAGGCCCAGGTTCTGCAGGAAGAACTGCATGGCGAACGCCCGCGTACGCGTACTGGTGCCCGTGCACCGGACGAGCATCGTGGCGAGTGCCGGCTGCATCACGGCCGTACCCGCGCCGAGCACCGCCGCCGACAGCACGGCAGCGGTGACCTGCGAGGACAGACCCAGTGCGACCGCGCCCAGGGAGGCGATGACCGAAGCGACGATCAGCACGGGCAGCGGCCCGCGCCGGTCGACGGCCCGGCCGGTGAACGGCAGCACGGCGAGCGCCGCCATCGCGAAGACCGCCAGCACGACCCCCGCCGTACCGGCGCCCAAATCCCGCACCTGCGCCACGTAGACGTACAGATACGGAACGGTGAACCCGAGCCCGAACGCGCTCAGCGCGCTCCCCAACTGGATCCTCCGCAGCGCTGCGCCCATCTCCCTGGTCACACTCACCTACCTCAAGCTCTCGAAACTCTCTGTGTCGTCGCGTACCGAACGACTCGAACCCGAAGACTTTACCACTAAACTTCAACCCTCAACACTACAGTCCGAAGGACTTCGACGGCTATGGGGGGCGTGCCATACTGCGCGCCATGTCTGACACCACCGAGCCCGAGCTCCAGGAGCCGAGCCTCGACGAGCAGATCGCCGCCTACCAGCGCGAGTACCGCGACCTGGACCCGCAGGTGGAACAGGTCGTCTCCGCCCTCGGCCGGCTGAACCGCCGGATGAACGTGGCGTACGGGAGGCAGCTCGCCGCTCTCGGCATCAGCAACGCGGAGTGGGAGGTGCTCAAGACCCTCGTCCTGGGCGGGGAGCCGTACCGGCTCGGCCCGGGCGAGCTGGCCAAGCGCCTCGGCCTCACCCCGGCCGCGATGACCCACCGCATCGACCGCATGGCCGGCGAGGGTCTGGTGACCCGCGACCGCGACGAGAACAACCGCGTACGCGTCATCGTCGAGCTGACGGACGAGGGGCGTACGAAGTGGCTGGAGGCGATGCGGATGGCCACCGACTTCGAGGAGGACCTGCTCCAGGACCTCGGAAGCGGCGAGCGCGGAGTGCTCGGTGAGATGCTGACCCGCCTGCTGCGCAGGGTGGAGCACGCGCAGCCGGACGCGGGCGGCCGGCTCACCGACCTGGACTGACCAGGAGGGGGGTTGACACGCCCCTCTGCCATCCGTAAGGTTCTTCGGGTTGCCACGGAGCCCTTGCGGTTCTGTGGAAACCGATCCCGCCGCGGATGCGGCAACCAAAACTCAGCACGATCTCCCACTCGGAGAAATTTCGGCATGCCGAAATTAATTTCGAAGGCTCGATTATGAGTCGCCGGGAAAATCCGCTAGAGTTTTGGACGTCGGAACGGCCCAACAGCCGCGAGGACAAGCCCCACTGACTGGGAATCAGGCCCGAAAGGATCTGATAGAGTCGGACTCGCCGGAAAGGGAAACGCGAAAGCGAAGAACTGGAAAGCGAAAAAGCGCGACCCGCTTCGACCGGGAATCGGACACGAAAGAGTCTGATAGAGTCGGAAACGCAAGACCGAAGGGAAGCGCCCGGAGGAAAGCCCGCAGGGGTGAGTACAAAGGAAGCGTCCGTTCCTTGAGAACTCAACAGCGTGCCAAAAGTCAACGCCAGATATGTTGATACCCCGGCCTGCTTCGGCAGGT
>NZ_SSBI01000001.1 GCF_004795015.1 Streptomyces sp. A1277 | reverse complement strand
GATCTCTCAACCGGCTCGGCGAGCCCCGCCTCGCGGAGCCGGTTGAGCCCGGCGGCCCGGTCCTCGGTGGCCCCGGCGGCCTGCGCGCGGGCGTGCAGCGCGGCTTGCGCGGCGAGGCGGTCGCGGGCCGCGAATAGGGCCCTGGACAGGGCGAGCGCGGTGCGGCGCTCGTGCGGGTCGAGGAAGCGGTTGCGGCTGGAGAGCGCGAGGCCGTCCGGCTCCCGGGCCGTCTCCACGCCGACGATCTCCACCGGGAAGTTCAGGTCACGCACCATGCGCCGGATCAGGGCCAGCTGCTGGGCGTCCTTCTGCCCGTAGAACGCGGCGCCCGGCCGGGTCAGGTGGAGCAGCTTGGCGACGACGGTGAGCATGCCGTCGAAGTGCCCGGGGCGCGAGGCCCCCTCCAGCCGCTCGCCCATCGGGCCCGCCGAGATCCGGACCTGCGGTTCGCCGCCCGGGTAGACCTCGTCGACGGACGGGGCGAAGACCACGTCCGCGCCCGCCGCGCCTGCCACCGCGAGGTCGGCGTCGAGCGTGCGCGGGTAGCGGTCGAGGTCGGCGGCCTCGCCGAACTGGAGCGGGTTGACGAAGACGGTGACGACGACCTGCCCGGCGGGGCCCGCGTGGGCGCGGGCGGCGCGGATCAGGGAGGCGTGACCCTCGTGCAGGGCGCCCATCGTCATGACGACGGCCCGCTTGCCCCCGGCGGCGTACGCGTCCAGCTCGGCCGCGGTGTTCAGCAGGGTCGGGGCGGAGACGGATGCGGTCATCGGGGCTCCAGCGGTCCGGTGCCGGTACTGCCGGACGGGTCCGCGCCGCCGGGGCCGTCCGGCCCGCCGGAACCTCCCGTGCCGGTACTGCCGGACGGGTCCGCGCCGCCGGGGCCGTCCGGCCCGCCGGAACCACCCGGGCCGCGACCGCCCGGCGCTCCGCCGCCGTCCGCCAGGACGCCGAGCAGGTCCTCGGCGAGCTCCGGCTTCAGCAGGCCGTGGGCGAGGGCGCGGTCGGCGGTGGCGCGGGCCATCGCCACGTACCCGGCGACGGTCTGCGGGGCGTGGGCGCGCAGCTCCCCGATGTGCGCGGCGACCGTGCCGGCGTCGCCGCGCGCGACCGGGCCGGTGAGCGCCGCGTCGCCGGAGCGCAGGGCGTTGTCCAGGGCGGCGCCGAGCAGGGGGCCGAGCATCCGGTCGGGGGCGGTGACCCCGGCCGTGCGCAGCAGCTCCATCGACTGGGCGACCAGCGTGACCAGGTGGTTCGCGCCGAGGGCGAGGGCCGCGTGGTAGAGCGGGCGGGATTCCTCCGCGACCCACTCCGGCTCGCCGCCCATCTCGATGACCAGCGCCTCGGCGGCGAGCCTCAGCTGCTCGGGGGCGGTGACCCCGAAGGAGCAGCCGGCCAGCCGCTGGACGTCCACGGAAGTGCCGGTGAACGTCATCGCGGGGTGCAGGGCGAGCGGCAGGGCGCCGGCCCGCAGCGCGGGGTCCAGCACCTTCGTCCCGTACCGCCCCGAGGTGTGGACGAGGAGCTGTCCGGGCCGGACCGCGCCGGTCTCGGCCAGGCCCTCGACCAGCGCGGGGAGGGCGTCGTCGGGGACGGTCAGCAGGACGAGCTCGGCGCGCGCGAGGACCTCGGCGGGCGTCACGAGGGGGACGTCGGGCAACAGGGCCGCCGCCCGTCGCACCGAGGCGTCGGAGACACCCGATACGGCGACCGGGCGGTGCCCGGCGAGGGCCAGGGACGCGGCCAGGGCGGGGCCGACGCGGCCCGCCCCCACCACGCCTACGGTGAGCCGGGCGGGGCGGTCCCTCGCGTCGAGGGGGTCCTTGGGAGCTGTTGCGTTCACGCTGCGATGGCCTTCCGTTCCAGTCCGCGGGGGGTACCGGACGATTCCTCTGCATGCTACGCCAGCACCCGATCCGCCCTCCCGGCTGTCCACAGGCTGTGGAGACTCCGCTCACCCGGCGGCCGTCACGGGCCCGGGGCGCCGGGAAACCCTGTGGGCGGGGGCGGCGTTCTGCGTGATGATCGTCCCATGGCAGACACGAACACGCAGGTGACGGACGAGGCGGCGGACGAAGCGGCGGAGGGGGCCGCGGACGGGGCCGACGAGGCCCAGCGGCTGCGCCGCCTCACCGCCTGGCGGCAGGCCGGGCGCAGCCTTTCCCGCCTCCCGCAGGACCTCACGCTCGGGGAGCAGCTGGCCGCCCTGACGGCGGACGCGGCGACGGTCACCGACACCGGCCGCCCGGCCGACATCTACGGGGACGGCGTGGTCACCGAGCTGGAGGAGCGGGTCGCCGGCCTGCTGGGCACGGAGGCCGCCGCGTTCTTCCCGAGCGGGACGATGGCCCAGCAGGTCGCGCTGCGCTGCTGGGCCGCCCGCACCGGCAACCACGCGGTGGCGCTGCACCCGCTCGCCCACCCGGAGATGCACGAGGGCGGCGCGCTGGGGGCGGTGAGCGGGCTGCGCACCGTCCACCCGACGACCGCCCCGAGGCTGCCCACCGCCGAGGAGGTCCGCGACTTCCCGGAGCCGTTCGGCACGCTGATGCTGGAGCTGCCGCTGCGGGACGCGGGCTTCGTGCTGCCCACCTGGGAGGAGCTGGAGGCCGTGGTCGCCGCCGCGCGCGACCGCGAAGCGGTGGTCCACTTCGACGGGGCCCGGCTCTGGGAGTGCGCCACGCACTTCGGGCGCGGGCTGCCGGAGATCGCCGCGCTCGCGGACAGCGTGTACGTGTCGTTCTACAAGTCGGTGGGCGGCATCTCCGGGGCGGCGCTCGCCGGTTCCGCCTCGCTCGTCGAGGAGGCCCGCACCTGGCGGCACCGGTACGGCGGTCAGCTCTTCCAGCAGTTCCCGGCGGCGGTCGCGGCCCTGGCCGGCCTGGACCGGGAGCTGCCGAACCTGCCCGCGTACGCGGCGCACGCGAAGCTCGTGGCCGGCGCCCTGGCCGAGGGGTTCGCGAAGGCCGACGCGGGCTGGTCCCGGGTGCATCCGGAGCCGCCGCACACCCACCAGTTCCAGGTGTGGCTGCCCTACGAGGCGGACGTGCTGACGGAGGCGTCGGTGCGGCAGGCGGAGGAGACCGGCGTGGTGCTCTTCCGCCGCTGGTTCACGCCGGGGGCCGGTGCGCCCGGGGTGGCGTTCACGGAGGTGACCGTGGGTGAGGCGGGGCTGGAGTGGACGGCCGAGGACGTCCACCGGGCGCTGGCCGACTTCCTGGACCGGGTGCCCCGCAAGGGGTGACAGGGGGCCGGCCCCGGCGGTGTCCCGCCGCCCGCGCCCGGCCGCCGTTTGACGTACGCCGTCAACCGGCGGCCGGGCCGGCGCACCCGCCCGGCACCATGGACGGGTGAGCGTGACCATCGACATCGCGGGGCTCGACCCCGCCCGCATCGTCTTCGCGACCTCCCCGCTCGTCGAGCCGGGGGTCGCCCCGCACGCGCTCTCCGAGCCGGGGCACCACCCGGGGGTGCACGGCTGGACGACGGCCACCGCCACGGGCCTGGAGGGAAATCCTGCGCTGAGCGGCCCTCGCGCCGGCTCAGCCCGCGCCGCCGCCGGCGCGCACCAGGCCCGTCTCGTACGCGAGGACGACGACCTGCACCCGGTCGCGCAGGGACAGCTTCGTCAGGATGCGGCCGACGTGCGTCTTCACGGTCGCCTCGGAGAGCACCAGGCGCCCCGCGATCTCGCCGTTCGACAGTCCCTGGGCGACCAGCAGCATCACCTCGCGTTCGCGTTCGGTGAGCCTGGCGACGTCCTTGTGCTGCGGTTCGGGGTTGCCGCTGGGCAGCATCGGCGAGAACCGGTCGAGCAGCCGGCGGGTGGTGGACGGGGCGACGACCGCGTCCCCGCTGTGCACGGAGCGGATCGCGGCGAGCAGCTCGCCCGGCGGCACGTCCTTCAGCATGAAACCGCTGGCCCCGGCCTTCAGACCGGAGAACGCGTACTCGTCCAGGTCGAACGTCGTCAGGATCAGCACCTTCGGCGGATCGGGCTGCGCGCAGATGCGGCTGGTGGCCTCGACGCCGTCCAGCTTCGGCATGCGTACGTCCATCAGCACCACGTCCACCGCGGTGGAGCGCAGGACCTCGATCGCCTCCGCGCCGTCCCCGGCCTCGGCGACCACCTCCATGTCGGGCTGCGCCGCGAGCACCATCCGGAAGCCGGTGCGCAGCAGCACCTGGTCGTCGACGAGCATCACGCGGATCGCCATGGGGGTCCCTTGTCTCCTCTTATTCGTGTTGGGCGGACGTCAGGCTCTATTCGGCGGCCTTGAGCGGCAGCAGCGCGCTGATCCGGAATCCTCCGCCGGGGCGCGGCCCGGCGTCCAGTGTGCCGCCGACCATGCCGACCCGTTCGCGCATACCGATCATGCCGTGCCCGGCTCCGTCGGCCCCGCCGTCCTCGTACAGCTCGTGCGCCGCGCCCCGGCCGTCGTCCTCCACGAGCAGGCCGAGCCCGTCGTCGAAGTAGACCAGCCGCACACTGGCCCCGGCGTGCGGGCCGCCGTGCTTGCGCGTGTTGGTCAGGGCCTCCTGCACGATGCGGTACGCGGTCAGCTCGACGCCGCTGGGCAGCGGGCGGGCGGTGCCCTCGACCTTGAAGTCCACGGCCAGGCCGGCCGCCCTGACCTGGTCGATCAGTTCCTCGATCTGCTCGACGTCGGGCTGCGGGACGTACTCCCCGCCCTCCTGCGCGTCCCCCGTGCGCAGCACCCCGAGCAGCCGCCGCATCTCCGCGAGCGCCTGCCTGCCGGTGCCGGAGATGGTCTCCAGCGCCTGCCGGGCCTGGTCGGGCGCCGCGTCCATGACGTAGGCGGCGCCGTCCGCCTGCACCACCATCACCGAGACGTTGTGCGCGACGACATCGTGCAGCTCGCGGGCGATACGGGCGCGCTCGGCGGCCACCGCCACCTTCGACTGCGCCTCGCGCTCCCGCTCCAGACGGGCCGCCCGCTCCTCCAGCTGGTCGAAGTAGGCCCGCCGGGTCCGCATCGAGTCACCGAGCACCCAGGCCAGCACGAACGGCACGGTCATCACGACGACGACGAACACGGTCTGCGCCCAGCTGCGCGGCTCCCCCTGGTCGTTCGGCCAGCGGAGCTGGGAGAGCGTGGCCGCGCCCAGGCTGCACGCCAGGGCGAGCCGGGAGGCCCAGCGCTCGCCGACGGTGGCCACCGTGAAGGTGATCACCAACATGGCGAAGTTCGCGACGGTCGGCCGGACGCCGAAGAGCAACTGGGCGACGCCCATCGCGATGGCGAGCAGCAGCATCTTCTCGGGTGCGCGCCGGCGCAGGGCGACGACGAGGCAGAGACCGATGACGACCGGCACGACGGCGAAGCGTTCCATGGGGCCGCCGCGCCCGGCGTCGCCCACCACGATGGTCATGCCGGAGAGCCCGAGGAGGAAGACAGCCCAGAAACTGTCGACGCCCGTCGGGTGTCTGCGGATGAAATCGTAGAGGCGCTGCACGTAACCCAGCGTAGGGAAGGCCGAGGGGTGCCGGGGTCAGCCGAAGGGGCGATCCGGGTCCCGGGACCGTACTCCCCAAGGTGGAGACTGGGAGCGTGACGGATGAGTGGCGTGGGTGGCAGGAGGCGGCCGAGACCGCGCTCTACGGCGACGAGGGCTTCTACCGGCGCCCCGAGGGCCCTGCGGGCCACTTCCGTACCTCGGTGCACGCCTCGCCGCTGTTCGCCGCCGCCGTCGCCCGGCTGCTGGTCGCGACGGCGGCGGACCTCGGCACGACGGACGTGGACCTGGTCGACATGGGCGCGGGGCGCGGCGAGCTGGTGACGGGCGTGCTCGCGGCGCTCCCGGCCGAGGGCGGCGCGGACCTCACGGTACGGGCGTACGCCGTCGAACTCGCCGCCCGCCCCGAGGAGCTGGACCCGCGCGTGCGGTGGTGCGCGAGGCCGCCGCGCGGGGTGCGGGGGCTGCTGTTCGCCAACGAGTGGCTGGACAACGTGCCGCTGCCGGTCGCCGAGACGGACCCCGAGGGCGTCGACCGGTACGTCGAGGTGCGCACCTCGGACGGCTCGGAGCGGCTGGGCGAGCCGGTGGCCGGGGCGGACGCGGCGTGGCTGCGGGACTGGTGGCCTCCGGCGGGCCCCGGCAGCCGGGCGGAGATCGGCCGCCCCCGCGACGAGGCGTGGGCGGACGCGGTCTCCACCCTGTCGGCCGGGCTCGCGGTGGCGGTGGACTACACGCACGTACGCGGACAACGCCCGCCGTACGGGACGCTCACCGGCTTCCGGGCGGGCCGCGAGGTGCGGCCGGTGCCGGACGGCAGCTGCGACCTCACCGCCCACGTGGCCCTGGACGCCTGCGCGGCGGCGGGCGGGGCGGACGCGGAGCTGCGCCCCCAGCGCGAGGCGCTGGCGGCCCTCGGCATCGACGGCGGGCGCCCGCCCCTGTCGCTGGCATCGACGGACCCGGCCGCGTATGTCCGCGCACTGTCCTCGGCGGGCGAGGCGGCGGAACTCACGGCGCGGGGCGGCCTGGGCGACTTCGGCTGGCTGACGCAGAGAACGAGCCCCTCCGGCGACTGAGGAGCGGGGTCCGGGGCGGAGCCCTGTGGAGGCGGCACGCAAGGAATACTGGCCGCATGACGGAGACGACAGTCGGCATCGGCGGCGCAGCGGAAAGCACCGACATGGTGCTCAACATCGGCCCGCAGCACCCCTCCACGCACGGCGTGCTCCGCCTGCGCATCGTCCTGGACGGCGAGCGCATCCAGCACGCCGAACCGGTCATCGGCTACATGCACCGCGGCGCGGAGAAGCTCTTCGAGGCCCGCGACTACCGCCAGATCATCATGCTCGCCAACCGCCACGACTGGCTGTCCGCGTTCTCCAACGAGCTGGGCGTCGTGATGGCCGTCGAGCGCATGCTCGGCATGGAGGTCCCCGAGCGCGCGGTCTGGACCCGCACCCTGCTCGCCGAGCTGAACCGGGTCCTCAATCACCTGATGTTCCTCGGCTCCTACCCGCTGGAACTCGGCGGGATCACCCCGGTGTTCCACGCGTTCCGCGAGCGCGAGGAGCTTCAGGCCGTGATGGAGGAGGTCTCCGGCGGCCGGATGCACTACATGTTCAACCGGGTGGGGGGCCTGAAGGAGGACCTGCCGGCGGGCTGGCCCGGCCGCGCCCGGGACGCCGTCGCCTCGGTCCGCTCCCGGATGGACGTGTACGACGGACTGGTCCTCGGCAACGAGATCTTCCGGGCCCGCACCCGCGCGGTGGGCGTGCTCTCGGCCGAAGCGGTGCACGCGTACGGGGTGTCCGGGCCGATCGCCCGTGCCTCGGGCGTCGACTTCGACCTGCGGCGCGACGAGCCGTACCTCGCGTACGGGGAGCTCCAGGACACCCTGAAGGTCGTCACCCGGACCGAGGGCGACTGCCTGGCCCGGTTCGAATGCCTGCTGGAGCAGACGCACAACGCCCTGGACCTCGCCGACGCCTGCCTGGACCGGCTGGCGGACCTGGCGCCGGGGCCCGTCAACCAGCGGCTGCCCAAGGTCCTGAAGGCCCCCGAGGGCCACACCTACGCCTGGACCGAGAACCCGCTCGGCGTCAACGGCTACTACCTGGTCTCCAAGGGCGAGAAGACCCCGTACCGGCTGAAGCTGCGCTCCGCCTCGTTCAACAACATCCAGGCGCTCACCGAACTGCTGCCGGGCACGCTGGTCGCCGACATGGTGGCGATCCTGGGCTCGCTGTTCTTCGTCGTCGGCGACATCGACAAGTAGCGGGCGGCGCGCACGACATGCGACGGCCGCCGCCCCGGAGTCCGGGGCGGCGGCCGTCATGCCATTCGCTCTGTGCTCGCTGTGCCGTTACGAGATCGCGCTGCGCAGCTGGGCCACGTCCAGCTGCTCCGTCTCGTCGTGCGCGGTGAGGTCGATGACCTTGCCGACGGCCCGGTTCTCCGCCGTGCCCGAGCGGTGCGCGGCGAGCGCTTCCTCGCCCACCACGTCGGCCAGGTCCTCGTTCTGCACGGACTCGATCGCGGCGTGCGCCTTCTGCGTACCGAAGAAGTCGAAGCTGCCCTGCGGCACCAGGTGCCGGCGGGACGCGGAGTACGGGACGACCGCGCTGGCGGCCGGCACCGGGCGCGCGGCGGGCAGTTCACCGGCGGGCCGGGCCGCGGGCAGCGCGCCGGGCGTGCGGTGCTCCTGACCCGCGCCGGCCCCGGCACCGCCCCCGGGCGCCTCGGCCGCCGCGTGCTTGCCCTGCGGCTCCTCGGTCTCCCGGACCCGCTGCGCGAGATCCCGCCGCCCGGCGGTCTCGGCGGTGCGCCGGGCCTCCTGGAGCGCGGCGTTGCGCGGGAGGTCGGCCAGCGCGCGGGCGGCGCGGGCGTACGCGTCCGGGGTCGGGGTGCTGCGCGCGGCGGGCAGTTCGCGGGCCGGGGCGGACGCCTCGATGGCGAGCTGCCGACGGCTCTCCAGGACGCTGGCGCGCTCGGTCTCGGCGTTGGCGTACCGCCGCAGCAGCGCGGCGTGCTCGCCCCGCAGCCCGGCGAGCTCCACGCGCTTGCGGCGCAGCTTCGTATCCAGGCGGGCGCGCAGCTCGCGCGACTCCTCCAGATCCGCTTCCAGCTCCGCCACGCGCTCCTCGGCGCGCCACTCGTCGCTGGCGCGGGCCCGCGTCAGCTCGGCGACGCGGCGGCCCGCCTCGCGGTCCCAGCCGCGCATCAGGACCGCGCCGGTGACGGCGGCGGCCGCGGCGGCCGCGACCAGCACGCGCAGGACCAGGGGGTCGGCGAGCAGCCAGGCGCCTGCCGCACAGGCGGCCGAGGCTCCGGCGACTGCCGAAGGCGGAAGGATTCTGTGCAGTGGTGGCGAATGGCGATGGCGTCCACGTGGCATGGCCCGAAATTTACCGTGTGTACGGCGGACTTGGGGAGCCGCCCGGCAATCTGTGCCCCGCAAGTTACCCGGCGGCCCCCGAATCCCCTTCTCCGGGGACCCGCGCTACTTCTTGACCAGCCCCTTCGACCGCAGGTATTCGCGGGCCACATCGGCGGGCTTGGCGCGCTCGGCGTCGACCTTGCGGTTCAGTTGCGCGAGGTCTTCGGTGGTGAGTGCGCCGGTGAGCCTGCCTAGTGCGTCGGCGATGTCCTGAGCGCCGGCGTCCTTGGCGTTGAGGACCGGAAGGACGTTGTCGGCGTTCTGGAGCTTCTTGTCGTCGTCCAGGAACACCAGGTCGTAGGTGTCCAGCACCGCGTCGGTGGTGGTGGTGAGAACGAGCTGGTCCTTGCCGTCCTTGACCGCCTGCTTGGACTGCGGGGTGCCGACGCCCTTGGGGTCGATTCCGGTGACGTCGATGCCGTACGTCTTCTTGAGCCCGGGCGCGCAGAACGGCCGCACCTCGCACTCGTCGCCCGCCGCGACCTTGACTCCGACCTTGGCGGCGCCGAGATCCGAAAGGCTCTTCAGCTTGTGCTTGCCGGCGAATTCCTTGGTGACCGCGAAGGCGTTCTGGTCGACGGCCTTCCCGGCCGGCAGCACCTTCAGTCCGCGCGGTTCGGCGAGCTTCTTCAGGGCGGCGACGGTCGCGGCGGTGTCGCCCGAGGCGACCGGCTTCGACTCGGCGGCCTTCGCCCCGTTCACCTTGGCGTTGAGGAATTCGGCGATCGTCGCCGCGTATTCCGGTACGACGTCGATCTCGCCCTTCTCGAGCGAGGGTTCGTAGAGTTCACGGTTCTTCACCGTGGTGACCGAGGTGCTGTATCCGGCGTCGCCGAGTATCTGCGCGTACAGCTCGGCGAGCACCTTGGACTCGGTGAAGGCCGCGGCGCCGACGACGAGCGACCCCTTCTTGCCGGAGTCCTTGTCCCCGGCCGGGGCGCCCTTGTCCTTCTCCAGGCTGTCTCCGCCGCAGGCGGCGAGCGAGCCCGCCAGCGCGATGACGCCGATGACCGCGCCGGCCATACGTGAGGTCCTGCTCATGTTCTTCTCCGTCCACGGCGGCGAGGCCGTATGCGACAAGGGTGATCGGTTGGGTGGGCGGGGCCGGGCTCTCACGCCGGCCGGCGGCGGCGCAGCGGGGACAGCAGACGGTCGACGCCCACCAGGACCGCTTCCACCAGCAGGGCGAGCACGGCGACCAGCAGCGCCCCCGCGACCACCTGCGGGGTGTTGTACGTGTTGAATCCGGCGGTGATGATGCGGCCGAGGCCGCCCTGGCCGACCATGGCGGCGATCGTCGCCGTGGCCACGACCTGGACCGCGGCCGACCGCAGCCCGGTCATGATCAGCGGGTAGGCGAGCGGGAGTTCGACGCGCAGGAAGAGCTGGCCGCCCGACATGCCCATTCCGCGCGCGGCCTCCGCCACCGCACGGTCCACCTCCGTCATGCCGACGTAGGCGTTGGTCAGCAGCGGCGGCACGGCGAACAGCACCAGGGCGATGATCGTCGGTATGTATCCCGCGTTGCGCAGCGGCGAGACCATGAAGAGGGCCAGGACCGCGAAGACGGGAACCGCCCGCCCCACGTTGGCCAGGTTGACCGCGAGCGCGCCGCCCCTGCCGATGTGGCCGAGGAAGAGCGCGACGGGCAGGGCGATGGCGCAGGACAGCGCGAGCGCCACCCCGCTGACGTACAGGTGCTCACCGAGCCGGTGGGCGACCCCGCTCTCGCCCGACCAGTTGGCGCCGGTGGTGAGCCAGGTCCACGCCTCGCCGAGGACTCCCATGGTCAGACCGCCTTCGCCGGGCCGGGCGCGCCCGCGACGCCGTGCGTGGCGCGGATGCGGGTCCAGGGGGTCAGCAGCCTCTGCAGGCCGAGCAGCAGCAGGTCGGCGACGACCGCGAGCAGGACGCAGAGCACCGAGGCGGCCAGCACCTGGGCCTTGAAGAAGCTGGGCAGCGCGTCCTCGATGAGGTTGCCCAGGCCGCCGCGGCCGACGATGGACCCGACCGTCGTCAGCGCGATCGTGGAGACCGTGGCGATGCGTATGCCCGCCATCAACGCGGGGAGCGCGAGGGGCAGTTCGACCTCCCACAGCAGGCGGGCTGGCCCGTACCCCATGCCGTGCGCGGCCTCCTTCGCCTCCTGTGGGACCGCTTCGAGACCGGCGAGGATGTTGCGCACGAGGATGGTCAGCGAATAGAGCACGAGCCCGGTGACCACGAGGGCGGCCGAGAGCCCGAACAGGGGCAGCAGGAGCGAGAACATCGCGAGCGACGGCACGGTGTAGAGCACCGTCGTCAGCCCGAGCACCGGTCCGGCGAAGCGACGGCTGCGGCGCGCGAGGAGGGCCAGCGGGAAGGCCACGGCCACCCCGATCGCGACCGAGACGGCGGTGATCCAGATGTGCTGGACCGTCGCGTCCGTCAACTCGTGGCTGCGGGAACGGAGGTACTCCCCGCAGACCCAGTCGTTCGTCACCAGGCAGTTCCGTCCGGCCATCCGTACCCCCACCTCCCGATTGCCCTCTCGTACTGATGTCCGGCGAGCCTATCCTCGACCACTGACAATCGCCGAGGCCGTTGTATTCCAGCAACACGTCCTTCACAGAACACGCGTCCTTCACAGAACACGCGCGACAATGGGGAACCATGATCCGTTTCGAGCACGTCACCAAGCGGTATGCGGACGGCACCACCGCCGTCGACGACCTTTCCTTCGAGGTCGCCGAGGGTGAACTGGTCACGCTCGTCGGACCGTCGGGCTGCGGCAAGACAACCACCATGAAGATGGTGAACCGGCTGATCGAACCGACCGGGGGCCGGATATTCCTCGACGGGGACGACATATCCGCCATCGACCCCGTCCGGCTGCGCCGCCGTATCGGCTATGTGATCCAGCAAGTCGGCCTCTTCCCGCACAGGACGGTCCTGGAGAACACCGCGACCGTTCCCCATCTCCTCGGCTGGAAACGCGGAAAGGGCCGCGCCCGTGCCGCCGAACTCCTCGACCTGGTCGGACTCGACCCTTCCGTTTATGGCGACCGATATCCGGAACAGCTGTCCGGCGGCCAGCGCCAACGCGTCGGCGTGGCCCGGGCACTCGCCGCCGATCCGCCGGTCCTGCTGATGGACGAACCTTTCGGCGCCGTCGACCCGGTCGTGCGCGAGCACCTGCAGAACGAATTCCTGAAACTCCAGGAGCAGGTCCGTAAAACCATCCTGTTCGTCACGCACGACATCGAGGAGGCCGTCCGGCTCGGCGACCGCATCGCCGTCTACGGACAGGGCGCGATCGAGCAGTTCGACTCCCCCGCCACCGTGCTCGGCGCCCCCGCCACCGACTACGTGGCCGACTTCGTCGGCGCGGACCGCGGCCTCAAGCGCCTCTCGGTCACCCCCGTCGAGGAGAGCGACCTCGACCACCCGCCGGTCGTCCACCTGGACGACCCGCTGGCCGCCGCGACCGAACGGCTGCGCGCGGAGGGCGCCCGCTGGGCGGTGGTGCTGGACGGCGAGGACCACCTGCACGGCTGGATCCCCGCCGACGAAGCGCGCAGCGCGGGCAAGGGCACCGTCCGCGACCACGCCCGCCGGATGGAGGCGTGGCTTCCGCTCGGCGCCCCGCTGAAGCATGCCTTCGCCACCATGCTCCAGCACGACGCCGGCTGGATCGCCGTCATCGACGAGGCGGGCGAGGGCCGCTTCCTGGGCGTCCTCACCCCCGCCCGCCTGCACGAGGCGCTGCGCCGCTCGGTCGGCGCGGACGGCCGCTCGGTACCCCGCGCCGAGGTGGCCGTCGAGAGCGTGACGGGCGTGACGGAGACGCCGGGGAGCTGAGCGGGGCGGACGGCGGGCGGCTGAGCAGGGCGGACGGCGGGCGCGGGGAGCCGAGCAGGGCGCGGCGGACACCACACGGAGACCACGGGGAGCCGAGCAGGGCGCGGCGGAGACCGCGGGGAGCCGACCGGGGCGGGCGGCGGGCGCGACCGGCGTGGCGCAGGCCCCGGAATGCCGGGCCCGCCCCCGGCGGGCCGCCGCCCGCCCCGGTCAGCTCTCGCTGAGCCGGCTGCTCAACCACTCCAGGGCGGCCGGGATCTCCCGGCGCCAGGTGTTGAAGTTGTGCCCGCCGCTGTCCAGCACGATCGAGGAGACCTGGGCCGGCTGCTTCACCTTGGCCAGGAACCGCCGCGTGTCGGCGTAGTTCGATTCGCCGTGGCGGGAGCTGGTCACCAGGAACGACGAGTCCGGCTGCGGCCGGTTGTCCAGCGTCCACAGCAGGTCGGCCCGGCGCCGCGCCGACTCGTCGCCGTGGAAGAGGTCGCCGGTCGTCGGGTCCTCGGCCGCCTTGTAGTACGCGGAGAGCCCCGCGCTCGCGGTGTACCTGCCCGGGTGGTGCAGCCCGATCTTCAGGGCGCAGTACCCGCCGGTCGAGTTGCCGATGATGCCCCAGTTGCGGGCGCGCTTGCCGACCCGGTACTCGGCCGAGATCGCCCGTGGCAGGTCCTGTGCGAAGAACGTCTCCGTCTTCGGGCCGCCCTTTATGTCCACGCACTCGGTGTCCCGGGGCGGGGCCAGGGTGGGCCGCAGCATCACCAGGATCATCGGCTGCGCCCGTCCGGCCTTCACCCGGTCGAGTGCCGTACGCGGATAGCGCAGCCCCTTGATCAGGTTCTCCGAGGTGCCCGGGTAGCCGGTGAGCACCACGACCGCCGGGAACTTCCGCCGCGCGAAGGCTTCCTGGAAGTACTCCGGCGGCAGGTACACGTACGCCGAACTCTCGATCCCCGAGTGCCGGCCCGCGATCACGACCTTGTCGATCCGGCCGCCCACGGCCGGCCGCGCACCGCCCGGCACGTCCGGGCGCTGCGTCCCCACCCGCACGATGTTCTTCGCGGCCAGCGTCCCGGCGGCGTGGTCGGTGACCACGCCCAGCTCCTGCTTGCGGCCGAACAGGTCGGCCCAGGAGCCGTAGAAGAGGAACGAGTTGTTGGCCAGCAGGCCGACCGTGGCGAACACCGCCACCTGCGTCGCCAGCAGCATCCCCACCCGCCCGACCACCGCGGGGGCGCTGCGCCGGGCGAGCCTCGGCCAGCACCAGATCGTGAGGGTGAACAGCACGACGGCCAGCACGATCGCGAGGATCAGCACTGCCTTGCCCGTAAGGCCCATGACCGGTGAACTTTCTGTAAGGAAATTTCCGGGTTGTGGGTGAACCCACGCCCCGGAAGCCTCGTCCTAGAGGTCGTACATCGTCCGCAGGGCTCCGGCCGCCGGACTCCAGGAATCTCTCGCGGAACCACGGGAAGCGATGTCTGTCACGCTAGATGGGGATAAATCGGGATCGGTTCCGGATCGCGCACGCGCGTTCGTGCGCGGCCCGAAGCCGCAGGCGGTACCGACGCTCGTCGGCACCGCCTGTGCCGTCGTCGGACTGATCGATGTCGCCGCCGGGGTCTTCCCGCGGTTCCGGCACAGTCGCATGCACAGCCTGGCCGAGGTGCTCCCCGGCGCCCTCGGCCCCTTCGCCGCCGCCCTCTCGCTGAGCGCCGGCGTCCTGCTGCTGCTCCTCGCGCACGGCCTCAAGCGGCGCAAGCGGCGCGCCTGGCGGGCCGCCGTCGTGCTCCTCCCGGCCGGTGCGCTGGCCCAGTTCTCCTACCGGCACTCGGTCCTCGGCACGGTCGTCTCGCTGACGCTGTGTTACCTGCTGGTACGCCACCGGAGCGAATTCGCCGCGCTCCCCGACCCGCGCAGCCGCTGGCGGGCCCTGGCCAACTTCGTGCTGCTCGGAGCCGGTTCGCTCGGCCTCGGCCTCGTCGTCGTCAGCGCCCATCCGCGCCGGCTGGTCGGCAACCCCAGCATCGCCGACCGCCTCCAGCACGTGCTGTACGGCCTGTTCGGCTTCGAGGGGCCCGTCGACTACGCCGGGGACACCTCCTGGACCGTGGCCTACTCGCTGGGCGCCCTCGGCCTGCTGACCGCCGTCACCACCATCTACCTGGCCTTCCGCCCCGAACACCCGGCGGCCCGCCTCACCGAGGACGACGAGGCGAGGCTCCGCGGCCTGCTGGAGCGGCACGGCGGCCGCGACTCGCTCGGCCACTTCGCGCTCCGCCGCGACAAGGCCGTGGTCTTCTCGCCCAGCGGCAAGGCAGCCGTCTGCTACCGCGTGGTCTCCGGCGTGATGCTCGCCAGCGGCGACCCGATCGGCGACGTGGAGGCATGGCCCGGTGCCATCGAGCGCTTCATGGACGAGGCGCGGGCGCACTCCTGGGCCCCGGCCGTCATGGGGTGCAGCGAGACCGGCGGCGAGGTCTGGACCCGCGAGACCGGCCTGAACGCCCTCGAACTCGGCGACGAGGCGGTGGTGGACGTCGCGGATTTCTCCCTCGCCGGACGCGCGATGCGCAACGTACGCCAGATGGTCAAGCGCATCGAACGCGGCGGCTACGAGACCCGCGTCCGGCGCGTGGCCGACATCTCTGAGGCCGAACTCGCCCGCATCCGCCGCGCCGCCGCCGACTGGCGCGGCACCGACACCGAACGCGGCTTCTCCATGGCGCTCGGCCGGATCGGCGACAGCGCCGACGAGGACTGCTTCGTCGCCACCGCCCACAAGGCCGACGAGCACGGCGCCGACTCCCCCTACGGCGACCTGAAGGCCGTGCTCCACTTCGTGCCCTGGGGCACCGACGGAATGTCCCTCGACCTCATGCGCCGCGACCGGGCCGCCGACCCCGGCATGAACGAACTGCTCATCGTCGCCTCCCTCCAGGCCGCCCCCCGCCTCGGCATCGCCCGGGTCTCGTTGAACTTCGCGATGTTCCGCTCCGCCCTGGCCCGCGGCGAGAAGCTGGGCGCGGGACCGGTCCTGCGGGTCTGGCGCGGGCTGCTGATCTTCCTCTCGCGCTGGTTCCAGATCGAGTCGCTGTACAAGTTCAACGCCAAGTTCCGACCCCGCTGGGAGCCCCGCTTCGTGGTCTACCGCACCGCCCGCGACCTGCCCCGCATCTCGCTCGCCGCGATGCAGGCCGAGGGCTTCGTGAACTTCGCCCTCCCCCGCCCCCTGGCCCGCCGCCTCCCCGTCGGCCCCCGCCGCCCCTGCGCCCACGTACGGCCCCCGGCCGGCGAGCAGGAGGCCCGCGCGGCGTAGCGGCGCCCCGCACGGGCCGGGGCCTGCCCGGCGGACCCCGGCCCCGGTCCACCGGCCAGGCCCTACGCTGGTCGTATGAGTACGTTGCGTGGGCGAGGCACGGTCCAGGGTCTGCCGGAGTGGGACCGCTGCGCGGTCATGGGCGTCGTCAACGTGACCCCCGACTCCTTCTCCGACGGGGGCCGCTGGTTCGACACCGCGACAGCCGTCAAGCACGGCCTCGACCTGGTCGGCGAGGGCGCCGACCTGGTGGACGTCGGCGGCGAGTCGACCCGGCCGGGCGCCGCCCGGGTGGACGAGTCCGAGGAGCTTCGCCGGGTCGTCCCGGTGGTCCGCGGCCTGGCCTCGGAAGGGGTCACGGTCTCCGTCGACACCATGCGGGCCCGCGTCGCCGAGCAGGCGATCGCCGCCGGCGCGGTCCTGGTCAACGACGTGAGCGGCGGCCAGGCCGACCCGGACATGGTCCCGGTCGTCGCCGCCGCCGAGGTCCCCTTCGTCGTCATGCACTGGCGCGGCTTCAGCGAGTCGATGAACAGCCGGGCGGTGTACGGGGACGTGGTCGCCGAGGTCGTCGCGGAGCTGCGGGACCGGATGGACGCGGTGGTCGCCGGCGGCGTCGCCCCGGAGCGCCTGGTCATCGACCCCGGACTCGGCTTCGCCAAGGACGCCGCCCACGACCTCGCGCTGCTGGCCCGGCTGGACGCGCTGCACTCCCTAGGCCGCCCCCTGCTGGTCGCCGCCTCCCGCAAGCGGTTCCTCGGCCGCGTCCTGGCCGGCGAGGGCGCCCCGCCGCCCGCCCGCGAGCGCGACGCGGCCACCGCCGCCGTCTCCGCGCTCTCCGCCCGGGCCGGCGCCTGGGCCGTCCGCGTCCACGAGGTGCGGGCCACCGCCGACGCCGTGCGGGTCGCCCGCGCCATCGAGGGAGCCGCGTGAGCGAGCCGAGGGACGACCACGCGGAGGCGGCCGCCGACATCGCCGCCGTCGAACAGGCCAACACCGCCTTCTACGAGGCCCTGGAGCAGGGCGACCTCGAAGCGCTGACCGGCCTCTGGCTGCCCGGCGAGGACCTGACGGTCTCCTGCGTGCACCCCGGCTGGCCGGTGCTCAGCGGGCGCGGCGAGGTGCTGCGCAGCTACGCGCTGATCATGGCGAACACCGAGTACATCCAGTTCTTCCTGACCGACGTCGGCGTCTCGATGACGGGCGACACCGCGCTGGTGACGTGCACCGAGAACATCCTCAGTGGCGGCCCCGCCGAGGAGGGCAGCGCACTGGGACCGCTGGTCGGACAGCTCGTGGTCGCCACGAATGTGTTCCGCCGCACGCCGGACGGCTGGAAGCTCTGGTCGCACCACGGTTCGCCCGTACTGGCCGAAACCGGTGAGGAAGAGGACGAAGAGACCCCGTCCTGAGCGGTTCCCGCCCGCGCCGGGCACGAAAGACGTGCGAATGACGCCCCGCCGGGATTGGAACCGGCCGCATCGGGGTATCAGCGGCTATCTGTTCCGTGCCCGCACGCCCGGGCCCCGAGGGGGAGGCATGTCGGTGCGCGCGGGTAGATTCGAAATCGGGTACCCGGCCGCCCGCACGCGGCCCCGTGCCCTACGACCAACGACAGCAGGAGTGATTCGCGTGGATCGTGTCGCGCTGCGCGGCCTCAAGGCCCGAGGGCACCATGGCGTCTTCCCCCGGGAGCGGGAAGAGGGACAGACGTTCATCGTGGACCTGGTGCTCGGCCTCGACACCCGCCCCGCGGCAGCCGCCGACGACCTGACGAAGACCGTGCACTACGGCGTGGTCGCGGAAGAGGTCGTCGAAGTGGTCCAGGGCGAGCCGGTCGACCTGATCGAGACGCTCGCGGAGCGCATCGCCCAGCAGTGCCTGAAGCACGACGGCGTCGAGGAGGTGGAGGTCGTGGTGCACAAGCCGGACGCGCCCATCACCGTCCCCTTCGACGACGTCACCATCACCATCACCCGGAGCCGAGCATGACTGCATTTTCTACCGAGGGGCAGAGCGACCCGACCGTACAGCCGGTGCCCGCCTCCGTGGTCGAGCAGGTGGACGCGGCGGACATCACCCTCTCCAACCCCAGACTCGCCGTGCTCTCCCTCGGCTCCAACCTGGGCAACCGCCTGGAGACCCTCCAGGGCGCCATCGACGCCCTGGAGGACACGCCCGGCCTCCGGGTCAAGGCGGTCTCCCCGGTGTACGAGACGGAGCCGTGGGGCGTCGACCCCGGTTCCCAGCCCTCGTACTTCAACGCGGTGATCGTCGTGAAGACGACCCTGCCGCCGTCCTCGCTGCTGGAGCGCGGCCAGGCCATCGAGGAAGCCTTCGAGCGGGTCCGCGAGGAGCGCTGGGGCCCGCGCACCATCGACGTCGACATCGTCGCGTACGCCGATGTGGTCTCCGACGACCCGGTGCTCACGCTGCCCCACCCCCGGGCCCGGGAGCGCGCCTTCGTCCTCGCCCCGTGGCACGACGTGGACCCCGAGGCCCAGCTGCCCGGCAGCGGCCCGGTCGCCGATCTGCTGACCGGTGTCGGACAGGACGGCGTCCTCCCCCGGGCCGACCTGGAACTCCGGCTGCCCGAGTAGTCGTTAGGCTCACAGAAGACAGCGGGACGATCACAGGCGGCGGAAGGCGGCTCACCCGGTGAAGCAACTACGGCTCGGAGTCCTGGCCGGCCTCTTCGCCGCCGCCGGCGTCCTGTCCTGGGGCGCCGCCCGCCTCTGGGACTCCTACGGCACCCTGCCCAGCGTGCCGCTGGCCGCGCCCATCGTGCTCGCGGTGATCGCCGTCGTCCTGCTGGCCACGGCCCTGTCCATCCGCTCCCGGCTGCGCGCCCAGCGCGAGCGCCGGCCGGGCGCGAAGGGCGTCGAGCCGCTGATGGCGGCCCGCGCCCTGGTCTTCGCCCAGGCCAGCGCCCTCGTGGTCGCCCTGGTCGCCGGGATGTACGGCGGCACGGGCGTCTTCCTGCTCGGCTCCCTCGACATCCCGCCCCGCCGCGACCAGGCCGTCTACGCCGGCTTCGCGGTCCTGGCCGGCATCGCCGTCATCGCCGCCGCCCTCTTCCTGGAGCACGTCTGCAAGCTCCCGGACGACAAGGACGACAACCCCGGCACGGCAGCGGCGTAGGGGCGGGTGCGCCACACGTCCCCACGGGGGCGTCAGCGCGCCATGATCAGGCTCATGGCCTCGGCGCGCGTCGCGGGGTCCCTCAGCTGCCCGCGGACGGCCGAGGTCAGCGTCTTCGCCCCCGGCTTGCGGATGCCGCGCATCGACATGCACATGTGCTCGCACTCGATGACGACGATGACGCCGCGCGGCTCCAGGATCTCCATCAGGGACTCGGCGACCTGCGTGGTCAGCCGCTCCTGCACCTGCGGCCGGCGGGCGTAGACGTCCACCAGCCGGGCCAGCTTCGACAGACCGGTGATCTTGCCGCTGGTGGCCGGGATGTACCCGACGTGCGCCACCCCGCGGAACGGGACCAGGTGGTGTTCACAGGTGCTGAACACTTCGATGTCCTTGACCAGCACCATCTCGTCGTGGCCCAGGTCGAACGTGGTCGTCAGGACGTCCTCGGGCTCCTGGTACAGGCCCGAGAATATCTCCTTGTACGCCCGCGCCACGCGCCCCGGGGTCTCCCGCAGACCCTCGCGGTCCGGGTCCTCGCCGACTGCGATGAGCAGCTCTCGTACAGCGGCCTCGGCGCGCTTCTCGTCGAACTCGCCGATCGGTCCCTGGCCGTCCAGCGTCACCGGGTCGGTCATGTGTGCCTCGTTCCTAGTCACTGCGGGGGCATTCGCGCAGGTGTACGGAAAAGCCGCGCCCCCAACAGGCTAGAACCTGGGGGGCGCGGCATCCATTCCGGGCCCGGTGGGAGCCCCGTGACAGGGAACACACCGGGGTCGGTGACTAGCTCTCGGGTCGCTCCTCGGGGATCGACTCGGTGGCCGGGACGGTGTCCGTGACCGAACCGTTCGCCGTGCTCGCGCCGTTGGTGAGGGCGAGCTCCTTCGGGGAGAGCACCGGCGGACGGGTGGACGGCGTGCGCCGGGCGGAGCCGGTCCACGCGGGGCGGGCCGGGCGCTTGACGATCGGGGCGAAGATCTCGGCGATCTCCTCCTTGCCCAGGGTCTCCTTCTCCAGGAGGCGGAGGACCAGGGCGTCCAGCACGTCGCGGTTCTCGACGAGGATCTCCCACGCGTCGTTGTGGGCGGTCTCGATGAGCTTCTTGACCTCTTCGTCGACCAGCGCGGCGACCTCTTCCGAGTAGTCGCGCTGGTGGCCCATCTCGCGGCCGACGAAGGGTTCGGTGTTGTCGCCGCCGAACTTGATCGCGCCGAGCCGCTCCGTCATGCCGTACTGCGTGACCATCGCGCGGGCCGTTGCCGTGGCCTTCTCGATGTCGTTCGCGGCACCGGTGGTCGGGTCGTGGAAGACCAGCTCCTCGGCCGCGCGCCCGCCCAGCATGTACGCCAGCTGGTCGAGCATCTCGTTGCGCGTCGTGGAGTACTTGTCCTCCTCCGGGAGCACCATCGTGTAACCGAGGGCGCGGCCGCGGGAGAGGATCGTGATCTTGTGGACCGGGTCCGACTGGGGGGAGGCCGCCGCGACCAGGGCGTGTCCGCCCTCGTGGTACGCGGTGATCTTCTTCTCCTTCTCGGACATGATCCGGGTCCGCTTCTGCGGGCCCGCCACGACGCGGTCGATGGCCTCGTCGAGCATTTCGTTGTCGATGAGCTTCTGGTTGCTGCGCGCCGTGAGGAGCGCCGCTTCGTTCAGCACGTTCGACAGGTCGGCGCCGGTGAAGCCGGGGGTGCGGCGGGCGACGGCGCCGAGGTCGACGTCCGGGGCGACCGGCTTGCCCTTCTGGTGGACCTTCAGGATCTCCAGACGGCCCTGCATGTCCGGGCGGTCGACGGCGATCTGCCGGTCGAAGCGGCCCGGGCGCAGCAGCGCCGGGTCGAGGATGTCCGGCCGGTTCGTGGCGGCGATCAGGATGACGCCGCCCTTCACGTCGAAGCCGTCCATCTCCACGAGCAGCTGGTTCAGCGTCTGCTCGCGCTCGTCGTGGCCGCCGCCCATGCCGGCGCCGCGGTGGCGTCCGACGGCGTCGATCTCGTCGACGAAGACGATCGCCGGGGCGTTCGCCTTGGCCTGCTCGAAGAGGTCGCGGACCCGGGAGGCACCGACACCGACGAACATCTCCACGAAGTCGGAACCGGAGATCGAGTAGAACGGGACGCCCGCCTCGCCCGCGACGGCGCGCGCGAGCAGCGTCTTGCCCGTGCCGGGAGGCCCGTACAGCAGGACACCCTTGGGGATCTTGGCGCCGACGGCCTGGAACTTCGCCGGCTCCTGGAGGAACTCCTTGATCTCGTGGAGCTCCTCGACCGCCTCGTCCGAGCCCGCCACGTCGGCGAACGTCGTCTTGGGGGTGTCCTTGGTGATCAGCTTGGCCTTGGACTTGCCGAACTGCATGACCTTGGAGCCGCCGCCCTGCATCTGATTCATCAGGAACAGGAAGACGACCACGATGAGGACGAACGGCAGCAGCGAGAAGAGGATCGAGACGAACGGGGACTGCTTCGACGGCGAGACGGTGTAACCCTTCTCGATGTCACCGCTCTCGAACTTCTTCTGCAGCATGTCGGCGAGCTGGACGCCCTGGTTGCCGATGTAGCTCGCCTGGAACTTGCTGCCGGACTCGCCGGTCAGCTTCTGGCCGTCCTTCAGCTCAATCTTGAGGATTTGATCGTCACCGGTGGTCAGCTTGGCCTGCTCCACCTGGTTCTTGCTGATCGCCTGGATCACCTGGCCGGTGTCCACCGTCTTGTAGCCGCCGCCCGAGCCGACGACATTCATCAACACGACCACGGCGAGGACGGCCAGCACGATCCACATGACCGGCCCACGGAAGTATCGCTTCACGTCCATCCATACGGAGCGAAGTCGCCCCGTCCCTCCTGCCCGTAGGTAAATGCTGCTGTGAGTAAAGACTGTTCTTCGGACGGTACCCCAGCATTGGCACCGGCGTCCGCCTCGGACGTCCGGCGAACCCGCCTTCGAAGGCTCAACGGCGGGAGGCCGGTGAGGGTTCCCGGTGTCCGTCGCGGCGGGGCCGCGGGCCCTCAGCCTCCGTAGACGTGCGGAGCGAGGGTTCCGACGAAGGGGAGGTTGCGGTACTTCTCCGCGTAGTCGAGCCCGTAGCCGACGACGAACTCGTTGGGAATGTCGAAGCCGACCCACTTGCAGTCGAGCGCGACCTTCGCCGCGTCCGGCTTGCGCAGCAGGGTGCAGATCTCCAGCGAGGCCGGCTCGCGCGAGCCGAGGTTCGACATCAGCCAGGACAGGGTCAGGCCGGAGTCGATGATGTCCTCGACGATCAGGACGTGCTTGCCCTTGATGTCGGTGTCCAGGTCCTTGAGGATCCGGACGACACCGGAGGACTGGGTGCCCGCGCCGTACGAGGAGACGGCCATCCAGTCCATGGTGACGGGGGTGGACAGCGCGCGCGCCAGGTCCGCCATGACCATGACCGCGCCCTTGAGGACTCCGACGAGGAGCAGGTCCTTGCCTGCGTACTCCGCGTCGATCTTCGCGGCCAGCTCGGTGAGCTTCGCGTCGATCTCTTCCTTGGTGAGGAGCACCGACTGGAGGTCGGTGCCCATGTCCTTCTCGTTCACCCGCGTCTCTTTCTGTGCCTGCCGGGTCCGGGACGGAGTCCCGGACCTGCGCGGCCGGTCGCCCTGCATGTCAGCCGCTTGTGCGTCAGCTCTGCCGGATGACCAGTCTGCCACCCTGCCGCAGGGCTTCGACGCGGCCGGGGAGGTTGATGGCCTGCTGGCCGCGCCAGCCGGTGACGAGGCGGTCGACCTCCTCGATGTGCCGGGCGAAGAGCGAACCGGCCGGGGAGCCCGCCTCTATGGCGGCCCGGCGCAGCACCCTGCGGCGTACGGCGGGGGGCAGCGCGTACAGCTTGGCGCACTCCAGGCGGCCCGCGTCGTCGCGTACGTCACGGTCCGCGGCGGCGGCCCAGGTGTCCAGGGCGTCGGCGTCGTCGCGGGAGAGCTGCGCCGTGCGGGCGAGGGCTTCCACGACGCCCTTGCCGAGCGCCTTCTCCAGGGCGGGCAGGCCCTCGTGGCGCAGCCGGGAGCGGGTGTAGGCGGGGTCGATGTTGTGGGGGTCGTCCCAGACGGGCAGGGACTGGGCCAGGCACGCGGTGCGGGCGGTCTGGCGGTCGAGGTGGAGGAAGGGGCGGCGGTAGCGGCCGGCCGGGCCCGAGGCGGCGGCCATGCCGGACAGGGAGCGGATGCCGGAGCCGCGGGCGAGGCCCAGCAGGACGGTCTCGGCCTGGTCGTCGCGGGTGTGGCCGAGCAGGACGGCGGCGGCGCCGTGGCGTTCGGCGGCGGCGTCGAGGGCGGCGTAGCGGGCGTCTCGGGCGGCGGCCTCGGGGCCTCCGTCGCGGCCGACGCGGACGGCGACGGCCTCGGCCGGGCCGAGGTCCATGGCGGCGAGCCGGGCGGCGACCTCGGTCGCGCGGATGTCGGAGCCGTCCTGGAGGCCGTGGTCGACGGTGACGCCGCCGGCCCGGACGGGGAGTTTGCGGGCCTCGAAGGCGAGGGCGGAGGCGAGCGCCATGGAATCGGCGCCGCCGGAGCATGCCACGAGCACCAGTGGGGTATCGGGGCGTTCGGGAAGTGCGGTGCGGCGGCTGCCCGCGCCAGCTTGTGCGAGCTCGGGGTGCGGGGCGTGCCCGGCGCGTCCGGTCTGTTCGGCGTGTTCGGCGATGACGTCGTGGAGTACGCGGCGGACCGCCAGGCGTATCGCCGCGACCGCAGGATGGGGACCCATGTCCGGTGCCCTTCGTGAAGTTCTTCAGGGGAGTCCCGGAGTGCCGGGACGGGAAGGTGTGCCGTCACTCAGAGTGCGTCGATGGTGACAGAGCAATGCCGTTCATCGAGCATTGCACGCCTTCCCATGCCCCTACGGTCCCTCGGATGGGTGATTACCGGTGCGTTGCCTTCGGGTCCCGGGCCCGCACACGGGCCGTGATCATGACTCTGCCTTACGGTGCACCCTCGCGATCCAGTCCTCGGGGCGGGCGATCTCGGCCTTGGTCGGGAGGGTGTTGGGCGAGGTCCACACGCGGTTGAAGCCGTCCATGCCGACCTCGTCGACCACGGCGCGCACGAACCGCTCGCCGTCCCGGTACTGGCGCAGCTTGGCGTCGAGCCCGAGCAGCTTGCGCAGCGCCTGGTCGAGGCGACTCGCGCCGCGGGCCCTGCGCTGCTGGAACTTCTCGCGGATCTCGCCGACGGAGGACACCACCTCGGGGCCGACGCCGTCCATCACGTAGTCGGCGTGCCCCTCCAGCAGGGACATCACGGCGGTGAGCCGGCCGAGGATCTCGCGCTGGGCGGGGGTCTGGACGAGCTCGACCAGGCTGCGCCCGCCGTCCTCGCCGTCCTCGCCCTCGGGGCGGCCGCCGGCGAGCGACTGGACGGCCTCGCGCAGCCGCTCCAGGAACGTCATCGGGTCGACGTCGGTCTCGTCCAGGAAGGACTGGATCTCGCCCTGGAGGTGGTCGCGGAGCCAGGGCACCGCGGTGAACTGGGTGCGGTGGGTCTCCTCGTGGAGGGCGACCCAGAGGCGGAAGTCGTGCGGGTCGACCTCAAGCTCGCGCTCGACGTGGACGATGTTGGGCGCCACCAGCAGGAGCCGGCCGCCGCCGCCGGCGGAGGCGGGCAGTTCGCGGGTGGCGGGGGCGAAGGTCTCGTACTGGCCGAGGACGCGGGAGGACAGGAAGGACAGCAGCATCCCGACCTCGACGCCGGTCACCTTGGAGCCGACCGCGCCGAGCACGGCGCCGCCCGCGCCGCCGCTGCGCCGCTCCTCCATCTTCTCCAGGAGGGGGCGCAGCAGTTCGCGGAAGCCCGCGACGTTCGCCTTGATCCAGCCCGTGCGGTCGACGACCAGGACGGGGGTGTCCTCGGGTTCGGTCCCTTCGGGGATCATCCGGGTGAAGGAACGGACGTGCTCCTCCGCGGCCTTCGCGTGCCTGCGCAGCTCCGCGACGACTTCGCGGGCCTCCTCGCGGCTGATCTCGGGGCCCGGCCGCACAAGCCGGGTCGCGGTCGCGACCGCGAGGTTCCAGTCGACCATCCCTGCACCACCGATGCTCGTCATGCGTCAACCGTACGTGCTCGGCCCTTGATGCGGTGAGGTGTTGACCGGCTCATCGCTTGCCGGCGGCGAGCGCGGTGGCGAGTTCGTCGAGGGCGGCCTGGGCTTCGGAGGGGGCGGTGGTGCCGGAGGCCAGGAAGGCGAAGGCGAGGAGTCGGCCCCGGGTGTCGACGACCGTGCCGGCGAGGGTGTTGACGCCGGTGAGGGTGCCGGTCTTGGCGCGGATGAAGCCGGTACCTCCGGCCTTGGCGGTGTAGCGGCCGCTGAGCGTGCCGCTGAATCCGGCCACCGGGAGGCCGGTGAGGACGGGGCGCAGTTCGGGGTGGGCCGGGTCGGCCGACCGGGCGAGGAGGCCGGCCAGCAGGGCGGCGGTGACCTTGTCCTTGCGGTTGAGTCCGCTGCCGTCGGCGACGTTCACGCCCTTGAGCGGCAGACCTAGCTTCTTCAGCTGGGCGGTGACGGCTCGTCGGCCGCCGTTGAAGTCGGCGGGTTCGCCGGCGGCGACGGCGGTCTGCCGGGCGAGGGCCTCGGCGATGTCGTTGTCGCTGTTGGTCAGGGCCCGTTCGACCAGGCCGGAGAGCGGGGCGGACAGGTGCTTGGCGACGGTACGGGAGGTCTTGGCGGCGCGGCCGGCGGCGGGGGCCGACTTGGTGGTGATCCCGGCGTCGTCCAGGAGTCCGGCGAAGGTGCGGGCGGCGTCCCCGGCCGGGTCCTCGCTGCGCGGGGCTGGGCCGCTGGAGGAGTCGTCCTGGCGGCCCTCGTTCACCATCAGGGCGCTCATCGGAGCGATGTTCTCGTTGGGGCCGATCGGGTGGTGCGAGGGCCCCGCGTAGCCGGAGGTGTCGTAGCGGAGCCGTACGGAGGCGGCCTTGCCGGCCTTGAGGGCGCGGGCGGTGTCGGTGGCGAGGGCGCGCAGGGCGGCCTTGTCGAGGGTGGGGTCGCCGCCGCCGACGAGGGTGACGGTGCGCAGGTCGGCGGAGGCGCGGACGGTGGTGGGGATGCGGTGGGCGGGGCCGAGCGCGCTCAGGGCGGCGACGGTGGTGGCGATCTTGACGGTGGAGGCGGGCGTCATGGGGGCGTCGGCCCCCTTGCCGTAGAGCCGCTTGCCGGTGGCGGTGTCGATGACGACGGCGGCGCGCCGGTCGCCGAGCGCGTCGTTCTTCAGCAGCGGCTCCAGGACGGCGCTCAGGTCGGGCGGACCACCGGCCGGGGCGTCCTGGGTGGCGGTGCCGAGGGCGGCGAGGACCGCGGGGGCGCTGGGGGCAGGGGCGGGGCCCGAGGAGTCGCCGGAGGCGTGATGTGCGCCACCTGTGCTGCTGCGGGCGGCGGCCCAGTCCTGCTCGGCCTTACGCTGACCCGAGTCCCAGGGGCCGGCGGCGAGGACGGCGCCGGCCGCGAGCGCCAGACCGGCGACGGCGGAGACGGCCGTGAACTGCCAGTCGTTCGGCCCGCCCCGTACGCCCAGGCGTCCCGCGAGGGTCCCGCTCGGCCTGCCGGGCGGGTCGATCGACGGTCTTTCCACCGGCTCGGCCACCGTTGACCAGCCCCTTTCGCGAGCACACATCTGCGTGAGGGACACTTAACCACCAGTCGTATGTGTTGATCATGGAGGAGCCACCCGTGGAGTTCGACGTCGTTATCGAGATCCCGAAGGGTTCGCGCAACAAGTACGAGGTGGATCACGAGACCGGCCGGATTCGTCTGGACCGTCGGCTCTTCACCTCGACCAGCTACCCGGCGGACTACGGCTTCGTCGAGAACACCCTCGGCGAGGACGGCGACCCGCTGGACGCGCTGGTCATCCTGGAGGAGCCGACGTTCCCCGGCTGCCTCATCAAGTGCCGCGCGATCGGCATGTTCCGGATGACCGACGAGGCCGGCGGCGACGACAAGCTGCTGTGCGTTCCGGCGTCCGACCCCCGGGTGGAGCACCTGCAGGACATCCAGCACGTGTCGGAGTTCGACCGCCTGGAGATCCAGCACTTCTTCGAGGTCTACAAGGACCTGGAGCCGGGGAAGTCCGTCGAAGGCGCCGACTGGGTCGGCCGCGCCGAGGCCGAGGCCGAGATCGACGCCTCCCGCAAGCGCCTTGAGGCGCAGGGCGGCGCGCACTGACGTTCCGCTTGCGGACCGGGACCACGCGACGGGCGGTACACCTTCACGGGTGTGCCGCCCGTTTCGCGTGAGGTCATGATCCATCGGACCGACCTGTCCCCTTTGAGCGTGTCCATACTGGGCAGGAGCGCAGCCGAGGACGCACAGCCGATGAGGAGCGAGGGCGAGTGGTGGCGGAACCGGACGGGCCCGATGACGAGAAGCCCCAGTCCGACGAGGCGCACAGCGCCTTCTCCCGGCCTGCCGGGACGGACCGTCCCGCGCCGCCGCCGGAGGAGGACCACCCGACGTCGGAATTCGCCCTTCCGGCCGGTCTGACACCCGAGTCGCAGGGTTCGGGCTCCGCCCCGGGTACGGGTTCCGCTTCCGGGCCGGAGACGACCGGTTCGGCGTTCGCCCTGCCGAGCACGTACAGCTTCCGGGACTCCCCGCCGGCGTTCACTCCGGCGCACGGCGTCCCGATGGTCCGGCTGACCAAGGAGGCGCCCTGGCAGGACCGGATGCGCACGATGCTGCGGATGCCGGTCGCCGAGCGCCCGGCGCCGGAGCCGGTCCAGCGGCACGACGAGGCGGGGCCCGCGGTGCCGCGCGTGCTCGACCTGACGCTGCGTATCGGGGAGCTGCTGCTCGCGGGCGGTGAGGGCGCCGAGGACGTCGAGGCGGCGATGTTCGCGGTGACCCGCAGCTACGGTCTGGACCGCTGCGAGCCGACGGTGACGTTCACCCTGCTGTCGATCTCGCACCAGCCGTCGCTGGTGGAGGACCCGGTGACGGCGAGCCGTACGGTACGCCGCCGGGGCACCGACTACACCCGGCTGGCGGCGGTCTTCCGGCTCATCGACGACATCACCACTCCGGAGAGCGAGATCTCGCTCGAGGAGGCATACCGGCGCCTCGCGGAGATCCGGCGCAACCGGCACCCGTACCCCGGCTGGGTGCTCACGCTGGCCGCCGGCGGGCTGGCCGGTGCGGCGTCCGTGCTGGTCGGCGGTGGCCCGCTGGTGTTCGTGATCGCGGCGCTCGGCGCGATGCTCGGCGACCGGCTGGCCTGGCTGTGTGCGGGGCGCGGGCTGCCGGAGTTCTACCAGTTCGTGGTGGCGGCGATGCCGCCCGCCGCGATGGGCGTGGCGCTGACCCTGACCCACTGGTCGGACGTACGGCCCTCGGCGGTGATCACCGGTGGACTGTTCGCGCTGCTGCCGGGGCGGGCGCTGGTGGCGGGCGTGCAGGACGGCCTGACCGGCTACTACATCACGGCCTCGGCGCGGCTCCTGGAGGTCATGTACTTCTTCATCGCCATCGTCACCGGGGTGCTGCTGGCCCTGTACGGGGGGCTTCAGCTGGGCGCGGAGCTGAACCCGGAGGCACGGTTCATCACGCACGACCGGCCGGTGATCCAGATCCTGGCGTCGATGGTGCTGACCCTGTCGTTCGCGATCCTGCTCCAGCAGGAGCGGGCGACGGTGCTCGCGGTGACCCTCAACGGCGGGGTGGCCTGGATCGTCTTCGGGGCGATGGCGCGGACGGGCGGCCTGTCGCCGGTGGCCGCCACGGCGACGGCGGCCGGGCTGGTCGGGCTGTTCGGGCAGTTGTTCTCTCGGTACCGGTACACCTCGTCGCTGCCGTTCATCACGGCCGCGATCGGGCCGCTGCTGCCCGGTTCGGCGACGTACTTCGGTCTGCTGGGCGTCGCGCAGAACGAGCTGGACCGGGGGCTGGCCTCGCTGTCGACCGCGGTGGCGACGGCCCTGGCCATCGCCATCGGGGTGAATCTGGGGAGCGAGATCTCCCGGCTGTTCATGCGGGTGCCGGGCGCGGTCGGCGGGGCGAACCGCCGCGCGGCCAAGCGGACGCGCGGCTTCTGACCGGGTCGGGCCGGCTTCCGGCCCGGCCGGGCGGTGCCGGGGAGGGGGTCAGCGCTTGGCGTGCCGGCCGCGGCGGCCGGCGGCCTGGTCCTGGGGCGGCACCTCGCCGTCACCGAGGGCCGCCTCCTTCTTCGCCTTGCCGCGGGCGCGCAGGAACTCGATGGCGATCGGCACGACCGAGATCAGCACGATCAGGACGAGCATCGCCTCGATGTTCTCGTGCACGAACTCGACGTTGCCGAGGGCCGCGCCGAGCAGCGTCACACCGACGCCCCACAGGACTCCGCCGATGACGTTGAACACGATGAACGAGCGGTAGTTCATCCGGCTGACGCCCGCGATGATCGGGGTGAACGTGCGCACGATGGGCACGAAGCGGGCCAGGATCAGCGACTTCGGGCCGTGCTTCTCGAAGAACTCGTGGGCCTTCTCGACGTTCTCCTGCTTGAACAGGCGTGAGTCGGGCCGGCTGAACAGCGAGGGCCCGACCTTGCGGCCGAAGAGGTACCCCACCTGGTCGCCGATGACCGCCGCCAGCCCGACCAGGACGCAGACCAGCCACAGCGGGGTGTGCAGCTTGTCCGTCGTCACCAGCAGACCCGTGGTGAACAGCAGGGAGTCGCCGGGCAGGAAGAAGCCGATGAGCAGCCCGGACTCGGCGAAGACGATGACCAGCACACCGGCCAGGCCGAACTGACCGATGAGGTAGTCCGGGTCCAGCCAGCTCGGTCCGAGCGCAAGCGTATTCAAGGGTCCGGGCTCCAGGATGAGGTCGATGACGGCTGCGTGGCCGCCCAAAGCTATCAACGCGGCGCGCCGCCTCCGGGTTCCACCGGCCCCTATGGAGATGCACAGGGGATGAACCGGGGCAAAACTCGGTCCCAGGAGGTTCCATCCATGGGTATCGAGGATTACGGCGGCGGCCAGGCGGCCCAGGCCGACGTGCTGGTCGTCACCACGAACGACGTCCCGGGCCACCAGGTGACGCAGGTCATCGGTGAGGTGTTCGGCCTGACGGTCAGGTCCCGTCACCTCGGCAGCCAGATCGGCGCCGGTCTCAAGTCCATGATCGGCGGCGAGCTGAAGGGGCTGACCAAGACGCTCGTCGAGACCCGCAACCAGGCCATGGAACGGCTGGTCGAGCAGGCGAGGGCGCGCGGCGCCAACGCGGTGCTGATGATGCGGTTCGACGTGACCGAGGCGGCGGACGTGGGCACGGAGGTCTGCGCGTACGGCACGGCCGCGGTGATCAGCCGGTCCTGAGCCGGGCGCGCCACGGGGGCGGGGCTCCCCGCCCCCGTGACAGACCCGTACCGCCTACTCCCGGCGCCGCGCGTTGGCGTCGATCGCCTCGCGCAGGTGCTCGGCCAGGCCCGGCCGCATCGACTCGTAGAACGCCTTGAACCGCGGGTCGGCGACGTACATCTCGCCGAGGCACCGGTGCATCTCGTAGCCGCACTCGTAGAACCAGCCCGAGATGTGGAGCCGGTGCTCCTCGGCCATGTCCATGGCTCGCTCACCGGTCGCCGGCTCACCTGCCTCCATCAGCGCCTGGTAGCGCTCGGCCCAGGCGTCGACCTCGGCCTTCATCCGCTGCCAGTCCTCCTTGGTGTAGCGGGCGGCCCGGCGCTGCGACTCGGCGTAGCTGTCGGTGCCGCTCCAGCGGCGCTCGGCCTCCTCGGCGTACTGCTCCGGGTCCTTGTCCCCGAAGACCTCGAACTTCTCCTCGGGCGTGAGGTTGATGCCCATCCTGCGTGCCTCCATAGCTGTCTCGACGGCGGCGGCCATCCGCTGGAGTTCGGCGATCCGGTGCGACAGCAGCGCGTGCTGCCTGCGCAGGTGCTTCTGCGGGTCCGCGTCCGGGTCGTCGAGCAGGGCCTCGATCTCGTCGAGCGGGAAGCCGAGCTCCCGGTAGAACAGGATCTGCTGCAACCGGTCGAGGTCGGCGTCGTTGTAGCGCCGGTGGCCCGCGTGGCTGCGCCCGCTCGGTGAGAGCAGGCCGATGGAGTCGTAGTGGTGCAGCGTGCGCACCGTGACCCCGGCGAATCCGGCGACCTGTCCCACGGAGTGCTCCATGGCTCCCCGCTCCTTCCTGTGTGGGTACGTGTCCGAGCCTGGGTCCTGACGTCGCGTGAGGTGCAAGCCGGACGGCGGGCGCGCACCGCACCTTTTGGAGTCTTCTGCGGCTTTTGCGTCGCTATGGTGTGCGCGTGTCCACCGATACCGCCGTCGCCGCCGAGCCGGCCCCCGCGCGGCGGCTGCTCGCGCTCATCGTGCCCGCCCTGGCCGTCGGCGTGGTCTCGGCGCTCGTGCTGCTCGGCGTCAGCCTGCTCGCGGAGAAGTTGCAGGACGTGCTCTGGGAGACGCTGCCCGACGCGCTTTCGGTCGGGCGGTACTCCTCGCTGTGGATGATCGTGATGCTCACCGCGACCGGCCTGGTGACCGGTCTGGCCATCCGGGCGGTACCCGGGCGCGCCGGTCCGGACCCGGCGACCATGGGACTGGTCGACCCGCCGCTGCCGCCGCATGTGGTCCCGGGGCTCATGGTGGTGACCGTCCTGGCGCTGGCGGGCGGGGTCAGCCTGGGCCCGGAGAACCCGATCACCGCCGCCAACATCGCGCTGGCCGCCTGGGCCGGCCGCCGCCTCGCGCCCGGCGCGCCCGGTGAGCTGTGGCTCGCGCTCGCCGTCGCCGGCACCATCGGCGCGCTGTTCGGCACCCCGGTGGCCGCCGCGCTGATCCTCACCGAGTCGCTGGCCACCGCCCCCGGCCGGGGCGCGCTCTGGGACAAGCTGTTCGCACCGCTCGCGGCCGGCGCCGCCGGGTCCCTCACCATGACGCTGGCCGCCCACCCCAGCTTCGACCTGTCCCTGCCCGCGTACGGGCCCCCGCACTGGGGCGACCTGCTCGCCGCCCTCGTGATCGCGTCCGCCGGAGCGGTGCTCGGCCTCGCGGCGGTGTACGCCTTCCCGCTGGCGCACCGCGCCTTCCGGGCCCTGCCGTACCCCGTCCTGGCGCTGGCCCTGGGCGGGCTGCTGCTCGGCCTGCTCGGGGCGCTGGGCGGGCATCTCACCCTGTTCAAGGGGCTGGACGAGGTGAAGACGATCGCCGCCGACCCGGACGGGCGGTCGGCCGCCGGTTTCGGGGCGATGGCCGTGGTGAAGACGGCGGCCCTGGTGATCGCGGCGACCTGCGGCTTCCGGGGCGGCCGGATCTTCCCCGCGGTGTTCACCGGCGTCGCGCTCGGCCTGTGCGCGCACGCGCTCGTCGACGCGGTGCCGGTGGCGCTCGCGGTGACCTGCTCGGTCCTCGGCGTCCTGCTGGCCGTCACCGGGCAGGGATGGCTGAGCCTGTTCACAGCGGCGGCGCTGGCCGCCGACATGTCCCTGCTGCCGGTGCTGTGCGTGGCCTCGCTGCCCGCCTGGCTGCTGGTGACGGGGCGCCCGCAGATGCAGCTGCGCGAGGACGGTACGGCGCTGCGCTGAACCGGACGGCCCCGCACCGGTGGCGGCGCCCGCCACCGTCCGTATCGTCGGATTCGTCCGGCCTCGCGGGCGCGAGCCGAGAAGGGCAGGTCTGCGATGCCGCTCCACCAGGGCTCCTCGCACAGCGAGGAACCGTCCTCCGAGCAGCGCAGGCTCGCGCTGAACCCCTTCTACGGGGTGGCCGACCCGGTCGCCGGCATGGAGGCGGCCCCGCCCCGGCACCGCCTGCCCGACAGGCCGCTGCCGCCGACCACGGCGTACGGACTGGTCCACGACGAGCTGATGCTCGACGGCAACGCACGGCTCAACCTCGCCACCTTCGTCACCACGTGGATGGAGCCCGAGGCCGGGGTGCTGATGGGCGAGTGCCTCGACAAGAACATGATCGACAAGGACGAGTACCCGCGCACCGCCGAACTGGAACGGCGCTGTGTGTCGATGCTCGCCGACCTCTGGCACGCCCCCGACCCCTCGACGGCCATGGGCTGCTCCACCACCGGGTCGAGCGAGGCGTGCATGCTCGCCGCGCTGGCCCTCAAACGGCGCTGGTCGGCCAAGAACGCCGACCGCTACCCGGCGACCGCCCGGCCCAACCTCGTCATGGGCGTCAACGTCCAGGTCTGCTGGGACAAGTTCTGCACGTTCTGGGAGGTCGAGCCGCGCCTCGTGCCCATGGAGGGCGACCGCTTCCACCTGGACCCGCAGGCCGCCGTCGAGCTCTGCGACGAGAACACCATCGGTGTGGTCGGCGTCCTCGGCTCCACCTTCGACGGCAGCTACGAGCCCGTCAAGGAGCTGTGCGAGGCGCTGGACGCCCTCCAGGAGCGCACCGGCCTCGACATCCCCGTGCACGTGGACGGGGCCTCCGGGGCGATGGTGGCGCCGTTCCTGGACGAGGACCTGGTGTGGGACTTCCGGCTCCCCCGGGTGGCCTCCATCAACACCTCGGGCCACAAGTACGGCCTGGTCTACCCGGGCGTCGGCTGGGTGCTGTGGCGCTCGCCCGGCGATCTGCCCGAGGAGCTGGTCTTCCGGGTGAACTACCTGGGCGGCGACATGCCCACCTTCGCGCTGAACTTCTCCCGGCCCGGCGCCCAGGTCGTGGCGCAGTACTACACGTTCCTGCGGCTGGGCCGGCAGGGCTACCGGGCCGTGCAGCAGGCGGCCAGGGACGTGGCGTCCGGGCTGGCCGCGAAGATCGAGGAGCTGGGCGACTTCCGGCTGCTCACCCGGGGCGACCAGCTGCCCGTCTTCGCGCTGACCACCAGGCCGGAGGTGACGGCGTACGACGTCTTCGACGTGTCGCGGCGGCTGCGCGAACGGGGCTGGCTGGTGCCCGCGTACACCTTCCCCGCCAACCGGGAGGACCTGTCGGTGCTGCGGATCGTGTGCCGCAACGGCTTCTCCTCGGACCTGGCGGAACTGCTGCTGGAGGACCTGCGGCTGCTGCTGCCCGAACTGCGCGCCCAGCCGCACCCGCTCACCCGGAACGAGAACGCGGCGACCTCGTTCCACCACTGAGGCCGCCGCCGGCTCAGCGGGCGTCCCCCGGGTCCGGTACGCCGGTCGCGTACGGGTTCTCATCGCCCTCGGCGAGCACCCCCACGAACGGCTCGCCCTCGCCCGCGAAGACGTACGCCCCGCCCTCGATCCGCTCGATCAGGCCCCGCGTCCACTCCGCGCCGGCGTCCGCCGAGTGGATCCACATGTTCATGATCTCGCCGATGTGACCGGCCGCCCCGGGCGCGTAGCGCTCGGCGACATCGGCCCGCCAGGCCGCCAGGTGCGCCACCCGCTCCCGCAGCAGCGCCACCGCCTCGGAGCGCTCCAGGTCCACGATGAAGCCGATGCCCGCCGAGAGCACGTCCATCTTCTGGTCGTACGAGGTCAGCGAGGCGCGCAGCAGGGCGAGGTACTCCTCGGTGCCCCGCTCGGTGATCTCGTACTCGATGCGCGGCGGGCCGCCCGCGGTGCTCGGCGCCACCTCGTGGGCGAGCAGCATGTCCTGCTTCGCCAGCTGCTTCAGCGCGTGGTAGACGGAGCCGGGCTTGGCGTTGGACCACTCGTGGGCGCCCCAGAACTCCAGGTCGTTGCGGACCTGGTAGCCGTGGGCCCGGCCGTGCCGGCGCACGGCGCCGAGGACCAGCAGCCGGATCGCGGACATGCCCTCCACCTCTCTGGTCAACTCGACCAGCGTAGCGGGACCGTGCCCTCGGGTGTTTGAGGAGGTCAGAAGGGGAAGACGCTGCGGCCGTGCTGGACGGAGATCCACTTCTGGGTGGTGAACGCCTCGATGGCCGCGTCCCCGTTGAGCCGGCCGAGGCCCGAGTCCTTCTCGCCGCCGAAGGCGATGCCGGGGTCGTCCTGGACGGTGGAGTCGTTGACGTGGAACATCCCGCTGCGCACCCGCTGGGCGAACGCCACACCGCGCTCGGCGCTCGCGGTGTGCACGGCGCCGCTGAGCCCGTACGGGCTGTCGTTGACGATCCGCACCGCGTCGTCCTCGCCGTCGAACGGCACCAGCAGCGCCACCGGACCGAAGATCTCCTGCGTGAGCAGCGGGGAGTCCTCGGGCAGCCCGGTGAGCACGGTCGGCTCGACCAGGTTGCCGCGCACCCGTCCGCGTACCGGCGCCTGCGCGCCCTCGGCGAGCGCCTGGTCGACCAGGGCGGCCAGCGAGTCGGCGTGGAAGGTGTTGATGACCGGGCCGATGCAGGTGTCCGGCTCGCGCGGGTCGCCGGTCTTGAGGGCGGCCACCCGGGCGCCGAACTTCTCGGTGAACTCCGCGGCCACCGGGCGGTCCACCAGGATGCGGTTGGCGGCCATGCAGACCTGGCCCTGGTGGACGAAGCGGCTGTGCACGGCGGCGTCGACCGCGTAGTCGACGTCGGCGTCGGCCAGGACCACCAGGGCGCTGTTGCCGCTGAGTTCGAGGATGGTGCGCTTGAAGAGGCCGCCCGCCGTGGCCGCGACGTGGCGGCCCACCCGGTCCGAGCCGGTGAAGGAGATCACCTTGGGGACGGGGTGCTCGATGAAGGCGTCGCCTATCTCGGCGATGTCGGTGACGACCACGTTGAGGAGACCGGCCGGCAGCCCGGCCTCCGCGAAGACCTTGGCGATCAGGCCGCCGCCGACGACGGGGGCGTTCTGGTTGGGCTTGACGACGACCGCGTTGCCGAGCGCCAGCGCGGGCGCGACCGACTTCATGGTCACCAGGAACGGGAAGTTGAACGGGCCGATGACGCCGACCACTCCTACGGGCAGGCGGTAGAGGCGGTTCTCCTTGCCGTCCACCGCCGAGGGGAGGATGCGGCCGTCCGGGGACAGCGCCTGCCGGGCCGCCTCGCGCAGGAAGTCCTGGGCGAGGGCGAGTTCGTACTCGGCCTTGGAGCGGGTGCTGCCCAGCTCGTCGATGATCGCCTCGACGATCTCGCCGGCCAGCTCCTCGGTGGCTCGCAGCGCACGGTCCAGGGCGTCGCGCCGACGGTAGGGGCTCGCGGTGGCCCACTCGCCCTGGGCGCGCTCGGCGGCGCGGTAGGCGCGGTCCACCTCGGCGACCGTGGCGATGGTGATCGCGGCGAGCTTCTCCCCGTTGTAGGGGTTGAAATCGATGATGTCCCAGGAGCCGGTACCCGTCCGCCATTCACCGTCGATGTACTGGTCGGCCAGCTCGTGGAAGAAGGACATGCGATCCCTTAACTCAGGTGCAGACTCCTGTGGGAGCGCCATCCTACTGAAATTTCAGGAGAGTTGGAGAAGCCCTCGAAGCAGGTCACGGCTCTCTTCGGGGCCCGGGCTTTCGTCGTGGAGCCGCGTCATCGCCTTTTCGTACTGGGCGACTTCTTCTTCCTTGTCCAGATAGAGCGCACTTGTCAGCTGCTCCAAATAGACGATGTCCGACAGATCGGATTCCGGGAATCGCAGCATCGTAAAGGAACCGCTCTCGCCGGCATGCCCGCCGAAACTGAACGGCACCACCTGGAGCGTGATGTTCGGCTGCTCCGACATATCGATCAGATGCCGCAATTGCGCACGCATCACTTCACGTCCGCCGTAGGGGCGGCGCAGCGCCGCCTCGTCCAGTACGGCGTGGAAGCGGGGCGCCCGTTCGGAGACGAGCACCTTCTGCCGTTCCAGGCGCAGGGCGACCCGGCGCTCGATCTCGGCGGCGGGGGCACCGCGCATGCCTCGCGAGACGACCGCGTGGGCGTAGTCCTCGGTCTGCAACAGCCCGTGCACGAACTGGACTTCGTAGATCCTGATGAGCGAGGCCGCACCCTCCAGACCGACGTACGTCTGGAACCAGCCGGGCAGCACGTCGCCGTAACTGTGCCACCAGCCCGCCACATTGGCCTCACGGGCCAGGCCGAGCAGGGAGTCGCGCTCCGCCTCGTCCGTGACGCCGTAGAGCGTGAGCAGATCCTCGACGTCCCTGGCCTTGAAGCTCACCCGTCCCAACTCCATGCGGCTGATCTTCGATTCGGAGGCCCGGATCGAGTAGCCGGCCGCCTCACGCGTGATACCGCGCGAGTCGCGCAGTCTCCTGAGCTGGGAGCCCAGCAGGATGCGCCGCACCACGGACCCACTCGACTCGCCTGCCGCCACTGGTCCAGCCCTCCCCATCGCTTCCCTGGCACCGGGGCTCCCCCTGAACCCCAAGTGCCGGATTCTGCCATCAAAACGCTTCAGCCCGTACTCATTCGATTACGCAAAGGGAAAGACTTCCGCAAGACGGCAGAACTGCTGGTGGGAAGAAATGAGCAAGAACCGGCACGGGAGCGGACAGGTCCGGCGCGTGCACGTGCATCTGCCCTTGCATCTGCCCTGCGCATTCGGAAGCATGGAGCCCGCGCACCTGCGTGCTCGTTCGTGTTGTTGTGCCGCTGTACCCGTGTACGCAGTACCGATACAGCCGCGATTCCCGGGAGTGCCTCGCATGGGGACGAATGGATCGACGATGCTCGAGCCGTTACGGCAGGGGCTTCCCCCCATCGATCCCTCAGCCGTCTCCGGATCGGCCACCTGCACACTGCCCGCCCGCTACGAAGCGGTCGGCGGGGCCAGGCAGTTCACCCGGGCGACCCTGGGGGGCTGGGGTCTGAGCGAGCGCTTCGACGACGTCGCGCTGGTCGTCTCCGAACTGGTCACCAACGCCCTGCGGCACGCACTGCCGGCCGACACCCCGCGCGAGTCCCAGGACCCGCCCGTGCGGCTGCACCTGATGCGCTGGACCTCCCGGCTGGTGTGCGCGGTGCGCGACCCGAGCCACGCGAGTCCGGTCGCCTCCGAGGCCGCCGACTCGGCGGAGTCGGGCCGGGGCCTGTTCCTCGTGGAGTCCTTCAGCGACTGCTGGGGCTGGCACCCCTCGCCCGTACTGAGTACGGAGAGCGTGCCGTACACGGGCAGCCCGCGCGGCAAGGTCGTCTGGGCGCTGTTCCGGCTGACCGATCCGGTGTGACGCGCCGCCACGTCACGTAGAAGACGGGCCCGAGGGCTGAACACCGCCGTACAGGTGCGGTGTTCAGCCCTCGGTCACGAGATGGTCGAGCTCCCCGGTCACGAGGTGGTCGAGCTCCCCGGTCACGAGGTGGTCGAACTCCCCGTCCTTCACACCGAGCAGCAGCGCCTCTATCTCGGCCGGTGTGTAGACCAGCGCCGGTCCGTCGGGGTGGCGCGAATTGCGCATCGCCACATCTCCGTCGGGCAGTTTCGCGAACTCCACGCAGGAACCCTGGGAGTTGCTGTGTCTGCTCTTCTGCCAGACGACTCCGCGAAGCTCTGTGGCCGCCATGCCGTTGTACACGTGGTGCACAGGACGCTCCCCGAGTTGCAAGGTGCAAGTGTCAACTGTCTCGGATCATAGCTGTGTTCAATTTCTGCTGCATGAGCGGATGCATGGGCAGATGCACGTGCACGCGGGGTGTTCCCGCGATTACAGCTTCCGCCAGGAGAGACGTGTGAAGCTCCTCTCACGCTCCCGATTCCGGGAGTTGACTCATCGGCGGCTCTTACGACCCACTGGTAGCTTGGATGGCCATTCGTCTTCCAGGGGGAATTCCACATGTACAAAATCGCCCGTACCGGCGCAGTCCTCGCCACCGGTCTGCTGACCGCTCTCGTGCTCACCGGTTGCGGGAGCGACGGCGACGAGAGCGACGCGGGGAAGGACTCCGGGGCCGCCGCGACCCCGTCGGCGGGCGGCGACAGCGCCTCGCCCTCCGGAGCGGACGGCGAAGGCGGCGACTCCGCGGGGGGCGCCAAGGCACTGGAGGGCGCCTGGGCCGGGCAGACCGACGGCAAGGCGGTGGTGCTGTCCGTCGCGTCCGGGAAGGCCGTCGTCGTCGCCGACTCCCACGTCTGCTCGGGCACCGTCACGGATCTCGGCAAGCCGATGCTGGAGCTGAAGTGCGCCGACGGCGACACCGCCCGGACGATGGGGGCCGTCGAGTCCAACGACGGCAAGACCGTCGTCATCTCCTGGGACGCCGGTGCCAGGGACAAGCTCGCCAAGACCGACGCCGGCGCCCTGGAGAACCTCCCCGACCTGCCGGACCTGCCGACGCCGTGACGCCGGTACGCCGGTGACGCCACGGCGTCAGGGGGTCAGCCCCCGGGAGAAGTCCTCCAGCGCGTCGAGCAGCAGACCGGTGCTGTTGCGCAGGACCGGGCCGGCCCCGGCGGAAGGCTCCGCCCCGGCCTGCCGCGCCTCCTCGTCCACCGCCCGGTTCTCCTCCTCCCAGCGCTCCAGCGCGTCGCGCACCTGCGTCCAGTCCGGCACCCGCCGCTCGCGCACCGCCTTCGCGCCCTGCTCGGTGGCCCGGCGCAGCGCCTCGGCCAGCGGGGCCGCCCCCGGTACGGGCGTGGCCCCGCGGCCCGGCAGGTGCGCCTCCATCAGCATCGCGACCCGGCCGAGCTGGGCCAGCGCGTGCTGGGCGGCGTCGGCGGCACCGTGCGAGAGGCCGCGGTGGCGCACCGGTTCGTGCTGGGCGGTCGCCACCGCCTCCTGCCAGGCGACCCGGGCCTCCCGGGTCGCCAGCAGGGCCCGGCGCACGTCGTCGGGGCCGCGCTCGGCCGGGTCGGCGTACTGGTCGACGACGGCGGCGGCGTACCGGCCGTCCGCCTTCAGCCAGTCGCCGAGCCGGCCACGCAGCCTCGGGGTCTCCCAGGCCGGGTAGACCGCGTACGAGATCATCGCGAGGAGCCCGCCGACCAGGGTGAGCAGGACCCGTTCGAAGACGGTCTGGGACCAGTCGTCCCCGGCCATGCCGAGCAGGAAGACGACGTACGCGGCGACGCATGCCTGGCCGACCGCGTAGCCGGTGCGCATCAGCAGGTACATCAGCAGGGCGCAGACCACGGCGAAGGCGGCGGAGAGCCCGGGACCCGGGTGCGCGGCCTGGACGATGGCGGTGGCGAGGAAGACGCCGACGACGGTGCCGACGAACCGGGCGGCCGAGCGCGCGTACGTCTGGGAGAACTCCGGCCGCATCACCATCACGGCCGCCAGCGGCGCCCAGTAGCCGTGCCCGAACGGCAGGGCCCGCCCCAGCAGGTAGCCGACCGCGGCGACGGCGGCGAGCCGGACGGCGTGCCGCAGGATCGGGGAGCCGTGGTGCACCTCGCGGCGCATCGCCCTGATCACGACCGGGACCAGCCGCAGCAGCGTGGGGCGCGGCTGGTGCGGGGCGGCCGGCCGCCCGCCCCGGCCGGCCTTGATGGCGTCGGCGGCCTCCTCGGCCCCGGCCCGCTCCTCCTTCGTGCCGTCGCCCTCGGCCGCCTCGATCACGTCCGAGAGCAGGGCGGCGAGCCGGTCGGCGGCGCGCAGCGGCGGACCGGTGAGCAGAGAGCCGGTGTCGGGGGTCTTCAGCGCGGCGACAGCGGGCGCCGGCAGTTTCACCGGGTCGCCCTTGCGGATGGCGCGGGCCGCCGCGTCGAGCAGCCCGGCGGCGGCGGCCAGCAGCTCGCGGACGCGGTCGCGCTCGGGGCCCTCGGGCGGCACCCCCATGGCCGGGTCGGCGAGCGAGGCCAGCACCGGCCTGATGCGTTCGGCGACCCCGCGTGAGCCGTGCAGTTCGGACGGGCGGCGCCGGGCCTGGCGCGGGGTGACGGCGGCGGCCCGGCGCGCGAGCATCAGCGGCACCGGGTCGAAGTGGGCGACCGGGTCGTGGCGCAGCCGGCGGGCGTAGTCGGCCTCGGCGGCCAGCGCGTCGGCCAGCGCGTCGCGCTGGGCGCCCCATCTCCGGATCGGGAAGAGCACGATCAGGACCGCCTGGACGATCCCGCCGAACATGATCATCGCGCCGTGCAGGGCCGCCTCGGCGACGGAGGTGGGCAGGGTGATGGTGACCAGCATGATCGCGACGTTGGACGCGGCGATGATGCCGCCGGTCGGGCCCGCCGCCCAGGCCAGCCCGGCGAGGAAGGTCCAGAGCACCAGGAGGACCAGGAAGAGCGCGAGATGGGCGCCGGTGACGTAGCCGACGAAGGTGGACAGGCCGAGGCTCACCCCGGAGATCAGGGCGAGCACGGGCCGGGGGCGCCAGCTGCGCTGGAAGGTGGCGATGGCCGCCTGGAACGCGCCGAACGCGGAGCTGGCCGCGACCACGGGCCCGAAGAGCGCGAGGCTCACTCCGATGACCAGGGCGAGACCGGCCGCGCCGCGCAGCGCGATCAGCGGTTCGAGGCGCCGCCGCTCGATCGTCAGGCCGGAGCGGGCGGTCTCCTTCAGCGCCCGGAGCCAGCTCATGACCCGAGCCTAACCGGATTTCCGCTTTTGCCCGAGTTGTCGGTCCGGGCGGCGTCGGGGCGGGCTCGGGCCAGGCGGCGTCGGGGCGGGCTCGGGCCAGGCGGGCTCGGCCCAGATGCCGGGCGGGCGGGCCCGGGCCGGACGCCGACCGGGCGGGCTCGGGCCGGGCAGCATCCGGGCGGGCGGCCCGAGGCAGCCCGCCTCCGCGGTGCGGCCCGCCTCCGCGGTGCGCCCCGCCCGGGGGCCGGGCTCCGCCGCCGCCCCGGTTCAGTCCCGGATCTCCGGCGTCTTCCCGCCCATCCGGGCGCGGTCCGCCGCTCGGGTGCCGTGCGTCCAGCCGTCCAGGTCGGTGGCGCCCCTGACCCGGGTGGTCGTGGTCCGGGGGAACATCTTCTCGGCGGTGTCGGTGACCGCCAGGTCCCGCGCGGCGAGCACCGGCAGCAGCCCGGACCCGGCGGCCTGCGCACCGCTCCCGGCGCCGGCCTCGGCCGTGGCGCGGGCGGTGCCGTCGGCCAGCCGGCTGCCGAGGCGCTGGGCGTACGCCATCAGGAAGGACTGCCGGAACGTCTTGGTCCGTTTGCGTCCGCCGGCCCGTTGGCCCGCCTCCGCACGGGTCATCGCCGCGGTGCCCTGCACCAGCAGCGAGGTGTGGAGCAGTTCCACCGCCTCCAGGTCCGCATCGAAGCCCACGACCGTGGTGAAGCCGAGGTCGCTGTTCCACACGGCACGGCAGCGGTTCGCCGAGGCCACCGCGTCGAGCAGGATCGCCTTGGCCGTCTCGTACGGGGCGTCCACGCCGATCCGGCACGCGCCCGGTGTGCGGTCGCTGTGGGTACGGGCGGCGAGCAGGGCCTCGTCGATGCTGTGCCGGGCCATCAGCTCCTGCGCCTTGGCGGAAAGCGCCTCCGCCTCCTCGGGGAAGCCGGTCGCCTCCGCCTTCGCCAGCAGCGCCCGGATACGGGTCAGCATGCGGGGTTCGCCGGCGACGGGCGGCCGGTGCAGGGCCTCGCGCGCCGCGCCGGGCGGCGGCCCGACGGGCTCGATGGCGGGCAGGGCGAGCAGCAGCCGGTAGAGCCCGAGCAGCGCGGAGGCGTACGAGAACCGGTCGGGCCGGCCCGGGGGCGGCGGGGCGGGCAGCTCGTCCAGCTGGGAGCGCCAGCGCGGCGGCAGCTCCGGGTGGCGCCGGACCTCGGAGGCGATCAGCCCGGCGGCCAGGCCCGCCGCGTGCTCGTCCAGGTCGCGGCGGACGAGGCGTACGACGTCGGCGGGCAGCCAGCCGCGCTCCCAGGCACGGCGGACGAACTCCTCGCCCCGGCGCACCAGCTCCGCGTCGGCGTCGGGGGCGGCGGCGAGCAGCGAGGCGCCGGTGTCGAGACCGGCGTCGCCCTCCGTGTAGAGGGCGGCCGCGAACGCCTGGTCGATCACCGGTTCCATGAGGTCAGGGTAGGCGGGGCGGGATGCACAGGATTCATCCACACCCTGTGGATATCGAACGTTCGGCCGATCCGGCGGGCCGTGTCCTCCCCGCCGTTGTCAGTGGCGGGTGCCATGCTCGGCCGTATGACCGAACGCTGGGCACTGGCCGTCACGGAGGGCGGAGGTGCGCGGCTCGCCCCGCTGGACCGCGCGGGCCGGCCCGCGGGCCCGGTCGTGACCGAGCCCGACGCGGCGGCGGCCGTCCGCTCCCGGCCGGACGTCACCCGCTGGGTGTGGCGCTCGACGGCCGAGGTCTACCCCCGCCTGCTGGCCGCCGGGGTGCGGGTCGAGCGCGCCTACGACGTGGAGGCCGCCGAGTCCCTGCTGCTGGGCCACGAGGGCCGGCTCGGCGAGCCCCGCTCCGCCGCGGCCGCCCTGGCCCGGCTGCGCGGCGGCCCGGTGCCGCCCGACCCGCCGCCCCGGTCCGCGGTGCCCGGCTCCCAGTCCTCCCTGTTCGAACCGCCCTCGGGCCCCGAGCTGCCCTTCGACGCCCTGGTCGAGGTGTACGCGGCGCAGCTCGCCCGCCACGACGCGACGGACCGGCCCGGCCGGATGCGTCTGCTGACGGCCGCCGAGTCGGCGGGCACGCTGGTCGCCGCCGAGATGAACCGCGCGGGCCTGCCCTGGCGGGCCGACGTCCACCGCGAGGTGCTGCACGAGCTCCTCGGTGAGCGGTACGCGGGCGGTGGCGAGCCCCGCCGGCTGGCCGAGCTGGCCGACGAGGTGTCCGCCGCGTTCGGCCGCCGGGTGCGCCCGGACCTGCCCGCCGATGTGGTGAAGGCGTTCGCCCAGGCCGGCGTCAAGGTGCGCTCCACCCGTCGCTGGGAGCTGGAGGCGCTGGACCATCCGGCGGTCCGGCCGCTCGTCGCGTACAAGAAGCTGTACCGGATCTGGACCGCGCACGGCTGGAGCTGGCTCCAGGACTGGGTCCGCGACGGCCGCTTCCACCCCGAGTACCAGCCGGGCGGCACGGTCAGCGGGCGCTGGACGACCAACGGCGGCGGGGCGCTCCAGATCCCCAAGGTGATCCGGCGGGCCGTCGTCGCGGACGCGGGCTGGCGCCTGGTCGTCGCGGACGCCGCCCAGATGGAGCCGAGGGTGCTGGCCGCGATCTCCCGCGACCCGGGCCTGATGGAGGTGGCGGGGCACGAGGGCGACCTCTACACCGCGCTGTCCGACCGCGCCTTCCACGGCGACCGCGACCACGCCAAGATCGCGCTGCTCGGTGCCGTCTACGGCCAGACCTCCGGGGACGGCCTGAAGAATCTGGCGGCCCTGCGCCGCAGGTTCCCGCGCGCGGTGGCCTATGTGGACGACGCCGCGAAGGCGGGCGAGGAGGGCCGCCTCGTACGGACCTGGCTGGGCCGCACCAGCCCGCCGGCGGCCGGGCACGGCGAGGACGGGGAGGCCGGCATCCCGCAGGAGGAGGCGGAGCGGAAGGAGGGGGAGCGCCCCGGCTTCCTGCCCGGCTACGCCTCGTCGGACGCCCGGGCGCGCGGCCGGTTCACCCGGAATTTCGTGGTGCAGGGCAGCGCCGCCGACTGGGCGCTGCTGCTCCTGGCGGCGCTGCGCCGGTCGGTGGCGGCCGCCGGGCTCCGGGCCGAGCTGGTGTTCTTCCAGCACGACGAGGTGATCGTGCACTGCCCGCTGGAGGAGACCGACGCGGTGGTGGGGGCGATCCGGGAGGCCGCCGAGCTGGCCGGGCGGACCGCCTTCGGCGAGACCCCGGTGCGCTTCCCGTTCACCACGGCGGTGGTGGAGCGCTACTCGGACGCGAAGTGAGGGGGCGGGAAGGGTGAACGGCCCGGACCGAACCCCCTCCGGCCCGGGCCGTGCGCCGTACGTGCCCCGGACGGAGCCCGGGGCACGTGGCGCGGCGGTTACGGCCGCCCGCCGGTCTGCCCGTCTACCCGCGTTCCCACAACGCGGGGACATTCGGCGGCTCCCAGCCGGTCAGGGCGGTGTGAGCCTGCAGACAGCGGTACGCGACCCCGCCGTATGTGACGCGGTCTCCCGCGCGGTAGGCCGTCCCGGCCGCCCAGGTGCCGCCCGGGGTGGTCGGCGGGTCGGTCGGGTCGGTGGGGGGATCGGTCGGGTCCTTCGGGTCCTGGGCGACGTTGAGGACGAAGTCGAAGGTGCCCTCCTTGCCGGAGCCGGCCGACCGGACGTTCATGAGCAGCGCCGCGTCGTACAGCATGTCGGTGTTGTTGCGCGGCTCGCCCGGGAAGTACAGCTGGGTGGTGAGGATGCCCGAGCCGGGCGCCTGCGCCTTCACGTGGATGTGCCGGGTGCGGCCCGGGTAGAGCCCCGGCACGATCGTGGTGAGCGTGAAGGCGCCGTTCTGATCGGTGAACTGGTGGCCGCGGAAGCCGAATCCGCTCATGTCGTACGCACCGGCGTTGTCGGCCTGCCAGAAGTCGAGCAGTACGCCGGAGATCGGCCGGCACCCGCGCCCGAAGACGTATCCGCTGACGGTCAGCGGGACACCGGGCGTCGAGGAGGTCACCAGGCTGGTGCGCAGCGGGGAGTTCGGCTTGAAGTACGGGCCCTCGATCTGGTCGTGGGTCGGCTCGTCGCCGTCGTCGCAGTCCGGGGTCGGGGCGAGCGGCCGGCCGGTGTTCCCGGCGTCGCGCGCCAGCGCCACCCCGCCGCCCGCGAACAGCGGTACGGCGGTGGCCACCAGGGCCGCCTTCAGCAGGGACTTGCGGCTGATCGCCGGGCCGCCTGCGGCTTCGGGCGCGCCTGCGGACCCGTTGACTTCGGGTAACTCGGGGGATGCGGGGGGCATGGCTGACTGACTCCTCGGGATGGTGGGGAAGGGCACGTGCGGGTGCGGGGGCCCGGGGCGCGCTGCCCCGGGCCCCCCTCCTCGATCGCCGGAGGGGCTGGGGCGGGCTCTACAGCGCCTGCCACAGGGCCGGGACGTTCGGCGGCGTCCAGCCGGGCTGCGCCAGGTGGCCCTGGAGGCAGCGGTAGCTCGCCGAGCCGTACGTCACGACGGCACCGGCCGCGTAGGTGGTGCCGGCAGCCCAGGTGCCGCCCGGGTTGGTCGGCGGGTCCGTCGGGTCGGTGGGCGGGTCGGTCGGGGTGCCGCTGGTGACCAGGGTCAGCCCGTACGCCTGGAGCGCCGGGTTCAGCGGCTGGAAGTACGTCGTACCGCCCTGCGAGCAGTTGCCGGTGCCGCCGGAGGTGACGCCCTGGGCCTGGCTGCCGGAGATGAACGAGCCGCCGGAGTCACCCGGTTCGGCGCACACGTTGGTCCGGGTCACCCCGGAGACGGTGCCCTCCTGGTAGGTGACGCTGCTGTTGCGCTGCTGGACCGTGCCGCAGTGCCAGCCGGTGGTCGAGCCCGACCGGCAGACCGAGGAGCCCTCGATCGCCTCGGTGGAGCCGGTGACCGTCACATCGCCGTTGCCGTAGCCGTTGACCAGCGGGCGCGGGGTCCAGTTGGTGTTGGTGGCGACCCAGGAGTAGTCCCGGCCGGGGAACGTGGAGCCCTGGAAGGAGCCCTGCGCCTGCTGGTTGTAGCCGCTGGTGCTGACGCCCGGCGTGCCGCAGTGCCCGGCGCTGACGAAGCCGCCCTGGGTGCCGCGCTTGACGGGGAAGCCGATGGAGCAGCGGCCCGAGCCGTTCATGTAGTACGCGTCGCCGCCGCGCAGATCGGTGAACGTACGCGGCTGCTCCGCTGCCTGAGTGACCGTCACCAGCTCGCGGGACACGCCGGCCTTCGCCAGGAACGCGTCGGCGGCGGACGCCCTGCCCGCCTGGACGACGACGCGGTTGGTGCGCACGTCCACGTACCAGGCCGGTATGTCCTTCGGCGCGGTGCGCAGCGCGACCCGGTCCAGCGCGGCTTTGGCGGCGTCGAGTTCGGCCAGGCTGTGGTCGACGACCTCGGCGCGGGCGCCCGCCTTCGCGATGCGCGCGGCGTCCGAGGCGTCGGTGGTGGCGACCGTCAGGTCCGCCGCGTCACCGCTGACCCGGGCGCCGGCGAACCGGTCGCCCAGCGAGTACCGCAGCCCGGCGGTCACGGCGGCGGCGCGGGACTCGTTGCCGATCCGGCCGCGGGCCTCGGTCGCGGTGAGCCCGAGGTCCCGCTGCATGGCCTTCAGCAGGCCGGGCGAGAGCTGCGCGGTCTGCGCGGCGGGGGCGGGGGCGTGGGGGGCGGGGGCGGCGGACGCGATGCCGGTCAGCCCGGCGAGCGCGAGCGCGCCGACGGCCACGGTGGCGGTACACGCGGCCAGGGCCCGTCTGCGGAGCATGGATCTCTCCACGGAACTCTCCTTGACTTCGGGGGAATTGCCGCCAAGGTAGCCGCGTACACGTCAGCTTCAGGAGATCCCGTCCGCCCCATCACATCGCGTTATGGGGCGCCCTGACCGGCCACGACACGGCCGGGCGGGTCCGCACTCCCCCTGCGGCCGCGACCCGAGTAGGTTCCCCTCATGCGAATAGGCCAACTGCTGGGCAGCGGACGCAACGCGGACGTGTACGAGCTGGACGAGACGTGGGTCCTGCGGCGCTACCGCGACGGGATGGACGCCTCCCCCGAGCTCCCCGTCATGTCCTACCTCTCGGCATCCGGTTATCCGGTCCCACGGCTCGGCCCGCAGCCCCCCTCGGCCGGCCCCGGCGACCTGGTCCTGCAGCACCTGCACGGCCCGACGATGCTGAAGTCCCTGCTGTCCGGGGCGGTCGGCGCCGAGGAGGGTGCCGCCCTGCTGGCCGGTCTGCTCGCCGATCTGCACACCGTCCCGGCCCGGCTCTCGCCCAACCCCGAGGACCGCGTCCTCCACCTCGATCTGCACCCGGACAACGTGATGCTCACGGCGGACGGCCCCGTGGTGATCGACTGGAGCAACACCGAGGAGGGCCCGCCGGCTCTGGACCGGGCGATGTCGGCGCTGATCCTGGCGCAGGTGGCAGTCGACCCGGCCCACCCGGCGACGGACGACGCCCGGGTGCTGGTCACCGCCCTGGTCCCGCTCCTGGCCGCCGACGACGGCATCCCCGCCCGCCATCTCGCCGACGCGGCCGCCCGCCGCACTCTCAACCCGACGATGAGCCCGGCGGAGAAGGGCCTCATCGGCGAGGCGGCGGCCCTGGTCACGGCGCTCATCGGCTGAGGCGCGGGGGCAGCGGACGCGACCGCCGGGGGCTCGCGGGCCTGACCCACTCCGGGTGCTCGCGGTCCCGGCCCACCCCCCGGGAGCTCGCGGGCCTGGCCCAACTCCGGGTGCTCGCGGGCCTGGCCCACCCCCGGGAGCTCACGGGCCTGGCCCAACTCCGGGTGCTCGCGGGCCTGGCCCACCCGCGGGTCAAGCCCGCTGCGCCCACCCGCGGGGTCCGGCCCAGCCCGCCGCCGGCCGCCCGGCCCAGGCCGCCCGACGCTGCTCGCCTCAGGCCGACGCTGCTCGCCTCAGGCCGGCAGGCACGGCTCGACTCAGGCCGTCAGACACGGCTCGCCGCCGACCGGCAGACACGGCTCGACTCAGGCCGTCGGGGCGGCGAGCGGGGCGTCGGACAGGGCCTGCCGGGCGAAGGCCACGACATGGGCGCGCAGGTCGAGACCGCCGGCCCCGGCCCCAGCTCCGGCCTCCGCCTCGGTGCCGATGACGAGGCGGGCGAGCTGCGGCACCGCGTTGGGCCAGGCGGCGAGCCCGATCAGGCTCAGCAGGCAGGCCGCGACCTGCGGCGACGCCTCGGTCCCGAAGCTCTCGGCCAGGGCGGCGATCTTCTCCTCGTAGTGGCCCCGGCGACGCTCCTCGTTGGGCAGCACGCCGTCGCGGTAGTGCAGGCCCTCCCAGAAGAAGAGCCGGACGAGGACCGGGTTGTCGCGGTGGAAGTCGTACACCCGGCCCACGTACTCCGCGGGGTCGTCGCCGCCCTTGAGCGGGACGGCCTCGGCCAGCTCGTCCAGCGCGCGTCCCACGACGGCGTCGAACAGCTTCTGCTTGTTGCCGAAGTAGCCGTAGATCCGCTCCTTGTTCACGCCGGCCAGCTCCGCGATGCGGTCGACGCGCGCCCCGGCAATGCCGTGAGCCGCGAATTCCTCCTTCGCCGCAGCGAGGAGCCGTTCCTTGGTGTGGGTCGTGTCCGGGGTCATGAGCCCAGCGTAGAGCGGGTTCCCGGAGATGCCAACCAACTGGATGGTTGACACCCAACTAGATGGTTGGCATGGTGGAACACGTCGCCGCAGGCCCCACGCTCCGACTTCCGCACGCATCCGCGTATCCGCGTATCCGCCCCGCCCCGCCCCGCCCCGCCCCGCCCCGCCCCTTGGATGGGACTCCATGACCACCACCACTGCCGCCGCCCGCCCCGCCACCGCATCCGCCACCACCCCCGCCCAGCCGGCCGCACTGCCCTCCGTGCACATGCGTGCCCTGCTCACCTGGATCGCGGTCTTCGCCGCCCTGACCGTCGTACAACTGCTCATCGGTCCCTACGTCAAGGGCTTCCCGATGCTCCTGCGCACCCTGGTCATCACCGGGATCGTCGTGCCGGCCGTCGTCTACGCCCTGGTGCCGAACCTCCTGAAGGTCCGCGCCGCGGTCCTGTGCCGCCGCCGCTGAGCCCGCTGCACAGGGCCCGAATTCCGTTGCCGTCAGGGGAGTTCGTCCAGCAAAATCAGCCCCCGTGACCACACCCGGACAGCCCTCGGCAGCCACACGGCCCGCATCCGACCCCGCGCCCGCCACGCCCCGCCCACTCGCGCTGATCACCGGGGTCGGCCGCACGGTCGGCATCGGCGCGGGTATCGCGCGCCGGCTGGCCGCCTCCGGCTGGGACATCGCCTTCACCTACTGGACGCCGTACGACCGGCGCATGGCCTGGGGCGAGGAGCGCGGCGCGACCGCCGCCATCGAGGCGTCCCTCGCCGAGCACGGCGCCCGCACCGCGGCGATCGAGGCGGACCTCATCGACCCCGACGCCCCGGCCCGGGTCTTCGACGAGGCCGAGCGCCGGATCGGGCCCGTCACCGCGCTCGTGCTGAGCCACGCGGAGTCGGTGGACTCCGGGCTCCTCGACACCACCCTCGCGAGTTTCGACCGCCACTTCGCGGTGAACGCCCGCGCCACCTGGCTGCTGATCCGGGAGTACGGGCTGCGCTTCCGCTCCCCCGCCGGGTCGGGCCGGATCATCGCGCTGACCAGCGACCACACGGTCGGCAACCTCCCGTACGGGGCGAGCAAGGGCGCCCTGGACCGCATCACCCTGGCCGCCGCCCGCGAACTGGCCCACCTCGGCGTGACCGCCAACGTCATCAACCCGGGCCCGGTGGACACCGGCTGGATGACCGAGGAGCTGGCGGACCTCCTCGCCCGCGAGACCCCGCTCGGCCGCCTGGGCACCCCGCAGGACACCGCGCACCTGGTCGACTTCCTCTGCTCCCCGCAGGGCCAGTGGGTCAACGGCCAGCTGCTCAAGAGCAACGGGGGCGCGGCGTGACCCCGGGTCCGCACCCCTTGTCGCGGTGGTCATCGGGTCATTAGGGTCACCGTTATCGAAGCGCTTCGACAGATGCGCTCGGCCACCCCTCGGCAGCACGCGCGCGACGCACAGGAACGGATGCCATGTCAGCGGTACGGGACGAGACGGGCACGACCGTCAGCAATCCGGTGATCCCCGGTTTCCATCCCGATCCCAGCGTCTGCCGCGTGGGCGAGGACTACTACCTGGTGTGCTCCAGCTTCGAGTACTTCCCGGGCGTCCCCCTCTTCCACAGCCGCGACCTGGTCCACTGGACGCAGATCGGCAACGTCCTGGACCGCCCGGAACAGCTGCACCTGCCGGCGGACACCCGCCCCTCCGGCGGCGTCTACGCACCGACGCTCCGCCACCACGACGGCCGCTTCTGGCTGATCGTCACCAACGTCGAGGTCGGCAACCTGCTGTTCACCGCCACCGACCCGGCGGGCCCCTGGTCCGACCCGGTCCCGCTCCCCGGCGTCCCGGGCATCGACCCCGACCTGGCCTGGGACGAGGACGGCACCTGCTGGTGCACCGTGGCCGGGGTCTCCCAGGTCCGCATCGACCCGCTCACCGGCGAGACGCTCGGCGAACCCCGGCGCGTCTGGTCCGGGACGCCCGGCGCGAAGGCCCCGGAAGCGCCGCACCTCTACCGGATCGGCGGCTTCTGGTACCTGCTCATCGCCGAAGGCGGCACCGAGCGCGGCCACGGCGTCTCGATCGCGCGCGGGCCCTCACCGGCCGGCCCGTTCGAGCCGTGCCCGGACAACCCGGTCCTCACCCACCGCGGCCGCGAGCACCCCGTCCAGAACACCGGCCACGGCGACCTGGTGCAGGGCCCCGACGGCTCCTGGTGGCTGGTGCTCCTCGGCGTACGGCCGGGCGGCGGCTCCCCCGGCTGGCACGTGCTCGGCCGGGAGACCTTCCTGGCCCCGGTGACGTGGGTGGACGGCTGGCCCGTCGTCGGCGAGCCGTCCCCGGACCTGCCGGCGCCCCCGTGGCCGCTCGACCCCGCCCCCGCCGTCCCCGCCCGGGACGACTTCGACCTCGCCGAGCCGTACCCGTACTGGATCTCGCCCCGCCGCTCGGCCGCCGGCCGCTCCGGTACGAAGGAGCGCCCGGGCTGGCTGACCCTGCACGGCCGGGGCGGCACCCTGGACGACCCGGACGCGGTCTTCCTCGGCCGCCGCCAGCAGCACCTGTCGTGCCGGGCCCGCACCCTGGCCGACGCGGCGGACGGCCACGGCGGCCTCGCGGTCCGGCTGGACGAGCTGCACCACTACGCGATCGAGGCGGGCGGCGACGAGGTACGCCTGATCGCCCGCATCGGCCCCCTGCGCACCGTGGTCGCCGCCCGCCCCGCACCCGCCGGCCCCCTCGTCCTGCGCGTCGACGTGGCCCGCACCGAGGCCCCCCACGGCCCCTGCACCGGCCCGGACACGGTGTCCCTGGGCGTCGAGGAGCCGGACGGCACGTTCACCGTGCTCGGCGCCCTCGACGGCCGCTACCTGTCCACCGAGGTCACCGGCGGCTTCACCGGCCGCGTGATCGGCCTGTACGCCGCGAGCGGCACCGTCCACTTCGACTGGTTCGACTACGCACCGCTCGACGCCTGAGCGCCGGGCGGTCGCGGATTCCCTCGGCCGTATTCCTCGGCATACGGGGGGACATACCCCGCCCAGTGGCCGTAGCCTGAGGCGAGGGAGCCCACAACCTCCCTGCCGGACAAGCCTGTTGGCCATGCGGACGCGAATCCGCCGGTGCCGCACGGGCGTTGCGCGAGAGGTGGGGCATGGCGTCCATCCCCGAGCTGTACACGCGTGAAATGCACACGAAGTGCGAGTACCTCGCCTGCTGGCTGCCCTCGACCCGCATGGCGGTCGGCGACGTGGGCCTCCTCTCGGGGCACAGGTTCAGGAAGCTCACCACCCTCGCCGAGCTGGGCATCCCGTTCACCAGGAACGAGGACAGCCCGTTCACCGACCTCGACTACTCCTCCGCCGAGTGCGTCGCGGTGGAACCCGGGGTCCGCCTCGGGTCCACCGCGGACGACGCGCTCTGCAACCTGTCGGTCACCTTCACCCGGGACGGCGCCACGCTGTTCCAGGCTTCGGGCTGCGTGCAGGAGAGCATGGGCAACATTCCGGCGCTCGAATCCGCGCTGCGCACCCGCCACGAGAACCGGGACTGGCGCCTGGAGTACGTCGTCGTCACCGAAGTCGTGCGTACCGGCCCCACCGCCATCCTGGTCGCCGAGCGCCGCGGTGCTCAGCTGGACCTCCAGGTCAGCACGTCCGCCCTGACGAGCCCGCTGCCGATCGCCAGTGCCACGGCGAAGTGCGCGATCACCCGCCGGCAGGGGATCGCGGCGGACGTCCTGGCCCCGGACGGTGCCACCCCGCTGTTCAACGCCGTGCAACTGCGCAAGCGGCCGCTGCGCGCGTACGACCTGGTCTTCCGTTCGGACGACGACGAGCTCTCCGAAGCCGGGGACTGGGACGCGCCCGACGAGCCGGACGAGCCGGACGAGACGGATCTGATCCGCCTCACCTGGGCCGACCTCGGACAGGACGGCACCGCCGCGCCCTCAGACGTGTGACTCCCTCCACGTCCCTCCACGTCCACGTCCCTCCACGTCCACGTCCCTCCACGTCCGAGAGCGGCCGGTGACCAGATGAGCCGTACCACCGAAGAGACGGTCACCGGCGCGGCCCCGCCCGCCGTGCCCCGGACACCCGCCCTGCGCAGGTGCGTCGAGATCGCCCGGGCGCTGGCCCACGGCGACGGAGGAGGCCCGGTCGAGGTCCTGCACCTGTTCCTCGCGGTGGCCTGCGACAACGCGTCGGACACCCGTTCCCGGCTGGTGATGAGGGCGACGGCCGCCCACCACTTCTTCACCGACGAGACGTACCGGTCGGTGGCCGAGAGCGCCGCCGCACTCGACGCGCGCACGCGGGCGGTCCCCCTCGCTCCGGCCGCCGCCGCCGTGCTTTCCCGGCTGGCGTACTGGACGGTGAGGACCGGTGACGACACCGCCGACACCGCCCACCTGCTGCTGGCCTGTCTGGAGACGCGCACCGGCGACAAGGAGATGCGCAAGACCGCCCGCACGATGGGGCTGAGCGAACGGGTCGCCCTGTCCCGGGCCATGCTGGTGCGGCGCGAGGTCGCCGCCGCGGACCGCCAGGCGAACCACCGCGGGCCCATCCTCTCGCCCAGTCGGAGCGAGCGGCCGACGCCGTACCACTTCCAGGCGCCGCACCGCGCGATCGGCCCGCGCAAGGGGCGGAGCATCAGCCTGCGTTCCCAGATGACCAGTACGGCGCACCTGTCCTCCCACGTCCAGTCCCACCTGCTGCGCCTGCACGTCTGGGTGTCGTGGTGGCACCAACTCGCCATCTTCGCCGCGCTGTCCGTGCTGATCTGGGCCTCGCTGACGGTGACACCCTGGTCGGCGCTCTGGCTGATCAGCCTGGCGGTGCGCCGGAACCACGCCTCTTTGGCGTTGCGCCTGAGCGGTGACGCCGCTCTCGTCGTCGCCTCGGCGTTCCTGGGCGTCCCCTGGCCGCTGGTCGCGGCGGCCCTGGTCTCCCGCCTCGTCGATCTGCCGGACGGCCGCCTGGCACTGCTCCAGATGCGCGGGGACGCCGGCGACCCTTCCCTGACGGAGGGCGCCCTGCAGTCCGATCGCAGGGCGGACCGCCGCGCCGCGCGCTACTACCGCACGCTGAAGATCCAACGGGAGCTGAAGCCCGAATGAACCTCTCGTCCTTCGACCCCTTCGGTACCGGCGCCGCCCACGAGCTGCCCGGCTGGCTCGCCGGGCGGAACCGCAGCGGCGACGACGAGGACGTCATCGAGTACGTGCTGCCGCTCGCCCTCCTGTTCAACCGCAGGGTGGGGCTCCTCACCCGGCTGCGCGTCCTGCCCCAGGTCGTGCGCTCCTGGTCCGTCATCCGCCGGGGCCGGTCGCGGGAGACCCGCATCGGGCTCCACGCCTGCGACCTCCTGACGGCCCACGACCGCGTGCTGTGGTGGCGGGCCCTCGCCATCCGGGCCGCCGTCGTGGTGGCGGCCGCGGTGACCGCCTCTCTGCTGGTGTCACCTCCCGGGTGGGCCGCCCTCTGGTTCGCGGCCGGCGCCTGGGCCCTGCTGGGCTGGCGCAGGGGGACGGCCGCCGCGCTGTCCGTCGCGGCCCTGGCCTGGGCCGCCTGGCAGCAGCCGGCGTTGCTGGTGCCCGCGGCGGGCGTCGCCGCCCTCGTCTTCCAGGCCCGCCTGATCCTGTCGGTGCAGGAGGTGGGGCTGATGGCGAGAACGTCCGGCGGCGACCCCGTCGGGTTCCTCGGACGGCGCTTCCTGCTTCGCGCCCTCTGGGATTCCGCGGCGGCCTCCGTCGCCCTGGCCGTGGACAAGGCGACCGGCGACGACCGGGCCCGGACCGCCTGCTTCATCGACGAAGCCCCGGGCAGCGTGCCGGACCACCTGCGGCCGGTCGTCGTGCAGTGCAGGGCCCTCGCCGCCCTGGCCGGCCTGGAATTCCGGTCGGCGATGGTGCTGTCCGAGGAGGCGCGGGCCCTCGCCGCCGACGCCTCGCCCGGCATCCGGGGCTGGTGTGCGCTGCAAGCGGGCGACGTACTGTTCGCGGCGGGCCAGCCGGCCGCGGCCGAGGTGCGCTGGCGGGAGGCCCTGGACCTGCTGGAGACCGCGCCGCGGTGCCGCTACTGGGCGGCCGAGGCCGAACTGCGGATGATCGAAGCCCTCACCACCGACCCCGCGAACGCCGACCGGTGCGTCGACGGCCTGCGCATCCTGTGCCGCACCCGGCACACCGCGGTCCGCACGAGCGATGTGGTGCTCCTGGCCAGGACGGAGCGGTATCTGCTGCGGCTGATGCACGCGGCGGGCAACACCGTCGGCGTGGTCGAGCAGCTGGCGGACCAGTACGAACGGACCGAGGGCAAGCCGGTCATGGAGGCGTCCGTCTCCGAACACGCCGCCGAGCTCCTGCTGTTGGCGACCCTCTACCTCGACGTCATCGAGAACCCCGACCGCTACCCGGACACCATGCGCGTCGACGAGGACGGACAGCACGAGCGCTACGTCTACGCCGCTTCGCTGATGGACAACGTGCTGGGGCATCTGAGCAGGTCGAAGATGCCCCATCTCCAGGCGCAGGCCCACGCCGTGCTGGCGCACATCCAGCGCGCCGTCGGCATGCGCGAAGAGGCGCTGGGCAACGTCCTGGAAAGCCTCCACGCCATCCAGCACGTGCGCTACCAACTGCCCACCACGCGGTGGCGTGCGCACTGGATCGCCGCCCACGCCCACGTCTACGCCCTCGCGCTCGACCTCGCCGAGTCCGACCCGGCGCTCGTCGCCGAACTGCTGGAAACCGTGCGCTCCCAGTCCGTGCCCGTCGAGTCGGACGAACCCGGCGCCCGGCTGCGCGCCGTGCTCGACGCCCTGGCGTCCAGCACCGGACTGCCGCTCGGAGCCAAGGAGGCACCGGACGGCGGGCCGAGCGACGATCCCCGCCGCACCGACCCGCTGCTGACCGACTGCGCCGTCCTCGTGGAGCACGCCTCCTGGGTCGGCGGCGAGGAGGCGGGCGCCATCGACCTCGACGGTGAGCTCGACCTGATGTTCCCGGGCGGGTGGTACTGGAGCTACGCGCGGGCCGGGGAGTGGATCCACCACGCGGTGCGCACGCCCTCCGGCGACTGGCACGCCGAGCGGCGCCCCCACGCGCAGTTCGCCGACGCGTTCGAGGACCTGCTCCTCCACCTGCCCGTCACCGTGCCCGGCGCGCAGCCGATCGGGCGAAGACTCCGCGGCAGCGCGTTCGCCGCCACCGGCTCCGACGACCCGGTCAAGGGGTATCTGACGGCCGGGCAGGTGTGGGACCGCGTCTTCGGTCAACTGGGCTCGGCCCTGCTCCCCTCCGTGCTCAGGGAAGCCCTCGCCGCCTCCCGCACTCCCGTCCCGCTGGCCCTCGCCCCGACCGGCGCCCTCGCGCTCGTACCCGTATGCGCGCTGCCCGTCACCCCGGGACGCGATGTCATGGACGTCGCGCAGCTGTCGTACCTGCCCTCGATCGCCCTGCTCTCCCGGCGGAGGCGGCTCACCGTCCGGGAGGGCGGCGACCCGGGCCCCCGCGCACAGGGCGCACCCTCGCGCGTCCTGTCCGTCCTCGCGCCGCACGCCTCGTCCGACCCGAGGACGCACGACCTGAAGCACGCGATGGCCGGAGTCCCCCCGAACAGCGAGCCGGCCCCCCGCCCCCTCACCAAACACGGATTCGCCGGCCTCATCGCCCGCCACGGCACCGAGGACACCGTCCTCTACCTCGCCGGTCACGTCGAGATCCCGGACCGCGAAGACCCGGGAGGCACCGGCTTCAAGTTCGCCGACGGGCCGCTGGCCCTGCACGACTTCTACCGCACCGACGACTCCGGCGCCCCCCTCTACCCCCTGCCCGACCGGGTCCTGCTCGCCGCCTGCGCGAGCCTCGGCCTCCACGGCCGCCCGGAGCACGGCTACGCCCCCTCCCTCCTCGACACCCCGGAGTGGCTGGGCCTGGGAGCGGCGGTCATCCACGGCGGCGCCAGACACGTCTACTGCACCCTGTTCCGCATCCCCGACGCCGAGCACACGACCCGCATCGACCTGGCCCTCGTCGACGCCCTGCGCCGCCACACCGAGCCTGCCGCGGCCCTGCGCGCCGTCCAGCGCGCGGAACTGCGGCGTTGGCGCGACGGCAGCGGTTCGCTCCCGCTCGCCTTCCTCGCCTACGCGTACGTCGGACTCGGGGCCGCGCCCGGCCGGGAACCGACCACCACGCCGAACGCCTCCGAGCGACCGGCGTACGCCCCCTTGCCCGCCGCGCGCCGCCCGCAGCAACCCTCCGCGGCCGAGCCGCCGGTCCTCCCCCGCCCCAAGGCCCGCCCGGCACACGACCCGTTCATGATGATGTCCCGGCAGACCCACGACGGCGCGGGCCTCTCGGACCGCCTGCACCCCCGCTTCGACCGCGACGGCCGCCTCCTGCTCACCTCGTACGACGGCCGGGCACTCGGCCCGGTCCCCGTCCGCGCGGCGGCGTGGAAGAAGGAGAACTTCCACTTCGGCACCCTGAGCATGAGCTCCGAGACCGAGTGGCGCGTGCACGACGTCGGGCTCCACCTCACCGACGCCCGCCTGGTCCTGATCGCCGACGAGCCGGACGCCCGGGGCCGGACGCTCGCCGGCCACATCCGGTACCCGTGGATCAGCTCCGTGGCGTTCAGGCCCAGACAGAGCTTCCTCAACGACTGCGAACTGGTCGTCCAGTGCCAGCAGGACACCGGGCCCGACTCCACCGACTTCTACCGGCTCGTCCTCCTCCTGCCCCGGGAAACCGACAGCGAGGACCTGGCCCGCCGGCTCGTCCGGCGCCTCGCCCGCCACCACCTGGCCCACGGCAGCCTCCCGGCCGCCGCCCGCCCCCGGTTCGAAGCCCTCCTCGATCCCCCGCGCCTGCCGCCCCCGGACAAGGGCGACCACGCCTCGTACCGCCTCCCCGCGTTCAAGACCTATCCGGAGGGCGTCGAGTACCTCGGCGGTCAGCCGGCCGAAGGCACCTGGATCGGGCCCGATCCGGCGCCTCCGGACCGACCGTCCTGAGGGGCACCCGGTCAGGTGCGCGTCCCGGGGCACCGTGCGCGCCCGGTCACACGGGGACCCAGGCGTCGTCCTGAACGCGGCCGAAGACGACGTCCGCGAAGTGGATGCCGAAGCCGATGGTGTCGGGGCGGCGGAGTTCGGCGATGAGGCGGAGCCGGTGGCGGGTCGACTGGTGCGGGTCGGCGTCGTCGGACGCGGACCACTCGGGGTGCCGGATCTGCAACGGGGTGGTCAGCGCGTCGCCGAAGGCGAGCAGGCGCGTGCCGCGGGAGGTGATCGTGTAACCGGTGTGGCCTGAGGTGTGGCCGGGCAGGGCGAACGCCTCGACCCCGGGAAAGACCTCCTCACCGGGGGCGACCAGGGCGAGCCGGGGCGTCAGCAGCCGGACGGCCTCGGGGGGAAGCCGGTGCGCCGCCCACTCGCTCTTGGGTACGACGAAGGCGGCCGCGGGGAAGAGAGGCGGGTCGGCGCAGGCCCAGCCGATGTGGTCGGCGTGCAGGTGGGTGAAGGCGACCGCCCCGATCGTCTCCGGGCGCCGGCCGAGGCGGGCGAGGCCGGCGGGCAGCCCGCCGCCGTGCACTGCGCCGAGCGCGGGATCGGACGGGTCGTCGGGTACGAGCCGGGAGCCGAAGCCCGCGTCGATGAGCAGGGCCTCGGGGCCCAGCTCGACGAGGAGGCCACCGGTGTTGGCGACGAGCCGGGCGGTGTCGTTGAGGTGGTCGGCGTAGGCGTCCCAGCGGCTCGCGGGGGCGGTGGGCAGCCGGCCGGCCGGCTTGAGGAGCATCGCCCCGTCGGGGACGTAGGAGATCTTGAAGTCGCCTACGCGCACCGTGCGCAGCGCGGAGGGGCGGCGCAGTCGGCGCCCGGCCTGTTCGGGGTGCACCGGTCGCTCTCCTTGTCCGGGACGGGACGGGCCGGCCGGCCGCCGGATGTCGGGCGGGCCGGCCATGGGGGTGAGGGGCCGCACCGGCACGGCACCGCGGGGGTCGGTGCCGTGCACGGGGCCAGGGTTATGCGGCACTCCGCCGGCGCAGCAGCACCGCGGCCAGGGCGGCGCCGACGAGGGCGATCAGGCCGGCGCTCACCATGCCGGCGTGCAGCCCGGCCAGGGTCTCCGCCCGGGTGGGCGTCCCGCCACCGGCGAGGGCGGCGGTGCGGGCGGCGGCGATGGCGCTGAGCCCGGCGACGCCGATCGCGGCCACGTACTGCGGGAGCTGGGAGAGGCCGCCGACGACGCCCTGGTCCTCCTCCTTGACGCCGGACGTCATCACGGTGATGAAGGAGACGACGCTGAAGACGTGGCCGAGGCCCATGACGGACGAGGTGACGAGCAGGGCCGCCAGGTTGCCGCCCTCGGACAGGGTGAACATCGCGGCGGTGCCGACGCCCTGGATGAGCAGGCCCGCGGCCAGCACCTTCGGTCCGCCGAAGCGGCCGAGCAGCTTGGCGACGTACATGCCGCCGAGCATCGCGGCGGCGCCTTCCCCGAGGTAGCCGAGGCCGGCCTGGAGCGGGGTGTAGCCGAGGACGTCCTGCATGTACAGGCTCAGGAGCAGGGTGGTGCCGGCGCACATGCCGAAGGTGACGACGCCCATCAGGCCCGACCACTTGACGGTCGCACGGTTGAGGATCTTGAGCGGGATCAGCGGCTCCGGGTGGCGCCGCTCGACGAGCAGGAAGACGCCGAGCAGGATCACGCCGCCGACGATCGAGCCGAGCGACTGCGCCCGGAGCCAGCCCTGGTCACCGCCGGTCGAGATGCCGAAGACGATGCCGAACAGGCCGAGGGTGGCCAGGATCGCGCCGGGGATGTCCATGCTGCGGGCGGTGACGGACTGCCGCATCGCGGGCAGCGCCAGGGCGCCGGCGAGCGCGAGGGCGCCCATCGCGCACAGCACGACCATCGTCCAGCGCCAGCTGAAGCCACTGGTGATGACACCGCCGCCCAGCGCGCCGAGGACGAAGCCGAGGGACATCACGGCGCCGTTGAGGCCGAGCGCGCGGGCGCGCAGCGGGCCCTCGGGGAAGTAGCCGGTCATCAGGGCGATGGCGGCCGGGGCGATCATCGCGGCGGCGACGCCCTGGCCGGCGCGGAAGGCGATCAGCATGCCGGGGCCGTCGGCCAGCGCGGCGCACAGCGAGAAGGCCGTGAACAGGCCCACGCCGAAGGTGAACAGCCGCTTGCGGCCCACCAGGTCGGCGACGCGGGCGAACAGCGGCAGCAGGCTCGCCGAGGGGAGCAGGCTCGCGGTGGCAACCCACTGGAGCGTGCCCGCCGACGAGAACCCGAGGCTCGCGCCGATGTCGGGCAGGGCGACGGTCACGATGGAGAAGTCCAGACCGCACATGAAGGTGGCGCAGCACAGGGTGATCAGTACCAGCCAGCCCCGCGCGTCGAAGGACGCGCTGGGCGCGGCGGTCTCGACGACGGGCGCGTGGGGGGCGGCACCCGTCCGTTCGGTCTGTGTCGGGGGTGATGACTCGGTGACGGCCACGACAGGGTCCTTTCGGTAAGCAACTGTTCCTGTACAGAATCGAGTTGGCTTCCCTGCGCAACAAGCACGATCTGTGCAACGATCGATCCGCTGCGCTCATCGTTCGAGGTGGGAGCGGTGGGGAGGCACGAGAGCGGCACGGAGGCGCACCCGGCGGGTGCGGCCGGAGGGCGGAACGCGCGAGGGGACCCGGGAGCAGGACATGGAACGGCAGGAGATCGAGATCTTCCTCGCGCTCGCCGACGAGCTGCACTTCGGCAGGACGGCGGAGCGCGTGGGCATCTCGCAGAGCCGGGTCAGCCAGACCATCGCCCGCATCGAGCGCAGGATCGGCGCCAAACTCTTCGAGCGCACCAGCCGCCAGGTGGCGCTCACCCCGATCGGGGAGCAGCTCAGGGACGGGATCGGGCCGGCTCAGCGGCGTATCGAGGAGGAGATCGCCAAGGCGACGGCGGCGGGCCGGGGGATCACCGGCATCCTGCGCATCGGGTTCTCCGGCGCCTTCACCGGCCACCTGCTGCACCACGTCAGCGAGGAGTTCGGCCGCCGGCATCCGGGGACGGACGTACGGATCCGGCAGATCCAGATCTCCGACCCGTACGGTCCGCTGCGCGCCGGCGAGCTGGACTTCCAGGTGAGCGAGCTGCCGGTCGAGGAGCCGGATCTGACCGCGGGGCCGGTTTTCGTGTCGCAGCCGCGGGTGCTGCTCATGGCGTCGTCGCACCCGTTCGCCCGGCGGCCGGCGCTCGCCATGGAGGATCTCGCGGAGGCCACGCTCCTGACCGTCGCGGGCGCCGCCCCGGCGCACTGGCTGGAGTACCACTTCCCGCGTCAGACGCCGTCCGGGCGCCCCATTCCGCAGGGGCAGGCGATCACGCACTGGGAGGACGCGCTGTCGCTGGTGCTGGCCGGCAAGGGCGTGACGCCGGTTGCCGCGGCGGGTGAGCACTACTACTCACGGCCGGGACTCGTCTTCCGCCCGCTGACCGACGCGCCCCATCTGGACTACGCCTTCGTGTGGCCGCTGGACCGCGAGACGGAACGGCTGCGCGCGTTCGTCGGGGCGGCCGTGGAGTGCGTACGCGGCCTGGGCGGTCCCGCCCGCGCCCTCCGCGCCCTCTGGGAGACCGGCGGGACCCCCCGCGCGGGTTCCTGACGGCCGGCCGCCCCACGCACGGGAGCGGGGGCCGGGGTGCGGGCCGGCCTCAGACGGTGACGCCGGAGGCGGCGAGGTAGCGCTGGTCGGGGCGGTCCTGGAGCATGACGTGCTGGAGGGTGCGGGTGGCGGGGGACGGGGTGATGCCGAGGTCGTGGCTCATCCGGCGGCTGAGGAGGTGGTAGACCTCCAGGGCGGCCGCCCGGCGGCCCGACGCGTAGAGGGCGCGCATGAGCTGGGCGTGCACGTTCTCGTGGTACGGGTGCTCCTCGACCAGTGCCACGGCCTCCGCGACCGCCTCCTGGAAGCTGCGGCAGCGCAGCAGGGCGTCGATGCGGGCCTCGCACGCCGCCAGGTGGGATTCGCTCAGAACGCGGGCCTGGACGGTGAGGCTGCTGCCCTGCGGGACGTTGCAGAAGGGGACGCCGCGCCACATCTCCAGGGCCCGGCCGAGGAGTTCGGCGGCCTGAGGCGCCTCGGCGTCGGATCTGAGGGTTCGGGCCTGTAGGACGAGCCGGTCGAAGGCTGGGCGGTCCCATTCGTCGTCGGCGAGGCGCAGCAGGTACCCGTTGCCGTCGGTGATCAGGCGACGGGCCGTGATGTCGCGCACGGTGGTGCCGGTGGCGAGGGCGAGGGTCTTGCGGATGGCCCCTATGTAGGTCTGCAGGGCGGTGGTGGAGGTACGGGGCGGTTCGCATCCCCACACCTCGCTGACCAGTGCGGGCGCCGAGACCCGGCGGTTGGCCCGGGCCGTGAGCAGGGCGAGGATCTGGCGCTGCTTGGGGGCGGTGGGGGTGATGTCGCAGCCGCGGACGTGGACGTCGAGCGGGCCAAGAAGTCGGAAGTGCATTGCCTCTCCTCAAGTAGACGTCGCCGTGGTCCTCGGGCAGGTCCGCGGGTGACGATTTCCGGGTGATGGGCGTGCGGGTGGTGCTGTCGCGGTGGCCGGCGCCGCTGCGGGAGCCGGGAACCGGTCACTCGTGGCCGGTCCGCGGCGGGGGCGGCCCCAGGCGGCCGGGGTCTCCCGTCGCCCGGCCCCCGTCCCCGGGCCGGCCGAGGCCCCGGTGGGCCAGTGCCGCCGAGACGAGCGTCGCGTTGCGGTGCCAGCCCGGGTAGGAGCGTCCGGCGAAGTCGGCCATGCCCAGGTCGAGTTCGGCCGCGCCGGTCGCCGGTCCCGAGTGGGCGGCGATGAGGGCGAGCGCCTCCTCGTGCCGCTCGGGAGGCAGGTTGGTGAGCCAGGTGCGGCCGGGCCGGGACACGCCGGTGGGGTTCTCATGCACCAGGAGGCGGGTCCGTTCCGGTGCGGCGGCCGGCGCGAGGAGGCCGTGAGCGGCGCCGCCCACCGGGACGGCGGACACGACGGCGCGTCGGCCGGCCCGGCGCGCGGCGGGGCACACCGTGCCTTCGGGCAGGGCGACGATCCACAGGTGCCCGCGGGCATCCAGGCCCCGGACGAGCGCCGTGGTGTCCAGTTGCGCGTCCGGGCCGACCAGGACGGGCAGCGGCCGGAATCCGGTCCGGCTCCTGCGGTCGACCATGTCGAGGGAGAGCTCCACGGCGGAGCGGTGCGCGGCGGGCTCGGGAATCCGCGCCCGCGACCGCAGCCGGGGCTCGTCCGTCCAGTGCCGGGGCAGGTACAGCTGCCAGTCGACGGAGAAGTCGCCGGCGTCGGTGGTCAGGAACAGGCCGAGCGCGTACTGGCAGTTGACGGTCCGGCCGCGCACGGGGTCGAAGCGGCGGTGGACGCCGGCGCTCAGGTGTCCCCCGCGGGGGATGACGAGCGGGGCCAGGGTCCACGCCCGCACCGGGGTGCGGCGCGCGACCCAGTCCGCGAGGTCGTCGCGGACCGGGCGCCACTGCCAGGAGCTGTCGTTGACGAACTGCTGCAACGACTGCCAGGCGGTCGGGGAGAGCCGGGCGCTCTCCGCCATGCGGCGCAGTGACTTCTTGCCGTGGGTGGTGAGCAGGCCCCGCAGGTACGCCTCGGCCCAGCGGCGCTGATCCGCACGCGGCAGCCGGCCGAAGACCCCGCGGACGTATCCGGCGCACGGGGTCTGTGCGGCGTCCTGACCTCTCCGGTCCATGGGGTGGGCTCCTCTCCCGGCCTCGCTTCCAAAAAAATATAGCGAACGTTCTCTATTTTACTAGCCCGTTCCACGCCGCCGCCCGGGGAATCGGGGCCCCGGCGGGCACCGGCCACCACCGAAAGCGCGCCCTGAGCTGCACGGCGGTCCGGTACACGGGCGGCTGAGATTTTTCGGCGGGAGTGCGGCGCGGCGGAGCCCGAACAGGGCCCAAGCGAGGGCAAGTCACCATGAATCAGAAGGCATTGGCCGGCCACCCCGGGGCGCCCCGGGCGTCGTCACTCGGGGACGGACTGCACCGACGCCATCAGATCGGACAGCGTCTCCAACGCCCGGGCCAGGTCGTCGCGCGGGTCGCTGCCCGTGACCGCCCGCAGCGTCTCCGGGGCGACCGTCGCCGCCTCCACGCCGAGCAGGACGAAGGTGAGCAGCGGGGCGAGCCCCGACGCCTCGTACCGGCCGAGCCGGGCCCGCACCTCCGGGACCCAGGAGCCGTACCAGCCCGCGGCCGGCGAGTGGCCGTCCCGGGCGAAGCGGGCGGCGGCCCGCATACTCGGATTCGCCTCGATGGCGCCGGCCAGCGCGAGGATGTCGCCGATCGGCGCGGGCAGGCCCGGCGTGACGGGTCCGGCGTCGAGGACGGCGCGCGTGGCGTCCTCGCCGGCCTCCTGCACCGCGTCCGCGAGCAGCGACTTGGAGGGGAAGTGGAAGGTCAGGGCGCCCATGGTCACCCCGGCCGAGCGGACGATCCCGCTCAGCGAGGCGCCGCTGTACCCGTGTGCGGCGAACTCCTCCGCAGCCGCCTCCACGAGCTTGCGCCGCGTCTGCTCCGCCCTCTCCTGCCTCGCCATGGAAACCGCTCTCTCCTCCCGGCGACGTTGCCGAAACCGGTTCCAGCGTAGGTCAAGAAATCACCAAGAAAAGCACCGGTGGCCAGCTCAGGGCGTTCTTGCCAAGTTCCCTCGCGCGACGGTGGCCGGGGAGCACCTTCCGGCGGCCCGCGCCTGCTGCTTGACTGCCCGCCATGATCGATGACGTACGCGATTTCGAAGGCCGGGCCGCGATGGTCACCGGAGCGTCCTCCGGCATCGGGGCGGCGGCGGCCCGGCTGCTGGCCCGCCGCGGTGCCTCCGTCGTCCTGATGGCACGGCGCGAGGACGCCTTACGGAACCTGGTGGAGGAGATCGAGAAGGCGGGGGGCCGGGCCGTCGCCGTCGCCGGGGACGTGCGGCACGGTGCGGACGTGGGCCGCGCCGTCACCACGGCGGTGGAGCACTTCGGGCGGCTCGACGCCGCCTTCAACAACGCGGGCCTCGCCGTCCTCGGCAAGGACCTGCACGAGATCTCCGACGAGGACTACGACGCCGTGATGGACGTGAACGTCCGCGGCGTGTGGAACTGCCTGCGCCACCAGATCCCCGCGATGCTGGCCGGCGGCGGGGGGTCGATCGTGAACACCGCGAGCACCGCGGGGCTGATCGCCACCGGAGCCGGGGCCCCCTATGTCGCGGCCAAGCACGCGGTGATCGGGCTGACCAAGGCGGCCGCGGCCGAGTACGGCGAGCGCGGGATCAGGGTCAACGCGCTGTCGGTGGGCAGCACGCTGACCGAGATGATGGAGTCGGTCGTGGAGCAGGTCCCCGGCATCGAGAAGAAGTTCTTCTCCCGCGCCATCCAGCAGCGGTTCGCCGACCCCTCGGAGATCGCCCGGGCGGCGGTGTGGCTGTGCGGCGACGACTCGTCGTTCGTCACGGGCGCCACGGTGCCCGTCGACGGCGGGGTGGGCGCCGTCTGACGCCCCGCACCGGGGCCGCCGCGCGCCCGGCGGCCCCGGCGGGGCGGTTCGCCCCGTGCCGCCGCTCACCAGACGATGCCCGCGGCCGCCTCCTCGTCCACCGCGCGCAGCAGCGCGCCGTCGATCTCGTCGAGCGAGCCGACGACGTGGCGCACGCCGGCCTCCGCCATCAGCTTCGCCTGGTGGCTGTGCTCGAAGTGGCTCGGGTGGCCGACGAACGGCGCGCCGAGCCGGCGCGCCTCCTCGGCGACCCGTGCCACGTCGTCGATGAAGAGCACCTCACCGACGGCGAGGCCGTGGCCGGCGGCTATCTCCGTCAGGCCCGGGCGTACGTCGTTGGTGCAGATGTACTTCGGGCCGTCGAACCGGTCGGCGAGGTGGCCGAGGTGCGCGTCGAAGTGGCCGGCGTCCAGGCCGCCGTAGCAGACCACGGGGAGCCCGGCCGCACGCAGCCGGTCCAGGAGCGCGGCGGCGCCCGGCATGACCTTGACCGGGTGGTCGCGCAGGTGCGCTTCGCGTTCGGCGAAGTACGCGGCGAGCGCCTCCTCGCCGGTCATCGACTGCGGTACGGAGGCGGCCAGTTCCCGGCCCGCCACGTCCTGGCGCTGCGAGAAGATCCGGCGTTCGACGTCGGCCGAGTACTCCCCGCCGCGGCTGACGACGAAGCGGTGGATCAGCGGGCTGAAGGTGTCGTCGAGCAGGACGCCGTCGATGTTCACGGCGGCGAGTCTCAGGTGCTCAAGCACGTGCGTTCCCCTTTTCGTCGGCGTGCGTGGCGCTCCCGGAGCGTTCGGCGCGGCCGGCCTCCCGGCCCTCGGCCGCGCCGAGCTTCGCCCACAGGGCGGCGGCCCGGTCCTCGTTCACCTCGACCGAAACCAGACTGGTGTCGGTGGCGATGCCGGGCAGCAGCACCTGCCACATGTTCACGGTGCGCCGGGGCAGGTCGGCCCGGCCGCAGACCACCTGGGCGTACTCCTGCATGCCCGTACAGGCGCCGACCACGAACTCGGCCAGCTCCTCGATCCGCACGTGCCGGCGCAGTTCACCGGCGTCCCGGGCGGCCTCCAGGCAGGTCACGAAGCTGCCGGCCCACACGGCGTACGGCGTCGCGTCCCGCAGCCCGAAGGTGGCCTGCTCGGAGGTGAGCCGCACGCCCGCACGCAGCACCGGGTCGGCCTGGAGGGAGTGCGACCAGATGAGGGTGATGTCCACCAGGCGCTGCAACCCGGTGGCCGAAACGTGCGGTTCGATCGCCGTGCGCTGGGCGTGCATGACCTCGAGCGCGAGTTCCTGCTTGTTCTTGAAATGGAAGTACAGCGCCCCTGCCGTGAGCCCTGCCCGCTGGAGGATCTTATTGATCCCCGCACCCGCGTAGCCGTACTCGTCGAAGACCTCGGCGGCGGCTTGCAACAACTGCTCTCGGGTCTGCACTGCGCGTTCCTGCTTCGGTGGTGCCATGGCCACGTCCCGGTCTCGACAAAAAAAAGAACGTCCTCTACGTTACTCGGCGGGACGCGGGTCCGCTACCGCGTCGACCGGTGCATCACCGTGAGAAATCGATGGAATCCAATGGGGGGAACCATGATCCACTCGTCTTCGGCCACCGTGAGAATCCCGGCCCGCGTCACCAAGGGCCTGGTTCACAAGCACGACAGCGCGCAGGTACTGCTCACCGGGCTCGTCCGGACCGGCGCGGACGCCTTCGTGATCAACGCGGACTGGTCGAATCTCAGCGGCACCACCTGGGCCGGCGACGGCCGCCCCGACGTCGCGGGCCTGCTCACCGAGACCATCCGGCAGGCATTCCCGCTGCTCTCGCACGCCGGTTACGACGTCCCCTTCGGCCACCACCTGCTGTGGGAGCAGTACCGGTACGCGCTCGGCCTTCCCGCGCTGCTCGGCGGCGGTGTCAGCGGACGTCCCGACCTGCACGTGCGGTGCCACGACATCGTGCGCCGCCGGGGACGGGTCAGCGGCCTGTCGCTCGACATCACCGTGGTCCGCGACGGTGAGCTCCTCGCCACCGCCCACACCCGGTTCAACATCCAGCCGCCCGCCATCTACCAGCGGCTGCGCGGTGAGCGGGGCGACGCGGCGACGATGCTGGAGCTGGCACGCAGCCGTCCGCTGCCGCCGCCGGCCTCCCGGGGCAGCGAGGAGTTCAAGGACGCGCTGCTGTCCCCCACCGACGCGCCGGACACCTGGCTCCTGCGGGTGGACACCCACCACCCGGTGTACTTCGACCACCCCAGCGACCACGCGCCGGGCATCCTGCTGCTCGAAGCGGCCAAGCAGGCCGCCCACTCCATGCGCCACCCGCGCGCCGGGACCACCGAGGCGATGGAGACGGTCTTCCACCGGTACGTCGAACTCGACGCCCCGTGCCGGGTGGACGCCCAGCCGCTCCCCGACGACCAGCAGGGGCGGGCCAGGTTCCTGGTGACCATGCACCAGGACGAACGGCTGTGCTTCACCGCCCTGGTCTCCGTCATCAACTCCCACGCGCGATAAGGCCGGAGCCCCGCACGCCGGCGCCGCCGGGGACACCGGGCAGCGTCTGCCCGCCGACCGCCGTGACATGGGCGCCGAGCACGGGGTCCCCGCCGACTGCCACCGGCCGGCCGACCGCGCGCAGCAGCTCCAGGTCCGACGCGTGGTCCCCGTAGGCCGTGGCGCGCGCCGCGGGGACCCCGCGCCGGCGCATGAGTTCACGGGCGAGCCGGCCCTTCTCGGGGCCGATCACCGGCCGCTCGACGTGCCCGGTACAGAAACCCGCCACGCTCTCCGGTTCGCTGCACAGGATCGTGTCCACGCCGAGCAGGGCGGCGAGCGGTTCCACACAGGGCCGGAAGGAGCCGGAGACCAGGGCGATGTCGGCGCCGTCCCGCTGGTGGTGGCGGAGCGCGGCGACCGCGGGCGGGTGCAGCAGCGCGCCCCCCGCGAGTTCCCGCTCGAACCAGTCGCGCCCGTGCTCCCGCAGTTCCTCCACCCGGCGACCGGAGAACAGCCGGTAGTACTCCTGGTTGGTCTGCCGCCGCGAGATGCCCTGCGCCGCCTTGTGGCGCAGGGCCGCGGCGGCTTCCTCGTACGCCGACGGCGGCAGGCCGCGCGCGCTGAAGTGGAACTCCAGGAAGCGGAACATGCTCTTGACGGTGATCAGCGTCTCGTCCACGTCGAAGAACGCGAGGGCGGGGGGGCCTTGCCGCATCATCGTGCCTTCCGTTCGGGGTGCGGGGTTCGGAGCGGGCGCGCTCACGCGGTGGGGACCGGCAGCGCGGGCTCGGCCGACGCGGCGGCACGGGCCGTGAGGTGGGCGCGCACGCCCTTGCCGGCGGTCTTGCGGCCGAGGTGGCCGGCGGCCACCAGCTCCTCCAGGAGCGGTGCCGGCGGATCCGCGCGCAGCCCGGGGGCCGCGTGCAGCCGGCCCTGCACCGCGAGGGCGACGTCGCAGCCGATCGTCTCCAGGAGCCGGACCGGTCCGAGCGGCTGCCCGGCCACGGCCTTGACGACCCGGTCCAGCTCCGCCGTAGTGGCCGCCCCGCGGTCGAGCAGGCCGAGGGCGCGGTTGAGGTAGGGGAAGAGCAGCGCGTTGACGATGAACCCGGACCGGTCGCCGCAGCGCACCGCCTCCTTGCCCAGGGTCTGCACGACGGCACGGGCCCGCGCGAGAGTGTGCTTGCTGGTGCGCGGCGTGGGGACCAGCTCCACCAGGCCCATCACCGGCGCCGGGTTGAAGAAGTGCAGGCCCACGACGTCCGCGGGGCGGCCCGCGGGCTCGGTGCAGGCGGCGACCGACAGGCTGGACGTGGACGTGGCGAGCAGGGTGTGCGGGGGGCAGACGGCACCGAGCTCCGCGAACAGCAGCCGTTTGGCGCCGAGGTCCTCCACCACCGCCTCGATGACGATGTCCGCGCCGCGCAGCACCGCGCGGTCGGCGGTGGTGCGCACCGTGGCCGGCTCGCCGCTCGTCCCGTCCGCGGTGCGCTGGAGGGCGAACGCGATCCGCTCGGCCGCCTCGCCCGCCCGCTCGGCGGACCTGGCCAGCAGTGTCGTACGGAACCCCGCGCGCGCGCAGCTCTCGGCGATGCCGGTGGCCATGGTGCCCGAGCCGACCACCACGACGCACCGGCCGGGGGCGGCGGAAGGGGCCGCCGGGGGGCGGGCGGCGGGGCCGGCGCCGTGGACGTGGAAGCCCCGGCCCGTCTTGCGGCCCAGCGCACCCTGGGCGATCAGCTCGTCCAGGACGGGCGCGGGGGCGCGGTGCCCGTCGCCGCCGTCGGCGAGCCGGGTCAGCACGTCGCGCGCCGTGTCCAGGCCGATCGCGTCGAGGAGGGCGAGCGGGCCCCGGTCCCAGCCGCAGCCCAGGCGCAGCGCGGTGTCGACGTCCGCCGCGGTGGCGTAGCCGTCGTGGACCATCCACGCGGCCTCGTTGAGCAGGCCGAGGAGCAGGCCGGGGGCTACGGAGCCGGGGCGGTCGGGGACGGCGTGCGCGGCGATGCCGGCCGCGGCGAGCACCCCGGCGACCGTCTCGGCGGCGGCGTCACCGGCACCGGGCGCCCGGACGAGTTCCACGGCGTCGAGGGCATCGGCGTGCAGCACGCGCAACGCGAACAGGTCGGCTCCCGCCGCCCCTTCGAGCTCGGCGAGCGGGGTGGTGAGCGCGGTGGTGATCACCGGGGTGCCGGGCCTCAGGTGGGCCCGCAAGGAGGTGAGGACCGCGCGCTTGAGGGCGGTCGATTCCGGCACCGCCTCGATGACCGCGTCGGCGCCGGCCGCGCCCTCGGGGAAGCGGGTCGCGAGGTGCGGGCGTTCGCCCACCGGTCCGGACAGCAGCGCGGCGAGGGCGGCGGGGTCGTTGTCCAGGCCGATCACGGTCAGTCCTGCGGCGGCCATCCGGCGGGCCAGGGCCCGGCCGACACCGCCGAGACCGACGACGGCCACGGTGTACGGCTGCTCCGGTTGCTGCGGGGTCATGGTGCTCCTCCTGACGTGGTGCGCGGGAAGGGGTAGGGGGGAGGCCGTCAGTAACGGCTTCCGGTGACGGCGGGCGCGGCGTCCAGGTCCGCCAGGTCGGCCGCGGTCAGCCGGAGGCCGGCGGCCGCGAGGTTCGACTTCAGGTAGCGCAGCTGCTTGGTGCCGGGCACGGGCACCACGTGGTCCCCCTGGGCGAGGGTCCAGGCCAGCGCGGTCTGCGCGGTGGTGGCGGCATGCCGCGCGGCGACCTTCTCGACGGCGGCGACGATGCGCAGGTTGGCCTCGAACGCGCCTTCCTGGAAGCGGGGGTTGGAGGCGCGGAAGTCCCCGGGCTCGAAGTCGCCGGCGCCGCTGTAGCGGCCGGTGAGGAAACCCCGGCCGAGCGGCGCGAAGGGGACGAAGGCGGCGCCGTTGTCCGCGCACCAGCCGACCAGGCCGTGCACGGGGTCGAGGGCGTCGCGCGTCCACAGGGACAGCTCCGACTGGACGGCCGCCACCGGATGGATGCGGTGCGCGGTGTCCGCCTGCCCGCGGGTCACCTCGGACAGCCCGAGGTGGCGGACCTTGCCCGCCGTCACCAGCTCGGACAGGGCGCCCCAGGACTCCTCCAGGGGGACGTCCGGATCGACGCGGTGGAGGTAGTAGAGGTCGATGGTGTCGCGTCCGAGGCGGCGCAGCGACGCGTCGGCGCAGCGCCTGATGTGCTCGGGGGAACCGTTGCGGCTCAGGGCGCGGGTGGCCAGGTCGTCCACGACGATGCCGGTCTTGGTGGCGACCACGGCGTCGTGGCCGCGGCCGGCGAGGGCCCGTCCGACCAGGGTCTCGTTGTGTCCGGCGCCGTAGGCGTCGGCCGTGTCGAGCAGGACCGGCCCGTGGTCCAGGGCGTACCGGATGACCTCGACGGACGCCGCGTCGTCCCGCTCGGACTCCGCGTAACCCCAGCTCATGCCCATGCAGCCGAGGCCGATGGGGGCGACCTCCACTCCGGTGGGGCCCAGTGGACGCAGGTGCACGGTCTTCCTCCTGATGATCGTGTGACCGGTGGTTCTCGCCGGGGCCGGGCGGGTGCCCGGCCCCGGTGGCGTCGGGCGGCGGCGGGGTCAGGCGGCGGTGAGCACCAGAGCCGCGTTGTGCCCGCCGAAGCCGAGCGAGGTGCTGGCCGCGACCTGGATCCGCCGCTGCCGCGCGGCGCCGGTGACCACGTCGATGTCGACGTCGATCGCCGGGTCGAGCCCCGTCGTGTTGGCGGTGGGCGGCACCGCCCCGTGGTGGAGCGCGAGCGCCGTGTAGGCCGCCTCGACCGCGCCTGCCGCGGCCAAAGTGTGCCCGGTGACGCCCTTCGTCGAGGTCACCGCCGCGCCGCTGCCCAGCACGGAGTACAGGGCCCGGGACTCGGTGAGGTCGTTCATCGGCGTCGACGTGCCGTGCGCGTTGACGTGCTCCACCTCGTCGGGGAGTACGCCCGCCTCGTCCAGGGCCTCCCGCAGCGCCCGGGCCAGGCCCGCCCCCTGCGGGTGCGGGGCGGTGGCGTGGTGCGCGTCGGACGAGGCGGAGAAGCCCGCGATGTCCGCGTAGCGCCGGGCGCCGCGGGCGACGGCGTCCTCGGTCCTCTCCAGTACGAGGATCGCCGCGCCCTCCCCCGCGACGAAGCCGTCGCGGTCGTGGGCGAAGGGGCGGGAGGCCCCGGCCGGGTCCTCGGTGCGGGTCGAGAGCGCCCCCATCCGCGAGAGCCCGTTGAGGGTGCCCGGGCTGATCGCGGCTTCCGTCCCGCCGGCCAGGACCACGTCGCACAGCCCCGAGAGGAGCCACTGGCGGGCCGTGCCGACCGCGGACGCGCCGGAGGCACAGGCCGTGGCCGTGACCAGGCTCGGTCCCTGGATCCGCTGGTCCATCGCCACGTATCCGGCGACCATGTTGACCATGCCCATCGGGATCATCAGCGCCGACACGTCCTCGGGGGCGCCGTCGAAGTAGGTGCGCAGTTGCTTCTCGAACGTGGCGGCGCCGCCCAGGGAGTTGCCGATGACGACCCCGATCCGGGTGCCGTCCCAGGACCCGCTGTCGAGTCCCGCGTCGGCGACCGCCTGGCGCGCGCCCACCACGGCGAGCTGCGCGAACCGGTCGAGCTTCCAGGCGGTGCGCCGCCCCAGTTCGGTGGTGGGGTCGAAGCCGGGCACCCGGCAGGAGATGTCGACCCGCTCGCCCTTGAGTTCCGGGTCGGTGGCGGCGGTGGAGACGCCGGACAGGATCCGCCGCCAGTTCTCCTCGACCCCGATGCCGGCCGGCGTGACCAGGCCGATGCCGGTGACCGCGACCCCCCGGCCGCGGGTACCCCTCATGCCTGGTCCGCCTTCGCGGCGATCACGGCGACGGCCTCGTCGAGGGTGAACGCGGACTTCAGGTCGCCCTCCTGGAGGACGACGCCCATCTCCTTGCGCAGGATGAGGCTCAGCTCGACGAGTATCAGGGAGTCGATGTCCAGCTCGTCGAAGGTGGCGCCGGAGATCAGCTCCGCCTCGTCGAGGCCGAACTTCTCGCTGATGAGGGCGGAGACCTGGTGCTTGAGGCTGGTCTGGACGGTGAGAACGGTCATGGCCGGTTCCTTTTCTGTGAGGTCCGCGGGGTCTCTCGGGCGAGGGCCGCGCGGTGGGTGTCTTCGTCGGAGGTTCGCTTCGGGTGTTCTCCGTACGTCCGCGGTGGGCCGCGGAGGTACGGTGCGCCGGGGCGGGCCGCGGCGGGAGGGCGGAGCACGGGGTCAGGCCGGGTCGTCGGTGACCGGCTCCAGATCGGGCCAGACCAGCGCGGTCGAGCCCCAGGTGAGGCCGCCCCCGAAGCCGGTGAGCAGCACGCGGTGCCCCGGGGCGAGGCTCCCGGCGGCGACGGCGTCCGCCATGGCCAGCGGGATGGAGGCGGCGACGGTGTTGCCGACCCGGTCCAGGTTGACCACGATCTGCTTCTCCTCCAGGCCCAACTGCTCGGCCACGGCGTGCAGGATGCGGACGTTGGCCTGGTGGGCGACGACCCGGTCGAGCCGGTGGCGGTCCCAGCCGAGCCGGTCCAGCAGGCGCTGCGAGGACTCGCTCATCTTGAGCACCGCGGCGGTGAACACCTGGCGGCCCTCCATCGCGAAGTACTGGTCGCCCTCGGCGGGTTCCTCACCCGAGGACCGCTGCCGCGAGCCGCCGGCGCGCATCGTGATCAGGTCCGCGCCACCGCCGTCGCTGCCGAGGTCGAAGCCGAGCAGCGCCCCCGGCTCGTCGTGTTCGCCGGCCCGCAGGACCACCGCGCCGGCGCCGTCGCCGAAGATCGCGCGGGTGGTGCGGTCGGCCGGGTCGAGGATCGTGGAGAAGGTGTCCGCGCCGATCACCAGGGCCCGTTCGGCGAGTCCGGCGACGATCATGGAGGCCGCGGTGGCCAGGGCGTAGACGAAGCCCGTGCAGACGGCGGCCACGTCGAAGGCCGGTACGTGGCCGAGGCCGAGGCGGTGGGCCACCGAGGGGGCGGTCGCCGGGCAGAGCCGGTCCGGGGTGCTGGTCGCCACCACCACCACGTCCACGGCGGCGTCAGCGGCTGCGGGAGCGCCCGCCGCGCGGCGGGCCGACTCCAGGGCCCGGCGGCCCGCGTCGACCGCGAGGTCGGACGTGGCCTCCCCGGGCTCCACCACGTGGCGGCTGCCGATACCGGTCCGGGTGCGGATCCACCGGTCGGTGGTGTCCAGCTGGGCGGCGAGTTCGTCGTTGCTCACCACGGTCCCGGGCAGCGCGCCGCCCAGACCGCACAGCACGGCCGCGCGGCTCATGACGCCAGCTCCTCGATCGCGTAGGGGGCGGCCGGCACGGTCACCGGGCCGGCGGCGGGCACCGGCCGGAAGGCGCTGCCCGCTCGGCGCAGCGCCGCCCGGACCACGACGGGCTCCGGTTCGGTGATGGCGGCGACGTGTCCGTCGGGGCGGGCCAGGACCGCCTTCGGCGCGCCACCCAGCAGCCGGGAGAACCCGGGCCACGCGGAGATGTCCTGGACCCGCACGTCCGGCGGCACCGCCTGTTCGAGCCGGGCCCGCGCGGCCACCCACGCGGAGTCCTGCCGGTCGCCCGCCCACAGCAGCAGGGTCAGCCGGGCCGGGTCGACGCCCGGCCAGCGCTCGCCGCCGGGCTGGGGGTCGCCGTGGGAGGCGAACACCGGCAGGCGGTCGCCGGCCCGTATCTTGCGGGTGAGGCCGGGCAAGGTGTCCCGCAGCGACTCCGCGGGCCGGTAGCTGACGTCGTGCTGGGCCATCAGCGGCGCCCCGAAGCGCTGGAGGGCGCCGGTCGCGTGGGCGAGGCGCAGCGCGTTGTCCCGTACCGCCGTCTCGTGCCGGCGGCTGATCAGGCCCCAGCTGGTCTGCTTGGCCGTCGTCATGACGATGCGTTCGGCGGCGAGGCGCCGGTCCGCGTCGTAGCTGTCGAGGAGGCCCGGCTCGAAGAGGCCGCGGACCACACCGGCGAGCTTCCAGGCCAGGTTGACCGCGTCCTGGATGCCGGTGTTCATGCCCTGGGCACCGGCCGCGCTGAAGACGTGGGCGGCGTCGCCGGCGAGGAAGACGCGCCCCGAGCGCATGGTCTCGGCGACCCGGCGCCGGGCCCGGAAGATGGTGGACCAGTCGAGCGCGCCGACCATGCCGGGCCGCGGCGAGCGCTCGTCCACGAAGCGCTGGAAGAGTTCCGGCGGCGGGCCCTGCTTCTCCTTCCAGTCGGGGACGCTGATGGCGAGGCGGAACTGGCCGTCGCCGAAGGGCGCGATGCCCAGCGCCCCCGAGGGGGAGTAGCCGTAGACCAGGGCGTGCGGGTCCATGTCACCGCTGACCGGGCCGTCGCCGATGGCGAACAGGACGTCGTCGCCGGTGCCGAGGAGTTCGATGCCGGCGAAGCGCCGCACCGCGCTGTGCGCGCCGTCCGCGCCGACCACCCAGTCGGCCTCGATCTGCTCGGTGGTCCCGTCCGGCCACTCCACCTCGGCGAGCGGGCGGTCCGGGGCGGTGTCGAGCGCGGTGAGGGTGCCGGTCTCGACGGCGCCGCCCACCGCCGTGAGCCGGGCGCGCAGCACGGCCTCCGTGGTGTCCTGCGGGATGACCACGCCGAACGGGTAGGGCGTGTCGTTCAGCCGGCTCATCTCGATGGAGCCGATGTGCCGCTTGCGGGAGTAGTAGCGCACGGCGTCGAGCCGGTTGCCCGCCTCCACGATGGCGGCGGCGGCGCCGATCCGGCCGAGCAGTTCGAGGCTGCGCGGCCACACCACGCTGGCCCGGGAGTGCTGGACGGGTCCGGAGGCGGAGTTGTCGATCAGCCGGACCGCTACGCCCTGGCTGAGCAGTTCGGTGGCGAGCACCAGTCCTACGGGGCCGGCGCCCACGACGAGGACGGGGCGTCGGTCGCCGGACCCCTGGTGCAGGGGGATGGTCATGGGAGTTCCTCTCACTGGTTCGTCTTGCGGCGGTCAGGCCCCGCAGACCACGGCCGCGGTCCAGGTGAATCCGGCGCCGGCGCTGAGCACGGCGGCGTGCTCGCCGGGGCCGAGCCGGTGCGGGCCGGCGCCGGCGGCCAGGGCGGTGAGGTTGGAGAGCAGGTCGCCCGCGCCGAGGTGGCCGGTGTGCTCCCCGAGATCGGCGGTGGGCGCCGCGGTGGCGTCGGCGACGGCGGGCCCGTACACGTCGCGGGCCGTCGCCCGGCCGAGCCGGGGCAGCAGCACCACGCGCAGCCGCTCGTCGCGCGGGCCCAGGCCCGCGTCCGCGAGGGCCGCGACGAGCACCTCGGTGGTGCGCTGCCGCAGCCGGCCGAGGAAGGCTTCCTTGCCGCGTGCGGCCAGGAAGGTCTTCTTCGTCCGCCGTACGTCGACGGCGGCGGACGCGGTGTGCGGCGCCGGGTGGAAGGTGTCGGGGTCCCGGTGGGCGATCTCCAGGTCCGGTTCGGCCAGGGTGCGCAGGGACCGCAGGACGAGCGCCCCCTCGGGGACGTCGTGCGGTTCGTCGGCCCGGCCGACGACCGCGGCCGTCGCGCCGTCCCCGTACCAGACCCCGTAGTCCCCGCCCCAGCGGTCGAAGCCCGGGGCGGCGAACCGGTCGGCCGTGGTGACCAGGGCGGGCCCGCCGAACGGATCCGCGGTGAGCTGCTGCACCGCGGAGCGCAGGGCGGCGCCCGAGCCGTTGCACATCTGCTGGACCCCGGTGGGCACCGCCCGGCGCGCTCCGGCCCCGGCCGCCACGTAGTGGGCCGGCGACCAGAAGTCGTGCCCCTGGTAGTACGTCCACGCGTGCAGGACCGCCGAGAGGTCCGCGGCGTCCGTGCCGGCCAGGTCCAGGGCGCGGTGGGCGGCACGCACCGCCATCTGCGGCGCCGACAGGCCGGTGGCGACGGGCAGCCGGTCGTACCCCATCGCCTCGGCCTCGGCGGCGGTGACCAGGCCGTCGGCGAGCGCGTCGGCCGCCTTGTGCACCGTCGGCGGCAGCCACTGGGCGGGCGAGAGCCAGATCAGGCCGGTGTTCACAGGCACTCCTCGCCGTCGGGCAGGACCGACACCGCGGCCGAGGTCGTGGTGTGCATCCGGCCGGACGCGATGACGTCGCCGTCCTGTACGAAGTCGATGTGGAAGGTCCGCAGGTCGGGCAGCATCAGGCTGAGGTTGTCCTCCTGCGTGTACGACTCGGTCTTACGGATGTGCACCGTGGTGGGCGCGTCGAGCTCGGCGTAGCGCATGAAGGAGAAGTCGAAGCCGGCGACCGTGCTGCGGCTGACCGAGGCGCCCCAGATGTCGGAGACCCCGAGCAGGCACAGCTGGCGGGCGGCCTCCATGAGCACCATGCCGGGCACGTGGTCCTGGCCGTGGTCGAACATGCTGCGGTTGTCCAGCGGGATGCGCACGGTGGCGTACGCGTTGTCGGTGTCGACGGTGGCGCTGGAGAGCACGACGTTCGAGGGCGAACTGCGGCCCACCAGGTGCGGGGCGACGTAGGAGTTGTCGCGCGGGATCTCCTTGAAGGGGACGAGCGGCCGGCCGCGGCCCTGGATGCGCACCGCGTCGTAGACCTCGGCGGGGATGTACCCGACGTCCATCTTGACGAAGCCGAGGCAGCGCTTGGCGAGCTTCATGTCGATGCCGAAGCTGAGCCGGCGCACGTCACCGGGGGTGCCGCGCCGGTTGCCCGTGCGCACCGTGATGCGCAGCTCGCCCGGGGTGTCCTCCTCGGGGATGGTGAGCAGCCCGGGCAGCTCCATCGACCAGGACCGCAGCAGGAACTTGGATTTGCGCGAGACACCGGCGAACTCGTGGCCGCCGTAGGTCTCGGCCTGCCGGCAGCACTCCAGGAGCACCATCGGGTCCGGGGCACCGAGCCGGGAGGTGTGCTCCGTGTAGTAGGCGTGGGACGGCGGTATCTGGGCCGCGGCCAGATACGTCTCCTCGTCGATCTTGCGGCTGTCCGTCAGGAAGACCTCGGAAAGGGCCCACCGGTGCAGCAGCGAACGGTCCACCGTGCGCATGAACTCCAGGTTCTCCGCGCCGGCCGGGCAAGGCTTCTCTTCGCGTTCCATGGCTTCGTCCTCCAGATGCCGCGCGGAGAGGGTTTCGTCGTCCTCTTCTTCCGCGCATGGTCAGTGTCGGGGCGGGCCGCTACGCCCTCACTCAAGGCGGCCTCAAGGCACGGGCCGGCTCTCAGGCCGACCAGGCGAGCGGCCCGCGCCAGGGATCGCTCTCCCGGTCCCAGTGCGCGCGCCCGCACGGCGCGGGCGCCGCGTCGGCGCGGTCCCGGGGGTCGCGCAGCACGATGGTGAGCACCGCGACCAGCGCCGCGAGCTCGGCGGCGGACGGGTCGCCGCGCACCACCCGCAGGGCGGTGGCGCCGAGCACGTCGACCGGGCCGGCTTCCTGCGCCGCGGTGCTCACAGCGGGGTGATCCCGTGCTTGCGCTGGGGCAGTGCTCGGTGCTTGGTGCGCAGCATCTCCAGGGACCTGGCGAGCACCGCCCGGGTCTCCCCCGGCTCGATGACGTCGTCGACCAGGCCGCGCTCCGCCGCGTAGTACGGGTGCATCAGCTCGGACTTGTACGCGTCGACCATGCGGGCGCGCATGGCGGCGGGGTCGTCGGCGGCGGCGATCTGCCGCCGGAAGATCACGTTGGCGGCGCCCTCCGCGCCCATCACGGCGACCTCGTTGGTCGGCCACGCGAAGGCGAGGTCGGCGCCCACCGAGCGGGAGTCCATGACGATGTAGGCGCCGCCGTACGCCTTGCGCAGGATGAGCTGGATGCGCGGGACCGTGGCGTTGCAGTAGGCGTAGAGCAGCTTGGCGCCGTGCCGGATGATGCCGTTGTGCTCCTGGTCCACGCCGGGCAGGAAGCCGGGTACGTCGACCATGGTGACCAGCGGGATGTTGAAGGCGTCGCAGAGCGAGACGAACCGCGCCGCCTTCTCGCTGGCCTTGATGTCGAGCACTCCGGCGCAGGCCAGGGGCTGGTTGGCCACGATGCCGACGACCTGCCCGTCGATCCGCGACAGCGCGCAGACCACGTTGTGCGCCCAGGCGGGCTGGATCTCGAAGTACTCGCCGTGGTCGACGATCTCCTCGATCACGGCGCGCACGTCGTACCCCTGGCAGGGGTCGGCGGGCACCAGGTCGGCCAGCCGGTCGGTGCGCCGGTCCGGCGGGTCGTCGCTCACCTCGGCCGGTGGCGCCTGCCGGTTGTTGGACGGCAGGAACGACAGGAGGTGGCGGACGTCCTCCAGGCAGCCGGCCTCGTCGTCGTAGGCGAAGGCGGCCACCCCGGAGACCGCGGCGTGCACGTCCGCGCCGCCGAGACCGTCCATGCTCACCTGCTCACCGGTCACCGCCTGCACCACGTCGGGCCCGGTGATGAACATCTGGGCGACGCCGCGCACCATGAACGTGAAGTCGGTGAGGGCCGGCGAGTACGCGGCGCCGCCGGCGCACGGCCCGAGGATGACGCTGATCTGCGGGATCACCCCCGAGGCGCGGGCGTTGCGGCTGAAGATGCCGCCGTACCCGGCCAGCGCCGTCACCCCCTCCTGGATGCGCGCGCCGGCCCCGTCGCAGAGACTGACCAGGGGCGCGCCCGCGGCCTCCGCCAGGTCCATCAGCTTGTGGATCTTCGCGGCGTGCGACTCCCCGAGAGCACCGCCGAAGATGCGGAAGTCATGGGCGTAGACGAAGACCTGCCGCCCCTCGATCCGTCCCCAGCCGGTGATCACGCCGTCCGTGTAGGGCTTGCGCTCCTCCAGGCCGAAGCCGGTGGCCCGGTGCCTGCGCAGCGGCTCGATCTCGGTGAACGACCCTTCGTCCAGCAGCAGTTCGATGCGCTCCCGGGCCGTGAGCTTGCCCCGGTCGTGCTGGGCCTGCGTCGCCCGCAGGCCCGGTCCGGCCTGCACCTCGGCGCGGAGCCTGCGCAGCCGCTCCACCTTGGCGTGCACGCTGTCGGACGCGGCCGGCTCCGGATCCGCCTCCCGAACGGAAAGGGGGTCCTCCAAAACGGGTTTCTCCACCGCGGTGGCCATGCTGTGCCCTCCCCTACGACCGGCACCCGGACTGGTGCTTGTGGAGAGAGCTTGCGGAGCGGGCACCCATGTCCGGCTCAAGCCGGGGACAAGCGGGCGGACATGTGCGCGGCTTGAGCGGCGCCCCCCGACGATGCCCTTCCACCGCAGCGAGCGGAGTCAGCGAAGGAAAGGCACGGTCACACAGATGAGCGAGTCCCCCATGTCCGAGTCCGTCATGTCCACCCTTTCGACGCGGTACGCCGTCCTGTTCCCCGGGCAGGGCGTACAGCGCCCGGAGATGGGCGGGCCCTGGCGCTCCACCGAGTCCTGGGAGCTGGTCGAGACCGTCTCGCGGTCCTCCGGCTTCGACGTGGCCGAGCTGCTGCTCACCGCGGACCAGGAGACCCTGTCCCGTACCGACCACGCTCAGATATCGGTCTTCACGGCCTCACTGCTCGCCTGGTCCGAGTTCCGCAGGCGGCAGCCGGAGACGCCGGTGGCGGCCCTGGCCGGACACAGCCTCGGGGAGTACACCGCGCTCGTCGCCGCCGGCGTCCTCTCGGTGGCCGACGGCGCCTGGCTGGTCGGTGAGCGGGGGCGGGCCATGGCCGCCGCGGCCCGCAAACGGCCCGGGGCGATGGCCGCCGTGATGGGCGGCACCGCCGGGCAGGTGGCGGAGCTGGTCGACGCGGCCCGCGAAGAGGGCGCCGAGCTGTGGGTGGCCAATCACAACAGCCCGCAGCAGACCGTCGTCGCCGGCAGCCGCGAGGCCGTCGCGGACGCGGCCGGCCCCGTCGCCGCGGCCGGGCTGCGCTACAGCGTCCTGCCGGTGAGCGCCGCCTGCCACAGCCCGTACATGGAGCCGGCCGGCGTGGCGCTGCGCCGGGCGCTCGACCTGACCCACTTCGACGCGGGCGTCCTGCCGGTCGTCGCCAACGTCGACGCCCGGGCGCATTACGGCGGCAGCCAGTGGCGGGAGCTGAGCACCCGACAGCTCGTCAGCCCGGTCCGCTGGGTCGATTCCCTGCACGCCCTCCACGAGGAGCTGGACTGCGGCGCGTTCCTCGACATCGGACCGGGCGCCACCCTCGCGGGCCTGACCCGCAGGACCCTGCCGGGCGTGCCGGTCCACAAGTTCGCCGCCCGCGTTCCGGCCGCCGTCTGAGCGCGGCCTCCTCGCATGCGAAAGCCCCGGACCCAACGGTCCGGGGCTTTCGCATGACGTGCTGGTCCCCCGGCCGCCGCCCTTGGGGCAAATCGCCATCCATCGGCATCCTGGCCGAACCGTCCCGCTCCTGCTGCGCGTCGTGATCCACGGTGCCAGCGGCTGCCACTACCCCGGACCGGCCCCGAGCAGCTTCTCAATGCTTTTTGATGCCAGGGAGTCCACCTGCGCGGCGACTGACTCGTCAAGGTCTACGCCTGTGGACGCGAGGTAGGCCAGAAGCGCGCCGCGAACAACTGACCTGACGTCGCCCGCCCCGACATCGACCTGGGCGTCTCGAAGGTCGGTCAGCTCCCTCGTAGCAGTTGCCAGGGCTTCCTCCACCGAAGAATTCGGATTCGTGGCTCCGTCCACGGCCCGGCGGCACACCACAACGCTATCGAGATTCGAGGGCTCACGGGCTCCGGCCTTGACGACACTGGTCGTCATCTCACCCTTCACCGGCTGGACGGCCATCACGATCCAACCGGAGCGGTGTAGCGACTCGACCAACTGCACCCACCCGCTGATCCGGGCCTGGTGGAACGTAAAAGCCAGCAGACCGCCCGGCTTCAATACTCGCGCCGACTCGGTCCACACGGCCTCGATTGCCTTCCCGAATTCCACCGGGTCAGCATGCTGGACCTCACCCACCCGGCGGGTCGTCGTCGCGTCGGAATATCCGATGTACGGATGCATGTGCTGGAGCCACGCGTGGAAGAAGTCCGCGAGCTCCGCGTAGTGGACGTTGTCCATGTAGGGCGGATCAGTGACGACTAGGTCGACCGACCCGTCCGGGATATCCGTCTGCGCCGAGTTCCTGGTGGCGACATAGGCCGCCTGCCCTTCGATCGAGACGAAAGACTCCCACGAGTCCGCAATGCTCGCGCCCACTGGCTGCGACACTCCGGAGATCCGCTCGATCCCTGCACCCCGGTCAACGAGGTCTACAGGTTTCGTCTTGTACTCATGAGCACGCCGCAGACGACTCTTGAAAAGAGTGGAGAACGCGCCGGAGGACTGCGGGGTGCCCCAGGGGTGCGCCTCCAGTGGAGTCCGCTCCGGCTTGAGGATGTGATGACTGAACATATGCCGGACAGCCCCCGTCCCCTCACCCTTGAACGATGTGAACAGGTTATTGAACTCAAGCGTTCCTGAAAAAAGGGCACAAAGCGCTTCGCGTTCAGGCGCTGATCCAGCCAGGTCACGAATCGCCGTCGCAATCAGCGAGAGGGAAACCAGCTGGCGCGCGTTGAAGAAGTCGCGCCATTCCCGGAAGTTCCACTTCAGGGCCTGGTCAGTATTATTGCCGGGAGCGAGCCGACCGCGCGGAAGCACGGCAGACTGCGATAGCCCTGCGAGCGCCACAACGCACTCGTCGTAGAGTTCCCGGTCCCAGGCGGTGATGGCTTCGTAGCTCTTCGACCCGTCCGAGTCGGCCACCATCTTGGCATACATCTCGTATGCCGGCGGCGATCCGTTCAGGGCGCCGAGAACCTTGAAGCTGTGACCGTTCCCGCATGTCGCGAACTGGCCCCGCACTGCACCGCGCTGCGTAATGACGTGCCCCCTCGCACACTTCTCAGTGACGAAGTCATACCGACTCTCCTTGACGGAGAGGCACTCGGGACAGACGATTTGAGCTTTGGGTACACGCTTCGGGTACGCGTTCTTGGAGAACACTGGCGAGTCGAACAGGCGGACTTCCTCGGAACACTCGGGGCACCCGAGGGTCGCGACCCAAAAATAGTAGAGAACGGTCCTCCCGTCCTCTGTACGGTGGAGTCGGTCAACCTCTGCCCGGCAGGACGACTCGACCTCTTTGTAGGCAGCTTCGAGAGACCCGAGATCCCACGGTTGAACAGCTTGACGCTGAACGAGCGTTGCCACGGGGTTGATGTCGAAACAAACGGCCTTGGCCCCGAGTTTGAGAGCTTCTACGCCGGTCACACCCGAGCCGGAGAATGGGTCGAGCACAATGGCTCCCGCCAGATCGAGTGGCGATCCGTAGGCTCCCACGGCGTCGGCCCCATCAGGCGTCGTCGCCGACGTAATGATCCCCCGGAATACGGTGCCGAGACGCTTCGCCCACCACTTGTGCGTACTGGTGGCCGGGCGGTGGACTTCCTTGCGCCAGGATTCCTTCGTGCCGACGCCACTAAGCATCGCCGCCGGAAAGTTTGACTCCAGGCTGGTGCGTTGTGGCACTACGCCCGCCACAGCCGGCCCCCAGCGAAAGAAACCCGCTTTGAGTCGCCCGCACCGCGCGAGCGATATGCTCGGAAACTGTGGACCTTACCTGCATTGAGATTCGGCGCCTTATGCGTCACCATCTCATTGGTTTGAAGGTTGAACTCATACGACACGATGACCTCGTCAACCTCGGTCCGATCAAGTTCACCTACCTGGACGAGAGCATCCGACTGCGGCTCGAATTCAGCAGGCATGATCAGGGTCGCGAGCCCTGCGGTTCCGGAAGCCAGCGCGAACGGCGTCGGCACGACGTACATTTTTCGGTCGCGGACCAGAATGTCTCCGTAAGAGCCGAAGCCACGGAACGACTTATTCTTATGCACGTACTCGCTATCGGCATTGAGGAAGCTGCCGTGGCACACCACCAGGTCTACAACCGGGTACTCATCGACGCCTCGCTCTGCCTTCGGGTAGCGGCCGAACACGTAGAAGACCTCACGCCCGCCGTGGTCACCGGTGGGCACCTGGGAGTTCGAGTCGTAGTCCGCCTCGCGGCCGGGAAACTCCAGCCCCTTGACCTCGTACCCTTCCGGGTGATGGATGAGCCGGAAGTCCGGATAGGTATTCCGGCCAGGATCGTCATACGAAAGCCTGCACGCCTCTATGCGTGCCTGCACCCAATTCTGAAAGTGGTACTCCTTGTCGCTGGCGGAGACTCGCTGAATCAAGTCGCCGTCCGCCCGAGCGCGCTCGCACTCCAAAAATACCTGCTCGACCGCACTCACGGACACCCTCTGTCACCCTCTATAACTCAGCGCCGACCCTGACCGCCGTTCGCGGCGATGATGCCCCGAGGTTACAGAACGGGCACCCATGCATGGGCTGCGCGCCAGCAGGACCCACTCTTCGAGCTACTGAAGGCATGCGCACCCATCCGGCGAGCCGAAGGGGAGCGCCAACTCGACGTAGTCCGCGGCGTCACCGCGCCAGTAGCCGTCCGTCGGCGAGGATGCCGCTCAGCTGCTCCCCGCCGCAAGGAAATTACGTGTACTTGACAGGGTGGCGTCGGCGGAGCGGAACCGCAACGACGATCCGTCGGAGGAAGCGGACACCCGGACTGTGCCGTCGGTCGCTCTTTCGACGTGGACGTCCTTCTGTCCTGGGGCGCCCCAACCCCGCACGTGCACATCCCGTACATCATGGAAGCGCAGAAAGAACTCGACGCCCTCGCTGCCGTGCACACGGGAGAATCCGAGGGTGGCGGAGCAGTCTCGTTCGTCGAAGTGCACGTAGAAGAGGTCGCTGTTGCTCAGGACGTCGTGCGCGCACAGCGCCGGGAGCTCCGGGCTGCTCTCGGCAGCACCCTCGGAGGCGTTCATAGAAGGTCTTCAGAGGCGTTCATAGAAGGTCTTCTCGCTCGGGTCGGGAACAGTGGTGTGGAGCTTGGCGTCGAGTCTGCTGCAAAAGTGGTGAGGCCCGCCGTCCGCGCCTTCCGGGCCGACCCGGAATCCGCTGATGCGGCCGACGAGCACATCGGCACTGCCGGTGAAGCGGAGGAAGTCGGGCTTCCCGCCTGCGACACCGCGACGCGGATCCTGTGCCTGCTCTCACTGAGCACCGCCAGTTCGAAAGACACGAGCGGTCCGGGCTCCCAGGCGTCCAGCTCCAGATCCTCCACAGCGAGGAACTGGAGCTGCCCCTGCACCGTGTCGACGCCTGCGGCTGCCCATTCCTCCGGCAGCGGCAAGGGCGGAGCGGGCAGGTCCAGCCGCAGCGTCACCGTTGGGCCGTGCCAGTCGAGGTGGACGGACCGGAGTCTGACGGAGCTCAGGTCCAGGGGGGCCGGGCCGTAGAGCGGGGCGAGAACCTCGCTGTTCCGGGGCGAGAGCCTAGCGTTCATAGTAATAATGTTCCTCGCACCCGGTACCTGGCCGTTCCGGGTGTTCTCGAATGGGCGCACACGGACATGCGCGGGCTGATATCCGGGCCCTCCCGGCTTCTGGTGGCCGAACCAGTGGTCCTGGTAAACGATCAGGTCATTCCCGTTGGGGTGTTCGTATACCTCCTCACGGTAGTAGATCGGCTGGTGGTTCTCATCCAGCGACTGCTTTCCGCCCTGCCATTCCGGAGTGGTGGCGGGGACATGCGTTCTGACTTCGAGAGGGGGAGTTCCCTCTGAAATGCCGGCGTCTCGAAGAGCATCCTGTTTCGCACCCTCCAGACCCCGGCCGACCGGTTTGTTCCGAAGGTAGTCGTCCGGGGCCAGGCCCAGCGGGTCGTATGAGGTACTCGGGGTGACGACATACGTCGCGGCGTTGGGCGCGGGAGCAAGGCCGAGCGGGTCCGCGCTGAGATAGCGGGCCGTCTCCGGGTCGTAGTGCCGGAAGTAGTTGTAGTGGAGGCATGTCTCGGGGTCGAAGTACTGGCCGGGAAGGCGCAGCGGCGTGCAGGTGATCGCGCCGGCGTTCCAGCTCGTTGCGCCCCAGAGTGTCGTGCGCGTGCGCCAGGCGATTTCGCCTTGTTCACCGATGAGTTCGCGTGGGGTGCCGACGAGGTCGGTGACCATGGCGAAGAAGCGGGAGTCGATCTCGGTCTGAGGGGCGTCGGCCGCGGTGATGCGTTCGGTCTGGGTGATGGGGTGCGGGCGCCGGTGGGGGTGGTGCGGGCGCCGGTGGGGGTGGTGCGGCCGGTGCGGCGGCCCAGTTCGTCGTGGTCGTACGTGAGGGTCCGGTCGTCGACTGTTTCCGTGCGGACGCGTCCGTACTGGTCGCGGAGGATGGTCAAGCGAGAGCCGTGGGGGCTGACCGCTTCGGCGAGCTGGTCCGAGAGGTCGTACGCGAAGGCGCTCACTCGGCCTGCCGCGTGTTGCCCCCGAGTAGCTCGACCGCGCGGCCGACGGCCGGCCGTCACCAGGACCCGGGCCAGATGTGAGACCTGTCCAAACCGGACAGTCCCGCCTCCGCTCATCGCCCTGTCGACGACTGGTGAACTTCACCAGTCGCCGCAAGAGCAGCAAGGGTGCCTGATGGAGCGTCACGCGCGGCTGTCCACCGGCTGTCCACCGGCTGTCCACCGGTTGTCCACCGGGACCCTTTGCGCCAGCATGCCCGTCGTGTCGCCCAGTGACGTTCGTGCTGTTCAGAGCGGGTGCAACGCGCTCACTCGTTCCACCCCGTGATGCACCGATCCGGACCCAACGGCCGCATGCGGAGGCCCGTAGAGGGTGGTGCGTGGAGGCAGGTGATCGCGCCAGTCACCAATCGCGGGGACGCGCTCGGGCTGCTGGAGCTCCATCTGCCCCAGCACCCCGGGCGGGCACTCTGCTGAGAATCAGCCGGAGCGCCCACGCCTTGGCCTACATCATCATCGCGAACCGGCCCTTCACCGACCTGTATCGGTGGGGCCGGCGTACCTACCCGCTGAGCCTCGCCGCCGAGATCCAGCACCGGCTGCTGCCCACGTCGCCGGCCTGCGAGGCAGCCCAGTTCGCGGTCGCCGGGGCTTTGGAGCCGGCCGGGCACGTCGGCGGCGACGCCTTCGACTACGTCATGGACCGCGACCACGTCCAGCTGTCCGTCACCAATGCCATGGGGCACGACGTGGACACCGCCCTCCCGGCCACCCTCCTCGTCGGAGCACTGCGCCGGGCCCGCAGGCAGGGGGCCGACACTCACACGGTCCAGGAGCTGCTGAAGGTGTCCGGCCGAACTCATCCCCCGTAACGGAGCGAGTGCCGAGCGCAAGGGACCGACTCGGCACGGAGGCAAACCGACTCGTCTCCCCTCTGACCAGGCGGCCACAGGGGCGAGAGAAAGATCTTGGCCGCCGTGCCGCTCAGAGGGCGGTTCCGCGCCTTCAACGACAGGGCCTCAGCACCGTCCTGCCCGGAGCGGAACCGCAGGAAAGCAGGCTGGTGGTTGACGAATATAATCGCCCTCATGTCGAAGCCTGACGCGCTGCTTGTTGACGTTGCCGCCCTGGTGGAGTCCGGGCGCAGCAATCAGATGTCGTTGACCGTGGTTGCCGGTGGTGCTGTCATCACGGGCCGGCTGGCACCCCAAGCGCTCTGGAGGCAGCGGGTGTCGGAGGTTCTTGCGGCCTCGGCCCGCCTGAGTGACTTCTCCGCCATGTTCGCCACCGCTGCACCCGAGGAAGGGCCGCCTACGCATCTGCACTTCCACCTGGCGCGGATTTTGCAGGGCACAGTGGGGATCCCGGAGACCGGCGGGATGTACCGGGTAGCGATCGACGACGTCAGCGCCTGGACGATGGGCGACTTCAGCTACTCCGACCACTGAAGCACTGCCGAGCCGGACTGCTCCAGCACACGGCGAGGGTCCGACCGGATGTTCCGGACGGACCCTCACCACTGCTTACCGGCGACTCACGCCTGCCCGTCGCTCAGGCGCCCACAGGGGCGCCCAGCATCGCGGAAGCCTGCTGCAACGGGTTGAGAACCCGTGTGGGTGCGGGGGCCGGAGCCGGGTCGCGGCAGGTGAAGCCGAGCTGGGTCATGGCCCGCAGGACTTCTCCCGCGCTGAAGTCGCGGCGGTCCTGGCGCGTGACGACCTGGCCGACCTGCTTGACGGGATAGGTGCGTCGGCCGATGATCACGGACTCACCGGATGCCTGCTCGGGCTTGACGCCCTTCATCGCTTCCAGGACGCCGCTCCTGGTCAGCTCGAACGGGAAGCGGGCGATGACACAGCGCATGATGCCTCACAGGGAGAGAGACGAAGAGGAAGTGGTTCTGCCGCTGCTGGGCCGGCTCAGCGGGCGAGGACGCCCAGCGCGCTGCCGTGTTCGTCGACCACAGGCAGGGCCTCGACGTGGCTGTAGTGCATCATGTGCCCGGCTTCGGCCATGGTGGCCACCGGTGAGGTGAAAGGTCCGCGGTCGCCGAGGATGTCCCGCAGCTGGACCCTGTCCGAGTACGCGGAGCCGTCACGAACTGCGGCGAGCCGAGCGTGAGTGACCAGTCCGGTACACCGGCCGCTGTCGTCACAGACGAGCAGATGCCCGGTGCGGGCACTGGCCATGACTGCCAGGGCCACCTCGACGGTCATGTCGTCACAGACCTGCGGCCCAGCGGTCTCCATCAGGTCGGCCACCGTCCTGCCCGCGGACGTGGCATTCGTCGAGCGGGGCTGCATCTGGACCAGCGTCAAAAGGTGCCTCCTGCGGTGGCGGGTCAGTTTCCGGATCACGGAGTTCTCAGGCAGCCGCATCGAAGGAGGACTGACGTGCGCTCACGCGCCGGGCCGCGGAGGCGGGGCTGCGCCGGCCACGTGAGGATGCGCTGCGTTGACGCCGCTCCACCACCGGCGCGGTGATCGTCACCGGAATGCCTGAGGGGGCCTGGGCGCCGGTGATCCGGCCGAGTGCCTCGTCGCCGGAGCGGACATGGGTGGTCTGGGGCACAATGCCGGCGGCGGTCATGAGGCGGGTCATGTCCCGGCGCTGGCTGGGGGTGACCAGGGTGACGACGCTGCCGGACTCCCCTGCCCGCGCAGTACGGCCGCCGCGGTGGAGGTAGTCCTTGTGGTCGGTCGGCGGGTCGACGTTGACAACGAGGTCGAGGTTGTCGACGTGGATGCCGCGTGCGGCGACGTTCGTGGCCACGAGCACAGTGACGTGCCCGGTCTTGAACTGGGTCAGGGTCCGGGTGCGCTGCGACTGCGCCTTGCCTCCGTGCAGAGCGGCGGCCCTCACACCGCTGGCCAGCAGGTGGTCAGTGAGCTTGTCCACGGCCCGCTTGGTGTCCAGGAACATGATCACCCGGCCGTCGCGCGCCGCGATCTGAGTCGTCGTCCGGTGCTTGTCGGTGCCGTGGACGTGCAGGACGTGGTGCTCCATCGTCGTGACCGCACCGGCGGAGGGGTCGACGGAGTGGACGACCGGGTCGCTGAGGTAGCGACGAACCAAGCGGTCGACGTTACGGTCCAGGGTGGCGGAGAACAGCATCCGCTGGCCCTCGGGGCGTACCTGGTCCAGAAGCTCGGTGACCTGGGGCATGAAGCCCATGTCAGCCATCTGATCGGCCTCGTCCAGCACGGTGATCGCGACCTGGTCAAGTCGGCAGTCACCACGGTCGATGAGGTCCTTGAGCCGGCCCGGCGTCGCTACGACGACCTCCGCGCCACCGCGCAGCGCGCTGGCCTGCCTCCCGATCGACATCCCGCCGACGACGGTGGCCAGGCGCAGCCTCACCGAGCGGGCGTACGGGGCCAGGGCATCGGTCACCTGCTGGGCCAGCTCACGCGTCGGCACGAGGACCAGGGCCAGCGGCTGTCGGGGCTCGGCACGCTGACCGGCGGTGCGGGCCAGCAGAGCTAGGCCGAAAGCGAGGGTCTTGCCGGACCCGGTGCGCCCACGTCCCAGGGCGTCGCGGCCCGCGAGAGTGTTGGGCAGGGTCGCACCCTGAATCGGGAACGGAACGTTCACGCCCTGCGCGGTCAGCGCCGCCAGCAGCTGCCTCGGCATGTCGAGGTCGGAGAACGCCTCGACGGCGGGCAGCGCGGGAGTGACCGTGACCGGCAGAGCGAATTCGCCCTGAATCGCGGCGGGCCGCCGCCCATTGCCGGCCGAGCGGCCAGAACCGCCGGAACGGGCCGGGGCAGCGGAACGGGTCGAGGCGGTCGAGTTGAAGCGGCTACCACCCCGGCCGGAGTCGGCGGCACGGCTGCGGGAAGAGCGATTGTTCGTACGTGTGGAGTTCATTCAGAACCTTCCTTGATACGGCACGTATCAAGGAATTCTCGCAGCGGAAGAACAGCGCGGGGAATCACAAGAACGGGCCGAGCGGAATGCGAAATCAGATGAGACCTGCGATTGGTCCCGGAGCGGGATGCAGACCATGGAATGAGTGACGCCATATGGGCGGGGAATCCAGTTCCACCGATAGGCGGGACCCGGAAGAAGGGGGCAGCGAGAAGGCTCTGCGGGCGGAGGTTCCACCGCAGGTGGCGCCGTTCCCGGAGAATGCCCGGAGCTGGGGCTCACACCCCGGAGGATGCGGGCCCCAGCTACGAAGTGCGCGTCAGCGTCAGGCGGGAACGATGTTCTCGGCCGTCGGGCCCTTCTGGCCCGGTGCGATGTCGAAGGTGACCTTCTGGCCTTCGAGGAGCTCGCGGAAGCCCTGGGCGGCGATGTTCGAGAAGTGGGCGAACACGTCAGCGCCGCCACCGTCCTGCTCGATGAACCCAAAGCCCTTGGCCGCGTTGAACCACTTCACAGTGCCTGACGCCATGTCATATCTCCTTGGGGGGGGGCAGGTGCGTCGGGATCCGTAATGCACGGATGCCGCGTCGCCGCGATGATGCCCCGCCCGGAGAGAACCGGAAATGCAAAAAAGCTATTCGGGCCGGAACGCCCCGCCCGAAAGCTCAGAGATTTGGGAACCACAACTGCAACTGAGATCGACAGTAGCATGCCGTAATGGTCCGCGTACGGTGAAAAATTCCACTCTCTTCGCTGCGGTAAAAACACTCCCGACGCGGCGCATTGAATCCTCACGCCGTGGCCATAGATATCGGCCCACCCTGAGCGCAGCGTTGCCGGATGCCTACCCTTCACAGCGTGAGGGTGCCGACCACTCGGATGCGGGTCACAGCACCAGCGCGTCGCCCGTCAGGACGAAGGGCCAGGGGAGGCCCACGTGTTGCCGAACAGCCCAGAAGCGCGGCCGACGTTCGTGGGCTGAGGCTGTCCGGCCCCGGGGTGTCGTCACACATCACGACCTGACCAGCCTGGAGCTCACGGCAGCCCGAAGGCACATCGCGAACTGAGCAGTACGCCTCCGGGAAGCTGCCCCTGGCTCTGCAGCCGAAGCCCTCACCGTGTCGAAGTCGGCCCGCAGACCCCGCAGACGCCGCCCCGACCAACCGATGGACATCTTGCGCGAAGCAGTGGCACGACAGAGCACCCACGCCGAAGACGAGAGCACCCTCTCGAGCATGACAACCGCGGGGGGGGGGGAGCTCCCGTGAGCGCACGCCCGGCAGGCCGCTTCGGCACCTGCCGGTTTCCCACCCGACGCGCAGGGCTTCAGGCCGAGGTCGGCGTGCTGGGCGGCTTGGTGTCTCGGTGGTGTTCGGCGTTGATGCGCTGGGCTTCCTCGAGTTGGTCCTCAAGGATGACGATGCGGCAGGCGGCCTCGATCGGAGTACCGCCGTCGACGAGTTCGCGGGCGCGGGCGGCGATGCGGAGCTGGTAGCGGGAATAGCGGCGGTGGCCCCCCGCGGAGCGCAGGGGTGTGATGAGGCGGGCCTCGCCGATGGCGCGGAGGAACCCTTGTGTGGTGTTGAGCATCTCGGCGGCCCGGCCCATGGTGTAGGCGGGGTAGTCGTCGTCGTCGAGACGGCCGAACGAATCGTCTGCTGTCATCTGTACCTTCCTGTGGAACACGCGTCGGAGGGGCCCTGGTGCCATTGGCACCAGGGCCCCGAAGGAACTTCTACACCATCAGCCGGCCTTGATCGGCAACGCCGGCTCTGTGTTTCCGCGTACCTGCCGGGCAGAGCTCCGGGGATTGCGGGGATCGCGGTTGCTTGACCGGAGACCACCTCACTCACGATGTCCTGCGGTACCCGGGCCCAACACTTCCGCCCGGGCGATCCTGATGGCGCTCAACTCCTCCGTTCTCTCCCTCTGGGCAAACCACTTCCGTACTCCTGGTGGCCTCTCACAGCGCCACTTCGGCAGCCAGCCCCGTCGCCCGTCCTGCATCTGCTCTGGCTCAGAACCCCACTGCCGAACTTCCCGGTACGCGCGCCGCAGCCTGACGCCATTTACCGAGGGCCTACTGGTACTGCGGACTGCATCCTGCGGTCCTGCTCACGGCAGCCCCTGAGAACTGCGGGCCACCCGGTCCGGGGCCAGTCCCGTCGCCATCCTGCAACAACCCTGGCTTCGCAACTCCACCACCGCACCGCCATACATCCTGCAACTGCTGATAACTACTGCCTGGCAGTTCATCTCTGCCACGCCTTGCTGTCCCTCTTGGATACGAGAGAAACCATAACCACCCTGCATCCAAATGTCTACCTCAGCCGACACAGATTTCCAGATGTTTGCCAGGGAGACTGTCTCCCTGACACACGGACGGAGCGCGAGCGGACCACCACCCCAGCCAGGACCCTTGCACCCGACCGGAGCCGTTACCCGCAGCCACCCTCTCCGGCTACGCTGCCGACCGGATGACGGGCATGCACGACAGCCGGGACGCATCTGGTCAGAACGCGGTCGGCCAGGGCGCAAGCTCCGGGTGGCCGTCCGCGACAGGAGCCCGCGGGCCCCGCGTATGCGTCCCCCGAACTCAACGGCGACACCGCATGCTTCGGCTGGCCCGTGGTCAACCGGCTCCTCCGCACCACTGCGGCGGCAACCCGGACATCTGGTGGCAAGACCGTCAGCGTCGACCTCGTCCGGCAACACAGCGGCCCTGGAACACTCCGGTGAGGGCCTCGTGGTTCGCTACACCGCGGGTCGCCCCTCGAGAGTGGCGACCCGGTCAGTAAGCGGCCAGGAGGATGGCGACGTAGTGCGCGGTGAACGCTGCCACGGTGAACGCGTGGAACACCTCGTGGAAGCCGAACCAGCGAGGTGAGGGGGCGGGGCGCTGCAGTGCGTAGACGACCGCGCCCGCGCTGTAGAGGAGACCGCCGACCACGGTCAGGGTGAGTACGACCGCTCCTCCGGTGTGCAGGAAGTCGGCCAAGTACCGCACCGGTGCCCACCCCAGAGCAGGTAGCACGGCGTGTACAGCCAGCGCGGCGCTCCGACCCACAGGACCCGGAATGCGATGCCGGCCAACGCGCCCGCCCATACGGTCCACAGCAGCACGGACCTGTCGTCAGGCGACAGAAGCAGCACGGCCAGGGGGGGTGCAGGTACCGGCGGTGATCAGGAAGATGCTGGCGTGGTCGAGACGGTCCGTCATCGCCTTGCGAGCCACCACACCCCCGACATCGGTTGGGCCTTCCGGAGCCGAGTAGACCGACTGGCCGTGGGGAACGATCAGGGCTTCAGAACCGGCATCTCCGCTCGCTCACCCGCAAGGATCGCCAATGCTCCCTGAAGTCCGTCCCCACCTGTCCACCCCTCTGGCCGATCAGTTGGAACATCAACTGGGCCCCGCTACGGAAACCAGCCGGCTCGGCGTGGAGCGCGTCGCAGGCATCGCAGTCGTCGCAGCGGCCCACTCCGGTGGCTACGCGGCAATCGGCCATCTCCTCGGACTGCTGGCCGCGCTCCCCGCCCCCACCGAGGCAGGAGAACGCTTCTGGTCGGACCTCTGGAGGTCTTCAGGCACCGCCTATCTACTGCCCGCCACTATCAAGGCCGGCGTACTCGAATCACTGACAGGCGAGGGAACCGCTCTGGCCCGACAGATCCTCTCGGCCGTCGACGAGATGACCCCGCCCCAACGCCTGGCAGCCGGAGAGGTGATCGGCCAAGCCCTCATCAAGTCCGACCACCTGCCCGACCTCAAGACACAGGTCATCGGCGAACTGTGGTTCCGCGATCTCGAACTCACCGCCTGGCACGTCCTGCACGCCGACCGCAGGTCGGACGGTCCCGTTGGACGGAAAGCCTTCCTCGAAGCTTGGTCGAACGTCTAAAGGCAGCCCCTCGCGCGCTGGGCTCGGCAGCGGCGTGCCCGCGGCGGAAGGCCGCCGCTCAGCTCGGGTTCGTACAGCTGGGCCGTGAGTGAGGTGCCGCAGCCCTGCGGCACACCGCGAGGCCCTCATCCTCGAAGCGCTTTGCCGCCAGCCCGCCGAGCGGTCGCTGCGCTCCCGCCCACAGCGAGGGACATGACGGCCGACGGCGATCAGCAGGCCGATGGAACAGCGACAGGCATCTGCTGTTCAGAGGCTTCTTCCGCATGTCGGACCAGCACAGAACTCTCTCCGGCCGACCGCTCCTCCGCAGGCACTCGAAACCCTCCCCATCCCATGGAAGGCGAGGGCTCCTCTGACGCGGCGTCAAGCACGCTTGCCCACCAGCTGTCCACCGGAGCATGTGGCTGCTCGGCCAACCGAAGGGCTCAACCGCACCAGGACCGCAGGCCAAAGCCCTGCCGGGACTCACAGGCGACAGCGAGACGAACCTGCGACCTACGCATTGAGGTGCACAGACTACAAGTGACCGACCTACCGTGATTCCAAGGCCACAAAAGGAAAAACCCCCGGTCAGAGAGCTGACCTGGGGTTCCTTCTGAGCCGCCTTCGGGATTCGAACCCGAGACCTACGCATTACGAGTGCGTTGCTCTGGCCAACTGAGCTAAGGCGGCGCGCCCTGTTCGCACCATGATGCGATCAGCAGCGGAGCCAAGTCTACACAGTTTCCGGGGGTGCTCCGCACCAGCCCGCAGCGGCGGCGTATGCGCAGGTCAGGTGGCTGGTGGGAGTCAGGAGCACTTCTTGTCGGACGGCGGCGGGGTGCCCTCCAGGAGGTACGTGTTGATGGCCGTGTCGATGCAGTCGCTGCCCCGGCCGTACGCCGTGTGGCCGTCGCCCTCGTAGGTGAGGAGGGTGCCGGAGGAGAGCTGGTCGGCCAGGGACTCGGCCCAGTGGTACGGGGTGGCCGGGTCGCGGGTGGTGCCGACCACGACGATGGGGGCGGCGCCCTCGGCCTTGATGCGGTGGGCGGTGCCGGTGGCCGGGGTGGGCCAGTAGGCGCAGTTCAGGGCGGCCCAGGCGAAGCCCTCGCCGAAGACCGGGGATGCCTTCTCGAAGGAGGGGAGGGCCTTGCTGACAGCCTGGGAGGTGGCGAAGGCGGGCGGGAGGTCGAGGCAGTTCACCGCGGCGTTGGCGTACATCAGGTTGGCGTACTTACCGCTCGGCTCGCGTTCGTAGTAGCTGTCGGCCAGGGCGAGCAGGCCGGAACCGTCGCCGGCCTGGGCGGCGGTCAGGGCCTCACGGAGCTGGGGCCAGGCCGTCTCGTCGTACATGGCGGCGATGACGCCCGTGGTGGCGAGGGATTCACCGAGCTCGCGGGACTCGCCCGTGGGGATCGGCTTGGCGTCCAGCTGCGTGAACAGCTTCTTCAGCCGGGTCGCCGCGTCGTCGGCGGACGTACTGCCGAGCGGGCAGTCCGACTGCTTCACGCAGTCCTGTGCGAAGGACTGGAACGCCGTCTCGAACCCCGCCGTCTGGTCCCGGTTCATCTCGATGGACGAGAGCGAGGGGTCCATCGCCCCGTCGAGGACCAGGCGGCCGGTCCGGCCGGGGTACAGCTCCGCGTACGTCGCGCCCAGGAACGTCCCGTACGAGGCCCCGACGTAGTTCAGGTGCTCGTCACCGAGCAGGGCACGCAGCATGTCCATGTCGCGGGCCGTCTCCACCGTCGAGACGTGCGGAAGGATCTCGCCGGACCGCTTCTCGCAGCCCGTGGCGAACTTCTTGAAGGCGCCGCTCAGCTTCGCGACCTCGGCGTCGTCGTCCGGGGTCTGGTCGACCTGCGTATAGGTGTCCATCTGGGCGCCGGTCAGGCACTCGACGGGCTCGCTGCGCGCCACGCCGCGCGGGTCGATGGCCACCATGTCGTAGCGGGCGCGCACCTGGGCGGGGTAGCCGATCCCCGCGTAGCCCTGGAGGTAGCCGATGGCCGATCCGCCGGGGCCGCCCGGGTTCACCAGGAGGGAACCGATCCGCTTGCCGGGACCGGTCGCCTTCTTCCGCGAGACGGCGAGCTTGATCTCGTCGCCGTCCGGTTTCGCGTAGTCGAGTGGCGCCTTCATCGTCGTGCACTGGAATCCGCTCACCCCGCAGTCCCGCCAGCTGAGGTGCTGTCCGTAAAACGGCTTCAGGGCCGCCGGCACGGCCGAGGGCGAGGCGGAGGGCGGCTGCGCGGAGGACGAGGCACCCGACGACGAGCTTCCGCTGCTGCACCCGGAGATGAGCAGGCCGGCAGTGCCGAGCGCGAGGGCGAGGGTGCGGAGCGGGCGCCTGGTGTCCATGCCCGGAGCGTAGCCGCCGCCCCGCCGTTCGCCCGATTCCCTGCTCTTTCGGGTGATTCGAGGGACGAGCAGGCCCCGTCAAGCGGCGGGACGATGACGCCCGATGCCCCGCCCCGGCCTCAGCCCGCGCGCAACGCCATCGTCATCGCCTCCACCGCAAGCAGCGGCGCCACATTGCGGTCCAGGGCGCGGCGGCAGGCCGACACCGCCTCGATGCGACGCAGCGTGCGCTCGGGGGTGGACGAGCGGGCGACGCGGTCCAGGGAGTCCTCGGCGTCGGCGTTGGCTATGGCGATCCGCGAGCCGAACTGCAGGGCGAGCACATCGCGGTAGAAGCCGGTCAGCTCGGTGAGCGCCAGGTCGAGGCTGTCGCGCTGGGTACGGGTCTTGCGGCGCTTCTGCTTGTCCTCCAGCTCCTTCATCACCCCCGCCGTGCCGCGCGGCATGCGGCCCCCGGCGCCAGCACCCAACGCCGCCTTCATGTCCTCGGTCTCCTTGGCGTCGACCTCCTCGGACGCCTGCCTCGCGTCCTCGGTCGCCGTGTCGATGAGCTCCTGCGCCGCCTTGAGACAGCCCCCGATGTCCTCGACGCGCAGCGGGAGCTTCAGCACGGCGGCCCGGCGCGCCCGGGCCCGTTCGTCGGTGGCGAGGCGGCGCGCCCTGCCGATGTGCCCCTGGGTGGCGCGGGCGGCGGCCGCGGCCCGCTCCGGATCGATGCCGCCCCGCCGGATCAGGACGTCGGCGACCGCGTCGACCGGCGGCGTACGCAACGTGAGGTGGCGGCACCGGGACCTGATCGTCGGCAGCACATCCTCCAGCGAGGGCGCGCACAGCAACCACACCGTGCGCGGCGCGGGCTCCTCGACCGCCTTCAGCAGGACGTTGCCCGCGCCCTCGGTGAGGCGGTCGGCGTCCTCCATGACGATGACCTGCCAGCGCCCGACGGCCGGCGAGAGCTGGGCGCGGCGCACCAGCTCCCGGGTCTCCTTCACACCGATGGAGAGCAGGTCGGTCCGGATCACGTCGACATCGGCGTGCGTACCGATGAGGCTGGTGTGGCAGCCGTCGCAGAAACCGCAGCCCGGCGCCCCGCCCAGGGCGCGGTCCGGGCTGGTGCACTGCAGGGCGGCGGCGAACGCCCGGGCGGCGGTGGAGCGCCCGGAGCCCGGCGGGCCGGTGAACAGCCAGGCGTGCGTCATCTTCGAGCCGGGCGGCACCGCCTCCCCCGCGGAGTCGGCGGTGACCAGCGCGTCGGCGTCCCGGGCGGCGGCACCGAGCTGTTCCTGTACCCGGTCCTGGCCGACCAGGTCGTCCCATACGGACATGGGTCACCGCCCTTCAGATATCTGCGGGCGCGCCACCGTCCCGTGAGGCGGCGGCGCGACCATGCGTGGCTCTCGTCGATCCGGCTTCCATTGTGGAGGACGGGTCTGACAATGCGGACGCCGATGGCCCCGCACCCGTTCGCGGGGCGGGGCCATCGGCGCATCCGGTCTCGGAGCCGTACCCGGCGTACGGTCAGCGGCGCGGCCGTCGCCCCCGGCCGCCCGAGGACTCCGGGCCCTCGTCGTCGTGACTGCCCAGCAGCTCGTCGGCCAGGGTGGGCAGGTCGTCCAGCGGGGTCTCCTCCGCCCAGTCGGGGCGGGGGCGTCGGGACCGGCGGGCGCGCGGCTGCTGGTCCTCGGCCTGCCGCGGATCCGCGTGCGGGTCGGTGATCTGCGGCAGCTCGCGGGTGCGCTCGTTCTCGCTCTCCGCCGCGGAGCCGGCCGGGCGCTCGTCCCGGAAGATGCCGCGCGGCACCCGGTCGGCGGGGTCGGACGCCCGTGCGCCACGGCGGCCGGAGCCCCGGCCCGCATCCCGTCCCGCGTCCTCACCCGCGCCCCGTCCGGCGTCCTCGCCTGCGTCCCGTACCGCCGGAAGCACCGTCGTCTCGTCGGCGGAGCCGGGGGGCTCCGGCGCGTCCGAGAACTTCGGCAGCATCGTCGTCTCGGCCTCGTCGGAGGACCGGTCCACCGGGGAGGGCACCGGCTGGGTGACCTCATTCGGGCTGACGTTCAAATTGGCATCCGGGCTGACGTTCGGATTGGCATCCGGGCTGACGATCGGGGTCGGCACCGTCAGCTCGTTGTCGGACCCGGACCCGGACCCGGTCCCGGCCCCGGTCCCGGTCCCGGTCCCGGACGCCGACGAGCCCCGGGAGTCACGCTCCTCGGCCTCCTGCCGCAGCCGGGCCTCCTCCGACTCCTGCCGCAGCCGAGCCGCCTCGGCCTCCTGAGCGGCCTGGGCACGAGCCCGTTCCGCGGCGGCCTCCGCCTCGGCCCGCGCTTCCGCTTCCGCCTGGCGGCGGGCGGCCTCGGCGCGCAGCAGGGCCTCTTCGGCCTTGCGCTGCTTCTCCAGCCGCTTGGCCTCGGCCTCCTGCCGCTGCCGGGCCTCTTCCTCCGCCTGGCGGCGCAGCCGGGCCTGTTCGGCCTCGTAAGCGGCTTCCTCGGCCTCGCGGCGGGCCCGTGCCTCCTCGGCGACCCGGCGGGCCTCCTCGGCACGCCGACGGGCTTCCTCCTCGGCGACCCGGCGAGCTTCCTCCTCGCGCTGCCGGGCTTCCTCCGCCTGGCGTTCGGCCTCGCGGCGGCGCGCTTCCTCCTCCTCGCGGCGCTTGCGCTCCTCCTCCTCGGCGCGGAGCTTGGCGAGCTGCTCCTGCCGTTCGCGCTCCAGGCGCTCTTCCTCCGCCTTGCGTGCGGCCTCTTCCTCGGCCCGGCGCCTGGCTTCCTCCTCGGCGGCCTTGCGGGCATCCTCGCGGGCCTTGATCTCGGCCTCGGAGAGCGGCAGGACCCGGTCGAGCCGGTGGCGTACGACGGTGGTGATCGACTCCGGGTCCTGCCCGGCGTCCACCACGAGGTAGCGCGTCGGGTCGGCGGCGGCCAGGGTCAGGAAGCCGGAGCGCACGCGGGCGTGGAACTCGGGCGGCTCGGACTCCAGCCGGTCGGGCGCCTCGGTGAACCGTTCCCTCGCGGTCTCCGGGGCGACGTCCAGGAGCACCGTCAGGTGGGGTACGAGTCCGCTCGTCGCCCAGCGCGAGATCCGGGCGATCTCGGTCGGCGCCAGGTCGCGGCCCGCGCCCTGGTAGGCGACGGACGAGTCGATGTAGCGGTCGGAGATGACGATCGCGCCGCGCTCCAGAGCCGGGCGGACGACCGAGTCGACGTGCTCGGCGCGGTCGGCGGCGTACAGCAGGGCCTCGGCACGGTTGGAGAGACCGGCCGACGACACGTCGAGCAGGATGGAGCGCAGCCGCTTGCCGACGGGGGTCGCACCCGGCTCGCGGGTGACGACGACCTCGTGGCCCTTGGCCCGGATCCACTCGGCGAGCACTTCGACCTGGGTGGACTTGCCGGCTCCGTCGCCGCCCTCCAGAGCGAGGAAGAAGCCGCTCGCGGCGGGTGCGACGGCCGGGTCGCCGCCGCGCAGCGCCTCGCGCAGGTCGCGCCGCAGCGGTACGCCGGAGCGGTCGTCCGTCTTCGCGAGGACGACCGCGGCGACCGGCAGCAGCAGGGCGCCGACCAGCATCAGGGTGAACGCCGCGCCGCCGTGGGCGAAGACGAAGTCGCCCACGGTCAGCCGGTGCGTGCCGATGGCCGCGGCCACCAGGGGCCCGCCGACCGCACCGAGTGCGATCAGGACCCGGACGACGGCCTGGAGGTGTTCGGTGGTCCTGGCCCGGCGGGTCTCCTCGGTCTCCTGGTCGACGAGGACATGACCGGTGTTCGCGGCGACGCCCGCCGCGTACCCGGCGAGTACGGCGAGCAGGACGACGGTCGCGGTGTCGGGCACCAGGCCCATCGCCAGGAGCGCGATACCCGTGACGGCGGTGGCCAGCGAGAGCAGCCGCCGCCGCGACAGGGTCGGCAGCACCTTCTGCGCGGTACGGATACCGACGCCGGTGCCGCCGGTCAGGGCGAGGATCAGCAGGGCGAGGGTGACGGAACCGCCGCCGAGGTCGGTGGCGTGCAGCACGGCGACCGCGGCCGCCGCGGCGATGACTCCGGCGACCGCCGCGCAGGTGGCGACGAGCAGCGGGATGGCTCCGGTGCGGCCCTTGTCGGGGCCGTTCCCCGTGGAAGGCCGTCGCAATCCCTCCAGCGGCGAGCGCGGGCGGGGCGTCTGCGTACCGGGCAGTTGCAGGAAGTACAGGGTGGAGACGGAGGCGGAGAACAGCCCGGCCGCGACGTACGAGCCGAGGGCCGCCTGGTGGAAGGAGAACCAGTCGAGGCCGGAGCCCAGCAGGTTGCCGATGACCGTGGCGACCAGCAGAACGGCCGCGGCGAGGGGAACCGCCGCGAAGTCCGTACGCAGGGAGAGCCGGCGCAGTGCGTCCAGGTGGTCCGGCAGCGGGCGTACGGCGGCGCCCTCGATCGGCGGGGCGGGCAGCAGCGCGGGGGCCGCGCTCTCCTTGGCGATCGTCCACAGGCGTTCGGCGGCCCCGGTCACGAAGACCGTGACCAGGATCATCGTGAGCGCGTTGGCGGGCGTCCAGTCGATCCACAGCGGCGCGACGATCAGCAGCGCGAGCCGCAGCCCGTCCGCCCCGATCATCAGCCACCGCCGGTCGACCGGCCCGCCCGGCGCGGTGAGGGACGTCAACGGCCCCAGAAGTACGGCTCCGAAGAGCAAGGTGGAAATAATCCGGGCCCCGAACACGGCGGCGACGGCAAAAGCCGCACCTCGGTATCCGGTCCCGAATGAGCCCTCGAGGACCGCCGCTTGCAGCGACAGCAACACCAGCACGAGAAGGGCGAGTGCATCGCCGGTACTGCCGACGAGCTGGGCGCTCCACAACCGCTTCAGCGGGGGAACACGCAACAGGGCTCGTACGGCGCGCTCGCGTGAGTCTGCGGCAAGTGTGTCGGAGGTGGGGCTCACGACCGTAGGCTGCTCGGCTCGCGTCATCCGCCCAGCCTATCGGGACGGTCCCCCGACCCGTGTCCCGCATCCGAACATACGCCCACACCCGCCCCGGGGGGCTTGGGCCAGAACCCCGCCTCAGCCCCCCGACGCGCTACTTCCCAACCCTGCCGACGCGCTACCCGCAGCCCCGCCGGCGTTTGAGGCGCGGGGCCCCGGGCAGAGCCCCGCCCTCACCCAGCCCCGCCGGCGTTTGAGGCGCAGGGTCCGGGGCGGAGCCCCGCCCTCGCCCAGCCCCGCCGGCGTTTGAGGCGCGAGGTCCCGGGAAAAGCCCCACCTTCACCCAGCCCCGCCGGCGTTTGAGGCGCGAGGTCCGGGGCGGAGCCCCGGTTTCGGGAAGGGGCGGGGAGGGGAGGGCCGCCGCAGGCGCCACCCCGCAGCCCCGCCCATCGGTCCGCACCCCACGCCGTCAGTCCTCCGAAGCCACAGCCTTCTTCGCAGCCCCCGCAGCCTTCTTCACGGCCGCCTTCTTCGCCGTCGTCTTCGCCGTCGTCTTCGCCGTCGTCTTCGCCGTCGTCTTCTTAGCCGCAGTCTTCTTCGCAGCCCCCGCAGCCTTCTTCGCAGGAGCCTTCTTAGCCGCGGCCTTCTTCGCGGTCTTCTTCGCCGGCCCCTTGGCCCGCTTCTCGGCGAGGAGCTCGTACCCCCGCTCCGGCGTGATGTCCTCGACGCTGTCTCCGGTGCGCAGCGTCGCGTTCGTCTCGCCGTCGGTGACGTACGCGCCGAAGCGCCCGTCCTTCACGACGACCGGCGCCCCGCTCACCGGGTCGGTGCCCAGCTCCTTCAGCGGCGGCTTGGCCGCGGCCCGTCCCCGCTGCTTCGGCTGCGCGTAGATGGCGAGCGCCTCTTCGAGCGTGATGTCGAAGAGCTGGTCCTCGGAGGTGAGCGACCGCGAGTCGGTGCCCTTCTTGAGGTACGGCCCGTAACGGCCGTTCTGCGCGGTGATCTCGACGCCTTCGGCGTCCTCGCCGACCACCCGCGGCAGCGACATCAGCTTGAGCGCGTCGGCCAGCGTCACCGTGTCCAGCGACATCGACTTGAACAACGACGCCGTCCGCGGCTTCACCGCGTTCTTGCCGGTCTTCGGCGTGCCCTCGGGCAGCACCTCCGTGACGTACGGCCCGTAGCGCCCGTCCTTGGCGATGATCTGGTTCCCGCTCACCGGGTCCGTGCCGAGTTCGAAGTCGCCGCTCGGCTTGGCGAGCAGCTCCTCCGCGTACTCGACGGACAGCTCGTCGGGGGCCAGGTCCTCGGGGACGTCCGCGCGCTGGTGGCCCTCGGCGTCCTTCTCGCCCCGCTCGATGTACGGGCCGTACCGCCCGACGCGAAGCTTGATGTCGTTGCCGACAGGGAACGACGAGATCTCCCGGGCGTCGATCGCACCGAGGTCGGTGACGAGTTCCTTGAGGCCGCCGAGGTGGTCGCCGTCACCGTTGCCCGCGTCGGAGGCCGCACCCGCACCGGCCGCGCCGTCCCCGTCCTGCGCGCCGAAGTAGAACCGCTTCAGCCACGGCACGGACTGGGCCTCACCGCGTGCGATGCGGTCGAGGTCGTCCTCCATGCGGGCCGTGAAGTCGTAGTCCACAAGCCGGCCGAAGTGCTTCTCCAGCAGGTTGACCACGGCGAACGACAGGAACGACGGCACCAGGGCCGTGCCCTTCTTGAACACGTAGCCGCGGTCGAGAATCGTCCCGATGATCGACGCGTACGTCGACGGGCGGCCGATCTCGCGCTCTTCGAGCTCCTTGACCAGCGATGCCTCGGTGTAACGGGCCGGCGGCTTCGTCGCGTGGCCGTCGACCGAGACCTCGTCGGCGGACAGCGCGTCGCCCTCGGTGACCTGCGGCAACCGCCGCTCGCGGTCGTCGAGCTCGGCGTTCGGGTCGTCGGCGCCTTCGACGTACGCCTTCATGAAGCCGTGGAAGGTGATCGTCTTGCCGGACGCGGAGAACTCGGCGTCCCGGCCGTCGCTCGCCCGGCCGCCGATCTTGACGGTGACGGAGTTACCGACCGCGTCCTTCATCTGGGAGGCGACGGTCCGCTTCCAGATCAGCTCGTAGAGCCGGAACTGGTCGCCGGTGAGACCGGTCTCGGCAGGCGTGCGGAAGCGGTCGCCGGAGGGGCGGATCGCCTCGTGCGCCTCCTGCGCGTTCTTGACCTTGCCGGCGTACGTGCGCGGCTTGTCGGGCAGGTAGTTCGCCCCGTACAGCTGCGTGACCTGCGCCCGTGCCGCGGCGACCGCGGTCTCCGAGAGGGTCGTGGAGTCCGTACGCATATAAGTGATGAAGCCGTTCTCGTACAGCTTCTGCGCGACCTGCATGGTCGCCTTCGCCCCGAAGCCCAGCTTCCGGCTCGCCTCCTGCTGGAGGGTCGTCGTACGGAAGGGGGCGTACGGGGAGCGGCGGTACGGCTTCGACTCGACGGACCGCACGGCGAACGCGGAGTCGGCGAGCGCGGCGGCCAGCGCGCGGGCGTTCGTCTCGTCCAGGTGCAGCGTCTGGCCGGAGGCGGACTTGAGCTGCCCGTCCGGACCGAAGTCGCGGCCCTGGGCGATCCGGCGTCCGTCGACGGCGCTGAGCCGGGCCGTGAGCGTCGAGGGGTCAGAGGCTCCCCCAGACTCCGTCCGGGGAGACCCCTCTCCGCTCCGCCCGGTGGCGAACGTACCGGTCAGGTCCCAGTACTCGGCGGAGCGGAAGGCGATGCGCTCGCGCTCCCGCTCGACGACGAGCCGGGTGGCGACGGACTGGACGCGGCCCGCCGAGAGCTTCGGCATGACCTTCTTCCACAGGACCGGCGAGACCTCGTAGCCGTAGAGGCGGTCGAGGATGCGGCGGGTCTCCTGGGCGTCGACCATGCGCTGGTTCAGCTCGCGCGGGTTGGCGACGGCGGCCCGGATCGCGTCCTTGGTGATCTCGTGGAAGACCATCCGGTGGACCGGGACCTTGGGCCGCAGGACTTCCTGGAGGTGCCACGCGATGGCTTCGCCCTCGCGGTCCTCATCGGTGGCGAGGAAGAGTTCGTCGGACTCGGCCAGCAGCTGCTTCAGCTTCCTGACCTGGGCCTTCTTGTCTGCGTTGACGACGTAGATCGGCTGGAAGTCGTGCTCGACGTCCACGCCGAGCCGGCGCACCTCGCCGGTGTACTCGTCGGGCACCTCGGCGGCGCCGTTCGGGAGGTCGCGGATGTGCCCGACGCTCGCCTCGACGACGTATCCGGGGCCGAGATAGCCCTTGATCGTCTTCGCCTTGGCAGGCGACTCGACGATGACGAGTCGGCGGCCGCCCTGTGCGGTCTCGCTGGTCGGGGACAACTTCGCTCTTCTCTCCGGTCGACGCTCGGTGGGCATCAGGGCAGCGCGATGACGCTGCCGACAGTGCTGTCGCTGCGGAGTGTGACGGTACAACCCGCCCCCGTGTCAAACGGCAAAAGCCCGCAACGGCCACTCGAACGGTAACCCGACTTCCGCCATTCCTGCCGCCCGGCCCGCTCGGTCCACCCCGGGCACGGCCGCTGCCTGCGGGTTTCGGCGCCGCTCCGGCCGCCCTGCGGGGGCCGGGGACGAGGGGCGGGCGCCCCGGGCGTGTTCCCGGCGGCGCCGGGGACGCCCGGGCGCACCGGTCGCCCGGGGCGGCCCCGGGGTCAGACGCGGCCGAAGCACCACACCCCGAGGACGAGGAAAACTACGCCGAACACAGTGGCGAGTGCGGTGGAGACGGCGGGGCTCACCCGGTACGCGACCGGCGCGCGGTGCAGCACGCGCGCCCCCGTCCACAGCAGCAGTGCCGCACCGAACAGCGCGAACGCCGTTCCGGCGAAGACTGCGGGTCCGCTCTCCATCCCCTACGCCTCCCTCTTCCCCCGGTTTCCCAGGGAGGCTCCCACCGCACGGCGTCACAGACGCCGACACGGGGTGAACAGCAGAACGCGCCGGTGGTGAACAGCAGAACGCACCGGCAGGACGGCGGAGGGACAGGGCCCCGGCCATGGCCGAATTCACACGCCGAGCGCCCGCTACATTTCTCACGTCGCGTCCCTCACGTCGCGTCCCTCACGTCGCGTCCCTCACATCGCGTCGAGCGTCGCGCGCCGCCTGCTCCCCCGTTCGAACACCGCGAGCATCAGGACGGCGAGCAGCGCGTACCCCGCCCCGTCACGAACTCCGCCGCGACGCCCCGGCGGTCGAACCCGGCACCGGCGGACAACTGACGTGCCGCGTCGGCCGCGTGAGTCAGCGGCAGTACGTCCCCGAGGGCCCGCATCCACCCCGGCAGTTTCTCCCGGGGCACGTTGGCACCGGTCAGCAGCAGGAGCACGGAACTGGCCACGTTCGATACGAGGAACACATCGCGGAACCGCAGTCCCAGCGCCCCCAGCGCCAGCCCGAAGGCGGAGCACCCCGCGGCGGCGGCGAACAGGACCGCGCCGAGCCCCGGAACGGCCGCAACCGGAATACGCAGGCCGAGCAGGAGGCAGGCGGCGCAGAGCGTGAAGACGCTGATGACGAGGCCGTTCAGCACATACGGGAGCGCGCGTCCGAACCAGAGCGGAGCCCGGTTCCGCGGGCTGAGCAGCACCGCGCCGAGCGTCCCGTACCGCCGCTCGTTGGCGATGGCCATCGTGCCGCCGTAGACACAGGCGGTCGACGCGGAGATGACGGCGTTGCCCAGCAGATAGAACCGGTCGTCGGCGACGTGGAGCTGCCGTCCCAGGAAGACGAAGAAGAGAAGTTGCAGCAGCGGGCCGACGAGCAGGGTGCCGATGAACATGGGCGGCGTCGTCCAGCTGAAGAGCGCCCGGTAGGACAGGGCGCCACCGACCACCACGAGCCGCGACGCGGAAACGATCCGCCGGTAGAGGCTCGGGGCGCGATACGGGGGTGTGGGGCCAGGCTTCATGTGCGGGGTACGGGCGTTCGCGTTCATGCGGCCATTCCTGGGTGGAACGGGGGCGGGTTCGGGACTTCCGGGCTTCCGGGCTTCCGGGCTTCCGGGCTTCCGGGCCGGGTCTTCGCGCGCGTCGGGCGGCCCGGGTTCTCCGGCAAAGGAGAGGGTCGCGGCGGCGCGGGCGCGCTGTTCGACCCGCCCCAGAACGAGGACGGCGAGCAGCGCGCCGAGCCCGAGGGCCACGCCCATGGGCACCAGCACCTCACCGGCTCCCGCGCTACCGGAGGTCGCCGCGTGCACCGCGCGGGAGCCCCAGGTGGTGGGCAGCGCCCAGGAAACCGGACTCGTCCAGCCCGGCAGCGCGGTGATGGGCACGAGCATCCCGGACAGCAGCCACACGGGCGCGTCCAGCGGGTGGGCCAGCGCGTTCGCGTTGCGCAACAGCACGAACGTGGTGGCGAGCAGCAGCCCCATCACCCCGAGCACGAGCACGCAGACCGGGACTGCGGCCAGGAAGAGCACCGGATGCGCGAAGTCGAGCGGCACGTCGAACAGCACGGCTGCCCGGACCACCGTCGCGCCCATGGCGTACGTGCCGATGACGGCGGTGGCCAGGGCGATGGGCAGCAGGACGAGGGAGAGCGGGGTGGGCGAGGCGACGAGCGTCTCCAGCGTGCCGAGCCAGCGCTGATTCTGCACGGCTCCGCCCGACCCGAAGAGCACCGAGGACCAGATGCCCATCAGCCCGGCGCCGACGGCCGCCGTGAGCAGCCCGTCGGGGTCGTCGGCGGCGCGGAAGAGATAGACGGAGAGGGTCGCGTACACCAGGGGCACGAGAACGGCGAAGGTGATTTCGAGCGGCGACCGGCTCATGTACGAGACGTGCGTACGCACGCCGACGAGGATCAGGCGAAGGGCCCTGACGAAGCTCATGCCACAACCTCGCCGTCGACACGTCCGGCTTCCGCACGCGCACACTCAACGGCTTCCGCATCGGCCGCCCCGGGGTGCGCGGTTGTGTGATGCGCGGCCTCCGGGTGCGCGGCCTCGGCCCGCCCGGGCGCATGGGGCGTCTCGGGGCGCACGGCCACCGGATCCGCGGCCTCGGCCGACCCGGGCGCATGGGGCGTCTCGGGGCGCACGGCCACCGGATCCGCGGCCTCGGCCGACCCGGGCGCATGGGGCGTCTCGGGGCGCACGGCCACCGGATCCGCGGCCTCGGCCGACCCGGGCACCCCGGCCTGCCCAGGCACCCCGGCCCCTCGCGCAACCCGGCCCCTTCGCGCGCCTCGGCGCGCCCGCGCGCCGCCTCCGCGTCCGCCTCCTCCACGATCGCGATGTACGCGTGCTCCAGCGTGGGTTCGCGGATGACGACCCGTCCGACCCGGACGCCGTCGAGCGCGGCCAGCACCTGGGCGTGCAGATCCGCGCCGCACTCCGTCTGCACGATGACGGCCTGTCGGCTCCCCCGGTTCTCGGCGGCCACCCCATGAACGCCCGCCACGGCACGGATGCGATCGAGGTGCTCCTCGCCGGCCCCGTACGCCTCGATCTCCAGGATGTCGCGTTCCTGGACGCGCGACTTGAGCCGGTCCGGCGTGCCCAGGGCCCGGATCGTGCCGCCGGCGATGACCGCGATCCGATCACACAGCTCATCGGCCTCCGCCATGTAATGCGTGGTCAGCGACACGGTGGTGCCGCCGGCCCGCAGATCGGCGACGGTACGGCGCAGATCGCGCGCCGCCACCGGGTCCACGCCGATCGACGGTTCGTCGAGGAACAGGACATCCGGCCGGTGCGGCAGGCCGCGCGCCACCTCGAAGGTGATCCCGCGCACGGCTTCGGTCTCGGTGCGGCGCGGACGCAGGAAACCGGCCCGGCTGGTGTAGGTGCGGCGCAGGTTCTTCGCCTCGGTCGCAAGCATGGCGCGGACGCCAGGCCCGGCCCTGCCGCCCCGCCATCAGTTCGGAACGGCCCGAATCGTGAGCCCCGCCTCGGCCTCCGCGCCTGCGCCCCTCAGGACACCGCGCGCAGCACGTCCTCCCCCGACAGCAGCGCGAGGAGGGCGCGGCCGGTGTCGGTGAGCTGGTAGTACACGCTGCGCCCGGCCCGGTGCCGGGTGACGACATCGGCCTCGGCGAGGACGGACAGGTGCTCTGAGACCGTGCTCGGCGCGAGCCCCAGCCGGTCGGCTATCCCGGCCGTGGTAAGCGGTCCGCCGAGCTGCCGCAGGACCGAGGCGCGGCCGCGTCCCAGCAGCAGTCCGAGCCGGTCGCCGCTGTCCGCCCGTTCCGCGGGCCGCTCACGCAGGGCTCCCGCGCCACGGGCCTGGAAGGACACCGTCAGGCCGTCGGGGTCGTCGGTGGAGTAGAGTCGGCAGCCCTCCGCGAAGACGAGGGGTACGAGCAGCAGCCGCCGCTCCCCCGCCCGGTACTCGGCGTCGATGTGCTTCGTCAGCTCCAGGACGGGCGGCTCCCACTTGGCCCGGCTCTCCAGCCCGGTGAAGAGCGCGTCCACACCCTCGGTGGCGAAGGTGCGGGCCCGTATGAGCACCTCGTCCTCGACCAGGCGGCGCATGACGGGCCAGTGAGGGGCCATCGCCCCTTCCCAGTACGCGGCATACGCATCGGCGAGCGCCCCGCAGGCGGCCTCGGGTCGGCGAGGTACGGGCGCACGTGCGGGTGGTCCTCGAGCCCCGCGTAGTGCTCGGCGACTCCGGCCCGTACGACCTCGGCCGGGGTGGCCCGGATGGTGTCGAGCTCCGTCTCGACGGATGCTGCACCGGCCGGCCGGGGCAGCAGGAAGTCCGGGAACTGGTGCGGCCCGTCGACCAGCAGCCGGAGCACATGCGTCCGGTCGTCCTCGCGCAGCACCTCGCGGGCGCGCACCACCCATTCCTCGTAGGGGCGGGAGGGATGGCGGTGCGGCATCGCGAGACGGAGGCTGCAGAAGGCGTCCCACAGGGGGCTGATGGCGATCCGGGTCGCGCCGAGCGACGCCTCGTCCAGCCCGATCCGGATCATCCGGCCACCTGCCCGCCCGGGGGCAGCGGCTCCAGGAAGCCCTCTTCGACCAGCAGCCGGATGGCCTGCGGGGTGCGGTCCCGCAGCAGCACCGGGTCCTCGTTCATCAACTGGGCGATGGCGTCCAGGATGCGTCCGGCGGGCAGCGAGCCGTCGCACACGCCCGCGAACCCCGCGCCCACCGCGTCGACCTTCGTCGCCCGCCGCATGCCGCGGTTCTGACGGAGCACCACATGCTCCGGGTCCTCCGCGCCGGGGAGCCCGACCTGCTCCTGCACCACCTCGGCGGCCAGGGTGAAGTGCGCGGCCAGGAGCGCCGCGTCGTCCTGCTCCCGCAGGTAGTCCTGGCGGGCGAAGTGCGCCTCTACGGCGGGGCCGAGCGGCTGCTCCACCGCGTGCGGCCACTCCTCGATCACGATGGAGGGTTCACCGGCGGCGGCCGCGGCGGACTTCCGCAGCGTGATCCAGCCGAAGCCGACACCCTTCGCCCGGCGGGCCTCGAACTCGTCCAGCCAGGCGTCGTACCGCGCCTCGTACTCCGCCGGGTCCGTGCGGTGGTCGCCGCTGTCGCGCAGCCACAGCTCGGCGTACTGCGTGACGTCCTGGACCTCGCGCTGCACGATCCAGGCATCGCAGCCGTCCGGCACCCAGGAACGCACCCGGTCCTGCCACTCCTCGCCCTCGGTGTGCTGCCAGTTGGCCAGGAAGTGGGCGAAGCCGCCCTCGTTGAGCCGGTCGCCCGTCTGCTGCACGAGGGTCCGGCACAGGTCGTCACCGGACATGCCGCCGTCCCGGTAGGTGAGCCGGGCGCCGGGCGAGATGACGAAGGGCGGATTGGAGACGATCAGGTCGAAGGTCTCGGCGCCGACCGGCTCGTACAGGGAGCCCTCACGCAGATCGGCCGGAGCGGCGCCCGACAGGGCGAGGGTGAGCCGGGCGAACGCGAGGGCACGCGGATTGAGGTCGGTGGCCGTGACCCTCGTGGCGTGCTGCGCGGCGTGCAACGCCTGGATGCCGGAGCCCGTACCGATATCGAGGGCGGAGGCGACCGGCCGGCGGACGGTGATCCCGGCCAGGGTGGTGGACGCCCCGCCGATACCGAGGACGACGCCCTTCTCGCGCGAACCGATACCGCCTGCACCGCCCACGGCGCAGCCGAGGTCGGAGACGATGAACCAGTCCTGCCCTTCCGGCCCGCTGTACGGCCGCACGTCGACGGTCGCCCGCACTTCGCCGTCCGTCTCGGTCAGCCACCCGTCCGCCACGCACTCCGCCAGCGGCAGCACGGCGGCGGCTCGCCCGGCCGGGACGGGGCGCTGGAGCAGGAAGAGCCGCACCAGCGTGTCGAGCGGTGCCTCGCCCCGCGTGGCCCGCAGCGCCGGAACCGTCTCGCTGCGGGCGAGCGCGGCGTAGGCGGGCGCGCCGAGCAGGTCGAGGAGCCCGTCGGCGGTGAAGGCGGCGGCGAGCAGGGCTTCGCGGAGCCGGGGCGTGTGGTCTGCCGCGGGCAGGTCTGCTGCGAAAAGGCTGGTCTTACTCACGTGGCCCATTGTGAGGGGTCCCACTGACAACGGCAGCGGCCCGGCCGCCGCCCTGCGCGTTCCAGGGGGTGCCGGGCCGCTCGCCCGAGGTCCACCGGCCGTGACGGCCGGCCTTCGTCCGTCGGTTACGCCTTCTTGCTGGGCGACACTGACGGGGACACGGAGGGCGACGCTTCCTTCGACGGCTCGGAGTCGTCCGACGAGCCGGCCGAGGGCGAGGCCGACGCGGTCGGCTTCTGGCAGCCCTCCTGCTTGGCCATGGCGGTGCCGACCTCGCCGGACTGGAGCTTCTTCAGTGCCTGGTCGCCGTTGGTGCTGATCTTGTTCAGTTCGTCGGCGATGCCCTTGAGGCCGTCGGCGAACTTCGCCTGGTCCTTCGTCTCCAGGGCGTCGACCTTCTTCTGCAGCTTCGCGTAGGCGGCGGAGGAGGCGTTGAGCTCCTTCACGGCCTCCTTCTGCGTGGTCTCGCCGTTATCGACGGGCGGCGGACCCGCCGATTCGACGGCCGAGCCCAGCGCCTTGTACGCCTGCGCAATCTGCTGGAAGGCGGCCGAGTCGGTCTCCTGGACGTCGGCGGGCTTGCTGTTGTCGGCGGTCTGCTGCTGGATGGAGGCGTTGGCGTTCGCGATCTTCTGCAGCTGGGGCTGGACCTGGTCGCAGACCTTCTCGGCCCAGTCGTTCACCTTGTTGTCGCTGTCGTCGCTGCAGCCCGACAGCGTCAGTACCAGTACCGCACCGCCGGACAGCGCGGCTGCAAGCTTCTTGTTCACCGGATTGGTCCCTTCCAAGGCTCTCGGCCCCGGAACTTACACGCCGAACGCCCTCCATCCGGGTGCCAGTCGTCCGATAGGACACCTTTTGCAGCCATTTGCACCAAGGGAAAGAAGGGAGATACAACTCACCCACACGGCCCCCACCCACGGGAACACGCGAACGAACCACCACTCGTACGAGGAAAACCGAGAGGCCGCACGCAGGCGCGGAGGGCGAACGCCCCCTCAAACTGCTGCGTCAGTCCGGTTGCTGATGAGCGATCACCTGCTCCCTCGCGTGGCGCGATGAGCAGTACGGCGACGGCGACCACGGCAATTGACCGAGTTCCCCCATTGGCCAGATGCAGTAACGGCGCAGAAGCGTTTCCGCCGGATCACCGATCGGGCAGAAATGAGAAAGGCCCTGCTCAGCAGGGCCTTGGGAAGCCTGAGGAGGCTCGGGAAGAGCCGCACGGACCGAACCGGGGTGCGCTGCTCAGGGCAGTACGGCCACCGGCGTCTTGGGCCAGCTCATCCGGATCACTCCGCCGTCCGCACCGGACCTGACCTCCACGTCGTCGACGAGACCGCTGATGACCGCGAGGCCCATCTCGTCCTCGTCGTCGGCCTCCGGCTCGGGCCCGTCGAGCCCTCCGCCGGACACGACACCGCGTCGCCCGGAAACCCCGCCGGGCACCGAGCCGTCCGCTCCGGGCCCCGGCACCTCGTCACCGACCTCGATGGAGAACGCCTTCTCCTCCTCGATCAGGAAGACCGCGACAGGAGCCGTGATGCCATGGCTGCGGTGCAGCCCGACGGCCCGGCTGCACGCCTCCCCCACGGCGAGGCGGACCTCGTCGAGCACGGCCTCGTCGACTCCGGCCCGGCGCGCCACGGCCGCCGCCACGAGACGGGCGGTCCTGACGTGTTCGGGCTGGGCGCTGAATCGGAGTTCAACGGTGGCCATGCGATCCCCCTCGAACGTACGTGTGTGCATGCCAGAAACGGACCCAACGGCCCGGGGCCCCCGGCTCTGCCTGCGAGCCGCTGGCTCTGTCCCCAGACGGGAGGCGCGCGGCCGAAAAATAAATCAGCCGCAGGCCGCCGACCGGGTGACGGCCGGCCGCCGAACACCGAGCGCCGGGATCACCGGCGACCGAGGAACGAGGGCCGTCGCACCGGCGGCCCTTCTCCGAGGCCGCCGTCGCCCCGACCGTCGCCGGACCGGCATGGAACCGGCCCGACGGCAGACCGGAGGTCAGTCGGTGGCCGCGACGGCCTCGTCGACCGTGGTGTGAATCGGGAACACCTTGGTCAGACCGGTGATCCGGAAAATCTTGAGAATGCGCTCCTGGTTGCACACCAGGCGCAGCGAGCCCTCATGGGCACGCACGCGCTTCAAGCCGCCCACGAGCACGCCGAGGCCGGTGGAGTCGAGAAAGTCGACGCCTTCCATGTCGACAACCAGGTGGTAGCTGCCGTCATTCACCAACTCGACCAACTGCTCGCGCAGCTTGGGCGCGGTATACACATCAATCTCGCCACCGACCTCGACGACCGTACGGTCGCCACCAGGGCCGGACACATTGCGAGTCGACAAGGACAGGTCCACGGATCCTCCAGCACCTTGCTATCGAGCGGTCGCCCCTCGGTCTCCCCGACGGAGCCGGGGGACGGATCGCCAGCCGCGATGGCATTCAATCACTTACCGGCAGCCATGCACGACGCCTTGGGACCATTGTCCGCCTTGCCAGTGACACACTCGGTGCCGATGGCCAAGAATCACTGCCCCAGTCGACCCCCGGAGAGTGGGGGCTCCCGCCCCTCTCCCGACACGGTCCTCGACCGGCTCGCCGCAGGGGCGGGCCGGTCCGCGCGCATCACTCATACGGAGCACCTGCCCCCGCGCGTGGGAACCCATGCCGTCTGGCCCGATCGCATCCGTCCGGAAGTGATCGCGGCCATCCAGAAGGCCGGCATCGACCACCCCTGGGCCCATCAGGCGGCCGCCGCGGAGCACGCTCTGGACGGCACATCGGTCGTGATCGCCACCGGAACCGCCTCCGGCAAGTCGCTGGCCTACCTCGCCCCGGTGCTCAGCGCCCTCCTGGACGGCTCCGAGGCCCCCAACGGGCGTGGCGCCACCGCCCTCTACCTCGGCCCCACCAAGGCGCTGGCTGCCGACCAGCTGCGCTCGGTCAGGGCGCTCGCGGCTCCGCTGGGCAACGGCATCCGGTCGGCCGTCTTCGACGGTGACACCCCCTTCGAGGAACGCGAATGGGTGCGCCAGTACGCCAACTACGTCCTGACCAATCCCGACATGCTGCACCGCGGGATACTGCCGTCGCACCCCCGCTGGTCCTCCTTCCTGCGCTCCCTGCGCTACGTCGTCATCGACGAGTGCCACACCTACCGGGGCGTCTTCGGCTCCCACGTCGCCCAGGTGGTGCGCCGGCTCCGCCGCCTGTGCGCCCGTTACGGCGCCGATCCCGTCTTCCTCCTCGCCTCCGCCACCTCCGCGCAGCCCGCACTCGCCGCGGGCCGCCTCACCGGCCTCCCCGTCACGGAGGTGGCCGACGACGCCTCCCCGCGTGGCGAACTCGTCTTCGCCCTGTGGGAGCCCCCGCTGACCGAGCTCCACGGCGAGAAGGGCGCTCCGGTACGCCGTACCGCCACGGCCGAGACCGCCGACCTGCTCACGGACCTCACCGTCCAGGGCGTCCGCTCGGTCGCCTTCGTACGCTCCCGGCGCGGCGCCGAGCTCATCTCCGTCATCGCCAAGGAACGCCTCGCCGAGGTCGACCGCACCCTCCCGGCCCGGGTCGCCGCCTACCGCGGGGGCTACCTGCCCGAGGAACGCCGCGCCCTGGAACGCGCTCTTCACTCCGGCCAACTGCTCGGCCTCGCCGCCACCACCGCCCTCGAACTCGGCATCGACGTGTCGGGCCTGGACGCCGTCGTCATATCCGGGTACCCGGGCACGAGGGCCTCCCTGTGGCAGCAGGCGGGCCGGGCCGGCCGGGCGGGTCAGGGCGCCCTCGCCATCCTGGTGGCCCGCGACGATCCGCTGGACACCTTCCTCGTCCACCACCCCGAGGCCCTGTTCGAGCAGCCCGTGGAGTCGACCGTCCTCGACCCGGACAACCCGTACGTCCTGGCCCCCCACCTGTGCGCCGCCGCCGCAGAGCTGCCGCTCACCGAACGCGACCTGCAGCTCTTCGGGCCCGCCTCGGCCGGTCTGCTCCCGCAGCTGGAAACCGCGAAGCTCCTCCGCAAGCGGGCATCGGGCTGGCACTGGACCCGGCGCGAGCGGGCCGCCGACCTCACCGACATCCGGGGCGAGGGCGGCCGCCCCGTCCAGATCGTCGAGGAGGGCACCGGCAGGCTGCTGGGCACGGTGGACGAGTCCGCAGCCCACAGCGCCGTGCACGAGGGCGCCGTCCACCTCCACCAGGGCCGCACCTACCTGGTCCGGAAACTGGATCTGGAGGACTCCGTGGCCCTGGTCGAGGAAGCCGCCCCGCCGTACTCGACCACCGCACGCGACACCACCGCCATCGCCGTCCTGGAGACCGACACCGAGATCCCCTGGGGGGACGGGCGGCTCTGCTACGGGTCCGTCGAAGTCACCAACCAGGTCGTCTCCTTCCTCCGCCGCAAATTGATCACCGGCCAGGTGCTCGGCGAGAGCAAGCTGGACCTCCCGCCGCGCACGCTGCGCACCCGTGCCGTGTGGTGGACGGTGACCGAGGACCAGCTCGACGCCGCCCGGATCAATCCCGAGATCCTCGGGGGCGCGCTGCACGCCGCCGAGCACGCCTCGATCGGGATGCTCCCGCTCTTCGCCACTTGCGACCGCTGGGACATCGGCGGGGTGTCCGTGCCCCTGCACCCGGACACCCTGCTGCCGACCGTCTTCGTGTACGACGGCCATCCCGGCGGCGCCGGATTCGCCGAGCGCGCGTTCCGCACCGCACGCGAGTGGCTGTCCGCCACACGCCTGGCCATCGCGTCCTGCGAGTGCGATGCGGGCTGCCCCTCCTGCATCCAGTCCCCCAAGTGCGGCAACGGCAACGAGCCCCTGCACAAACGAGGCGCCGTCCGGCTTCTCACAGAACTCCTCCGGTCCGCACCTCCCGCCCCGGGTGGCCCTGCCTCGCCGGGCTCGCCCGCCCCTGAGCACGGTCCGGCCGAGCCCGGCTCTCCCGACCCGTCGGGGGCGGGGGCGCCGCCGACGCCGGAGGAGCCGCCGCAGGCCCCGCACGAGCCCTGACCATGGGCGCGTACGGCCCGAACCGCGTCCTGGCGGTCACATCGGCCACCTCCCCCTGGACAACGCACCGCACCACCTGCGCCCCTTGCGCCTCGGCCACCTCCTGGGCCGACCGACATGCCTCCGCCGCGCCCTCCAGCGCCCGGTCGGCCGCAGCCAGAGCGGCCAGATCAGCCGCACCCCCGGCACGGTGCCGCGCGGCCACCACCTGCCCGAGCGCCAGGACTACCGCGAACACCGTGCACAGCGTCGTCGTGGTCACCGCGGCCCATACAGTCGCCAGCCCCCGATCCCCCACCCGGCCCCGCCACGAGTCGGACCACTGGGCCGTCGAGCGCACCCGCCACCGCGTCGGCCGCAGGGCCGAAGCGCGGGCCGCCGCCCGGCACCGCCCCCTCACCCCTCGCCCTCCTTCACCGGCGCGCCCTCCTTCCCCGGCGCGCCCTCCCTCGCCGGCGCGTCCTGCGGCCCCACCGCATCCTCCGCCGCCGCAGCGGCCTCCGCGCTCAGGGTCACGGCCAGGCGCCCGGGGCCGGGCGTCGGGGCAGTCACCCTGACCTTCCACAGCGCCCCGGACCGCTCGACTTCGACCGCGGCCCCGTCGGGCGCCGCGGAAAGAGCGGCCTCTTTCACCTGGGGCGCAGGTTCGGAACGGGCTGCCGCACGGGCGCCGGCCCGGGCGGCGTCCACGCACCGAATCTGGGCGGAGGCGGCCATCAACGCCCACAGCAACGCGAGGGCGAAGACCGCCAGCACCGGGATCACCATCGCGGCCTCCGCCGTCACAGCACCGCGGTCGCCCGGCCATCCGGCACCTGCCACCGCTTCGGCGCCGGCCTCAGAACTTCGCATCGAGTGCGCCCTTCAGCAGCGATTGCAGCTGGGCCATGACCGCAGGGCTGGTGACCACCTTGTAGAGCACCGCGGCAAAGGCGCAGGCCGCGATCGTGCCCACCGCATACTCGGATGTGGTCATTCCGCTATCAGCTCGGGCCCGGACGACGCCGACCACGGACCGCACCCAGTGCATGATTTTGCGCACCATTTCAAACCCCCGATATCCCACTTGAAGACCTGATTGACTGAAATTTTCCTTACAACCTTTTTTTCCGGCTATGCGGGTTGCAACAAGCCCCCCGCCAGCCCGACCACCACGGGGGCCACCCCCACCGCCAAGAAAGCGGGGAGGAAGCAGAGCCCGACAGGAGCGGTGACCATCACGGCGGCCCGCTGAGCCCGAGCCACAGCCGCCCTCGCCCGCTCGGCCCGCAACGCTTCGGCCATCCGGGCAACCGGCTCCGCCGCCGGAGCACCGGTCGAACCCGCCCGGTCCAGGCAACGGGCCAGGGCAGCAGCACCCGGTATGTCACCGAACCGCCCCCAGGCGACAGCAGGGTCGCCTCCGAGCCGGATTTCCGCCGCGGTGCGGGCAAGCTGCTCACCCACAGGGCCGCCCAGGGACTCACCCACCGCCTCGGCCGCCTCCGTCGGACCGGCGCCGGCGGAAATACAGGCCGCCAGCAGGTCGGCTGCCAGAGGAAGTTGCCGCGCGGCCTCCACCGCCCGGGCCTTCTCCTGCGCCGCGTGCCCCGAAGCCTGCCCGAGGCGAGCCCGCTGCCACCACCAGGCGCCGTAGGCCGACGCCAGACCGACCGCCCATCCCGCCGGGCCACCGACGAGGAACCAGCCGGTCAGCACGACGCCCAGCAGCACCGCCCACCGTTTGACCTGACCAGCGGACACCGGCTGCCCTACCGGCGACGTGGCCGCCCACCGTTTGACCTGACCAGCGGACACCGGCTGCCCTACCGGCGACATGGCCGCCCACCGTTTGACCTGCCCAGCGGACACCGGCTGCCCTACCGGCGACATGGCCGCCCACCGTGGTCCCGGCCACGTGGCAGGCGCCACCGGAGCCACCTCCAGAAGCCACTCGCCCCGCCGTCGCACCCGCCGACCGGTCTGCCGCCTGGCCAAGGGCAGAACCACCTGGCAGCAGAGGCCCAGGGCCACCCCGAGCGCCCCCACCACATGAACGACATCGGCGGCCAAGACCCTCATGCCACTTCTCCCGCCCGCACGATCCGGGCGGCCCACAGAAGCCCGCATGCCTCCAGCAGCCCGCCCGTGACCAGGCAGACCAACCCGACGGTGCTGTGGAACAGCACCCTCAGCGGATCCGCTCCCAGCGCGGCGCCAAGTCCCATGCCCAGCACCGGCAGCAGAGCGAGCACCGCGACCGTCGACCACGCGCCCGCAAGTTGCGCCCGCAGCTCCTCACGTTGGCGACGCTCGGCCCGCAATGCGCTCTCGAGCCGGTCCAGGCCAGCCGCCAGACCCGCCCCGCTGCCTACTGCCACCCGCCAACAGGCAGCCACTCCGGCCAGCCCTTCCAGGCCCGGTTCATCCGACGCCTGGACCAGCGCCTGCGGAACATCGCCGCCGAACCGCGCCGCGGCCGACACCCTGAATCCGGCTTCGCCCATCACGCCCGTGCTGCGCACCGCGACGAGCAGCGCCTCCCCCGGCTCGTGCCCCGCTCTCAACTCACCGACCAGCGCGCCGCACAGGTCCACTACTCCGTCGGCCCGTGCCTCTCGTTCCGCACGAAGCCTCCTCCTGCGCAGCCACCTCCGCACCACAGGAATCGCGACCACCCCAGCGATCACCGGCAGCATTGACTGACCAAGAACCGCCAGAACAGAGGCCACCGGCAGGCAGAGCCACTCCCGCCGCCCCTTCAGCCTCGCCTGAACCCGGCTGCGGACGCTCCCCCACCGCTTCTCGGACCGCGTCGGCCTCTCCTCGGCGGAGAACAGCCCCTGGGCCCTCCGCAGTGCGCTCCCGTGCCCCACCACCAGCCAGAGCGCCGTCGCCGCACACAGTGCTGCGGCATACACGAGCTCCGGCGCTCCCGCCGATGCCGGCCCCCTGGTCACAACACGCCCCCGGTAAGCTCCCGCAGCCGCTCCCAGCCCCGTTCCCGCTCGAAACCCGCAGCGCTCCAACGCAGCGCCGGCACCGTGACCACCAGGCCCGTCGCATCCCGTTCCAGCACGTGGACATCGGCAATCCGGCGACGCCCCGCACGGTCACGCGCAAGGTGAACGACCACTGACAAGGCCGCCGCCAACTGGCTGTGCAACGCTGCCCGGTCCAGGCCCGCCGCAGTCCCAAGCGCCTCCAACCGGGCCGGAACACGTCCTGCGGCATTGGCATGAACAGTCCCGCACCCGCCTTCATGTCCCGTATTCAGGGCAGCCAGGAGCTCGGTGACCTCGCTTCCCCGCACCTCACCGACCACCAGCCGGTCGGGACGCATGCGCAGGGCTTGGCGCACCAGATCCCTGAGGGTCACCCGTCCGGCACCCTCCTGATTCGCGGGGCGCGACTCCAGCCGCACGACGTGCGGGTGGTCCGGCCGCAGCTCCGCCGAATCCTCGGCGAGCACGATCCGCTCGCGTTCCCCCACCGCACCCAGCAGGCTCGAAAGGAGGGTGGTCTTCCCTGCTCCCGTCCCCCCGCTGATCAGGTACGAGACCCGGGCCTCCACCAGAGCCCTCAGCACCCGGTCGCCTCCCGGCGGCACCGTTCCGGCTTCGACCAGCTCCGCCAGCGAGAACGCCCTGGGTCTGACCACCCGTAGCGACAGGCACGTCGAACCGACGGACACCGGGGGCAGCACAGCATGCATCCGGGTCCCGTCCGGAAGCCTCGCGTCCACCCAGGGTCGGGCGTCGTCCAGCCGCCTCCCCGCCACGGCCGCGAGCCGCTGCGCCAGCCTGCGGACGGCCGCCGCGTCGGCGAAGGTCACCTCGGTGAGTTCAAGTCCGCCTCCCCGGTCCACCCACACCCGATCGGGCGCGGACACCAGGACATCCGTGACCCGGGGGTCGGCCAAGAGCGGTTCCAGCACGCCCGTACCGATCAGCTCACCGCGCAGCTCATCGGCTCTGCCGAGCACTTCCGCCGTGCCGAGCAACCGTCCCTGCGCGCGCAACGCGGCAGCCACCCCGGCCGGGGTCGGCGCTGTGCCGCTGTGCGCAAGCCGTTGCCGTACGGCATCGAGCAGTGCCTCGGTCATGAGACGCCCCCCACGATCGGGCCCTTGGTGGCCTCCCCGACGAGAGCCTGTTCCCAGAATGCGGTGCAGAACCTGGCAAGCGGGCCCCGCGCACTACCACCGGGAGGCTCGCCCATGTTCTGCTCGGCCAGCAAGCCCCTCTCCAGGGGGACTTCACCGGCCAGTGGCAGGCCCATGGCATCGGCCACCCATTGCTCGTCGAGTCCGGACGCGTACGGCCCCCGTGCCACCACCCGGAGGTCGTCCAGCACCATCCCCGCCATCGACACCACCCGCTTCGCCGCCGCGACCGCACGCAGTTCCCCCGGAACGACCACAAGGCCCAGGTCGAGCTGGGCAAGGGCTTCGGCCACCGCCTCGTCCACCCGACGCGGCAGATCGACCACCACCACTCCGCCGAGCCTGCGCGCCGCAGCCAGAACCGACCTCATGGCCGGCGGCGGAATGACGACCCAGTCGTCACGGCCCCAGCTGAGTACCCGCAACCCATGCAACGCGGGCAGCGACTCCTCCAGGGCGCCCCCACCGACCCGCCCTTGGGAATGGGCGAAATCAGGCCACCTCATTCCCTCGGCCCTCTCACCACCGAGCAGCACGTCGATACCGCCCCCCAGCGGGTCCCCGTCGATGAGCATCGTTCGTTGGCCGGCTCTCGCCGCAGCCACGGCAAGAGCACACGCCAAGGTGGAGGCACCGGCACCACCCCGACCCCCGATCACGCCTACCGTGAGCGCGGGCCGGCCGACACCCTCCGCCGCGTTGGCGATCTGATCCACGAGCCAGCTTTCGGAATCGGGCAGCCGAAGCACATACTCGGCCCCGATCTCGACGGCTTGGCGCCAGACGTCGGGTGAGTCCTGGTCCCGGCCCACGAGCATTACGCCCCGCCTGCGCGTCGCCCCTCGGCACCGCGCGGCCGCGTCGTCACCGACGAGCACCATCGGAGCGTGATCCCATCCCCCTCTGCGCTCGGGCAGCGTGTGATGCACTTCCGGCTCCGCACCGGCGGCCGCGCACAGCCTGAGCAGATCGTCGAGCAGCTCCACATCCTCGGTCACGATCAGCGGCCCGCCGCGTCGCATGCCGGCAGTCGGCAGACGATCCCGTGCACTGGATTCAGCCACGTTCTCCACCCCCTACATCGCTCACCTTCGTCGTGGTTGACGACGATCTCGGAGCCTTCCGAGAACGGTGATTCCGGTACCCGTGGACTTCACGGGTGGAATCACGGTGCAGCGCTTCGGGAAATCAAGTGGATCTTGGTCGAAAACCGTGGACAACTCAGCGGTTGTGAATAACTCCATCGCCCGTACCAGTGACTTCGGGTTGCAACTCTTTCGCTACCCAGCGTTACAGCGCACTCTGAAGGGAGTCGTGCACAGACATGGCCCGACATGGGCAAGAAGGAGGAGAAATGATTGGTTCCGCACCGGAGAACCGCGTCCGGACATGCGACGACCCCCGCCGGGGGGGAGAGCGGGGGTCGTCCCCACGGCCGACTCGGGGGGGGAGGAGCCGGACCGGGTTAGCACGGTCGCGAACGATCCGTGACTTCCATGGTGTACCCGACTGCCTTCTCAGGCAAACCCACGCGCTGGGGTTTACGCCGAATGGCGGGCCCCTATGCTCTGCCTTGTGGAAAACCGCTTCTTGCCGCGCACAGCCGCCTTCTTCGACCTGGACAAGACGGTCATTGCGAAGTCTTCGACACTGACCTTCAGCAAGTCCTTCTACCATGGCGGGCTGATCAACCGCCGCGCCGTGCTGCGCACCGCGTACGTACAGTTCGTGTTCCTTGCCGGGGGTGCGGATCACGACCAGATGGAGCGGATGCGCGAATACCTCTCGGCGCTCTGCAAGGGCTGGAACGTGCAGCAGGTCAAGGAACTCGTGGCCGAGACCCTGCACGACTTGATCGACCCGATCATCTACGACGAAGCGGCGACGCTCATCGAGGAGCATCACACCGCCGGACGCGATGTGGTGATCGTCTCCACGTCGGGCGCCGAGGTGGTCGAGCCGATCGGCGAGCTGCTCGGCGCCGACCGCGTCGTCGCCACCCGCATGGTCGTCGGCGACGACGGCTGCTTCACCGGTGAGGTGGAGTACTACGCCTACGGCCCCACGAAGGCCGAGGCCATCAAGGCGCTCGCGGTGTCCGAGGGCTACGACCTGGCCCGCTGCTACGCGTACAGCGACTCCGCGACCGATGTCCCGATGCTGGAATCCGTCGGCCACCCGCACGCGGTCAACCCGGACCGCGCGCTGCGCCGGGAGGCGACCCTGAGGGAGTGGCCGATTCTCGTCTTCGACCGACCCGTCCGACTCAAGCAACGAGTGCCTACGTTCTCCCTGCCGCCGCGTCCGGCGCTCATGGCTGCGGCAGCGGTGAGCGCGGCCGCCCTCACCGCGGGCATCGTCTGGTACGCCGCCCGCCGGCGCTCAGCAACGGCCTCCGCGTAGGACGATCCGAGTGCCGCGACCTGGGGCGACTGGCACGGCGCGTTGGACCAACTCGTCCGTAATTGAACCTAAAAGTAAAGAAGAGCAGCCAGCACTACCGCTCACCCGGCACCTGGAGTACAAAGGATTCAACGGCCCGCGAGACCAAGGACATCCGAGAGGATGACCTGATGACGCAGTAAAGGCCCCACGGACCGCGCACGGAGACCCAGCACCCACGCGACGTCGACCCGTCGATTACGGGCCAGCCGCACCAGGAACGGGCAAAGAACCCGACCTGATGGGCACATATCGAGGACGCTTGGTAACTGGGCGGACGTGCCGGCGGCGGTACCGGACCGGTACCGCCGCAATTCTTTCCCGCCGTTCCCGCACCACCCACACGTGCCCCGGCACCGGCTGCGGGGAGCGCGCTACGCGGCGCCCCGCTGAAGCGCCTCACACACGGCCGTCGACTCGCGGACACCCAGTTCCGCCGAGCGGCCGCAGTGCTTGATCCAGGCCGCCATACCTTCCGGCGATCCCGACAGATAACCGTCGAAGGCCGCCACATATGCGGCCCGCCCCTGTTCGGCGTGACCGACTTCGGCCGGGCAGATCGACTTCGGGTCGAGCCCGCTTCCGATCAGCACAATCCGTTCCGCGGTCCGTGCCACCAGGCCGTTGCAGGAGCCGAAGGGACGCAGGGCCAGCAACTCTCCGTGGACGACGGCGGCCGTCACCAGGGCGGGCGCCTCGCTTCCCGCGAGGATGAGCCGGCTCAGCCCGTCCAGTCGGCCCGCGACTTCGTCCGCGCTCGGCAACGGCGCTTCGATCAGCGGCTCGTCCACCGGCTCACCAGCGAGCCGGGGTCGACCCACCGCATCCTCGGGTGCGGCACTGCCCGCAGCCACCAGGTGAAGCCGGGCCAGGACGCGCAGCGGAGACTGCCGCCAGATGGACAGAAGCTGCCCCGCTTCCGCCGTCAGGCGAAGAGCGGCCCCGATCACACCTGCCTCGCCGTCACCACTGAAGTCGGTGCGCCGCCGCACCTCCTCAAGGTTCCAGTCGGCGCCGGACAGCGCGGCCGACCCGCGGGCCCCCCGCAGTGCGGCCTCCGCGGTGACCTCGTTGCTGCGACGCCGCATCACGCGGTGGCCGTAGACGCGGTCGACGGCCTTGCGTACCGAGTCCACCGCGTCGGTGACGCCCGGCAGAGCACCCAGAGCGACAAGCGGGTCCGAGGAAGTCGTACTCATAAGTAGCGAGGCTACGCGCCTCAGACACGACCACCGGCCGGGAGTGGCCTTCTTCACGAAACCCTGCAACACAAAGCAATCGATCGACTACCTTAGGTGAACATGAAGATCGCTTTCGTAGGGAAGGGCGGCAGCGGCAAGACCACGCTGTCCTCGCTCTTCATCCGCCACCTCGCCGCCAATGAAGCCCACGTCGTCGCGGTGGACGCCGACATCAATCAGCACCTCGGGGCCGCTCTCGGCCTCGACGAGGAGGAATCCGCAGCGCTGCCCGCCATGGGAGCGCAACTGCCTCTGATCAAGGAGTATCTGCGCGGCAGCAATCCGCGCATCGCCTCGGCCGAGACGATGATCAAGACGACCCCGCCGGGCGAGGGCTCACGCCTGCTGCGCGTGCGCGAGGACAACCCGATCTACGACGCCTGCGCCCGCACGGTGCGGCTCGACGACGGAGACGTCCGCTTGATGGCGACCGGGCCGTTCACCGAGTCGGATCTCGGTGTGGCCTGCTACCACTCCAAGGTCGGCGCGGTTGAGCTCTGTCTCAACCACCTCGTTGACGGACCCGACGAATACGTGGTGGTCGACATGACCGCCGGCTCGGATTCGTTCGCCTCGGGGATGTTCACCCGCTTCGACATGACGTTCCTCATCGCCGAGCCGACCCGGAAGGGCGTCTCCGTCTACCGCCAGTACAAGGAGTACGCACGGGACTTCGGCGTTGACCTGAAGGTCGTCGGCAACAAGGTGCAGGGCGAGGACGACCTGGAGTTCCTGCGCGACGAGGCGGGCGATGACCTGTTGGTCACCGTCGGCCACTCCGACTGGGTGCGGGCCATGGAGAAGGGCCGTCCCGCACGCTTCGAGTTGCTGGAGGCGGACAACAGGATGGCCCTGCAAGCCTTGCAGAATGCCGCGGAGGACTCGTACGAGCGGCGGGACTGGGGCCGTTACACACGGCAGATGGTCCACTTCCACCTGCGGAACGCGGAGAGCTGGGGCAACGAGAAGACCGGTGCCGATCTCGCTGCCCAGGTCGATCCGGCCTTCGTGCTCGACGAGCGCCGCATTGGGGCCGAAGCCGTGCAGCCTGTCTGAGCGGGCGGCGCCAGGGGACCGGGCCGAGCCCGGCCCGGCTGGGGCGCAGCCGGGCCATTCGCCCCGATGCGGCCGGACGGCGCCGGGCATGCCATTTGCCCGGCGCCCGGCGAGGAGGGCGCCTCAGCTCCTATCGGCCGGCGGGATTGCCCGCGGCCGCCGCGGGTGCCTTCGAAGCCGTCTGGTCCCGGCCGGAGGCAGTGCCTGCTTCGAGGAAGGCGGGCCACCCGGCCTTCGGCGCCTGGCCGACCTTCAACGTTTCGAGCTTCACCAGCGTCGCCGGATCCTGCGCGTCGAGCCAGTCCGCCAGCTGTCTGAACGAAACGCAACGCACGTCCTTCTTGGTGCAGACCGTCGCGATCGTCTCCTCGATGGCACGCATGTACGTGCCACCGTTCCAGGACTCGAAGTGGTTCCCGATGATCAGCGGCGCGCGGTTGCCGTCATACGCGCGGTCGAATGCCTGGAGAAGGCCGTCCCGCATCTGGTTGCCCCAGTACTCACGCTGGTCCGGGTCCCCCTGCGTCGTACCGGACTGGTTGAACATGAAGTTGTAGTCCATCGACAGCGTCTCGAAGCCGCGTCCCGGCACCGGGACGAGCTGCATGGAGAGGTCCCAGATCCCGTCCTTCTTCTTCGGCCAGACCTGGTTGTTGACGCCGCTGGAGTCATAGCGGAATCCCATGGAGCGTGCCGCCGCCACCATGTTCTTCTGGCCCTCCAGGCAGGGGGTGCGTCCGCCGACGAGTTCCTTGTCGTAGTCGAAGGGGAGTGCCTTCTCGCTCTTCAGGTCCGGATCGTTGGTCTTCCAGCTCTTCACGAAGGACTTGGCCTGGTTGATCTCGCTCTTCCACTCGTCGACGGACCAGGTGCCGACGCCGCCGTCCTTGCCGCAGAAGTGCCCGTTGAAGTGGGTGCCGATCTCATTCCCGTCCTGCCAGGCGCCGCGCAGCTCGGTGAGGGTGTTCCGGATGCCCTTGGTGTCGTTGAAGCCGATGTCGGAGCTTCCGGCGTTGTGCTTGGGCGGGTCGTACTGCGTCCGCTTCGCTTCGGGCAGCAGATAGACGCCGCTCAGGAAGTACGTCATGTTGGCGTGGTACTTCTTGCCGACCGCGCGAAAGTGCGAGAAGAGTTTTTGGCTGTCCTCACCCGCCCCGTCCCATGAGAACACCACGAACTGCGGCGGCTTCTGGCCGGCCGTCAGGCGCTGCACCGCCGGCTGCTTGGGCTGAAGGCCCGTGAACGCGGTGGATCCGTCACCGATGGCCCGGAACACACTCTTGGGTGCCGCTTCCGCAGCCTTCTTCTTCTCCCCGGCGGCGCCGTTCACGGCTCCGAGCCCCGAAGCCTGTGACTCCGGACCCGAGGCCGCGCATCCGGCCGCCCCCACGGCCAGCGCGACGGCCATGACGCCCAAGGCGATCTTCTTCGTGGCGGCCATCATCCGCCCACCCTCTTTCTCGCAGGTAGCTTGCGCCGAGTGCCGACACGGCGCGGCCAAGGTCGCACGCATGACACGGCGATCAGCACGACAGGCCGAATGAAAAGCTGCCTATTCACCGGAATGGGTGGTCAGATGGCCCATTTGCCACTAACCCTGGACACGGTTCTTTACTCTCCATTACGATCTATTTACCAAGAGTTGAGATATCCCGCTGCTGCACGCCGTGATCCACGGCCCGCGTCACCGCATTTCGCGACCGCGCCACTCAGGAGGAGACGGGAAACATGTCTGCCTGCGTACCCACTCGTCACGACCGCTCGTCCCGCAGCTCGCGCCCTCCCCGGTCCTCGGGAGTCAAGCGACCACACAGCCCGCCACCGCAGCGCGGTGGCCGATTCCCGATCGCGGGCGCCGACGTGTCCGCGTCCATCACCGTCTTCCTGCTCGCCATCCCCATGTCGCTGGGCCTGGCCGTCGCCATGAACGCCCCGCTTGAAGCGGGCCTCATCTCCGCCGCGGTCGGCGGCATCGTCGCCGGACTGCTCGGCGGGACTCCCCTCCAGGTCTCCGGCCCGTCCGCCGGACTGACCGTGGTGACGGCCGAGGTGATCCAGATCTACGGCTGGCGCACTACCTGCGCCATCACCATCGGAGCAGGACTGCTTCAGCTCACACTGGGTTCGCTGCGCGCAGCGCGCAGCGCACTCGCCGTCAGTCCCGCCATCGTGCATGGCACGCTCGCCGGGATCGGTGTGGCTATCGCCCTCGCTCAACTGCACATCGTGCTGGGCGGCTCACCGCAGAGCTCCGCCGTCTCCAACGCTCTCCATCTACCCGAGCAGTTGGCACGTATCAGTCCAGCGGCTCCCTTGATCGGCGCGCTCACCATCGCGATTCTGATGCTGTGGCCGCGCATGCCCGGACGGGCAGGTCTGCTCCTGCGCCGCGTTCCGGCAGCCCTGGCCTCCGTAGGGCTCGCCACCGCCGCTGCAGCATGGGCGGCGCCATCGATCGCCCGGGTCGATCTGCCGTCCTGGCGCTCGCACGCCTTCCCCGAAATGCCGCAGGGCCCCGTGCTCGGACTGGCTACAGCCGTCTTCACGATGATGCTGGTGGCCAGCCTCGAGTCGCTGCTCGCCGCCGTCGCCGTGGACAAGCTGGCCGCCGACCGAAACCGTGAGCAGCCGGCCGGAGCAGCGGTGGCAGGAAACGGGCAGAAGGCAGCCGCCTCCGGTCGGCCCGGTCCCCCGCTCAGACGCTCCGACCTGGACCGGGAGCTCCGCGCACAAGGCGTTGCCAATGCGGTATCGGGCCTGCTGGGTGGGCTGGCGGTCTCCGGCGGGGCCGTTCGCAGCTCGGCGAATGTGCGGGCCGGGGCGACCGGCCGTGCCTCGACCGTGTTGCACGGCGTGTGGATTCTGCTCGCCTCCGCCCTGCTTGTCACCGCCCTGGAGCGCATCCCACTGGCCGCTCTCGGTGCGCTGGTGATGATGGTCGGCCTCAAGATGGTGAGCTTGGCGCACATCCGCAACGTCCACAGGCACCGCGAGTTCCTTGTGTACGGCGCGACGATCGCCGGGGTGCTGCTCGTCGGCGTTCTCAATGGCGTGGCGATCGGGATCGCGGCGGCGGTGGCGGTCGCCCTGCATCGGCTGGCCCGCACCCGCATTTCGGTCGACGAACAGCACGGCCGGCACCTCGTCGTCGTACGCGGGCAGTTGACCTTCCTGGCCGTGCCACGGCTCAGCCGAACATTTGGTCGGCTGCCCCAGGACGCCGACGTACTCCTCGAGCTGGACGGTTTCTTCATGGATCACGCGGCATACGAGGCAATCCAGGACTGGAGCAACGCCCATACCGCGCACGGCGGCCGAGTGGCCTTCGCCGGCAGACCGGGCGACAGAATCGCCGAGCCCGCCTCCGCGGCTCATTCCTGCTGCCGCCCGTGGACCCCGTGGCGCAACCACCACTGCCACGACCAGCCCGAACACGCGCCGCCGCCCACAGGATCGACCGCCGACCGACCCGACCACCAGCCCACCACCGGCTCTGCCCCTGCCCCTGCCCCTGCCCCTGCCCCTGCCCCTGCCCCTGCCCCTGCCCCAATCTCGGCCACTGGCACCGCCGCCTCCACTCACGCGGCCACGCCCACCGAGCCCCCCGAGGCCACATCCGCCCCCACCGGCCCCGCCACCAACAACGCTCCCCCCGCCGCCGCCCAGCACATCCCCGGCCCCACCCCCAGCCACACCACATCCCCGGCCATGCCCCGCACCGAATCGGACGGGGCCCCCGGCCCGACCCAACCAGCCCAGCAGCCCACGCACCCCGCGTCGGCTCCGTACCTCGCCCCGTCTGCGCACCCCGCGTCGGCTCCGTACCTCGCCTCGTCTGCGCACCCCGCGTCGGCTCCGTACCTCGCCTCGTCTGCGCACCCCGCGTCGGCTCCGTACCTCGCCTCGTCTGCGCACCCAGCCTCGTCTGCGCACCCAGCCTCGTCTCCGCACCCCGCCTCGTCTCCGCGCCCCGCACCGGCTCCACGCCCTGTGCAGCCCGCACCCACCACCCGGCCCGCGCTCGCGATGGCCGCTCACCGGCTGGTCAGAGGTCTCAGATCGTTCCAGCGCGATACGGCGCCCCTGGTCCGTGGGGAGCTGGCACGGCTCGCCGAGGAAGGTCAGCGTCCCTCACAGCTCTTCATCACCTGCGCGGACTCCCGTCTGGTGACCAGCATGATCACGGCCAGTGGGCCGGGCGACCTGTTCACCGTGCGCAACATCGGCAACCTGGTACCACCGCCGGACGCCGAGGACGGCGACCATTCAGTGGGGGCCGCTATCGAGTACGCGGTGGACATGCTCGGCGTCCAGTCCATCACCGTGTGCGGGCACTCCGGCTGCGGCGCGATGAACGCGCTCCTCGGGGCCGAGCCGGACACCCGGGAAACGTCGCTGTGGCGCTGGCTACGGCACGGGCTTTCCAGCCTGGAGCGGGTGGCCTCGGGCAATCACGCCCCCGCCAGGCTCTCCGGCCGACTGCCCGCCGACGCGGTGGAGCAACTCTGTCTGACCAACGTGGTCCAGCAGCTCGATCATCTGCGGGCCCATCCATCGGTGGCGCGCCGCATCGCCGACGGCACTCTTCAGCTCCACGGCATGTACTTCCATGTCGCCGAGGCACAGTCGTATCTGCTGACTGACCGCGCGAGCGCCGGAAACGGGCCGGATGAGGTCTTCGACCTGATCGCGCCCGCCCATCCGGCCGAGCTGGCACACATCGGCACCTGAACCGCGCAGGCCCCGGGTCCGTGAGACCTTGTGATCCCGTTTCCACGTCACCACATGCCACACCGCCACACCGGCGCCGTACCCCACCGCGCCCACCGGGCGTGGAAGCGGGATCATGCCTCTATACACGAGACACAGGTCTAAACCAATTCCCGGCAGACACTTGTCACCCGGCCTTGGGCCTGATGAGCTATGCCCCGGGACACAACGGACACCCTGGGACTGGGAGAAGTCGTGAGCAACGAGAGCCTGGCCAACCTGCTTCGGGAAGAGCGGAAGTTCGCTCCGCCTGCCGAGCTGGCCGCCAACGCCAACGTCACAGCAGAGGCGTACGAGCAGGCCGAAGCGGACCGGCTGGGCTTCTGGGCCGAGCAGGCCCGCCGCCTGACCTGGGCCACCGAACCGACCGAGACGCTCGACTGGAGCAATCCGCCCTTCGCGAAGTGGTTCGCGGATGGCGAGCTCAACGTCGCGTACAACTGCGTGGACCGCCACGTCGAGGCCGGCAACGGTGACCGGGTCGCCATCCACTTCGAGGGCGAGCCCGGTGACAGCCGCGCCATCACCTACGCAGAGCTGAAGGACGAGGTCTCCCGCGCCGCGAACGCCCTCACCGAGCTCGGTGTCGCCAAGGGCGACCGGGTCGCCGTCTACCTCCCGATGATTCCCGAGGCCGCCGTCGCGATGCTGGCCTGCGCCCGCATCGGTGCAGCACACTCGGTCGTCTTCGGCGGCTTCTCCGCCGACGCCATCGCCGCCCGCATCCAGGACGCGGACGCGAAGGTCGTCATCACCGCAGACGGCGGATACCGCCGCGGCAAGCCCTCTGCGCTCAAGCCCGCCGTCGACGACGCCGTCTCCCGCATCGACAGCGTGGAGCACGTCCTCGTCGTCCGCCGCACCGGCCAGGACACCGCCTGGACCGAGGGCCGCGACATCTGGTGGCACGAGATCACCACCCGCCAGTCCGCCGAGCACACCCCCCAGGCGTTCGAGGCGGAGCAGCCGCTGTTCATCCTGTACACGTCGGGCACGACCGGGAAGCCCAAGGGCATCCTGCACACCTCCGGCGGCTACCTCACCCAGGCGGCCTACACCCACCACGCGGTCTTCGACCTCAAGCCTTCGAGCGACGTCTACTGGTGCACCGCCGACATCGGCTGGGTGACCGGGCACTCGTACATCGTCTACGGGCCGCTGGCCAACGGCGCCACGCAGGTGATGTACGAGGGCACCCCCGACACCCCGCACCAGGGGCGCTTCTGGGAGATCGTCCAGAAGTACGGGGTCACGATCCTCTACACCGCGCCGACCGCGATCCGTACGTTCATGAAGTGGGGGGACGACATCCCCGCCAAGTTCGACCTGACCTCCCTGCGCGTCCTCGGCTCGGTCGGCGAGCCCATCAACCCCGAAGCCTGGATCTGGTACCGCAAGCACATCGGTGCCGACAAGTGCCCGATCGTGGACACCTGGTGGCAGACCGAGACCGGCACGATGATGATCTCGCCGCTGCCCGGCGTCACACAGACCAAGCCGGGAAGCGCCCAGCGCGCTCTCCCGGGCATCTCGGCCACCGTCGTCGACGACGAGGCCCGCGAGGTGCCCAACGGCGGAGGCGGCTACCTCGTCCTCACCGAACCGTGGCCCTCCATGCTGCGCACCATCTGGCGCGACGACCAGCGGTTCCTCGACACCTACTGGTCACGCTTCGAAGGCAAGTACTTCGCCGGCGACGGCGCCAAGAAGGACGAGGACGGCGACATCTGGCTGCTGGGCCGGGTCGATGACGTCATGCTGGTCTCCGGGCACAACATCTCCACCACCGAGGTCGAATCCGCGCTCGTCTCGCACCCCTCGGTCGCCGAAGCCGCCGTGGTCGGCGCCGCCGACGAGACGACCGGCCAGGCCATCGTCGCCTTCGTCATCCTGCGCGGCACGGCAACCGCCTCCGACGAACTGGTGGCACAACTACGCAACCACGTCGGCACCACACTCGGCCCGATCGCCAAACCCAAGCGCATCATGCCCGTCGCCGAACTACCCAAGACCCGCTCCGGCAAAATCATGCGGCGCCTCCTGCGCGACGTCGCCGAAAACCGCGCCCTCGGAGACGTCACCACCCTCACCGACGCCTCAGTCATGGACCTCATCCAGACCCAGCTGCCGTCGGCCCCCTCCGAGGACTGAGACCAGGGCACGAGACCACGGGCCTGGGGCCGCCGGCCCAGGCCGCTTGCCCAGGCCGCTTGCCCAGGCCGGCGGCCGAGCCCAGGGCCAAGTGCGGGGACTGAGTCCTGAAGGGCATCCGGCAACGCGCCGGATGCCCTTCAGGCACTTAAAGTGAAGATCACTACCCACACCCCCGCCCCCATGTCCCCGGGTACAGTGGCAGCTGATCGATAAAAAGATAAGAAAAAAGTCCACAGGGGTGCCGGGAAGTCTGGTCGGCAAGTGCATCAGCCATGCCATCGCTGCCGTACCGACCCGGAGGTCTCTCCCCGTGGCCACGCCCAACCCCGCACCCACCGGCCCCCGCCGTACGTTTCTGGGCCTGCTGCCGCTCCCTGAGCGCAACTTCGTCGCCGACGCCCTGCGGACGGAGACCGTCGGCGGTGTCATCCTGCTGGTCGCCGCCGTGGCCGCGCTGGTATGGGCGAACACCTTCGGACCGAGCTACGCGGCCGTCAGCCACTTCCATTTCGGGCCCGAGGCCCTCGGACTCCATCTCTCCGTGGCGCACTGGGCCGCAGACGGACTGCTCGCGGTCTTCTTCTTCGTCGCCGGCGTCGAACTCAAACGGGAACTCGTCGCGGGTGAGTTGCGTGACCCCAAGGCCGCCGCGCTCCCGGTGGCCGCCGCGCTCTGCGGCATGGCCGTGCCGGCGGTCGTCTACACGCTGGTCAACGTGTTCGGCGACGGTTCCACGGACGGGTGGGCGGTGCCCACCGCCACCGACATCGCCTTCGCACTCGCCGTACTCGCAGTCATCGGCACCTCGCTGCCGGCCGCACTCCGCGCTTTCCTGCTGACCCTCGCCGTCGTGGACGACCTCTTCGCGATCCTGATCATCGCCGTCTTCTTCACCGAGGACATCAACTTCCTGACGCTCGTCGGCGCGTTCGCCGGCCTCGGCATCTTCTACCTGCTGCTGCGGCTGGGCGTGCGCGGCTGGTACGTCTACGTCCCGCTCGCCCTGGTCATCTGGGGGCTGATGTACAACAGCGGCATCCACGCCACCATCGCCGGTGTCGCCATGGGCCTGATGCTCCGCTGCACCCGCCGCGAGGGCGAGGACCACTCACCCGGTGAACGCACCGAGCATCTGGTCCACCCGCTGTCGGCAGGCTTCGCCGTCCCGGTGTTCGCGCTGTTCTCCGCCGGCGTCTCCCTCTCCGGCGGCGCGCTGGCCGGTGTATTCAGCCGCCCCGAAACGCTCGGCGTCGTTCTGGGACTCGTCGCCGGCAAGACGATCGGCGTGTTCGGCGGTACGTGGCTGACCACCCGGCTCACCAAGGCGGAGCTCAACAAGGACCTGGCCTGGGCGGACGTCTTCGCGATCGCCACACTCGCCGGCATCGGTTTCACCGTCTCGCTGCTGATCGGGGAGCTCGCCTTCGCCGGTGACGACGACATGATCAACGAGATCAAGGCGTCGGTTCTGCTCGGCTCCCTGATTGCCGCCGTACTCTCCGGTGTACTGCTCAAACTGCGGGTACGCAGATACAGAGCGCTGTCCGACGCCGAGGAACTCGACGAGGACGGATCCGGAGTGCCGGACGTCTACGAACAGGACGACCCGGAGTACCACCTGCGGATGGCCGCCATCCACGAGAAGAAGGCGGCCGAGCACCGCCGCCTTGCCCGACTGGCGGGGGCAGCGAGCAACAAGCCGGACAGTCCGGCATGATCTGACATCGGACGTGTTGAACAGGAGAGGGAGTCAGGGATGAGCGACCCCGGCAATTACGCGGGCAGCGCCGACCGCAGTCTCGGCCAGCTGGTCGCGTCGGCGACGGCCGAACTGTCGGCGCTGGTGCACGACGAGATCGCCCTGGCCAAGGCCGAGGTGCGGCAGGACGTCAAGCGAGGCGTCATCGGCAGCGTGGCGTTCATCGTCACGGGCGTGCTGCTCCTGTTCGCGATCCCGGTGCTGAGCTTCGCGGCCGCGTACGGAATCCACAACCTGGGCCTGGGCCTCGCCTTGTCGTTCCTGATCGTGGGCGGTGCGTTCATCCTTCTGGGGATCCTGCTCGCGCTCTTCGGCTACGCGAAGTTCAAGAAGGTCAAGCCGCCGGAGAAGTCCATCGCCTCCGCGAAGCAGACCGCCGCCGTCCTCCAGGGCGTCAAGCCGCACCCCCGTCCGGGCATCGCCGCCGACGCGATCCTCCCGGTCGGCGGCAGCACCCTCGCGGACCGGGCCATCGAGAACGTTCCGGTCCAGGACAACGCGTCGGCTGTGGCACGCTCAACCACATGACGGTCCCCGATTCCAGCGCGTTCGGCCCACTGGGCCCGGAAAACCGGGCGGGCCACGAAGGGCCGGACGGCCCGGCGGACCCCGCCCCCGCCCCGTTCGCCCCGGCCGGCGGCCCCGTCCGCCTCGACGGCCCCTGGACCCACCGGGACGTCGCGGCGAACGGCGCCCGCTTCCACATCGCTGAAATGGGTGAAGGACCGCTGGTCCTCCTCCTGCACGGCTTCCCGCAGTTCTGGTGGAGCTGGCGCCACCAGCTGCCCGCGCTCGCCGATGCGGGCTTCCGGGCCGTGGCGATGGACCTGCGCGGGGTCGGCGGCAGCGACCGCACGCCCCGCGGTTACGACCCCGCCAACCTGGCGCTCGACATCACCGGCGTGATCAGGTCCCTCGGCGAGCCGGACGCCGCCCTGGTCGGCCACGACATGGGCGGCTACCTGGCCTGGACGGCCGCGGTGATGCGCCCGAAGCTGGTGCGCCGGCTGGTCGTCTCCTCGATGCCCCACCCGCGGCGGTGGCGCTCCTCGATGCTCTCCGACTTCGCGCAGTCCCGGGCCGGCTCGTACATCTGGGGCTTCCAGCGGCCCTGGGTGCCGGAACGTCAGCTCGTGGCCGACGAGGCGGCGTTGGTGGCCCGTCTGATCACCGACTGGGCGGGGCCGGGCACCGCGGAGTTCCCCGACGAGAGCGCGCTGGGGGTCTACCGGCGCGCCATGTCCATCCCCTCGACGGCACACTGCTCGATCGAGCCGTACCGCTGGATGGTGCGCTCACTGGCGCGCCCGGACGGCATCCAGTTCAACCGGCGTATGAAACGGCCCGTGCGGGTGCCGACGCTGCACCTGCACGGTTCACTCGATCCGGCGGTCCGCACCCGCAGCGCCGCGGGGTCCGGCGAATACGTCGAGGCACCGTACCGGTGGCGACTTTTCGACGGTCTGGGTCACTTCCCCCACGAGGAGGATCCGGCCGGGTTCTCGGCCGAACTCATCAACTGGCTCAAGGATTCCGAGCCCGACCGCTAGCCGGTGGGCACACGCGCCCGAGAAATGGCCACGTGCCTGACGCATAGGCCAATTGGCTGACGGATAGGCGGTTACGGACCATGAGGCACGGGCAGACGTCCGGGTATGGGCTGGACGCACGACTTCGGTGACGCAGCACGCAACCGTCGCTCGACCGCCACGGCGGTTCCGGGCATTCAAGAGGGGGACGGCCTTCGGGGCCGGGTGCACACATTGCACGTTCTGGATGATCCCCGGCTCGGCATCTCGCGCATCCTCCGCCGCCGGGCCCGCTGGGTCTCGGCGCGGCTGCGCCATCCTCGCAACTGACCCGCTCACGGCCCCCGCAATGCTTCAGGGGCCCGCCTGCCGACCCCCTGAAGGGTGTACGACGCCCTAAAGGGCGCATCCCTGGCTGTCGACCTGCTGGTTGGCGGTACGGCCCTGCGTGATGTCGTCGCGGATCTCGTCCGCCGTCAGCGCGTAGCCCGTGTCCGGGTCGTCGAGCGATTTCGCGAACACGACGCCGTACACCTTGCCCTCGGGGGTCAGCAGCGGGCCGCCGGAGTTGCCCTGGCGGACCGTGGTGTAGAGCGAGTACACATCGCGGCGGACCGTACCCCGGTGGTAGATGTCGGGGCCGCTGGCGTCGATGCGGGCGCGGACGCGCGCGGAGCGTACGTCGTACGAGCCGTTCTCCGGGAAGCCCGCGACGATGGCGCTGTCGCCCGTCTCCGCGTCGTTGTCCGTGGTGGCGAACTGCAGCGGCTTCACGTGGAGATCGGGGACGTCGAGTACGGCGATGTCGCGCCGCCAGTCGTAGAGGACGACCTTCGCGTCGTACAGGCGTCCCTGGCCGCCGATCTGGACGGTCGGCTCGTCGACGCCTCCGACGACGTGGGCGTTGGTCATCACGCGGCGGTCGGAGAACACGAAACCGGTGCCTTCGAGGACCTTGCCGCAGCTCGGGGCCGTACCGACGACCTTGACGATGGACTGCTTGGCGCGCGCCGCGACGGGGCTGCCGACCAGAGCCGGGTCGGGGGCCCTGACCTCGGTGATCGGTTCGTTGGCGAACGGGCTGAAGACCTGCGGGAAGCCGTTCTGCGCGAGGACCGACGAGAAGTCCGTGAACCAGGTGGACGCCTGGGGCGGCATCACCCGGGAGACGCCCAGCAGGACGGAGGAGCTGCGGACCTCCTTGCCCAGCGTCGGCAGCGAGGTGCCTGCCAGGGCCGAGCCGATCAGCCAGGCGACCAGCAGCATCGCCACGACGTTGACCAGGGCGCCGCCGGTGGCGTCCAGGGCGCGCGCGGGCGACCACGTGATGTGCCGGCGCAGCTTGTTGCCCAGGTGGGTGGTGAATGCCTGGCCCACCGACGCGCACACGATCACGATGACGACCGCCACGACGGCCGCGGTGGAGGAGACCTCGGAACCGTCCGTCATCTGGTCCCACAGGACCGGCAGCAGATAGATGGCGACGAGGCCGCCGCCCAGGAACCCGATCACCGACAGGATGCCGACGACGAACCCCTGGCGGTAACCGATGACCGCGAACCACACGGCACCGGCCAGCAGCAGGATGTCCAGCACGTTCACCGTCTGTAGCCTCGCAGATTCGTCACCGGACCCGTACGTCTCCGTGGTCCGGGCGGCCCGGGGCTGCGGAGCACGGGAGCCAGCCTGTCATGCGCGCCAGTCGAGCGGCACCTGCTTGGCCCTGTCCCACGGGCGCTCCCAGCCCGCGAAGTGCAGAATCCGGTCGATCACCCCGGCCGTGAACCCCCAGACGAGTGCGGATTCGACCAGAAATGCCGGGCCCCGATGCCCGCTGGGGTGAACGGCCGTCGCCCGGTTGGCCGGGTCCGTGAGATCCGCCACGGGAACCGTGAAGACCCGCGCCGTCTCCCCGGGATCGACGACGCCCACCGGGCTGGGCGTGCGCCACCAGCCGAGCACGGGCGTCACCACGAAGCTGCTCACCGGGATGTAGAGCCGGGGCAGCACGCCGAAGATCTGCACTCCGCGCGGATCGAGGCCGGTCTCCTCCTCGGCCTCCCGCAGCGCGGCCCTGAGCGGCCCGGTCGTCGCCTGGTCGCCGTCCTCCGGGTCGAGGGAGCCGCCGGGGAAGGACGGCTGGCCCGGATGGGAACGCAGGCTTCCGGCCCGTTCCATCAGAAGCAGCTCGGGGCCTCGCGCCCCCTCGCCGAACAGGACGAGCACGGCCGACTGGCGCCCCGCACCGCTCTCGGGCGGCAGGAAGCGGCTGAGCTGCTGCGGCCGTACGGTCCGGCTGGCACGGGCCACCGGGTCGAGCCAGCCGGGCAGCCCTTCGGCCGAGACGGTGACCGCGCCCTCACCGCTCTCCGTGCCGCCGTACTGCTCCGTGCCGGGTTCATGCGTCTTCATAGGCACCCCTCCGTCTCACAACGCCTGTCGTCACACGATTCGTTCCGCGATCGGGAACCGCAGCCGAGAGCGCACCCGGAGACCGGGGGCGCGCATCGCGGTGACGATCCACAGCGGCGGCCCGCGTCAGTCGGCGCCCAGGGGCGGTGCCGGGCTTCCGGGGTAGTCCGGCGGCGGGCTCAGCCGCTGGCCCGGCTTGCCGCCCATCTCGTACTTCAGCAGCTTGCGGGCCTTCTCCGGGTCCGTCTCGCCCTCACCGTACGAAGGGCACAGCGGGGCGATCGGGCAGGCGCCGCAGGCGGGTTTGCGGGAATGGCAGACACGGCGGCCGTGAAAGATGACGCGGTGCGAGAGCATGGTCCACTCGCTCTTGGGGAAGATCGCCGCGATCTCCGCCTCGACCTTCTCCGGCTCCTCCTGCCCGGTCCACTTCCACCGCCGGACCAGCCGGCCGAAGTGGGTGTCCACAGTGATGCCTGGTACTCCGAACGCGTTGCCCAGAACCACGTTGGCCGTCTTGCGGCCGACCCCCGGCAGCTTCACGAGATCCGCGAGCCGTCCCGGCACCTCGCCGCCGAAGTCGTCCCGGAGGGCGGCGGACAGGCCCAGCAGCGACTTGGCCTTGGCCCGGAAGAAGCCGGTCGGCCGAATGATCTCTTCCAGTTCCTCCGGGACGGCGGCTGCCATGTCCTCGGGGGTGGGATAGGCGGCGAAGAGGGCGGGAGTGGTCTGGTTGACCCTCAGGTCCGTGGTCTGGGCGGAGAGGACCGTGGCGACGAGCAGTTCGAACGGGTTCCTGAAGTCCAGCTCCGGATGGGCGTACGGATAGACCTCGGCGAGCTCACGGTTGATCCGGCGGGCCCGGCGGACCATGGCCAGGTGCGACTCCGGCCGCCCCGGCTTCTTCTTCGGACGGCCCGCTCCGGCCGTCGTCGCGCCGTCACCCTTCGATTCTGCGGTCACCGCTTCCTCCCCGTCGGGCTTCGCCCTCTTGGCCGAATTGGAACCTGACACCCTCCCGGGCCGGTTTCCTGTCGCTTTCCCCGGGTTCTTCCGGTTGCCCGCACCCTGTTCGCCCACAGCGGAATTGCGGCCCTCCGACACCCCGTCAGCCCCTTGGCCTGCGCTCTCACCGGTGATTCTGGACACCCGGCCAGCCTAGAGCCCGCCACTGACATCCGCCCCGGTCACCGGTGATCCAGCCCCAATCGGCCCCCTGCCGTATGGTCCGGCACGCACGTGCGTCAAACTGGTTTGTGATTGATCGCACTGTTTTACCGTCCGGCATGATGGGGACCACGGTTCCCTGAACAGGCCGACAAGGAGAGAACTCGTGGACGACGTTCTGCGGCGCGCCCCGCTTTTCGCGGCGCTCGATGACGAGCAGGCCGCGGAGCTCCGCGCCTCGATGAGTGAGGTGACCCTCGCGCGCGGCGACGCGCTGTTCCACGAGGGTGACCCGGGCGACCGCCTCTATGTGGTCACCGAGGGCAAGGTGAAGCTCCACCGCACCTCCCCCGACGGACGCGAGAACATGCTGGCGGTCCTCGGCCCCGGCGAGCTGATCGGCGAGCTCTCGCTCTTCGACCCGGGCCCGCGCACCGCCACCGCCACCGCGCTGACCGAGGTCAAGCTCCTCGGCCTCGGCCACGGCGACCTGCAGCCCTGGCTCAACGCACGCCCCGAGGTGGCCACGGCCCTGCTGCGCGCCGTCGCCCGCCGCCTGCGCAAGACCAACGACCAGATGTCCGACCTGGTCTTCTCCGACGTCCCGGGCCGCGTCGCCCGCGCCCTCCTGGACCTCTCGCGCCGCTTCGGCGTCCAGTCCGAGGAAGGCATCCACGTGGTGCACGACCTGACGCAGGAAGAGCTGGCCCAGCTGGTCGGCGCCTCCCGCGAGACGGTCAACAAGGCCCTCGCCGACTTCGCGGGGCGCGGCTGGCTGCGCCTGGAGGCCCGTGCGGTGATCCTGCTCGACGTGGAGCGGCTGGCCAAGCGCTCCCGCTGACCCCCGCCGCAGTACGCCGCTTGCGCGTGTGAGGGGCCCCACCGGCTCGGTGGGGCCCCTCACTCATGCCGGGGACGGCCCGTCAGATCAGGCCGTGCTCGACCAGGTACTCCAGCTGCGCCCGCACCGACAGCTCCGCCGCCGGCCACAGCGAACGGTCCACGTCCGCGTACACATGGGCCACCACCTCGGAGGAGGTCCGGTAGCCGGACTCCACCGCCGTCTCCACCTGGGCCAGCCGGTGCGCACGATGGGCCAGGTAGAACTCGACCGCCCCCTGCGCGTCCTCCAGGACCGGGCCGTGCCCGGGCAGCACCGTGTGCACCCCGTCGTCGACCGCCAGCGAGCGCAGCCGCCGCAGCGAGTCGAGATAGTCCCCCAGCCGCCCGTCCGGATGCGCCACCAGTGTCGTACCCCGGCCGAGGATCGTGTCCCCGGTCAGCACCGCGCGGTCGGCCGGCAGGTGGAACGACAGCGAGTCCGCCGTATGGCCCGGCGTCGGCACCACGTACATCTCAAGACCGCCGGTCGTGATCACGTCGCCCGTGCCCAGGCCCTCGTCACCGAGCCGCAGCTCCGGATCGAGCGCCCGCACCTTCGTCCGGGTCAGCTCCGCGAACCGGGCCGCGCCCTCCGCGTGGTCGGGGTGGCCGTGGGTGAGAAGCGTCAGCGCGACCCGGCGGCCCGCCTGCTCGGCGGTGTCGATGACGGCCCGCAGATGGGCTTCGTCCAGCGGGCCCGGATCGATGACCACCGCCAGGTCCGAGTCGGGCTCGGCGACGATCCACGTGTTGGTGCCGTCCAGCGTCATCGCCGACGGGTTGGGAGCCAGGACGTTGACCGCGCGGGCCGTCGCGGGGCCCGACAGCACCCCGCCGCGCGGCTGTCCCGGCAGCGCCGCCGCATCACTCATACCGCACCGCCTTCCGCGCCGTCCGTTTTCTCCTCGGCACGCGTTCCACCCTTGCGGGGCGTTTCATCCCCGCCGCGCGTTTCGTCCTTACCGGCCTTGGAAATGTTCTTGGTGAACTCCTCGTGCCCCGGCCAGCTCAGCACCAGTTCGTCACCGTCCAGACGGGCTTGTGCGAGTACGGGGGTGAGGTCCTGCGCCGAGGCCGCCGCCAGAGCCTCCGCGGCGGTGGCGTACGGCCGCAGGGTCCTCAGCGTCGCCACGGTCGGCGGCATCATCAGCAGTTCGCCCCGGTCGTATCCGTCGGCCGCGTCGCCCGGGGTGATCCACACCGTGCGGTCGGCCTCCGTCGAGGCGTTGCGGGTCCGCTGGCCGGCCGGGAGCGCGGCGGCGAAGAACCAGGTGTCGTAGCGGCGCGGTTCGAACTCGGGGGTGATCCAGCGCGCCCACGCCCCGAGCAGATCCGACCGCAGCACCAGCCCGCGCCGCTCCAGGAACTCCGCGAACGACAGCTCCCGCGCGACCAGCGCCTCGCGGTCGGCCTCCCAGTCGTCGCCCGTGGTGTCCGTGACGACGGTCCCGGGGGTCGGCCCGGCGAGCAGGACGCCTGCCTCCTCGTACGTCTCGCGGACGGCCGCGCAGACGATCGCCTGCGCCTCGGCCGGCGTGGTGACGCCGAGCCGCTGCGCCCAGGTCCCCAGCGCGGGCCCGGCCCAGCCGACGAGCCGGTCGTCGTCACGGGGGTCGACGCCGCCGCCCGGATAGGCGTACGCCCCTCCGGCAAAGGCCATCGAGGTGCGCCGGCGCAGCATGTGGACGGCGGGCGCGCCCCCGGTGCCGGTGGCGTCGTCCCGCAGCAGCATCACGGTGGCGGCCCGCCGGGGCACAGCGGCGGTCAGCTCGCCTGCCGCGAGGGCCCTGATGCGGCCGGGCCATTCCGGGGGGTACCACTGACCATTGGACATGGCCGGAGGCTATCCGGAACCGCGTCGATGTTCGAGAGGTGTGGTGATCTGTACATGGCCCGTACACAGATACGCCCGGAGGCACCGGATGCACCGGATGCACATGATCCCGTCCGGTCTTCGCGACCGGACGGGATCAGAAGGCGGGGACGGGGCCCGGCTCAGGCTTCGGTCAGCTCGACCTGGATCTCGACCTCGACGGGAGCGTCCAGCGGCAGCACGGCGACGCCCACGGCGCTGCGGGCATGCACACCCTTGTCCCCGAGGACCTCGCCCAGCAGCTCGCTGGCACCGTTGATCACGCCGGGCTGGCCGGTGAAGTCGGTGGCCGACGCGACGAAGCCGACGACCTTCACGACGCGTGCGATCCGGTCCAGGTCGCCCGCGACCGACTTCACGGCGGCGAGGGCGTTGAGCGCGCAGGTCTTCGCCAGCTCCTTCGCCTCGTCGGCCGTGACCTCCGCACCGACCTTGCCGGTCACGGCCAGCTTGCCGTCCACCATCGGCAGCTGCCCAGAGGTGTACACGTACACCCCGGACTGCACGGCCGGCTGGTACGAGGCCAGCGGCGGCACGACGGCCGGCAGGGGCAGCCCGAGCTCGGCGAGCTTCGCCTCGACGGTGCCCGCCACTACTGCTTCTCCCGCTTCAGGTAGGCCACGAGCTGCTCGGGGTTGTTCGGGCCGGGAACGACCTGGACCAGCTCCCAGCCGTCCTCGCCCCAGGTGTCCAGAATCTGCTTGGTCGCGTGCACGAGAAGGGGCACGGTCGCGTATTCCCACTTGGTCATGGCCCGACTGTAATGCCTGCGCAATCCCGGGCACGCGCAGCCTCGTGCGTAGCCTGCGGTGCGACTGGTTAGGCTCGAATACGTGAGCAGGTTCCAGGTCGTCAGCGGTAAGGGCGGTACCGGTAAGACCACGGTCGCCGCCGCCCTCGCGCTCGCCCTCGCGACCGAGGGCAGGCGCACCCTCCTCGTGGAGGTCGAGGGCAGACAGGGCATCGCCCAGCTCTTCGAGGCGGACTCCCTGCCGTACGAGGAGCGCAAGATCGCCGTCGCCCCGGGCGGCGGCGAGGTGTACGCGCTCGCGATCGACGCGGAGCTCGCGCTCCTCGACTACCTCCAGATGTTCTACAAGCTCGGCAGCGCGGGCCGGGCGCTCAAGAAGCTCGGCGCGATCGACTTCGCGACCACCATCGCGCCCGGTGTGCGGGACGTCCTGCTGACCGGCAAGGCGTGCGAGGCCGTGCGCCGCAAGGACCGGCAGAACCGGTTCGTCTACGACTACGTGATCATGGACGCCCCGCCGACCGGCCGCATCACCCGCTTCCTCAATGTGAACGACGAGGTGGCCGGACTCGCCCGGATCGGCCCGATACACAATCAGGCACAGGCCGTGATGCGGGTGCTGAAGTCCCCGGAGACCGCGGTGAACCTGGTGACGCTGCTGGAGGAGATGCCGGTCCAGGAGACCGCGGACGGCATCGCGGAGCTGCGGGCCGCCGAACTGCCCGTGGGCCGGGTCATGGTGAACATGGTGCGCCCCCAACTGCTGGACGGGGACGCGCTGCGCACGACCGCCGGCGGCCGGCGCAAGGAGATCGCCAAGACGCTGACGCGGTCCGGCGTGACCGGCGCCGCGGGCCTCGTGCGCCCCCTGGTCGAGCAGGCCGCCGAGCACACCCAGCGGGTCGCACTGGAGCGTGAGCAGCGCGCCGTACTGGCCGGCCTCGGCCTGCCGGGATACGAGCTTCCGCTGATCGGCGAGGGGGTGGACCGGGCCGGGCTGTACGACCTGGCGGTCGCGCTCCGGGACCAGGGCGCGGGCACAGGGGAGTCCGGACGAGGGGCGGGTTCATGACAGCAAGCACGAACGCGGGAGCGGCCGGGGACACGGGCGAGGAGGCGGACAGGGCGGCCCCCGTCCCCTCGCTGGACACCGACGCCCTGATCGACGATCCGGGCATCCGGATCATCGTGTGCTGCGGCTCGGGCGGCGTCGGCAAGACGACCACCGCCGCGGCGCTCGGCGTACGGGCGGCGGAGCGCGGCCGCAAGGTCGTCGTCCTCACCATCGACCCGGCCCGCAGGCTCGCCCAGTCCATGGGCATCGACTCCCTGGACAACGTCCCGCGCCGGGTGAAGGGCATCGAAGGCGCGGGCGCCGGTGAACTGCACGCCATGATGCTCGACATGAAGCGGACCTTCGACGAGATCGTCGAGGCGCACGCGGACGGTGAGCGGGCGCGCGCGATTCTGGAGAACCCCTTCTACCAGTCCCTGTCGGCCGGCTTCGCGGGCACGCAGGAGTACATGGCAATGGAGAAGCTCGGCCAGCTGCGGGCGCGCGACGAGTGGGACCTGATCGTCGTCGACACCCCGCCGTCGCGGTCCGCGCTGGACTTCCTGGACGCGCCGAAACGGCTGGGCTCATTCCTGGACGGGAAGTTCATCAAGCTGCTGATGGCACCGGCGAAGATGGGCGGCCGGGCCGGAATGAAGTTCCTCAACGTGGGAATGTCGATGATGACCGGGACGCTGGGCAAGCTGCTCGGCGGACAGTTCCTGCGTGACGTACAGACCTTCGTCGCCGCCATGGACACCATGTTCGGCGGCTTCCGTACCCGGGCCGATGCCACGTACAAACTGCTTCAGGCGCCCGGCACCGCGTTTCTCGTCGTCGCGACGCCGGAGCGGGACGCGCTCCGCGAAGCGGCGTACTTCGTGGAACGCCTGGCCGCGGAGGACATGCCGCTGGCGGGTCTGGTCCTCAACCGGGTCCACGGCAGTGCCGCGGCCCGGCTCTCCGCCGAGCAGGCGCTGGCCGCCGCAGAAAATCTTGAAGCAGACGGCATTGTGGATCAGACGGCCGGGAAGGCTGGACTTCGTGAGCCCGCCGACTCCCCCGCGGCCGGGTCCGCACCGCCCCCTGACACCGCCGGAGCCGGCACCCCCGAGGCCGAGGCGGACGCCACGCCCGAAACCGACGTCACGGCAGACGCCATCACAGAGGTCACACCGGATGTCACGACCGAAGAACTCACGGCAGCCCTGCTGCGTCTGCACGCCGAACGGATGCAGATGGTCGCGCGCGAACAGGACACCCGCGACCGCTTCACCGCGCTGCACCCCGAGGTGGCCGTGACCGCCGTGGCCGCGCTGCCCGGAGACGTCCATGACCTCTCGGGGCTGCGAGCCATCGGGGACCGGCTCGCGACCGGCTCCTCCCCGGCCGGAGCTGCCTAGCCCCTCGTACTCGTAAGCCGTACGTACTACCGCCGGTCTATCCCACGGCGGCGAACGTCTCGTGCAGCTCGTCGTCCTCCAGCCCGATCGCCACGGGCAGGATGCCCGTGGACCGCTCGTACTCACTGCGGGCGGTCTCCAGCAGCCGGCGCCAGGACGTCACGGTCGGACGCCTGCGCAGCAACGCGCGGCGTTCCCGCTCGGTCATCCCGCCCCACACGCCGAACTCGACGCGGTTGTCCAGCGCGTCGGCCAGGCACTCGGTCCGCACCGGGCATCCGGTGCACACCGCCTTGGCCCTGTTCTGCGCTGCCCCTTGTACGAACAGTTCATCCGGATCAGTAGTGCGGCAGGCTGCCTGCGCACTCCAGTCGGTTACCCAGCCCATCCCGGCGCCGTCCTCTCCCGAATCGAGGCTCCCCCACGGCGGCAGCGGCATATTCACCCGCTGCCAGTTGAGGACGTTACGGAAGGTGGCGACAGCACAACACCCCCTTCGGGCCCAATCTTGAATGGCCCGAACGGACTATGCGTATGCGGCAGATCACCCAGGGGAGTGAGGTGAGGACATGCGCGACTATCCCGTCAAAATCGGGACAGTTCACCAGAACCACAACGGACGTTCGGTGACACACGAGGCGAATTCGGGAGCGCCGGAGCGTGTGGCCGGATCGTGCACGGGGGTTGATACGGAACCGGGCTGCTGTGACAGTTGAGAGCAGCTTAGGCCAAGGCATATACGTGTGTCCGGCGAATGAGAACGTAGGCTGCCCCCATGCCAAAGAAGCGCTCGGGCGGGGGTCTCACGACGACCCAGCAGGCCGCCAAGTTCCTCGGTGTCGCCGCACTCTCGGGAGTCGTTCTGGCGGGCATCGCGCTGCCGGCCGCCGGAGCACTGGGCCTCGCCGCCAAGGGGACGGTCGACGGGTTCGACGAGATCCCGGCCAACCTGAAGACTCCGCCGCTGAGCCAGCGCACCAAGATCCTGGACAACAAGGGCGGCCTGATCGCCACGGTCTACTCACGCGACCGCACGGTGGTGCCGCTCACGAGCATCTCCCCGTACATGCAGAACGCGATCATCGCTATCGAGGACGCCCGCTTCTACGAGCACGGCGCGGTCGACCTCAAGGGCATCCTGCGCGCGATGAACAGCAACGTACAGGCGGGCGGGACCGCGCAGGGCGCGTCGACCCTCACCCAGCAGTACGTGAAGAACGTCTTCGTCGAGGAGGCGGGCGACGACCCGGCCAAGGTCGCCGAGGCCACCCAGCAGACGCTGGGCCGCAAGGTCCAGGAGCTGAAGTACGCGATCCAGGTCGAGGAAGAGCTCGGCAAGAGGAAGATCCTGGAGAACTACCTCAACATCACCTTCTTCGGTCAGCAGGCGTACGGCGTCGAGGCGGCCTCCCAGCGCTACTTCTCCAAGTCCGCGAAGGACCTGAAGCTGGAGGAGGCGGCGCTGCTGGCCGGGATCGTGCAGTCGCCCAGCCGCTACGACCCCATCAACGACACGGAGGAAGCGACCAAGCGCCGCAACACCGTGCTCCAGCGGATGGCGGACGTCGGGAAGATCTCGCAGAAGCAGGCCGACAAGGCCAAGGACACCCCGATCAAGCTGAAGGTCAAGCGCCCGCAGAACGGCTGCATCACCGCCGTCAGCGGTGCCGGTTTCTTCTGCGACTACGTACGCCAGATCGTCACGAGCGACCTGGCCTTCGGCAAGACCTCGAAGGACCGCGCCAAGCTCTGGGCGACCGGCGGACTGACCATCAAGACGACCCTGGACCCCCGGTCGCAGGCCGCGTCCAACCAGGCGGCCACCTCCCGGGTCAACAAGGACGACAAGGTCGCGGCCGCGCTCGTCCAGGTCCAGCCCGGCACCGGGCAGATCCTGGCGATGGCCCAGTCCAGGCCGTACGGTCTCGACGCGGCCAAGCACCAGACCGTGCTGAACCTCTCCGTCGACCACAAGATGGGCGGCAGCTACGCCGGCTTCCAGGTGGGGTCGACCTTCAAGCCGATCACCGCGGCGGCGGCGCTGGAGAAGGGGATCAGCCCGGCGCAGAGTTTCGACACTCCTTCCTCGATAACGCTGCCCGCCGACGCCTTCCGCACGTGTGAAGGCGGACCCGCGGACGACAAGCCGTGGGACGTGGAGAACGAGACGGAGTCGGAAAAGGGCATGTTCGACATGACCAGCGCGCTGGGCAAGTCGATCAACACCTACTTCGCCAAGCTGGAGCAGAAGGCCGGCCTCTGCGAGACGCTCGCGATGGCGAAGAAGGTCGGCTACGACCGCGGCGACAACAAGAAGCTGCTGCAGATCCCCACCACCACCCTCGGCAGCCAGGAGTCGACGCCCCTGGCCATGGCCTCGGTGTACGCCACCTTCGCCAACCGCGGCACGTACTGCACTCCGGTCGCGCTCCTCTCGGTGACCAAGCCGGACGGCAAGAAGATGGACGTGCCGAAGACGAGCTGCAACCGGGCCATGAGCGAGCACACGGCCGACACGATCAACCAGATGCTGAAGGGTGTCGTCGAGGACGGCACCGGTACGCAGGCCGGCCTCAGCGACCGTGACAACGCGGGCAAGACCGGTACCACCGACGAGCGCAAGAACGTCTGGTTCGTCGGATACACGCCCAACCTGTCCACGGCGGTGTGGGTCGGCAGCGACGGCGCCAAGCAGGAACAAATGACCGACATCGTCATCGGTGGCCAGTACTACGACAAGGTCTGCGGTGGCTGCCTCCCCGGCCCGATATGGCGTACGGCGATGACCGGCTCCCTCAGCTCCTCCGAGACACCGGCCTTCCACCCGGTCGACGTACCGCGGGCGAAGCAGAAGGAAGAGAAGGACAAGAACAAGGACCAGGACAAGAACAAGCCGGGCGACGACAACAAGCCCGGTGACGACGACAACAACCCGTTCCCCGGCATCAGCATCCCGCCGGACCTGACCGGCGGGAACAACGGCCACGGCCACGGCCGCGGCCAGAACGACGGCGGCATGAACGGCCCCTGAGCCGCCGCGGACAGTGATACGAAGGAGGGGCGCCCCGGAACGAACCGGGGCGCCCCTCCTTCGTATCGCCGTGCGCGTATCCGCGGGTGACCCCGCCCGCCGGCCTCAGCCCGCGAGGAGCCTCTTCACCGCGGCGGCCACCCGTCCGCCGTCGGCGCGGCCCGCGACCTTCGGGTTGACGATCTTCATGACGGCGCCCATCGCACGCGGCCCCTCGGCCCCGGCGGCCTTCGCCTCGTCGACGGCGGACGCCACGATCGCGGCCAGCTCCTCGTCGCTCAACTGCTGCGGGAGGTACGTCTCGAGCAGCTCGCCCTCCTCCTTCTCCCGCTCGGCCTGCTCGGTCCGGCCGCCCTTGGCGAAGGCATCGGCCGCCTCGCGGCGCTTCTTGGCCTCCTTGGCGATCACCTTCTGCACCTCGTCGTCGGAGAGTTCGCGGGCGGTCTTGCCCCCGACCTCCTCCTTGGTGATCGCGGTGAGGGTCAGCCGGAGCGTGGACGAGGTCAGCTCGTCACGCGCCTTCATGGCCGTGGTGAGGTCTTCCTTGAGCTTGGACTTGAGCGTGGTCATGGGGTGATTGTGGCAGGTGCGGGGCGCACTGTGCCCGCCTGTTTTCCTGCGGGCCCGCGTCGTCTGCAACGATGGGCGCATGCGCGCACGCTACGGAGTACCCCTGAAAATCACGGCGGTCACCGCCGCGGCCGGCGTCGCCGGTCTCGCCTACGCGGCAGGCTTCGAGGTCCGCTCGTTCCGTCTGCGCAGGGTGACGATCCCGGTGCTCCCCCAGGGGGCGCGCCCGCTGCGCGTCCTCCAGGTCTCCGACGTGCACATGGTCAGCGGCCAGCGCAAGAAGCGCGCCTGGCTCCAGTCGCTGGCCGGGCTGCGCCCGGACTTCGTCGTGAACACCGGCGACAACCTCTCCGACCCCGAAGCCGTGCCGGAGCTGCTGGACGCGCTCGGCCCGCTGATGGAGTTCCCGGGGGTGTACGTCTTCGGCTCCAACGACTACTACGGCCCCAAGCTCCGCAACCCGGTCCGCTACCTCTTCGAGAAGGCGTCGGGCAAGCACGGCCTCAACGGCAACGCCCCGGCGGTCGGCGTCGTCCACAACCCGTGGGAGCCGATGCGTGACGCCTTCGACGAGGCGGGCTGGCTGAACCTGTCCAACACGCGCGGCCGCCTCAAGCTCGACGGCCTGGAGCTCGCCTTCACCGGCCTGGACGACCCCCACATCAAGCGCGACCGCTACGCCGAGGTCGCGGGCGGTCCCGAGACGGGCGCCGACCTCTCGATCGGCGTCGTCCACGCCCCCTACCTGCGCTCGCTCGACGCCTTCACCACGGACGGTTACCCCCTGATCCTGGCCGGTCACACCCACGGCGGCCAGGTCTGCATCCCCTTCTACGGAGCCCTGGTCACCAACTGCGACCTGGATACGGACCGCGTCAAGGGCCTCTCCACCCACTACGCCCACGGCAACCGCGCCTACCTCCACGTCTCGGCCGGCTGCGGCACCAGCCGCTACGCCCCGGTCCGCGTCGCCTGCCCCCCGGAGGCCACTTTGCTGACACTGACGCCCCGGGAGGCGTGATCCACGCCGCACCGACCGATCGCGACAAAAACCGGATTTCGTCTCCGGGCGCCGGTGGGCTAAAGTAATCGATGTCGCCGGGAGACCGGCGGCGATCGGGGTGTAGCGCAGCTTGGCAGCGCGCTTCGTTCGGGACGAAGAGGTCGTGGGTTCAAATCCCGCCACCCCGACAGCTGAAACACCAGGTCAGGGGCCTGATCCACTAAGTGGATCAGGCCCCTGACTCGTTCCTGGGGGCGTCTTGGGAGCCGTTTGGGAGCCAAGTGCGGGAGGCGGCTCCCCAGATCCCGGCGCTGCAGGGGCGCCGCCGCGCAGCAAGACGTTCAGGCTCCCCTGCCTCGAAGGGTCGCACTGAGCGGGGCCTCGACAGAGAATGCAGTACGGTCGCGCTCATACGGGTAGGCACAGAGAGGAGGGTTCATGTCGTACGAACCGAAGCTCGCAGCGGCGCTGTCCGGCGCGACGATGGCCCAGCTCTCTCACTGGCGTCACGCCTCAGGGGCGGGAGGCGCCGTCCTCATCCCGGAGATCTCGGCTATACGGCCGATCCTGTACTCCTTCCGAGATGTCGTTGCGCTGCGAACCTGCGTGCGCCTCCGGCAGGAGACCTCGCTGCAGCGGATCCGTCGCGCAGTGGACTCCCTCAGGGACGATCTGGGCGAGCGAGAGCACCTCTCGGCCTACCAGCTCGTCACCGACGGGGGCACGGTGTACCTGGCCGACCCTGATCATGCCGTCGACCTGATCGGCCGCAAGGGTGGCAAAAGCAACCTCGTCATCCACCAGCTCGTCGATGTCCTTGCCCCGTTCTATCGGAACGGCCGGCACATTCCCGACCTGCTGTCTCCCCGCCCAGATGTCGCCGTGGATCCATCCGTACGCGGCGGTGAGCCGGTGATCCGTGGCACCCGCGTCCCCGCAGCCGAGGTCGCAGCCCTGATCCGAGATGGAATTCCGCCGGAGCAGATCGCCGATTTCTTCCCCGGGGTCAGTGCCGGAGCAGCACTCGAAGCAACCGACTTCACCGATTACGTCGACAGCTACACCGGAACGTCAACCGGTGCAGGCGCAGGTGCGAGCCGAGGCGCCGCTTGAAACTGCTGCTCGACGAGAACGTGCCGCGCCCTATGGCCGACATCGTCCGCATCCTCCTCAAAGCTCATGACGTCCTGCACGTGCATGACCTGCCCGGATGGGCTGGCACCAAAGACATCGAGCTGTTCGAGAAGGCCCGCGCTGAAGGCTTCGACGCGGTCCTCACCAACGACACCAAACAGATGAGCCGGCACCTTGAAGTCGCGGCGATCGCCGCATCCGGGCTCCATCGGATCGAGTACCGCCAGAACAACAAGCACGGCGGGCTGGTCGGCCTCGGCTCGGCCATCGCCACGGTTTGCGCGGGTCTCCCCCACGCTCTGGCCGAGCTATCGGTCGCAGACGGCCAACGTCTGGTCTCCCTCACCTCTGTCGACCCAACTCGCGCCACCCGTGTCCGCACCGTCGACCCTCAGGCGGACGCACCCAAATTCTGGCCCACGGGCTGATCCGCAACGGCTGTTCCGACCACGCCGCAACTCCGAGTTCCGGACGGTGCTGCGCTCACGCGAAACCGGCCTTCGCAGCCTCGAGAACCTTCTTGTTCGGGCTGGAGAAAATGGCGTAGATGTTGTCGACTGCGGCGGTCGAGTGAAGCGTCAGTCGTATGTATCCCGACTGAGCGCCCGGGACGACCGTGATCGTGAGCTCGCCCCAGGTGGGGAACTTTCTGTACGTGCCCGTCACCTGCCCGAGGTCTGCGAGTGTCCGCACGTCCTTGAACCCTGCGGCAATGAGGCCCTGTTCGCAACGGGTAAGCCACTCCTCGCGCTGCCCGGCGACCACGAGGACCTCCTCCATGCTCTTACGGATTGCCACGTGACTCCTCCAGAGTGCGGAACGTTCATTCGGCTCAGCGGAGCATGACAGTTTCGAAGCCCGCGTGGGCTTCATTCTGTGAGCGGTGCGCGCAGCTGAGCCGAGTGTCTGGAGGGGTGCCCCGCCACGTACGCTCTGGGCGTCCGGCGCACGATGGGGCACCGTGGAGCATCTCTTCACCATCGACGGCCGGACAGCCACACCCCCTCCGCGTAGCCCTGCCCACCCAGCTCTCGCCGCGATGGAAGACACACAGCACGCTCGAAGAGGGCGGCCAAGCTAGTCCCGGACGGGCGAGGGACCTTGGCCCAAGGCCGGGGCCACAGGGCCCGCGTGGCCCACGACTCGGCGATGCATGGGCATTGCCGAGCCCAAGCCCAGCTATTACCGCATCTGATCCAGGAGCTGTACGACCAGGTCAGCACGTGTTCTACCCCTCATCAGGACCTGATGCTGCGTCAGTAGCGTCCGCCCACAGGCCCAGCATCAGGACGTTGACCTGCGTTGATGCGGCTACATATCAGCTTCCAGCAGATTCTCAATGATTAGGCCGAAACGCGGTTAATAGTGCAGGACGCGCGTACTCTCGCGGTTATCGCGCGAAGCGCACCCATCTGATATTAGGAGTAGTGAGATGCCCAAGGGTCACAAGTGTCCGGTTTGCGGTACCCAGACGCTACATCCGACCAGCACCAATCGCCTGAAGTGCTCGAAGTGCGACTCGACCTTCCTCAAGAGCGTGATCGTCGGCACCTGACGTCCACGGGTGTTCATGGCCCTGATGGTCACGTGAGCTTGCAGTCATGGGGCTGCAGGGTGGCACGGAGGCCGCACCCCGGAAGCAGAGAATCTCCGGCGGGACGACTCTCCCAAGTCGCTCCGCTCAGCTGGCGTTTCGGCGCATCGTCACGCGGCCCCCATCTGTCCGGTCAAGCCGCCCACCCTCGCGAGTGTGGCGCTCCTTGGCTGATCGGGGATGAATGCCACGAAGTCAGTGGCCCTGGACGGCAGGGCTGCTGGCAGAACACGGCCTCTCCGTGGCCCCTTCCTCCGCCGGCTCAGCCTTCCGCGCACCGCCTAACCGCGACATTCGCAAGATCAGGAGGGGGAGGCCCCTGCTCAGTGGGTCCGCAGCTTTTCGAACTGCAGCCCTCGGCGCCCTCGCCGTACGGTCGTCATGTCGGCCCGTAACTACCCGCGCAGTCGCAGAAGGTCGTCGAGTGCCCGCACGGGAGATGCGGCGCACATGGCCGGCCGGGCGTCGAGGGCCGACTCCCACTGCTCTGTCATCCCGGCCATGAGCCGCATGCGCATGCCCGGGGTGACGTGGGCATAGCGCGCCGATACGGAGCCGTCGATGTGGCCCATGCGCTGGTCCATGAGGACCTTCTCGGTACCGAGGTCTTCCATCACGGTTCGATGGGTGTGGCGCAGGCCATGGGGCGTGAGGCCCCTCGCGATCGGGAGCCAGCAGGCGTCGGCCCGGTTGCTGGCGCCGCGCCCCTGTACTGGGACGCCGGGCCACGGCTCGCCGAGCAGAGGAACGGGGCGCGCCTCCTGCGGGGCTTTCTTCGGGTACCAGCCTGACACCGCCGGGGTGAACAGCCAGGTCCCGAAGCCGGTCCTGCGCCAGTGAGCCGCATGTTCCGCCACAACTCCGCCACGCACGAACCCGAGGTCGTTGACGGCCCTCTCCACCCGTGTGCGGGTGGCCTCGGCGACGCGGTCAGGGTGGTTGAGGACGTTGGACACCGTCCCCGTGGAGACCTCGGCCCGGCGTGCGACGTCGACGAGTTTCGCTCCCTGGTGCCCTCCGGTACGAGCCGCGCCCTGGCCACGGAAGACGTAGGTCCTGCCGTGACAGGGGCAGGGCGTCGGCTTCGTGCGGGCGACGTGGTTGGCGACCAGGGCGGACAGCCAGTCCATCGAGTCGAGGGTGCGATAGCTGTCGTCCTTGGGCGGGCAGCGCACCATCTCACCCGAGTCGAGCTCGTAGAGCTGCCACTCGACACGGACGGATCCGGCGCGGACGAACTCGGTCTCCAGGCCGACGACTTCGCCCCAGCGCATGCCGGTGTACCCCTTGAGGACCACGCCGACGAACTCGTCGTCGCGGCCGGACAGCAGGGCTGCCCGTTCGGCGGTGAGCAGGATGCCCAGCGGATCGGTGACGACCTTCTCCGGGCCTCTGTCACGGGAGCGGCCCGCGCGCTTTCCCCGCCCACGTCGCCTGGTCGCCGGGTTCGACGTGATCAGCCCTTCGTCGATCGCGTCCTCGAATATCAGGTGGAACGTGGAGCGCCAGGTCTTGACGCTGGAGGCCGCGTACAGCGCCCTCTCCTTCTTCTCCCACCGGTCGACGTCCGAGCGCAGGATGCCGGCGAGCGCATGGTCCTCGAAGTCGGGGAGGAGGTGCTCCTCGATGTGGCGCTTGTAGTTCTGCATGGTCGAGGCGGCCAGATCCTGGGCCTCGTACCAGCTCCCGGGCCCCGCAGGCCCACGTCGTGGTGCTGGGCTATCCCCGCTTCTACGAGATCGGCGGAAGCTGCGTCGCCGGGCTCTCCGACAAGGAACGCACAGCCGTCAACAATGCGTCAGACGTGCTGAACGGCGTCATCGCCAAGCAGGCCGCGAACGCCGGGTTCACCTTCTCCGGGGTCGCGGACGAGTTCACCGGGCACGAGCTGTGCTCCGGTGACCCGTGGCTGCACAGCGTCTCGATCCCCGTCAGCAACTCGTACCACCCCAAGCCCGAGGGGCAGTCGGGCGGCTATCTGCCCGCGTTCCGCTCAGCGGCGTAGGGCAGGAAGCAGCACAGGCAGAAGAGGTGCGGTGGCGTTCCGGTTCCGTCCGGGGCGCCGCCGCGCCTCTGTCATGCGGGGCGCGCCGCCCTGAGCGAGTACATGAGCGGAATGCGGGGGCGGTCCGGCGGGTAGCGGTAGAAGTCGTCCGAGCCTCGTTTGAGCACGGGGAAACGCGCGAAGAGCGACGCGTCGTGCTCGTGGAGGAACTCGATCCGCAGGCCCGCCGCGGCCAGCGCGGACACCACGCTGCCCACCGGGTGCTGCCACTCGACGCTGCGGTTGTGGACGGTCGGCGCGTCGAAGTCCGCGTACGTACCCGGCGTCTCGTCCACCCATGCCTCGCGGCTGAAGTAGTCGTGCACGATCCGCGAACCCGTCTCGTCGTCGAGGCAGTCCGTGAGCGGATGGAACTCCGCCAGGTAGAGGAAGCCGCCGGGCGCGACCAGCGAGGCCGCCGTCTCGGCCCAGCGGTCGATGTCGGGCAGCCAGTTCAGCGCGCCGACGCCCGTGTACACGATGTCGTACGTGGAGTCGGGGACCGCCTGGGCCGCGTCGTACACGTCGGCGGCGACGAACGCCGCGCGGTCGGGGCCGAATCCCAGGTCCTCGGCGAGGGAGCGGGCGGTCTCGACGGCCGGTTCCGAGAAGTCCAGGCCGACGACCTGAGCGGCGCCGCGCCGTGCCCAGGACAGCGTGTCGAGGCCGATGTGGCACTGAAGGTGCAGCAGAGTCCGGCCCGTCACGTCGCCGACCTCGGCCACCTCGAAGGGCCGGAGGGCGTCCTTGCCCGCGCGGAAGGAGTCGAGGTCGTAGAAGTCACTGCCTGCGTGGATGGGCACACGCTCATCCCACATCCTGCGGTTGGCCTCGCGCCAGTCGGGAGGTACGGGAGGTATCGGAGCGGTGGACATCCCGCGAGGTTATCCACAGGCTGCGGACGAAGCGAACGGATTGTCGGCCGTCCGACGCAGAATGGGGTCATGACTGAGGCCACTGGTTCGTCGACGACCGCATCCGTCCCGCCGTGGGAGCAGCGTTTCCGGGCTCCCAGGGTGTCACTGCCCGACTGGGCCGAGGACGCGCCGGACCGCGCGTTGTTCGTCTCCAATGCGACGGGGACCTATGAGCTGTATACCTGGGACCGGGCCACCGGAGAGCAGCGCCAGGTGACCGACCGGCTGAACGGGACGACGGACGGCGTGCTGACGCCGGACGGCGAGGCCGTGTGGTGGTTCAACGACACCGACGGGGACGAGTTCGGGGTGTGGATGCGCCGGCCGTTCCACGGCGGTGTGGACGTGGAGGTCGAGCCCGCCGCGCCCGGCCTCGAAGCGTCCTACCCGGCCGGTCTCGCGATCGGCCGCGACAACACGGCGGTGATCGGCCGTTCGACGGACGAGGACGGCACGACGGTCCACGTCGTACGGCCCGGCGCGGCCCCGGTGGAGATCTACCGCCACCGCGAGTCGGCGGGGGTCGGCGACCTGTCGCACGACGGGACGCTGATCGCCCTGGAGCACACGGAGCACGGGGACGCGATGCACTCCGCGCTGCGCGTGGTGCGGCCGGACGGTACGACCGTCGCGGAGCTGGACGACACCGAGGGCGGTACGAAGGAGCTGGGCCTCGCGGTCCTCGGCTTCGCACCGGTCGACGGGGACACCCGGCTGCTGGTCGGGCACCAGAGGCGCGGGCGCTGGGAGCCGATGATCTGGGACCCGGTGGCGGGCACGGAGACGGACCTGGCGATCGACCTGCCGGGCGATGTGGGCGCCGAGTGGTATCCGGACGGCTCCGCGCTGCTCATCGAGCACGGCTTCGAGGCCCGCAGCGAGCTGTGGCGGTACGAGCCCGCCGCGGCCGGTGGCGCGCTGGTACGGGTGGAGACGCCCACCGGCACGGTCTCGGGCGCCACGGCCCGGCCGGACGGGACGGTGGAGTACCTGTGGTCGTCGGCGGCCGAGCCGCCCGTCGTCCGCTCCACGACCGGTGCGGTGGTGCTCGACCCGCCGGGGGCCAAGGCGCCGGAGTCCGTGCCGGTCCAGGACGTGTGGGTGGACGGCCCGGGCGGCCGGATCCACGCGCTCGTCCAACGCCCGGCGGCCCCGGCCGAGGGGCCGTTCCCGACGGTCTTCGAGATCCACGGGGGCCCCACCTGGCACGACAGCGACGCCTTCGCGGCCGGGCCCGCCGCCTGGGTGGACCACGGGTACGCGGTCGTCCGGGTCAACTACCGCGGCTCGACCGGCTACGGACGGGCGTGGACGGACGCGCTGAAGCACAGGGTCGGGCTGATCGAGCTGGAGGACATCGGGGCGGTCCGGGAGTGGGCGGTGAAGTCCGGCCTCGCGGACCCGGCGAAGCTGGTCCTGGCCGGCGGCTCCTGGGGCGGCTATCTGACCCTGCTCGGTCTCGGTACGCAGCCGGGCGACTGGGCCCTCGGCCTGGCGGCGGTCCCCGTCGCGGACTACGTCACGGCGTACCACGACGAGATGGAGGCCCTGAAGGCGATGGACCGCACGCTGCTGGGCGGGACACCGGAAGAGGTGCCCGAGCGGTTCGAGGCATCGTCGCCCCTGACGTACGTCGACGCCGTGCGGGCCCCCGTCTACATCTCGGCGGGCGTCAACGATCCGCGCTGCCCGATCCGCCAGGTGGAGAACTACGTGGACCGGCTGAAGGCCCGCGACGCGGTGCACGAGGTCTACCGGTACGACGCGGGGCACGGTTCGCTGGTCGTGGAGGAGCGGATCAAACAGGTCCGGCTGGAGCTCGACTTCGCGCAGCGCCACCTGGCGGGGATCTCGCCCGCCGGGCCCGGCGGCCCGGTGGTCGGCACGGCGGACCCGGCCGGCTCCGGGGGCTCCGGTGGGCCCGGCCGGGGGGAGGCGGTCGGCGACGCGTAGGGCCGGGATAAGGGGCGGCTTTTCGGGTGCCCCCGCTCCGGCCGGCCGGAGCGGGGACCGTACCGTGGAGGGGTGTACCGGTTCCTGCTGACCCCGCGATGGTGGGGGATCAACCTCTTCGTCGTGCTGGCCATCCCGTTCTGCGTGTTCATGGGCACCTGGCAGCTCGGCCGCTTCGAGGACCGCGTGCACACGCACGAGGCCGCCGAGAAGCAGCCCGCGCCGGGCACCCGGGCCGCCAAGCCGCTCGACGCGCTGCTGCCCGTCGACACGGAGACCTCCGGCCGGCCCGCCACCGCGACCGGCCGGTACGCGGACCGCTTCCTGGTGCCCGGCCGGAAGCTGGACGACCGGCAGGGCTTCTACGTCCTGGACATGCTGCGGACCGACAGCGGCAAGGCGCTTCCGGTGGTGCGCGGCTGGCTGCCCGGGAAGGCGGGGCAGACACCGGTACCGGCCGCACCGGCCGGGCGGGTCACGGTGACCGGCGACCTCCAGGCATCGGAGAGCGCGGGCACCGCGGGGGTCAACGCGGCGGGCGGGCTGCCCGAGGGCCAGGTGGGCATCATCAGCGCGGCGTCGCTGGTCAACCTCGTGCCGTACGACGTGTACGACGCGTGGGTGACGCTGCAGACGAGCGACACCGGCGGCTCGGGCGCCTCCGGGACCTCGGGTGCGTCCGCGGGCGCGGCGGGCGGCACCGCGCGGAGCGGTGCGACCGCCCTGCGCCCCGTACCGGCCACCGTGCCGGAGGGCGGCGGGCTCGACCTGAAGGCGTTCCAGAACCTCGGATACACGGGTGAGTGGTTCGTCTTCGCCGCGTTCGTCGTCTTCATGTGGTTCCGGCTGCTGCGGCGCGAGGCCGAGGCCGCCAGGGACCTGGAGCTGGGCCTGGTGCCTGACGCGGAGGCCCCTTCCGAGGCGTGAGCCGGGGAGGACCGGGCGGATGCCGAGGACGCGAGGCCGGCCGCCCCGTGCGGGGTCCCCGCCTGCCTTACGCCCCTACTTCCCTACGCCCCCACGCCCCGCCCCTATGCCCCTACGACGAAGGTTCCAGGACGCCGGTCCGATAGATCGTGCCCGCGCACGCGTTGTCGATCTTGGTCGCGGCGACCGGGGCCCCGGGCTCCGGGGTGTGCTGCACGGAGATGCTGCCCTGCGCGGCACCGCCGCCGTCCGCGGTGCCGAACTGGGTCTCCGTACCCGCTTCGTTCTCCTCGGTCCCGCTGCCCGCGGCGGACCCGGCCGTGCCGCCGTTGCCGCTGCCCGCCGCGCCGTCCGTCGGGGTGGGGGTGGGCGAGCCGCCGGTGGACGGGCAGGTGTCCTTGGGGACCCAGGCGAACTGCACCTCGTAGACCATGTCCGGCTTCAGCAGGACGGTGGCCTCCTCGGTCGAGGGGTCGGGCAGACCGGACGCCGGGTCGCCCTCGGTGTGCCGGACGACCTCGATCCGGGCCGGGTCGGCCGCGCCCATCGCCTCGAAGCCCACGGTGCCGCCGCTGCTCACCGAGCAGTCCTCGCTGGACACGTTGGCGATGCGGAAGGCCCCGTACACCGTGCCGTCGGCCCCGGCGGCGCCGGTCCTGGCCGACTTGACGCCGAGTTGCCCCGGGTCGCACGCGGGCATGACGCCCTCCGTGCTCACCGTCGGGTCGGCGGAGGCACCGGTCGCGTCGCCGTCCATGCCCTGGCCGCTGCTGTCGGACGGGCTCGCGGTGCTCCGCGGGAGGCCCTGGCCGCCGTTGTGCCGGCCGTCGCCGCCGTCGCCGCCGCTCCCGTTGCCGGAGTCCGCGCCGGGGGCGTCGCCGTTGCCGCCCTGCGCCTGTTCGCCGTGGCCGGCGATGGCGGGGCTCGCCGTGCTGGAGCCCTTCGAGTTGGCGACGTGGACGAAGGCGGGGATCGCCGTACCGATGAGCAGTGCCGCGGCCGCCACACCGACGAGGGCCTGCCGCCGCCGGGCGCGCCGGGCGGGCACCGCGCGGTACAGGCGGTCGAGGCTGCCCTCGCTGGGCTCCAGGCCCTGCACGACGCCGTGCATCATCCGGCGCAGCGCGTCCTCGTCGACGCCGTCGTCTTCGCCTTCGCCGAAACCGAACGAGCCACCGCCCGAGGGGCCGCCGCCGAAGGGACCACCACCGCCGAAGAGATCGGCCGGGGTCGCGAAGCGAGCGGCCTCGCCGTCACCGGCGGCCATGTCCCCGGAGGTACGCGCGTCCGGTCCCTCGTCGCGGCCCGCGTGCGGGGCGTTCTCCGGCCCGTGGTTCACAGTTCCGCTTCCAGTCCGGTCTGTCGGCAGTCCGCGCGAGGAACTGCGCCCGGGTCCGCTCCCGCCCCGGGGCCGCAGGTCCTGTTCATGGTCGTGATCGTGGTGGTCGCCGCGCCGGCTCATGCCTGCGCCTCCATCACCACGCGCAGTGCCGCGATGCCCCGGGACCCGTACGCCTTCACCGAGCCCAGGGATATCCCCAGCGTCTCGGCGACCTGAGCCTCGGTCATGTCCGCGAAGTAGCGCAGGACCAGCACCTCGCGCTGACGCCGCTGCAGACCCCGCATCGCCTTGATCAGCGCGTCCCGCTCCAGCTGGTCGTACGCGCCCTCCTCGGCGCTCGCCATGTCCGGCATGGGCTTGGAGAGCAGCTTCAGCCCGAGGATGCGGCGGCGCAGCGCGGAGCGGGAGAGGTTGACGACGGTCTGGCGCAGGTACGCGAGGGTCTTCTCGGGCTCCCGGACCCGGTTGCGCGCCGAGTGCACGCGGATGAACGCCTCCTGCACGACGTCCTCGCAGGACGCCGTGTCGTCCAGCAGCAGGGCCGCGAGGCCGAGCAGCGAACGGTAGTGGGCGCGGTAGGTCTCGGTGAGATGGTCGACGGTGGTTCCGGCTGCCACGCCCTCCTCAGCGCCCTCGCGCTGCGTCGGCAGCCCCGTCCGACGCGCGGCGGGCATGGGCGCGATCACCGGCATGCCGCCGGTTGTACGGGCCCGTCGGAGCGGTCGCACCGAAGCGCCGCGCAAGGGGCCCACCACTGTGATATCGAGAACCTCTGCCACGCCAGTTGGACACGCTTCCCCCCGTCAGGGTTGTACGCATACGGCACCGCGTTTGAGGCCCTGCGATATGCCTTCATACGTACCCGCTCTTCCCCAGATGCCCCGCACATGCGCCCCGCCGCGCAAGAAGTGACCGCTTAGACGCCTGGCGCCCGACCCGCGGTTGCACGAACCGAAAGGTCATCGTCTGTCACGGCGACTCCCCAGCTCAAGAGGTTCAGACCAGCGAGTTGCTCACAGGCCGTCCACAGAACGTACAAAACAGGTTCGATCGGAACACGATGATCGTCTTCCGTCAGGACCGGGGGAATTCGGCCGCCACCGACTCCGCGATCTGGGCCACGTTCAGCGCCGCGCCCTTGCGGAGATTGTCGCCGCAGACGAAGAGTTCCAGCCCCCGGGGGTCGTCCAGGGAGCGCCGGACCCGGCCGACCCAGGTCGGGTCGGTCCCCACCACGTCGGACGGGGTGGGGAAGTCACCGGCGCCCGGGCTGTCGTACAGCACCACGCCGGGGGCGGTCGCCAGGATCTCGTGGGCCCGGTCGACCGCGACGTCGTTCTCGAAGCGGGCGTGCACGGACATCGAGTGCGTGGCGACGACGGGTACGTAGACGCAGGTCGCCGACACGCGCAGGCTCGGCAGGTCGAGGATCTTGCGGCACTCGTCGCGGATGGCCAGCTCCTCGGACGACCAGCCGTCCCCGGCGTCCGTCCCGGCCCACGGGACGACGTTGAGCGCGACCGGCGCGGCGAACGGGCCGCCGTGCGTGTCGCCCACGACGCGTCGTACGTCGCCGGGCTTCGTACCGAGTTCGGTGCCGGCCACCATCGACAGCTGTTCCCGCAGCACGGCGACGCCGTCGCGTCCGGCGCCGCTGACGGCCTGGTAGGACGAGACGACCAGCTCCCGCAGGCCGAATTCGGCGTGCAGGGCGCCGACCGCGACGATCAGCGCCAGCGTGGTGCAGTTCGGGTTCGCGACGATGCCGCGCGGCCTGATCCGTACCGCGTGCGGGTTGATCTCGGGCACGACGAGCGGAACGTCACCGTCCGTACGGAACGCCGTGGAGTCGTCGATGACGACGGCGCCCTTGGACGCGGCGAGCGGGGCCCAGCGCGCGGAGACCTCGGCGGGCACCAGGAAGAGCGCCACGTCGATGCCGTCGAAGACGTCCTCGGTGAGTTCGAGGACCTCGCTCTCCTCACCGCGCACGACCAGCTTGCGGCCGGCCGAGCGCGATGAGGCGACGAGTCTGACCTCGCCCCAGATGTCCGCGTGCTGCGAGAGGATCTGGAGCATGACGCCGCCGATCGCCCCGGTCGCGCCGACGACCGCGAGCGAAGGGCGGCGTACGGTCATCGGCCGGTGCCCCCGTACACGACTGCCTCGTCGGAGTCGCTGTCGAGGCCGAAGGCGGTGTGCACGGCGCGCACGGCCTCGTTGACGTCGTCGGCGCGGGTGACCACCGAGATGCGGATCTCGGATGTCGAGATCAGCTCGATGTTCACACCGGCGTCCGAAAGCGCCTCGAAGAAGCCCGCGGTGACACCGGGGTTGGTCTTCATGCCCGCGCCGACCAGGGAGATCTTGGCGATCTGGTCGTCGTAGCGCAGCGAGTCGAAGCCGATCACGCCGCGGTTGCGCTCCAGGGCGTCGATGGCCTTGCGGCCCTCGGCCTTCGGGAGCGTGAAAGAGATGTCCGTCAGGCCGGTCGAGGCGGCGGAGACGTTCTGCACCACCATGTCGATGTTGACCTCGGCATTCGCGATCGTACGGAAGATCGCGGCGGCCTCGCCCGGCTTGTCGGGCACGCCGACGACGGTGACCTTGGCCTCGGAGACGTCATGGGCGACTCCGGAGATGATCGCGTGCTCCACCTTCTGGTCCCCTTGCGGCTCGTTGCTGACCCAGGTGCCTCGCAGTCCGGAGAAGGACGAGCGGACGTGGATCGGGATGTTGTAACGGCGTGCGTACTCGACGCACCGGTGCAGCAGCACCTTGGAACCGGACGCGGCCAGCTCCAGCATGTCCTCGAAGGAGATCCAGTCGATCTTACGGGCCTTCTTCACGACCCGCGGGTCGGCGGTGAAGACGCCGTCCACGTCGGTGTAGATCTCGCAGACCTCGGCGTCCAGCGCGGCCGCGAGCGCGACGGCTGTGGTGTCGGACCCGCCCCGGCCGAGGGTGGTGATGTCCTTCTTGTCATGGGACACACCCTGGAACCCCGCGACGATCGCGATGTTCCCCTCGTCCAGCGCCGTACGGATACGGCCCGGCGTCACATCGATGATGCGCGCTTTGTTGTGGACCGAGTCGGTGATGACGCCGGCCTGGCTGCCGGTGAACGACTGGGCCTCGTGGCCCAGGTTTTTGATCGCCATGGCCAGCAGCGCCATGGAGATCCGCTCTCCCGCGGTCAGCAGCATGTCGAACTCACGCCCGGCCGGTATCGGGGATACCTGCTCGGCGAGATCGATCAGCTCGTCCGTCGTGTCGCCCATCGCTGACACCACGACAACCACCTGGTTGCCGTTCTTCTTGGCATCGACGATTCGCTTGGCGACCCGCTTGATGCCCTCGGCATCGGCTACGGAGGAGCCTCCGTACTTCTGCACGACAAGGCCCACGTGCGCTCCTCGCTCAGTCCATTACTGCGGTCGGCTCAGTTTAACGAGCAGTCCGGAAACGCCCCGCTGATACCACATGCTGAGATGTCCCGCTCACCACGTGATCATCGGCGTGTCGCTCCGAACCGCTCGTACCGCGCTGCTGCCCACCGAACCCGTACGCATTCCCCTATGTGGCCCAGCCCACACGCAGCGACGAGAGCCGCCCCGCTACTTCACCGGCCGCAGCCCCAGCGGGCCCGCGATCTCCTCGACCATGACGCGGCCCGCCTCCTCGGCCAGGTCGTCGTCGGCGGCGTCCTGGTCGGTGTCCAGGCCGTCCAGCTCCTGGAGGGGCTGGTTGAGGCGGATGTGGGCGATGAGGGACTGGAGGGCGCGCAGAGCGGCGGAGGCGGTCGAGCCCCAGTTGGAGAAGTAGGAGAACTGCCACCACCACAGTCCCTCGGTGGTGCGGCCCTCCTCGTAGTGGGCCAGGCCGTGGCGCAGGTCGGTGACGAGGTCGGCCAGGTCGTCGGAGATGCGGGCGGCGACCGGGGCCTTGCGGGGCTCGTACGGGTCGAAGACCTCGGAGTAGACGTCGATCGGCTCCAGCAGGGCCGCGAAGCGCTCGCGCAGGCCGTCCGCGTCCGGCTCGGCGCCCAGGTCCGGCTCGTAGCGCTCGTCGGGGACGATGTCCTCGTACGCGCCGAGCCGGCCGCCGGCCAGCAGGAGCTGGGAGACCTGGAGGAGCAGGACCGGAACGGCCTCCTCCGGCTCCTCGACCCTGGACACCTCGGTGACCGCGACGATGAACGTCTTGATCTGGTCGGCGATCTGGACCGCGAAGTCGCCGGGGTCCTGCGTGACGGTGTTCAACGTGGCGTCAGACATCGAGGAGACCTCCCGTGGGCACGGTCGGAGACGGTGGGTAGAAGATAACCGCGCTGAACGTAAAGCCGCTGTGAGAGGCGGGGACGGGAGCCGGGGCGTCAGACATCCAGCAGTCGCCTCCCCTCGAAGGCGCGGCCGAGGGTGACCTCGTCCGCGTACTCCAAGTCGCCGCCCACCGGCAGACCGCTGGCCAGCCGGGTGACGCGCAGGCCCATCGGCTTGACCATCCGCGCCAGGTACGTCGCGGTCGCCTCGCCCTCCAGGTTGGGGTCGGTCGCCAGGATCAGTTCGGTGATGGAACCGTCGGCGAGGCGGGCCAGCAGCTCGCGGATGCGCAGATCGTCCGGGCCGACGCCCTCGATGGGGCTGATCGCCCCGCCCAGCACGTGGTAGCGGCCCCGGAACTCACGGGTCCGCTCGATCGCGACGACGTCCTTCGGCTCCTCGACCACGCAGATGACCGACCGGTCGCGGCGCTGGTCGCGGCAGATGCCGCACTCCTCCTGCTGGGCCACGTTGCCGCACACCACGCAGAAGCGGACCTTGTCCTTGACCTCCAGGAGGGCGTGGGCCAGGCGCCGCACATCCGTGGGCTCCGCCTGCAGGATGTGGAAGGCGATCCGCTGCGCGCTCTTGGGACCGACGCCGGGCAGCCTGCCCAGTTCGTCGATGAGGTCCTGAACCACGCCTTCGTACAACGGAACGCCTTCCTGGCTGAGTCGGCTGAGTCGTGGTACGTACCGTAGGGGGTACGTACGGTCTTGGGTATGCGGACGGTCAGAACGGCAGGCCGGGCATGCCGCCGCCCAGGCCCTGGGTCAGCGGGCCGAGCTTCTGCTGCTGGAGCTGCTGGGCGTTCTCGTTGGCCGCCTGGACCGCCGCGACGACGAGGTCCGCGAGGGTCTCGGTGTCCTCCGGGTCCACCGCCTTCGGGTCGATCACGAGGCCGCGCAGCTCACCCGAGCCGTTGACCGTCGCCTTGACCAGGCCGCCGCCCGCCTGGCCGTCCACCTCGGTCCTGGCAAGCTCCTCCTGGGCCTGGGCGAGGTCCTGCTGCATCTTCTGGGCCTGCTGCAGCAGCTGCTGCATATCGGGCTGACCACCACCGGGAATCACGGTCACTCCAGGCATTTCGACGACAATTGTTTCGGTACGCCGAGCCTACGTGGTCCCCGGGCGGCGCGCCCCACCCGCCGACGAGCAACTCTTTCGAGTGAGATCGAGAGAGCGGTGCCGGGACTCCTATACCTGACCAGAGGCCGTAGGTGCCCGGGAATACCGCGATTTCGACCCTGCGGCCCACCATTCGGCGGTAGGAAGGGCATGCGTCCCGGTACGTACACGCGCACCCCCCGTCACGCATGGTTACGCATGGGGGACTGCCCGTCGCGTCCAGGGGCATGGAGCAGCCAGGAAGCAGAGATCCGCCCCGTCGTCGAGTACGCGGTCGAGAGCACGCGTCGCCACGCAGCATGCAGAGGAGTACCCCGGTGAGTCAGCCGGAGATGCAGCCCGAAGTGCCGCCCAGCAAGTCCGGCACGCCCGGTCCGGCGGGTGCGGCCGCTCCCTCCGGTACGGGCTCCGGCGCCGAGGGCCACGGCGGCCGGGGCCGTGACCTGACCGGGGAGCCGTTCCCGCTGGGCGACTGGGGCGAACCGTCCCAGCGGCTGGACGAGCTGTACCGATGGGCGGAAGCGGACGCCCTGCGCACCGCCGACTGGTATCTGAACGACCGCCTGTGGAAGCGGCGCGCGGCCAGGGCGCTGCGGATGGGCACCGCCGCCGGTGTGGTCGCGGGCGCCGCCCTGCCGCTGCTCGACCTGACGGGCGCGCTGCACGACGCGGCCGGCTGGGGCTATCTGTCGCTGCTGCTGGGCGCCGCGTGCATGGCGTGCGACCGGTACTTCGGCCTCACCTCGGGCTGGATAAGGAACCTCGCGACCGCGCAGGCCGTGCAGCGGCGGCTCCAGGTGCTCCGGTTCGACTGGTCGTCGGAGTGCGTACGGGAGGTGCTCGGCCCGACCGAGGGCACGGCGAGCGAGGCGACCGAGCGGTGCCTGGGGGTGCTGCGGCGCTTCTCCGAGGACATCACGGAGCTCGTCCGGTCGGAGACCGCCGACTGGATGGTGGAATTCCGGGCCGGACCCGCCCCGATGGGGATGCAGGCGCTGATCACCGGCGGTTCCGGAAGCGGGCGCCCGGAGCAGGGGACCGCGCCCGGCCGCTTCCCGCTCCAGTCGATGGGCCGGCCGAACATGCCGCGGCAGCGGCCGCCGGAGTCCCCGCGCTGACCGCTCTCGGGCAGTGCGGGGACTCCGGCGGTGGGTGCCGGACCGCGTCAGCTGAAGACGATCATCGATCCCTGGGCGAGGCTGCGGGTGGCCGCGGCGTGCAGGCCGAGCCAGACGTGGCGTTCCCGGGCGAAGGGGTTGTCGTCGTAGGGGACGCTCGCCGGCTCCTCCAGTTCGGTGGGCGCTGCCGGGGGCAGCGGGGCGGCCGGCGGGTTCGCCGGGTCGATGCCGATGCCCGGGGCGACGAACTCCAACTCGCGCAGCAGCCCGTGCGCCGAACCGAGCGGTCCGCCGGCCTCCATGAGGTCGTCGGTGGAGACCGGGGCGGGGAAGTCGAGGGGCACGTACGCCCCCGCGTGGTCGAAGTGCCACACCAGGTGCGACTGCCTGGCCGTCGGCTCGAACATCTCCAACAGCTGCTCGTAGTCCCCGCTCAGCGCGTCGACCGGGGTGACGGCGAGCCCGCTGAGCTGGAGCAGATAGGCGCGGCGCAGGAGGTGCAGCGCGTCGTAGTCGAAGCCCGCGACGGGAGCCACGTCGCCGGTCAGCCCCGGCATGTAGGCGTAGACCGGGACGGGCGGCAGTCCCGCCTCACCCAGGGCCTTGTCGTAGACGGCTATCTCTTCGGCGAAGGGGTTGTCGGGGCTGTGGCACAGCACATCGACGAGGGGGACCAGCCACAGGTCACAGGCCACGAAGTCTCGCTCTCCAACGGGGGCGTGCGGTGGTCGGGACAGCGTAATGCGGGCGGCACCCCGCGCACAGTGGTCGCCCGTGACGGGCTCGGGGCGCGGTGCGGGCGGGGGGCCGGTGCCGGGCCGGGGTCAGGCGCGCTCCGGGGCGGGCGGGGGGCCCGCCAGCCGGTCGGCCCAGCTCAGCGCGTGGCCGTTGTAGTCGTCGATCACCGCGCGCAGGGCCTCGCGGTCCCGGTGCGTGATCGCGGTGACGAGCTCGGTGTGGCCGTTCCACAGCCAGTCCCGCACATCGGCGTCGCCACGCAGGTAGGGCACGGCGAACATCCATGCCTGGACGCGCAGCCGGTGCAGGAAGTCGCCGATGTAGCCGTTGCCGATGAGCCCGCCCAGCTCCCGCCAGAAGCGCAGGTCGTAGCCGATGAGGATGTCCAGGTCCCCGCCGCGCGCCGCGCGGGACGCCTCCTCGGCACGGCGGCGTACGGAGACGAGCGCGTCCCGGTAACCGGCCTGCTGCGCCGGGACCGGCTCGTGGAAGACGTCCCGGATGACGCCGTCCATGACCAGGGCGCGGGCCTCCACCATCGCCCGGTAGTCCGCGACGGTGAACTGGTGGACCCGGAACCCGCGGTGCTGGTCGGATTCGAGGAGCCCCTGCGCGGACAGGTCGAACAGCGCCTCGCGGACGGGCGTCGCGGAGACCCCGTACTGCTCGGCGATCTGCTTGACGGTGAACTCCCGGCCCGGCAGCAGGCGTCCGGCGAGCACCTCGTCGCGCAGCGCGTCCGCGATCTGCTGCCGCAGGGTGCTGCGCGTGACGGCTCCGCTCGCGCACATGGCGCCCCTCCCCGATTCGATTCCGGGACACCTTAGACCGGTGCCGGAGCGGCCCTGAGCCCCGGAGGGGCCGCGGCGCGGCGATCCACGCCGCTATTCTCGTCCCCGTCCGGCGTGTTGTCGTACGGGGGAGGCCGCACACCATGGAGAAGCTCGGGTCCACCGATCCACAGCGCATCGGCGCCTACCGCTTGCTGGGGCGCCTCGGCGCGGGCGGGATGGGCCAGGTGTATCTGGCCCGCTCCGACCGCGGCCGTACGGTCGCGCTCAAGCTCGTACGCGAGGAGCTCGCCGCTCAGCAGGTATTCCGCGACCGGTTCCGGCAGGAGGTGCGGGCCGCCCGCCGGGTGGGCTCGACCTGGACCGCGCCCGTGCTGGACGCCGACACCGAGGCCGACGTGCCGTGGGTCGCCACCGGATATGTCGCCGGACCCTCCCTCCACGCCACCGTGTCGGGCCGGCCGGGCACCTCGTCCGGGCCCGCACCCGGCACGTACGGCCCCCTGCCGGAACGGTCCGTCCGCATCCTGGGCGCCGGTCTCGCGCACGCCCTGAAGGCCATCCACACGGCCGGCCTCATCCACCGGGACCTGAAACCGTCCAACATCCTCCTCACGATCGACGGTCCGCGCGTCATCGACTTCGGGATAGCCAGAGCCCTGGACACCGTCACCGACGGCGGTCTCACCCGCACCGGCGCACTGGTGGGCTCGCCCGGCTTCATGTCGCCCGAGCAGGTGCGGGGCGAGCGCGTGAGCGCGGCGAGCGACGTGTTCTGCCTGGGCTCGGTGCTGACGTACGCCTCGACCGGACGGCTGCCCTTCGGCGCGGCGGCCAACGAGATGCACGCCCTGCTGTTCCGCATCGCGCAGGAGGACCCCGACCTGACCGGGGTGACGGCCGGCCTCGACGACCTGATCCGGGGCTGCCTGCACAAGGATCCCCAGGCCCGGCCGTCCACGGACGACATCCTGGCCCTGCTGGCGGACGACGACCACAGCACGGAGCCCTGGCTGCCGGGCGCCCTCATCGCCCAGCTCGGCCGCCACGCCGTGGAACTGCTCGACTCGGAGGACCCCGAGGACGCGGTGCCTGCCGACGCGGTGCCTGCCGACGCGGGACCGGGAGGCGCGGGACCGGGAGGCACGGGACCGGGAGGCACGGGACCGGGAGGCGCGGGCCGACAGGACGACGCGCCCCAGGACGCCGTGCCGCAGGACGCGACGCCCCGGGACGCGGTGGCCGGGGACGCGACGCCCCGGAATGGGGTGGCCGGGGACGCGACGCCCCGGAATGGGGTGGCCCTGACCAAGCCGCCCGCGGCCGGAGCGGCGACCGGCGCCACCTCCGGGCCGGTGTCCGGGTCCCCGGCCGAGCCGGACACCGCGGTGCTCCCCGCGCCACCCGCCGAGCCGGCCACCCCGCCCGCGTCCGTCCACGCGCTTCCCACCGCCATCGCCGCGCCGGGCCCCGCCTCCCCGGGCCCCGCCGCACCGCCACCGAGCGGGCCGCCCCCGGCCACGGCGCCCTCCCCCGGATACGGCTACCCGCACCAGCCGGCCCAGCCGCTGCCGGCCCCGGGCTACGGACACCCGCAGCAGCCCAACGCCGCCCCCGATTACGGCTATCCGCAGCAGCCGAGCCCGGACCACGGCTACCCCTACGGGTACCCGCAGCAGCCCGGTTACGGCCCGACGCCCCCGTACGGTCCCGGCTACCCGGCCGGCGCCCCGCACCCGGCTCCCGCACCGGAGCCGGCCCGCCGCAGAGGGCCGACCATCGCCCTCGTCGTCGTCGCCGTGCTGGTCGCGATAGCGGCCGGGGGGTCCGTCTACGCGCTCATGAACGACAAGGACGGAACGACCACGGCGGGCCCCACCCACTCCGCCGGCCCGACCCCGAGCAAGGACGTCGTCAACTCCCCGTCCCCGGACGGCTCCCCGGATCCCTCGCCCAGCGACGACGGGCGCAACGGCGAAGAGGGCGGGGTCCCCGAGGGCTACCTCGGGTCCTGGTCCGGCAGCATCGACAACGCCACCGGCCACTCCACCCGTGAACTGGTCATCCGGCAGGGCGAGGCGGGCGACACCGTCCTCACCCTGACCGCCGAGGGCCCGCTGGCCACGGGCGGCACCTACCGCTGCGTCTTCGAGGCGCCGCTGACGGCCGAGGCGGCCGAGGGCGAGTCGGTGGAGATCGGCCCGTCCACCGTGACGGAGGGCGAGCCCGCCGCGTCCTGCACCCCCGGCAGCCCGACCACGCTCACCCTGCTCCCGGACGGCACGCTGAGCCGCGAGAACACGTCCAGCGGCGAGAAGCTCACGTACACGAAGTCCGGCTGACGGACCGCCGTCCTCAGCTCTCCGGGAGCGCCTGCGGGCCGGTTGGAATCCGGCCATGCGTACGAGTTGTCACCCTCATGTCATACTCTGCGATCCGGACCGCGCACCTCTCTCATCTCCAGGTGCCGGGCGGTCCCTTCACCGTGGGGGTAGACACCGTCTTGCGTACGCGCAGAATCTCCACCGCGACCTCGATCGCGGTGCTCTTCAGCTCAGTCGTGCTGATCGGCGGCGCGGCCAACCCGGCCGCCGCCGACTCCAGCAAGGTCATCGCCGCCGCGTCCGTCGGCGACATCGTCGCCGACGGCGTGCACAAGCGCGTCTTCATCAGCGACCCGGCCGGGGGCAAGGTCGTCGTCGCCGATTACAGCGGCACGGTCATCGCGAAGATCAACTCACTGCCCGGGGTGACCGGGCTCGAACTGTCCGCGGACTCGGGCACGCTGTACGCCGCCGTGCCGGGCGCCGACGCCATCGTCACGATCGACACGGCGGCGCTCAAGGTGTCCGCCCGGTATGCGACGGGGACCGGCACGGACCCGAAGTTCCCGGCGCTGGCCGGCGGCAAGCTCTGGTTCGGGTACGGCTCGGCCGGCTCGGGCCACATCGGGTCGCTCGACCTGTCCGGCGCCGAGCCGGTGGTGACCCTGGAGCAGGACGCCGACGGCAGGTGGTACGCGGCGCCGACCCTGGCCTCCACTCCCGGCGCGCCCGGCGTGCTGGCCGCCGGCATCGAGACCCAGAGCCCGACAGAGCTGGCCGTGTACGACGTGGCCTCGGGCGCGGCCGTACGAACCGCCTACACCAGCACGGACGGCGGCAACCTGCACGATCTCGCGCTCAGCCCGGACGGCACGCAGCTCGTGGTGGCCGGCAGTGCCCCGTACTACCACCAGGCGTACCGCACCTCGGACCTCGCGCCGACGATCGCCTATCCGGCGGACGCGTACCCCAACGCGGTCGACATCGCCCCGGACGGGACGGTCGCCGCCGGCATCGACGGCTGGTACGAGCCGGACGTGTACGTCTACAAGCAGGGCTCCACCGCAAAGCCGGTCCGGACGTACGACTTCCCCAACACCGGGAAGAGCAGCGGCGCGGACACCCTGGACCCGTCCGGTCTGGCCTGGGCGCCGGACACCAGCCGGCTGTTCGCCGTCACGGTCAACAGCGAGGGCGTCCGCTCGCTGCGGGTGCTCACCGACCCGGTCAAGTTCCGGACCACGGTCACGGTCAGCGCTCCGGCGAAGGCGTCCCGCGGCAAGAAGCTCACGGTGACCGGCAAGGCGAAGTCGGACGGCGCCTTCCCGTCGGGCGCCAAGGTGACGGTGACGCGTACCGACATCGAGTCGCCCAAGGGCAAGGCGCTGGCCGCCGTGAAGCTGAAGTCGGACGGCTCGTTCTCCTTCGGCGACACCCCGCCCGCGGGCGGCACGGTCACGTACAAGGTCTCCTACGCCGGTGACGCCACGCACTCCGCGGCGTCGGGCAGTGACAAGGTCGCCGTCTCCCGGGCGGCCACCTCGCTGACCCTGAACCGCAACAAGGCGGTCTACTCCTACGGAGCCGACGTCTCGTTCACCGCGCATCTCGGCAAGACGTACAAGAACCGCACCGTCGAGCTCTGGGTGGACCCGTACGGCAAGGACAAGCCGAAGAAGCTGGTGAAGACCGGCAAGGTCAACTCCAAGGGCAACCTGGCCACGACCGTCGACATGACCCGGGACACGACCGTCACCGCCGTCTTCAAGGGCGACGGGCGTTCCGCGTCCAGGACGGTCACCTCCACGGCGTACGCCAGGGTGAAGGTCTCGACCTCGGTCTCCAAGCAGTACCGGACCGCGAAGATCGGCTCTCGGTCGTACGCCTACTTCCACAAGAAGACCAACCCGGTCTTCGCCACGAAGATGAGCTACTACAAGAACCGCAAGTTCCGCCTGGCCATGGAGGTCTACTACCAGGGCAAGTGGTACGGCGCGGGCTCGCAGTACTTCAAGCTCGGCACCAGCGGCAAGACCAACGTGACGCTGACCGGCGCCCATGAGACGGGCTACCGGATGCGGGTCCGCGCCTCCTACGTGGACGGCTCGTCGGGCGACACCGTGAACACGACGACCCACGGCGCCTGGAAGTACTTCATCTTCACCAAGTAATCCAGGAATCCGAGGAGCTGCGAACGCGGGGCCGGGGCGGGAGGCCGTCCCCGGCCCCGCGTCCGTCGTCCTCACTGGACCAGCGGCTTGACCGACATGAGCAGGTGCTGGTGGACCGTGTCCCCCGCCCCGTCCGGCGCGGCCGCCGCGTCCTCGTGGTCCCGGTGCCCGGTGATCATGGCGCGCTGGCCCTGGCCCATGAGCTGGAACCTGACGACCGGGGTGTCGAACGAGGCCAGCGCGTCCATCAGGTACGAGGGGTTGAACGCGACCGTGATCTCGTCGGCGCCCGCGAGCCCGGCGGGCAGGCGCTGGGAGGCCACGTCGTCCTCGTAACCCGCCTGGAGCAGGACGGAACCGGCGGAGAAGGCGAACTGGAGCGGGCTGTCGCCGTCCGCCACCACCGCGACCCGCTTCACGGCCTCGACCAGCGGTTCGCGCTCGGTCACCGCCTTGACCGGGCCGCTCAGCACGAAGAGCTTGTCGTGGCGCGGGAGCCGGCCGTCGAGCAGCCGGACCGTGGTGCGCATGCCTTCCCGCTCGAAGCCCGCCGAACCGTTGTCCAACGCGAGGCGAACCGGTCCCGGGCGTGCGCCGACGGACCGGGCGATCTCACTGAGCCGGCGGGCCGAGACGACGACGTCCGCCGTGACCCCCTGCTCCGCGGGCTGCCAGTCGAGCGTACGGACCGCGAAGCGGTAGCGGTCCGTGGCCGCCAGGGTCATCCGCTCGCCGTCGAGGCCCAGCCGGATACCGGTGAGCGCGGGCAGGGTGTCGTCCCGGCCCGCGGCCACCGACACATCGGCGACGGCCGCCGCGAACTCCTGCCCGTCCACCGCGCCGAGGACATCGGGCAGCGGCGGCAGCGCCGGGTAGTCGTCCAACGGCAGGACCGACAGGCCGAATCCTGCGCCGCCGCCCGTCACCGTGAACCGCGACCCCTCGACCGCGCACTCCACCGCGCCCTCGGGCAGCACCTTGCACACGTCGAGCAGGCGGCGGCCCATGACGAGCACCTTCCCGGGCCGTTCGGTCCGCGCCGCCACCTCGATGCGGGCGGACGCCTCGTAGTCCAGCCCCGAGATGCTCAGCCTGCCGTCCACCGCCTCCAGCAGCAGGCCGCCCAGGACGGGCACGGGTGATCTGGTGGGCAGCACGCGGGCGGCCCAGGCGACGGCGTCCGCCAGCTCGCCGCGTTCGATCCGGAACTCCATCGTGGTGCCTCTCCCTCGTGCGCCGACCGCCTGCGGTCCCGACGACTTCGACGTTAGGGGCCACCACTGACAACGGGACGGGGGACGCCTCCGGCCGAGTGGCCGGGGGCGTCCCCCACACGTGTGAATTCGTCGGTCAGCAGCTGAGGTTGGTGCCGGGCGTGGTGCCGAGGATCTGCGTGAACGCCTGGTACTTGTCGATGCGGCTCTGGACCTGTGCGGGGTTGCCGCCGTTGCACTCGATCGAGCCGTTGATGGAGCGGATCGTCTCACCGAAGCCGGCGCCGTTCACGATGGCGTTGTGGGCCGTCATGGTGCCGGGGCCGTTCTGGGTGTTCCAGTACCAGAGGCCGGTCTTCCAGGCCACGGCGGCGTTCTGCTCGACCAGGTACGGGTTGCCCAGCAGGTCGATGCCGAGCGCGTCGCCCGCGGCCTTGTAGTTGAAGTTCCAGCTGAGCTGGATCGGGCCGCGCCCGTAGTAGGCGGCCTGGCCGGCCGGGCAGCCGTAGGGCTGGCTGCTGTCGCAGTAGTGCGGGTAGTTGGCGGTGTTCTGCTCGACGATGTAGACGAGGCCGCCGGTCTCGTGACTGACGTTGGCGAGGAAGGCCGCGGCCTCCTGCTTCTTGACGGTGTCGCTGCCGGTGTTGGCGAAGCCCGGGTAGGCGTCAAGGGCGGCGACCAGGCCGCTGTAGGTGTAGAAGGAGCTGCGGCCGGGGAACATCTGGTTGAACTGCGCCTCGCTGACGACGAAGCCGGAGGAGGAGCCGGGGCCGCCCGGGTCCGTGCCGCCGCCGCTGCCGCAGGCACCCTTGTCGGACCAGACGTCGGAGCTGCCGGGCTTCTCGTTCTGCGTCCACCACTTGGCGGTCCAGTTGTGCCCGTTGTACGAGGCGGAGCCGCCGCCCGTGTAGACGGACGAGGAGTTCCAGGCGGCCGCGCAGTCGGCGGCCGATGCGGTCGTGGCGGGGAGTACGACGAGCCCTGCGACGACCGCGCCCAGCGCGGCGAGCAGGCCCATGACACGTCGGAACATCTGCACACTCCTTCGGCGCGGTGCGTCGCTGACCCGGTGCACCGCTGTGGGGGGTTCCCGCCACTCAAGCGCTGTTGGTCTGGACCTGTCAAGGTCTAGACCAACAATGGCGGGCTTCCGAAGGTAAAACCTCGGGGCCCGCCCACGCTGCGGGATCACCGCGGGCCCCGAGTCGGCGACATGGCGTCAGCAGGTGAGACCAGAACCCGGATTGACCCCGATGACATCGGTGATGTGCTCGTACTCGGCCACCCGCGCCTGTACCGAGGTGGGGTTGCCGCCGTTGCACTCCAGCGATCCGTTGAGCGAGCGGATGGTCTCGCCGAAGCCCGCACCGCCGACCATCGCCTCGTGCGAGGTCATGGTCCCGGGGCCGTTCTGGGTGTTCCAGTACCAGAGCGCGGTCTGCCAGGCCACCGACGGGTCGCGCTCCACCAGCCAGGGGTCGTTGAGCAGATCGAGGCCGAGGGCGTCCCCCGCCGCCTTGTAGTTGAAGTTCCAGCTGAACATGATCGGTCCGCGCCCGTAGTACGCGGACTGGCCGGCCGGGCAGCCGAACGGCTGGCTGTAGTCGCACTTGATCCAGTAGTTGGCCTCGTTGATCTCCTTCACGTACTGGAGACCGACCGACTCGAAGTCGGCGTGCGTCAGGAACGCCGCCGCCTCCCGGCTCCTGGTCTGCTCGGTCCCGGTGTTCGCGAACCGCGGATACGCGTGCAACGCGTCGATCAGGCCCTGGTACGTGTAGAAGGGGTCGCGATCGGGGAAGATCTCGTTGAACTCCGCCTCACTGATGACGAAGTCAAAGACCCCACCGGTACAGGCACCCGCGTCGGCCCAGACGGTGGTGGCGCCCGGGTTCTCGTTCTGCGTCCACCACTTCGCCGTCCAGTTGCGGCCGTGGTGCGAGACCATGCCGCCCGCCGAGTAGGCGGTCGAGGAGTTCCACAGGGGCGCGCACGAAGCCGGATCGGCGGCCGGCGCGGCACTGGCGGCGCCGGGCAGGAAGGCAGCCGTCGCGATGACGGCGCTCAGTACGGTCAGGACGCTCTTGATGCGGTTCAGCGCTGCTCACTCCTTCGACGAGGACGGGGCATGGCTCGCCGCACACCTCAGCGGGGGCGGGCCGTCCGGGCATCCCGACACCCAACCGCTGCTGGTCTGGACCTGTCAAGGTCTAGACCAGCAGCGGCCGTCGGTGGGCGGACATGCCGGAGGGCCGGGGCGCGACCTCCGCCCCGGCCCTCCTCCGTGCCCGTGTGCCTACAGGAACGAGTTGATCTCGATGGTCTCGGTACGGCCGGGGCCGACGCCGATCGCGGAGATCGGGGCGCCGGACATCTCCTCCAGCGCCTTCACGTACGCCTGCGCGTTCTTCGGCAGGTCGGCGAAGGTCTTCGCCTTGGTGATGTCCTCGGACCAGCCCGGGAGCATCTCGTAGACCGGCTTCGCGTGGTGGAAGTCGGTCTGGCTGTACGGAAGCTCCTCGACGCGCTTGCCGTCGATCTCGTACGCCACGCACACCGGGATCTGCTCCCAGCCGGTCAGCACGTCCAGCTTGGTGAGGAAGAAGTCGGTGAGGCCGTTGACCCGGGTCGCGTACCGCGCGATGACCGCGTCGAACCAGCCGCAGCGGCGGTCGCGGCCGGTGGTGACACCGCGCTCGCCGCCGATCCGGCGCAGCGCCTCGCCGTCCTCGTCCAGCAGCTCCGTCGGGAACGGGCCGGCGCCGACGCGCGTCGTGTACGCCTTGAGGATGCCGATGACCCGGCTGATCTTGGTCGGACCCACGCCGGAACCGGTGCAGGCGCCGCCCGCGGTCGGGTTCGAGGAGGTGACGAAGGGGTACGTGCCGTGGTCGACGTCGAGCAGCGTGCCCTGACCGCCCTCGAAGAGGACGACCTTGCCCGCGTCGATGGCGTTGTTCAGGACGAGCGTCGTGTCGGTGACGTAGGGCTTGATCTGCTCCGCGTACTGGAGCATGTCCTCGACGACCTTGCCGGCCTCGATGGCGCGCCGGTTGAAGACCTTGGCCAGAAGCTGGTTCTTCTGCTCCAGGGCCGCCTCGACCTTCTGCTCCAGGATCGACTCGTCGTAGAGGTCCTGGACGCGGATGCCGACCCGGTTGATCTTGTCGGCGTACGTCGGGCCGATGCCGCGCCCGGTCGTGCCGATCTTGCGCTTCCCGAGGAACCGTTCCGTCACCTTGTCGACGGTGACGTTGTACGGGGTGATCAAATGGGCGTTGCCGCTGATCAGCAGCTTCGACGTGTCCACGCCGCGGTCGTTCAGCCCACTCAGCTCGGAGAGCAGGACCGCCGGGTCGACGACGACACCGTTACCGATGACCGGGGTACATCCCGGTGAAAGGATTCCGGAGGGGAGGAGATGCAGTGCGTACTTCTGGTCGCCGACGACGACCGTGTGACCGGCGTTGTTGCCGCCTTGGTAGCGCACCACGTAGTCCACGGATCCACCGAGGAGGTCGGTGGCCTTTCCCTTGCCCTCGTCACCCCACTGAGCACCGAGCAGCACAAGTGCGGGCACAGGCGTACACCCCTTCCGGGCGGGGCATGTCCAAGGTCAGGGGGCGTACCAAAACGCCGTACATGCCGTACGACGTTGTACGGCACAGCCTGAACCGTCGAACCGGGTGCCCCGGAATAGACGAAGCCCCTGGCGCAATAGCGCAAGGGGCTCTTGCACCAAGATGCTACCCGAGGAAGGACCGAGGTGTCGGCTGCCCAGCCCCCCGGTAACGGTGCGCCCCATCTGCTGGTGGTGATCGATCCGGTCGCCCGCCGGACGGACGGCGAGTCCGTCCGCATCGCCAAGGACGTCCTGAGCGCCGGCTCGCACGCCAAGATCTGCCTCCCGGACAGCCCCGGGGAATTCGCCCGGGCCCTGTCCCGGCGGGGCGGCCGGCGGCCGGTGGTGATCGGCGACGACCGCGCGCTGCGGCGCGCGGTGTCCCTGCTGCACCGGGAGCGGGAACCGGCCATGAGCGCGCTCTCGCTGGTACCGGTCGGCACGTCGGCCGCCCTGGAACTCGCGCACTCGCTCGGCGTGCCGACGGACGCGGTCGCGGCGGCGCGCACGGCGCTGGACGGGTCGGTACGCCGGCTGGACCTGCTCGTCGACGACAGCGACGGCGTGGTCCTGGGGGCGCTGCGCATCCCGGCCCTGAACGGCGCCCCGGGCGCGGGCACCGGCCGCACGGGCGTCACGGCGGTCTGGGACAGCTGCCGTTCCCTGGTCCGCACCCTGGTGCGCCCCGCGCCCCCGGAACCGCCCGCCACTCCCCCGACGCACCGGCTGCGCGTGGAGGCCGACGGTGTCGTGCTGAACGACCTGGACCGCCCGGTCGCCTCGGTGACGGTGACCTCCGGGTGCGGTGACGACGGCGTGGCCGAGGTGACGATCGACGCGCCTGACACCGCCCCGGTCACCACGGAGGCCAAGGCGGTGACGGTCTCGGGGGCGGACTTCCGCTACCGGGCGGACATACAGGTCGGCGGGCCGGTGCGGACGCGGACCTGGACGGTGCGTGCGGGGGCCTGGGGGCTGATTCTTCCGGCACTACCGGCGGAGGGATAGCCTCCGCTCTGCGCCGGGGGCGGGGTGGGGCGCCGCCCCGGAGCGCTCGTCAAGCGGTACGAGGCACAGGGCCGCGCCCGCGAGGAGGCCGGCGACGCGGAGAACCGGTTCATTCAGAGGCCAAAGGGGCGGGCATGTCGGACACCAGCATATCGGACGGCAGTGGCAGACCGGCAACGGCCGCGGGGGCGGTCGCGCTCGATCTGCCGGGTACGGCGGAGGGACTGGACCGCTACCGGGCATCGGCCTGGCGGTGGTGCGCGGCAGGAGCGGCGGCCGTGGCCGCCGCGGTGCTCATCGCCGTGTTCGCCGACAGGTTCCTCCGGTCCTTCGTACCGCAGCTCGGCACGATCGGCGTGCTGTTGCTGCTCGTCGGGGCCGTCGTGCCGCTGCAGGCCCGCCGCATGCGCAGGACCCTGGCGGCCCGGCCGTGGACGGCCCACACATCGGTCCTCCTCCAGTCCGGCGCGCGTGGTGCCGCCGTGGTGCTGGGCGGGCCGGGACCTGACGAGCTGCTCGCGCTGACGCCGTGGGCCACCCGGTGGCGCGCGGACCTGCTGGACCGCCCCGGCTCGGTGCTGTGGTGGTGCGGCGATCCACGCACCGGCGGGGTGCTGGCGCCGCCGGACGGCACGCAACTGATCTGGGCCAGGCCGGTCCGCGGTCGACGGGCCCGTTCGATCGCGGCCCGGCCGCAGGTCAAAACCCTGCTGACACGCCCCGCCCTGCCGCAGCCGCAGTCCGCTCGGGGGCAGGAACCCGTCCCCTTCGACCCCGCCCCGCCGACGGAGACCTTGCGCCGGCGGCCGTGGTGGCGGGGCACCTTCCGCTGGCTGCTGCTCATGGGCTTGCTCCTGGCGGCCCTCGCCACCGTCTGGATCGCGGCCGCCGAGAACGACCCGCAGGTCGACCTGACGGTCATCAGTGAGCGCGCCGACGGCCGCTGCGAGGTGCGCTGGACCGACCCCTTCGACGGCCGCACCCGCACCGGCCCCTTCCACTGTCACGGGAACACGGGCCTGCTCAAGGGCTGGGACACCGGCTTCGTCGTCTCGTACCCGCCGTTCAAGGGCGATCTGTACGACGAGAACCTGCGCGGCACCGCGGCCGTGTCCACCACGGACGTCGTGGGGCTGAGCGGACTGGCGCTCATCGCGGTCGGCCTGGTGGGCGGAGCGATCCGGATCGTACGGGGCCGGCGGCTGCGGAACCGGCCCCTCCCGTCGTTCACGATCCCGCGCCAGGAGCGGGCGCCGGAACCCGGCCCGAGCCTGGAGGCCGCCGCACCACAGCCGCCCGCGCCCCTGTCCTACGCGGCGTACGCCGCCGAGGCCGGGCTTCAGGCCCGGCTGCGAGCCGCGCCCCCGGTGAAGCCTGCCGTGCCGGACCGGATGCACCCGGGAGAGCCGCTGACCTGGTGGCGGGTGCCCACGCTGCGGAACGCCACCGGCATCGCGCCGGCCCTGTGGTCCCTGTCGTACACCGGCGGCGTCGTCGTCCTGGCCCTGGTCACGGGCGTCGGCACGGTCGCGTCCGGGCCCCTGGTGGTGGGGGCGGTCCTCGGCGCCTTCGGGCTCTTCAGGCTCTGGCGCGCGGTCACCGCGGGCATCCCGAACGCCCGCATGCTGGCCGCCGCCGCGACCGCACCCGCGCCCCAGGTCCACCGGTACGCCCTTCTGTACGACGGCAGGGAGGACGGGCCGACGCTCGTGCTCTTCCCGGCCGGGGAGTCGGTGAACGCCGGGGAGTCGGTGGACGCCGGGGAGGCCGGGGAGCCCGATGCCGGCGCGCGGCCGGTGGGGCTGCTGCCGCTCCTGCCGCCGGGGCCGGTGAAGGATCCCTGGGCGGGGCTGCCCGCGCCCACCGGCACGGTGGAGCTGCGCGGCTGGCTCGACGGGCTGCCGCTGGCCGTCGCATGGATCGACGGCTGCCCGTACTGGCCGCAGAACGTCTACGAGGACATCGCCCCGGCCGACGCGCAGGACCTGGACACACGCTTCGGCCTGGGGCCCGTCGCGACGTAACGAGTACCCCCCTCACACCTCCACCCGCAGCTCCTTCACACCCCGGATGACGTAGCCCGGGTTCCACTCCGGTTCCGCGGCCAGTCGCAGGCCGGGCGCCTTGCGCAGCAGCTCGCCGAAGGAGGCGGCGAGTTCGACGCGGGCCAGCGGGGCGCCGAGGCAGAAGTGGATGCCCGCGCCGAAGGTGATGTGCGGATTCTCGCGGCGGGCGAGGTCCAGCATGTCCGGGTCCGTGAAGCGGGCCGGGTCGCGGTTGGCGGAGCCGAAGAGCAGGGCCACCTCGGAGCCGCGTGGAATGACCGTGCCGTCGATCTCGATGTCGTCCAGGACCCAGCGCTCGAACATCTGGAGCGGGGTGTCGTAGCGCATCAGCTCCTCCACCGCAGTGGGCAGCAGCCCGTGGTCGGCGCGCAGAGCGGCCAGCTGCTCGGGGTGGCGCAGCAGCGTCCACCAGCCGTTGGCCGTGGTGTTGACGGTCGCCTCGTGCCCGGCGTTCAGCAGGAGGACGCAGGTGGAGACCATCTCCTGCTCGGTCAGCCGCTCGCCCTCGTCGTGGGCGGCGACCAGGGCGGAGATCAGGTCCGGGCCCGGGTTGGTGCGCCGCTCCGCGATCAGCTCGCGCAGATACGCGGAGAACTCCAGGCAGGCGCGGACGGCGGCGCGGGCGGTCTCCTCGGAGGGGTTGAGCTCGAACATCCCGCAGATCGCGGCCGACCAGGGCCGCAGCGGCGCCCGGTCGGACTCCGGGATGCCGAGCATCTCGGCGATCACGGCGACGGGCAGCGGCTCGGCGACGGCCGCGAGCAGGTCGCCCCCGCCCCGCTCGACGAAGTCGTCCACGAGCCCGGCGGCCAGCCGGCGGACGGTCGGGACGAGCTGTTCGACGGTGCGCGGGGTGAACGCCTTGGAGACCAGGCGCCGGATGCGGGTGTGGTCCGGCGGTTCGAGGTCCAGCAGCCCCTGCCCGTTGAGCGTCTCGAACGGCTCGTGCTCCGGGGGCGGCGGCGTCCTGCCGAACTCCTCGTGGGTGAACCGGTGCAGGTACGTCCGCCCCAGCCGCCGGTCGCGCAGCAGCGCCGACACGTCGGCGTAGTGCGGGACGAGCCACTGGTCGGTGGGCTCGAAGTAGTGCGCCCGGCCGGTGGCCCGCAGCTCGGCGTAGGCGGGGTACGGATCGGCGACGAACGCCGCCGACCAGGGGTCGAACGGGGCGCGGGGCGCGCTGGGCTGTTCCATGGACCGACGCTAACCGGCCTCCCGCACCCGGACCAGCCCCGCCGTGGCCTCACCCGTGGACGCACCCGCACCCGTGGACGCACCCGCGGCCGAGCTTCAGCGCGGCCGAATGGGCAAGCCCGCGAGGGCCGGTGCACGGGGTCAGGAAGGAGTGACGAGGCGGGCCTCGTAGGCGAAGACCGCGGCCTGGGTGCGGTCGCGCAGGCCCAGCTTGACCAGGATGCGGCTCACATGGGTCTTGATCGTGGACTCGGCGACCACCAGATGCCCGGCGATCTCCGCGTTCGACAGGCCCTGGGCGATGAGGACGAGCACCTCCGTCTCGCGCTCGGTGAGGTCGCCGATCCGGGCCAGGGCCGGGGGCCGCGGGGCCGACGCCAGCTTGGAGAACTCGGTGATCAGGCGCCGGGTGACCGTGGGGGCGAGCAGTGCCTCGCCGGAGGCGACCACGCGGACACCGTCGGCGAGTTGGCGGGCCGAGGCGTCCTTGAGGAGGAAGCCGGAGGCGCCGGCGCGCAGGGCCTGGTAGACGTACTCGTCGAGGTCGAAGGTGGTCAGCACCAGCACCTTCGCGTCCGCGTCGGCGGCGACGATCTCGCGGGTCGCCTCGATGCCGTTGAGCTCCGGCATGCGGATGTCCATCAGCACCACGTCGGGGCTCAGTGCGGCGACCTGGGAGACGGCCTCGCGTCCGTTGACCGCCTCGCCGACGACCTCGATGCCCGGCATGGCGTTGAGCAGGACCGAGAAGCCCTCGCGGACCATCATCTGGTCGTCCACGATCAGGACCCGGATCGGCGCGGCGGGCGGGATCGTCATGCCTGCTCCACAGAGTCACCGGAGATCCCGGAAGCACGGGAAGTCCCGGAAGCGCCGGAGGCGTCGGAAGCGTCGGAGACGTCGGAAGCCTCACGTGTGCCGGACGCCTCACGTGTGTCGGACGCCTCACGTGTGCCGGACGCCTCACGTGTGCCGGACGCCTCACGCGTACCGGAAGCCTCACGTGTGCCGGATGCGCCGGAGGCGGTCGGCTGGGCGGGGATGAAGGCGGTGACCTCGTAGCCGCCCTCCGTCGTCGCCTCGGCGGTCATCTCGCCGTTCAGCATCGCGACCCGCTCCCGCATCCCGGTGATCCCGTGTCCGGCGCCCGGCGACGGCTTCACCGGGGCGGTCGGCGGTCCGTTGACGACGCGCAGCCCGAGCCCGCCCAGGACGTAGCCGATCTCGACCCGGGCCGTGGCGCCCGGCGCGTGCCGCAGGCTGTTGCTGAGCGCTTCCTGGATGATCCGGTACGCCGACAGTTCGACGCCCTGGGGCAGTTCGCGCACCGCGCCGGTCACCGCCTTCTCGGTCTCCAGACCCGCTTCCCCCACGTTGGCGAGCAGCCTGTCCAGGTCGGCCAGGGTGGGCTGCGGGGCGTCCGGCGCCTCGTAGTCGTCGGCCCGGACGACGCCGAGCACCCGGCGCAGTTCGGTGAGGGCGGCGACGGCGTTCTCCCGGATCGTGACGAACGCCTGCTCAAGCTCCGGCGGCGGGTTCTCCACCCGGTACGGGGCGGCCTCGGCCTGGATCGCGACGACCGACATGTGGTGGGCGACCACGTCGTGCAGTTCGCGGGCGATCGTGGTGCGCTCCTCCAGCAGCGTGCGCCGGTCGCGCTCGACGGCGGTCACGGTGCGCTGCACGGTGACCTCGCGCTGCGCCTCCCGGCTGATCTGCACCACGCTCACCACGAGCAGCGCGAACGCCGAGACCACCGCCATGGCCGCGGTCTCCGTCCCGCCGCCCGCACCGACGACGCCCTCCACGAAGAGGCCCAGCACCAGCGTGAACGTCCACATCCAGACGGCGGTGCGCGGCCGGGTCCTGGCCGCGACGACGAGCAGCACCACCAGGTGGGAGAAGAAGAGGCTCGGCCCCCACGGCTCGTTGCCGCCCTCCACGATCACGGTCACCGGTGTCAGCGCCATCGATATCCAGAACGCCCCGACCGGCCTGACCAGGGTCATCGCCACGCAGCCGGCGGGGAGCAGGCCGGACAGCAGGACGCCGGCGTTGCCGGTGGAGGCGAAGCCGGCCAGGAAGGTGATCAGCGCGGCGAGCAGCACCATGGCGTGCGGGGCCCAGGCGAAACCGGCCCCGATCCGCCCCGGCATCCACCTGGTCAGCGGACCGTCGGTCCGCATCGGCCCCATCGGCCGGTAGGCGAACGGGTCGTGGAAGAGTTCCTGGCGCAGCTCGCCGATCGCCCCCGCGGCGAGCCGGAGCTCCGGGCTTCTGGTCTTGGTCTCGGTCACCACTCCACGGTAGGCGGGCCGACGGGCCCGGTCGTCAGCAGTGAAGCGGATTCCCGGCCGTCCGTCGCAAGTACTACGCGACCACGCGGCCCCGTGCTCCGGCCCTACCAGGCCAGCTGGGCGATCTCCTCGGCGACCACCGCGCAGGCGTCGGCGGCCGGGTCGATCAGCGGGAAGTGGCCGACGTCCGGCAGCAGCGTCAGCCCCACCGTCTCGCCCTCCTTCGCCGCCGCGTCCACGAACGCCTCGGAAACGGCCGCCGGAACCGTGAGGTCCGCGGTCCCCTGCACCACGACCGTCGCGATCCCGGTGGGCAGGAGCCGGGCCGGATCCGCGTACGCGCTCCGCTCGGCGAAGTCCTCCGCCGGCCCCAGGAACTGCCCGATCGCCCCCGAGCACACGTCGAGCCCGACCGCCGAGGCGAAGTCCGCGATCGGCGCGAGTGCCACCACGCCCCGCAGCGCGGGCGGACGTGCCAGCCGCCACGGCGAGCCCTCCGGCAGGACGTGCCGGGCGGCGGCCCACAGGGCCAACTGCCCGCCCGCGGAGTGCCCCGTGACGACGATCCGGCGGCTGTCCGCCGCGGGCAACTCCCGCGCCAGCAGCTCCGGCAGCGCGTCCAGCGCGGCGGCCACGTCGTCGAAGGTCTCCGGCCAGCGGCCCGCGACCGGGCCGGAGCCGCGCTGCTGCGGGAGCTCGCTGCCGCGCCGGTACTCGACACTGGCGACGGCGAACCCGCGCCGGGCCAGAAAGCCCGCGAACGGCGACATATGGGCCCGGTCGTACGGGGCCCGCCACGCGCCGCCGTGCAGGACGACCACGACGGGCGCGCCGGTACGCCCGTCGCGCGGGGCGTGGAAGTCGATGACCTGGTCCGGGTGGCTGCCGTAGGCGGCGGACGCGTCGGGGGCGACGACCGGATGCGCGAACGCCGAATCCGTCTCGGCGGCGTCCCGGTCGCGCGCGGCGGAATCCGACATGCTGCTCCCCACCCTCACTGTCACCCGGCCGACTGGCCAACTGGCCTGACCTGCGGGGACGGTACCAGTACGGGAGGCGGGTACGCGCACCGGGAATCGGTGCGCGACGCCGTCCGGCGACCGGGGCGAGCCGGTCACCGGACGGATGCGGCAGCCTACGCCGCCGGGGCGCCCAGAACCTCCGCAAGCACCCGTGCCGCGCGTTCCGCGTCGGCGAACCCCACGTACAGCGGTGTGAAACCGAACCGCAGCACATCGGGCCGGCGCAGGTCGCCGACGACACCGCGCGCGATCAGCTCGGCCATCACGGGCCCGGCGTCCTCGCAGCGCAGCGCGACCTGGCTGCCGCGTTCCTTGTGGGCGGCCGGGGTGACCGGGGTGACCCGGCCCTCGGGGGCGTACGCCTCGACGCACTCCAGGAAGAAGTCCGTCAGCGCCAGGGACTTGGCCCGTACCGCGTCGATCCCGACCCCGTCCCAGACGTCGAGGGATGCCTCCAGCGCCAGCATGGACAGGATGTCGGGGGTGCCGACCCGGCCCCGGACCGCGCCCTCGGCCGGGCTGTAGCCGGGGGCCATCGCGAACGGGTCGGCGTGCGACGTCCACCCCGGCAGGGGCGAGTCGAAGGCCGCCTGGTGGCGTTCGGCGACGTACAGGTACGCGGGCGAACCGGGGCCCCCGTTGAGGTACTTGTACGTGCAGCCCACCGCCAGGTCCACGCCGTGCTCGTCCAGACCGACCGGGAGGGCCCCCGCGCTGTGGCACAGGTCCCAGACGGCGACCGCGCCGGCGGCCCGTACCGCGGCGGTGAGACCCGGCAGGTCGTGCAGCCGGCCCGAGCGGTAGTCGACGTGGTTGAGCAGCACGGCGGCGGTACGCGGACCGAGCGCGTCCGGCACGTCGGCGGGGGCGACCGGGACGATCCGGTGGCCGGTCATCCGGGCCGCCGAGGACGCGATGTAGCCGTCGGTGGGGAAGGTGTGCGCGTCCACCAGGATCTCGTCGCGGCCCTCCGGCGCCAGCCGGGTCGCGGCGACGAGCGCCTTGAAGACGTTCACGCTGGTGGAGTCGCCGACGACGATCTGGCCCGCGGCGGCCCCGACGACCGGGGCGATGCGGTCGCCGATCCGCTCGGGCGCCGTCCACCAGCCGCTCTCGCTCCAGGACCGGATGCGCAGCTCGCCCCACTCACGGGTGAGGACCTCCTGCACCCGGGCGGGCACGTGGCGCGGCAGCGCGCCGAGCGAGTTGCCGTCCAGGTAGACGGTGTCGTCGAGGGTGAACAGCTCGCGCAGTGGCGCCAGGGCGTCCGCGGTGTCGAGCGCCTGTGCGCGCTCCCGGAGGTCAGACATGGCTGCGGGCCGTCCAGAGCTCGGGGAACACGTTCTTCGTGGCGCGCTTCTCCAGCCAGGCCACCCCGGCCGAGCCGCCGGTGCCGGTCTTGGAGCCCATGGCCCGCCGGGTCGCGAGGAGGTGGTCGTTGCGCCATCGCCACACCAGCTCGCCCACATCGGTGAGCACCTCGCCGAGGCGGACCAGCTCGTCGTTCTGGTCCGGGTTGGCGTAGATCGCGGTCCAGACGGCCTCGACCTCGGGCGACGGCTCGTACTTCCGGGTCAGGTCCCGGCCGAGCACGGCCTCGGGGATCGCGTGCCCGCGCCGGGCGAGCAGGGCGAGCGCTTCGTCGTACAGGCTGGGCTCTGCGAGCGCCTTCTCCAGCTCCGCGTGGACGCGGGGCGCGCCCCGGTGCGGCACCAGCATGGACGCGGACTTGTCGCCGAGCAGGAACTCCATCCGCCGGTACATGGCCGACTGGAAGCCGGAGCCCTCGCCGAGCGAGGACCGGTAGGAGTTGAACTGGGCGGGGGTGAGCTGGGCGAGCGGCGTCCAGGAGGCGTTCAGCGCCTCCAGCTCGCGCAGGGACCGCTTCAGCGCGTCCTGCGCGACGTCGAGCCGGTCCCCGCGCATCGCGTGCGCGGCGGTCTCCCACTCGTGGACGATGACGGTGAACCACAGCTCCATGACCTGGGTGGTGACCAGGAAGACCATCTCGCCGGGGTCGTCCGAGCGGAGGTGCTGGAGGTGGGTCAGGACATCCGCCTGGACGTAGTCCTCGTACGGAGTCGTTCCCGCGAAGTCGAGGTGCGGGGTCTGCGCACCGGTGGCTTCGGGGTCGGGGTGGATCGTCGACATCGCTGTCTCCTCGACACGAGCTTCCGGGTAGCGGTCCGCCCCTTCCGTGAGGTGGTGGAGCTCCGGTCCCCTGTCCGCATCCTAAACGCCGCCCCCGGGAACGCGCAGGCCCCGCGGGCGCGGGTGCGCGCTCGCGGGGCCTGCGGTACGGGGCCGGGTCAGCCCAGGGTCTCGGCGGCGGTCGGCGAGGAGTCGCGCAGGAACGTCGAGCAGCGCTCGTACTCCTCCTGCTCGCCGATCGCCTGCGCGGCCCGCGCGAGGGCGTGCAGGGCCCGCAGGAAGCCGCGGTTCGGCTCGTGCTCGAACGGTACGGGGCCGTGGCCCTTCCAGCCGGCCCGGCGCAGCGCGTCGAGACCGCGGTGGTAGCCGGTGCGGGCGTAGGCGTACGACTCGACGACCCGGCCGCCCTCGAACGCCTCGTCGGCGAGCTGCGCCCAGGCCAGCGAGGAGGTCGGGTACTTCGCGGCGACGTCGGCGGGCGCGGTGTCGGCGGCGAGCAGCTCACGCGGCTCCGGGTCGTCGGGCAGGTGGGTCGGGGGAGGGCCCCCGAGCAGGTTCTCGTGGATCGACATGCCTCCAAGTGTGCCTGGCCCCGCCGCCCGCTCAAGCCCCTCCGGCAATCACCCGCTCAAGCCCCTCCGGCGACTGGCCTTTCAAGCCCTCCGGCGATTGAGGAGCGGGGGCCCGGGGCGGAGCCCCCGAAACCGGCCGAGCCCGCGCACCCACACCGCCGCTACGCGGCGCCCCGCACCGCCTCCACACCCCGGATCAGCGCCGCGAGCCCCGCCTCCACCTTGCTCCGCGGGCACCCCGCGTTCAGCCGCACGAAGCCCTCCGCCCCGTACGTGCTCCCCGGCATCACCGCGACGCGCTCCCGCTCGATCAGCACCCGCTGAAGCGCCTCGTCGTCCTCGACGCCCGCACGCCGCAGGTCGATCCAGGCCAGGTATCCGGCCTGCGGCGGCTCCCACTGCAGGGCGGGGAAGGCGGTGTTCAGCCGCTCGGCGACCAGGGCCAGGTTCTCCGCGACATACGCGCGCACCGCGTCCAGCCACGGCCCGCCCTCCCGGTACGCGGCGATGTGCGCGGTCAGCGAGAGCACTGCCGGGGATGCCAGACCTTCCGCCGTCTCCATCCGGCGCAGGAACTCCGTCCGGTCCTCCGGCCGCCCGATGAGGCCGTACGAGCCGGTCAGCGCCGGGAAGTTGAACGACTTCGAGGCGGAGGTGACGACCGCCCAGCGCCCGTCACCCCCCACCCGGGTCCAGGGCACGTGCGGCCGCCCGCCGTGCACGAAGTCCGCGTGGATCTCGTCGCTGATCACGGCCACCCCGTGCCGTGCGGCGAGCTCGGCCATCCCGGCGAGCTCCGTCTCCGTCCACACCCGCCCGGACGGGTTGTGCGGCGAGCACACCACGAGGACCGTGCTGTCCGGCCGCGCGAGCTCACGCTCCAGCGCGTCCATGTCCCCCAGCGGCACACCCCGCAGTTCCCGCCCGAGCCCGGTGATCGCCTTGCGGAACCCGTCGTACGTGGGGGTGTGCAGGACCACCCCGTCCCCCTCGGCCGTCCACATCTGGAGCAGCTGGGAGAACTGGCTGAGCACGGACGGCCCGTACACCAGCCGGTCCGTGTCGATCGTGGTGCCGTACCGGGTCGCGTACCAGTGGGCGATGGCCGACCGGAAGTCGTCCTGCCGCCAGTCCGTGTAGCCGAACACGCCGTGGTCGAGCCGGGCCCGCAGGGCGGCCAGCACCTCGGGGGCGGTCTCGAAGTCCATGTCGGAGATGGTGAACGGCAGCAGCCCGTCCACCCCGAACCGGTCGGCGACCCCGTCCCACTGGACGCACCAGGTTCCGCGGCGGTCGATCACGGTGTCGAAGTCGTAGGACGTGCTCACAGCTGTTCCCTCGGATCGTGCGTGCCGGACACGGACATGCCGTGGGCCCGGCACCCCGAGGGGGTTGCCGGGCCCACGCCACACATCCGTACGGAATTACTTCAGCTTGGTGCCGGTGGACCGCAGGTTGGCGCATGCCTCCGTGACGCGCTTGGCCATGCCGCCCTCGGCGGACTTGCCCCAGCTGCGCGGGTCGTAGACCTTCTTGTTGCCGACCTCGCCGTCGACCTTCAGCACACCGTCGTAGTTGCTGAACATGTGGTCCACGATCGGGCGGGTGAAGGCGTACTGGGTGTCGGTGTCGAGGTTCATCTTCACGACGCCGTTCTCCAGCGCGGTGGAGATCTCCTCGGCGGTGGAGCCGGAGCCGCCGTGGAAGACGAAGTCGAACGGGGAGGTCTTGCCGTACTTGGCGCCGACGCCCTCCTGGAGGTCCTTGAGCAGCTCCGGACGCAGGACGACGTTGCCCGGCTTGTAGACGCCGTGCACGTTGCCGAAGGAGGCGGCCAGCAGGTAGCGGCCCTTCTCGCCCAGGCCGAGCGCCTCGGCGGTGCGCAGCGCGTCGTCGACGGTCGTGTAGAGCTCGTCGTTGATCTCGTGGGTGACGCCGTCCTCCTCGCCGCCGGTCGGGGTGATCTCGACCTCAAGGATGATCTTGGCGGCGGCGGCCTTGGCCAGCAGCTCCTGGCCGATGGCCAGGTTGTCGGCCAGCGTCTCGGCCGAGCCGTCCCACATGTGCGACTGGAACAGCGGGTTCAGGCCCTTGGCGACGCGCTCGGCGGAGACGTCGAGCAGCGGGCGGACGTAGCCGTCCAGCTTGTCCTTCGGGCAGTGGTCGGTGTGCAGCGCGACGGTGATGTCGTACTTGGCTGCGACGATGTGCGCGAACTCGGCCAGCGCGACCGCACCCGTGACCATGTCCTTGTTGTACTGGCCGCCCAGGAACTCCGCGCCGCCGGTCGAGATCTGAACGATGCCGTCGCTCTCGGCCTCCGCGAAGCCACGCAGGGCAGCGTGCAGGGTCTGGGTCGACGTCACGTTGATGGCCGGGTAGGCGAACTTGCCTGCCTTCGCCCGGTCGAGCATCTCGGCGTAGACCTCGGGGGTTGCGATGGGCATCTGTCCGCTCCTTGGGATGTGCGGGTGTGCGTTGCTGGGTCCCTGACCTGGGGGCGACGTCATCGTCGCCCCCATCTTCCCAGACTCCGGTCCCGGCTCCACCCGGCGGAGTCCCCCAGCGTTCGCGGCCGTGGTTCGCACGGGTACGACAAAGGCGGTCGGTTTCACGTGAAACCGACCGCCCTCGCGGAAAACCGCAGGTCACCCCAGGTCGAGGTCCGGGACCGTGTACACGTGGACGTATGGAAGGCCCGCCTCGGCGATGGCCGGAGCCGCACCACGCTCCACGATCACGGCGACGGCGACCACCTCGCCGCCCGCCTCGCGCACGGCCTCGACGGCGGTCAGCGGCGAGCCGCCGGTCGTCGAGGTGTCCTCGACGACGAGGCAGCGCCGGCCCTTGACGTCCGCGCCCTCGATCCGGCGCTGCATCCCGTGGGCCTTCTGCGCCTTGCGGACGACGAAGGCGTCCAGCTCCTGGCCGCGGGCCGCGGAGGCGTGCAGCATCGACGTGGCGACCGGGTCGGCGCCGAGCGTCAGGCCGCCCACGCAGTCGTAGTCCAGCTCCGCCGTCGCGTCGAGCATGACCTGACCGACCATCGGAGCGGCCTTGCCGTCCAGCGTGATGCGGCGCAGATCGATGTACCAGTCGGCCTCCAGGCCGGAGGAGAGCGTCACCTTGCCGTGGACCACGGCCTTGTCCTTGATCTGCTGGAGCAGCTCAGCGCGTACGTCAGTCATGGCTACGAGGATAAGGCGCCCGTTTCCCGCCGGTGCCCGCCCGCCGGGCGGGGCCCCACGCTCGGAGCCGGTGCCCGCCCGCCGGACGGGGCCCCGCCCTCAGAGCCGGCGCCAGCTCCACGTGGTCGCGATCTCCAGCGGCTCGATCGGGGTGACGTAGCGCGGGGCGGTGTTCAGCCCGTTCGGCGGGCCGGACTGCGGTTCCACGCAGACCGCCTCCTCCTGCTCGTCGTAGATCACGACCCACTCGGACCGGCTCTTCACGGTCAGCTCCAGCCGCTGCGGCCAGGTGAGGGTGACGTCGACGCCGTCCGGCATCCCGAAGCAGTCGTCCCACGGCCCGGGCACTGGCGGAATCCGGCGCCCGGTCGGCAGGTGGTTCTCGCCGCGCTCCTCCTGCCAGGCGGCGTCGAAGTCGATACGGACCTCCTCGCCGCTGTCCAGGCGGCGGCGGAACCACGGGTGCCAGCCCGCCTGCGCCGGGAAGGAGTCCCCGTACGTCTCGACGCCGAAGGCCAACGTGAGGGAGTCCTCGGTCAGTTCGCAGGTCTGGGTCACCCGGCCCGGGTACGGCCAGGGGTCGGTCAGGTCGTAGTAGAACGACGCCTGCGCATCGCTCTCCAGCGCGGTGTGCCACGCCGTGTCCCGGCCGGTGCCGTGGATGGCGTGCGGCGGGGCGGTCAGCGGCAGTTGGTGCAGGACGCCGCCGTCGCGGAACTGCCCGTTCTCGGTGCGCCCGCACCACGGCACCATCGGGAAGCAGCCGTACCGCTCCCCCTGCCGCAACAGTTCGGTGCCGCCGATCCGCAGGCTGCTGATACGGCAGCCGTTGGCGGGGTTCACGGTCAACTCTGTGTCGCCGACGGAGAGCCGGACGTCCTTCTCGCTGCTGCTCACAGGACGACCCTACTGGCGCCGCTACCTCCGGCGCCGCAACGCCCGGCTCACGACCACCGCCGAGGCGAGGGCGAGCGCCGCCGCCGGGGCCAACCAGCGCAGCGTGGCGCCCGCACCGCCCGCGACGGGCGAGGGCACCGGGGCGTACCGGCCGCGCGGCGGGGCGTGGTCGACCTCCTCGGCGCTGCGACCGATCATGGTGCGCCGGGCGTGCGCGGCCTCGGCCGGCGGCTCGTCCGGAACGGTGAACTCGATCCCGGCGACCGGGTCCAGCGAGGACGGCGGAACCGGGGCGTCGAACAGGGAATCCCCGTCCGCCGCCTCCTCCCCGCCCTGCTCCACCGGCTGCTCGCCGCCCGGCGCCTCGTCGGCGGCGGCCTCGTGCGTGGGCAGCACCTCGTCGGCGCCGCTCATCGGGCCGGACCCGGCGAGCGGGGAGCCGGCCGAGGGCGCGGGGCCGGTCTGGTCCGCCTCCTCGGCGGCCTCTTCAAGGGCCTGCTCCACGGCTTCCCCGACAGCCAGCTCGTCCGCGGAGACGACGGCCGCGCCCGGGTCGTCACCGGGGGCCTCTCCACTCGCAGCCCCGCCGGCCCCCGCCTCGCCGCCCGCAGTCCCGCCCTCGCCCGCCTCGCCGCCCGCAGCGTCCTCGACGGCCCCTTCGGCGTCCGCAGTCCCGTCGCCCGAGACCTCCTCGTGCGCGGCCAGCGACTCCGTGACCAGCTGCTGCGCGAACCGGTCCAGCAGCCGGTGGGCCGTCGACAGCGCGGCCGCAGGTTCGAGGTCACGCAGGCGCCCGTCCCCGCTCACCGTGCCGTCGAAGGCGATCGACGTGCCCTCGGCCCCTTCGGCCAGCCGGAGGGTCAGCGTGAGCTTCGCCGAACCGCCGCCCCGGGCCTCCGCGCCCTCGCCCTCCACCAGGACGGCGTACACGGAGTCCACGTCCGGGTCGCCCGGCAGCGGGGTGAGGCGCAGCGCGCCCCGGTAGGTGATGGTGTGGCCGCCCGCCCGGATTCTGAGCCGGCCGGCCAGGGGCCCCGCCGACGCGTCGGCGTCCTGCTGAAGCCCGGGGACACACCGGGCGACCCGGACGGGATCGCCCAGCGTCCGCCGCAGGGCCGGGACCGGAACCGGAACGAACACCTCATGCTCCATGGAAACCGAGCCTACTCAGCCCCGGCCGTCACGTCAGCGCTTCCGCACCCCGCAGCCGTCCCCGACCGGCTCACCGCTCCTCCCAGTAACGGGGGTGCACCAGCGTCGACGGCTCAAGCCCGGGCAGCCGCCCGGCCTCCGCCCTGCGCCCCGCGTCCAGCAGCCCCGGCAGGGTCAGGGAGCGCAGCGCGGGCGCCTTCGGGTCCAGGCCGAGCGTGGGCCGCGCGCCCCTCGCTGCCAGCAGGAACCCCCAGCCGCGGTCCCCGGCCGTGCCGCCCGGGGCCCGGCCGGGGCCCGCCACGGAACTTGAGCAGCGCCCCCTGACCCGGTAGGGGCGCGGATGCAGCCCGGCCGCCCGCATCGACGCGTCGACCGTCCAGTACGTGCGCGGGTGGCCCACGGGCGGGCCGCCGTGCACCACCACACGGCCGTGTGGCGTGAGGGCCTCGGCGACCAGGCCGTAGAACTCCGCCGAGTACAGCTTCGTGCTCGCCGATATCCCGGGGTCCGGCAGATCGGAGATCACCACGTCGTAGCGGCCGTGGGCGGTGCGCAGCCAGGTGAACGCGTCGCCGGTCAGCGCCGTCACCCGGGGGTCGTCCAGCGCGTGCCCGTTCAGCGCGGAGAGCGCGTGGTCCGTGCGGGCCAGTCGGGTGACGGCGGGGTCCAGCTCCACCAGCGTCACGCTCCGCACGTCCGGGTAGCGCAGCACCTCCCGGGCCGCCAGCCCGTCCCCGCCGCCCAGGATCAGCACCCGGGCGTGCGGCCCGTTCATCGCCGGGTGCACCAGCGCCTCGTGGTAGCGGTACTCGTCGCGCGAGCTGACCCGCAGCCGCCCGTCCAGGTAGAGGTCCAGGGAGCTGCGGCCCGCGCCGGTCAGCACGACCTCCTGCACGTCCGTCTGCACGGCGACCCGCACCTGGTCCCCGTACACCGCGCGCCGCGCCGCCCGCTCGAAGTCGTCGGCGAGCAGCGCGGCCGTGGCCAGCACGGCGATCACCGTCACGTTGGCGGCGATCAGCAGCCACCTCGACCGGGCCGGGACGTCCCGCCGGAACACCCACAGCACCAGCGCCCCGCCCGCCGCCGCGTTCACCGCGCCGGTCAGCAGCGCGCCGGTCAGCTGCCCGAGCACCGGCAGCAGCAGAAACGGGAACGCGAGGCCGCCGACGAGCGCCCCCACGTAGTCCGCGGCGAAGAGATCGGCGACGGCCCCGCCCGCGTCCTGCCGGTCCACCCGCTGGATCAGCGTCATCAGCAGGGGGACCTCGGCGCCGATCAGGATGCCGATCGTCAGCGAGAACCCGACCAGCGCGTACTGCGACTCCCCGAACCAGGCGAACGACGCGTAGAGCACGAGCGCCGAGAAGCCGCCGATCAGGGCGAGCGCCGCCTCGATCAGCCCGAAGCCCACCGCTGCGCGGCTGCGTAAACGTTTCGCGAGCAGCGAGCCGATCCCCATCGCGAACACCATCACGGACAGCACGACGGACGCCTGGGTGACCGAATCACCGATCAAGTAGGAGGCGAGCGCGACCAGTTCGAGCTCGTACACCAGTCCACAGGCCGCGCAGACGAAGACGGCGGCCAGCACGAGGTACCGACCGGTCCTCGGCCGGACGGGAAGCCGCGCCGCGCCCCCTCGCAGCGACACATGCTGGTCGATCATGCCGCGAACGCTACGTCACTGATCCGTTGCCGCTTGTCACCCACAAGGGTGCAACTGACGCACCCGCGGCGCAGTCGGCGTCCGTCACAGCGCCGCCGCCGGCATGCGCACGCCCACCCGGGTCCGGGTCACCACGAGCTGCCCCTCCTGGGGGTACGCGTGCCAGGTGCGCCACCGCACCTGGCCCTCGGTGCGCTGGGCGAGCATGGCGGTGAAGGCGTGCGGGCTGCCCGGGAACGTCCCGGCCAGGCCGTGGGGGTGGTCGGCGACGAGCGCCAGCAGCTCCTGGGCGCGCCCCGCGAAGGAGCCCGCGCCGAGGGTCTCGACGCGGGCCGCGAACTCGTACTCCCAGTCGCCGATCCGTTTGGCGACGCCCAGGGGCAGCGGGGTGCTGCTGCCGGGCATACAGGCGACGGTCTCGGAGCAGCTGCCGCGCTCCTCCTCCAGGAGCACCTGGTGGGAGGCGCCGAGCAGCCTCAACTGCATGGTGGCGCCCGCGAGCTGGAGGTCGAGGACGGCCAGCGCCGGGAGCGGTTCGCGCCCCAGCGCCCAGGCGAGATCGGCGGCACGGGTGTCGGAATAGGCCGTATGAAGGGTCGTGAGCATGGGTCGGCTCCGCAAACACGCATGGACACATGGACAGGGGACGCCCCCGCGTCGTGCGCGTGGGAGGTGGGAAGCGCCCGATCAGGTCCAACTGGGGTCCGAGGGCTGGATGTTCTCTCCACCGAGGGAATCACGAACTACGCCGCACTCACAGCGTTTTTGCCCAACTTGCCAGGGTTTCCATCCCCTCGGGGGCCTTCCGCTCATCTGTTCACCGCAGACGCGCCGCCGAGCCCAACAAAAAGGTCTCCGGCGGGACTTGGCGTGTGTCGCACCCGTCCCGCCGGGCACCTCGCGGACCAGCTGCCCCGTGTCAGCTGCCTCCGCCGCATCCGCCCCCGCCGCCGCAGGAGGAACCCCCGCCGCAGGAGTGGCCGCCTCCGCAGGAATGGCCACCGGAATGACCGCCCGAGTGGCCGCCGCTGCCGCAGGACGAGCCCCCGTCCGCGCCACCGGCCCACCAGCTGCCCCCGGCCGTCCCGCCGCCCACCACGCCGCGCCGCCTGCCGCGAACCGGCGTACGCCCCTGCCCGCCGGCCCCCGCCAGCTTCACCACGAAGGCCACGAGGGCCACGAGGGCCACGGCCAATACGACCGGGATCACCCAGACCACGACACCACCCATGACCTCACGTCCTTCCGTCCCCCGAAGCGAGGCCCCCCGCTCCGCGCCCATTCCGGCGTGGAGGGGAAATGCCCTCACGCCGACGGGCCCAAAGCAGACTTGAGCAAGTCCAGAGCTTGCGCGCAGGATGGCGGTCATGACACAGGGACGACCGCTGCTCAACCGCCGCCTCGCCGAGTTCGGCACGACGATCTTCGCGGAGATGTCCGCGCTGGCCGTGCGCACCGGAGCCATCAACCTCGGCCAGGGCTTCCCGGACACCGACGGCCCCGAGGAGGTCCGCGAGGCCGCGGTCCGCGCCCTGCGCGCCGGCCACGGCAACCAGTACCCGCCCGGCCCCGGCGTCCCCGAGCTGCGCACCGCGATCACCGCCCACCAGCAGCGCCGCTACGGCCTGGCGTACGACCCCGACACCGAGGTCCTGGTCACCGCCGGCGCCACCGAGGCCATCGCCGCCTCCCTCCTGGCGCTCCTGGAGCCCGGTGACGAGGTCATCGCGCTGGAGCCGTACTACGACTCGTACGCCGCGTGCATCGCCATGGCGGGCGCCACCCGCGTTCCCGTCACCCTGCGCCCCGACACCTCGTCCGGCACCTACCGGCTGGACCTGGACGAGCTGCGGGCCGCGGTCACGCGGCGTACCCGGCTGCTGCTGATCAACACCCCGCACAACCCCACCGGCACCGTCCTGACCCGCGAGGAACTGGCGGCCATCGCGGAGCTGGCGTGCGAGCACGAGCTGCTGGTCGTCACCGACGAGGTCTACGAGCACCTGGTCTTCGAGGGCGAGCACCTGCCGCTGGCCGGCTTCCCCGGCATGCGCGAGCGCACGGTCACGATCTCTTCCGCCGGCAAGACGTACTCGTACACCGGCTGGAAGATCGGCTGGGTCACCGGGAGCCCTGAGCTGGTGACGGCGGTCCGCTCGGCGAAGCAGTTCCTGACGTACGTCTCCGGCGGCCCCCTCCAGTACGCCGTCGCCGAGGCGCTGCACCTGCCCGACCGCTTCTACGAGGAGCTGCGCGCGGATCTGCTGGCCAAGCGGGACCTGCTGTGCGCCGGGCTCGCGGAGGCCGGGTTCGCGGTTCACCGGCCGGCCGGCACGTACTTCGTCACCACCGACATCCGCCCCCTCGACCCGTCCGGCGACGGGATCGCGTTCTGCCGGGCGCTGCCGGAGCGGTGCGGGGTGGTGGCCGTCCCCAACGCCGTCTTCTACGACCACCGGGACCAGGGCGCGCCCTTCGTCCGCTTCACCTTCTGCAAAAGGACCGAAGTGCTACAGGAGGCCGTCACCCGGCTCCGGAAGCTCTGACACACCGCGAAGCCCGGCACGGGGGCTCCCGTGCCGGGCTTCGCGGTGTGGTGCGGTGGCGGCTCAGGCGTCCGGGGCGGCCGTCTCCGTGCCGTCCGCGCCATCAGCGGCCTTCTGCTCGGCCGGGGCCAGGCCCAAGCGCTCCAGCAGCCACTTGTCGAACTCGATGGAGGCGCGCACCCAGCTGACCGTCGAGGAGACGAAGTGCTCCAGGGAGACGCCGGTGCCGATGAGCATCTGCGCCTCACCGATCAGGCGGACCGAGGGGCCGCCCTCCTCCGAGCCCTCCTCCGAGCCCTCCTCGGGCTCGTGGGTGTGCGTGTAGACCTTGGGCCACAGGGTGCGGCGGTTCCAGTCGTCGATCGCGTCGAGGAGGACCGGGCGCTGGTCCGTGTCGTGCGGGCGGTCGTAGAACGTGCGGACCGAGAAGACCTGCTGCTCGCCCTCGCCGCGGAACATGAAGTACGTGCGGAATTCCTCCCACGGCGCGGCGAGGTCGCCCTCGTCGTCGACGACGTACTTCAGCTCCATCTGGTCCAGCAGCTGCTTGACGAGGTCCTGGTCAGGGACGACGGGGCCCTCCGGTCCTGCCGCCTGCGGTTCGGGCTGACCCCCGAAGTTGGGAATCGAGGACGGGTCGATAGACATCGCTGGTACTCCTGTGGATCTCGTGGTTTCCTGCCGACGACCCTAGCCGCGTTTGGCCGCCGGGGCGTAGACCGCCCGGGCTACGCCTTCTCCGGAATCATCCCGGCCCCGGTGCCCCGGGCCCGGGCCCAGGCCGTGGCGGCGAGGAAGGCGCAGACCACCCCGAGGAGCCCGGAGGCCCCGATGGTGGTCGCCGAGGAGCCGGTCAGCTCGGTCACCGCGCCACCGGACGCCACGCCGATGCCCTGCATGGCGATCATGCCCGACCGGGCGAGCCCCAGTGCCTGGCCGCGCCGGTCGGCCGGGGTCAGCAGGACGAAGGTGGCCCCGGCGGTGATCTGGTAGGCCGAGAACACCCCGGCGACGAGCAGCAGGAGCATCGCCGCTTCCGCACTGGGGTCCAGCAAGTAGGCGACCAGCGGCAGGTTCGCGGCGACCGCCAGCGGGCCGAGCAGCCGGCGCCGGGTCTCGTCCCCGACCCCAGGCCGTCCCAGCAGGGCCGCCCCCAGCACCATGCCCGCCGGATGCGAGGCGAGCAGCAGCCCCACCGTGTAGGCCCCGCCGCCGGTCTCGTCCGCGAACGGGGCGGCCAGCCCCTCCGGCAGGACGACGAAGCCCGCGAGCCAGCCCAGTACGAGCAGCGAGCGAAGTCTGCGATCCGACCAGATCAGTGCGGCGGCGCCGCCGACCCGGGCGCCGAGCTTCGCCGTACGGGCCTCGGTGCTCGTCACCGGGCGGGCCTTCACCCCGAACCGGATGAGGGCCGCGGAAAGCAGGAAGGTCACCGCGTTCACCGCCAGCGAGCGGTTGCTGCCCAGCCACGCGGCGAGCAGCCCGCCCCCGGCGAAACCGACCAGCTGGCCGACCTGGTGGGTGATCTGCATGATCCGCTGGCCCCGCTCGTAGCGCTCGACGCCGAGCACGGTGGGCAGCAGCGCGCCCTGGGCGGCGCCGAAAGGTGCCTCGGCCAGCTGCGCCAGGACCAGCAGTCCGGCGAGCAGCGGCAGCGGCATCCCCGGCAGTGCCATCAGCCCGACGAGCACCATCCGGGTCAGGTCACAGCTGATCATGACCGTGCGCCGGGGGAACCGGTCCGCCAGACCGGAGAGCAGTACCCCGGACAACAGGGCCGGCAGGGTGGTCAGGGCATAGGTTGCCGCGGTCCATCCCGGCGAGTCCGTACGTTCGAAAACAAGCAACGACAGCGCCACACGCGCCAGCTGGTCGCCCAGGATCGACTGAGCATAAGCAGACCAAAGAGTACGGAATTCGCCAAGGTGAAAGAGATTGTCAGATCTGGACTTCTTGGGCCCGTTGGTTATCTCATCGCCTATCCGCTCGTTCATGCGGGCACGCTACCGGCCACCCGATTCGACCTCTAACCCCAACCGCGGGCAGATAGCCGCAGGTGAAGCGCGGTGTCCTGCTTTATACGCACCCCCCTGACCGGACGGCACGGCTCCACGTCGCGAACTCCCTTGCCAGAAGCGGTGTACGGGGGTCGCGACAACTCCCGGGAGGGAGTTCACGCACCGGGAGCCGGGCGCAACGTTTGGCTCGATACCGATGTTGAAGAATGGATCACACGAGGCGCAGGAATGTGACACCCGACTTCTCGGGTGTCACATTCCCGGCCGACGGCCCCCGCCGGGCCGTCTCAGGTCGCCGCGCCGACGATGAGTCCGTCCTCGAACCGGTCCACGCGGACCGTGTCGCCGTCCTTGATCTCGCCCGCCAGGATCTCCTTGGCGAGCCGGTCGCCGATCGCCGTCTGGATGAGGCGGCGCAGCGGCCGGGCGCCGTACGCCGGGTCGTTGCCCTCCTCGGCCAGCCAGGACAGGGCCTGAGGGGTGACCTCCAGGGTGAGCCGGCGGTCGGCCAGGCGCGCCGCGAGCCGGTCGATCTGGAGCCCCGCGATGTGCGCGAGCTCGTCGCCGGACAGGGCGGAGAAGACGACCAGGTCGTCCAGCCGGTTGAGGAATTCCGGCTTGAAGGAGGCCCGGACGACCTCCATGACCTGCCGCTTCTTCTCCTCCGGTTTGGTCAGGGGGTCGGTCAGGAACTGGCTGCCGAGGTTGGACGTGAGGATCAGGATGGTGTTGCGGAAGTCCACCGTCCGGCCCTGTCCGTCGGTGAGCCGGCCGTCGTCCAGGACCTGGAGCAGGATGTCGAAGACCTCGGGGTGGGCCTTCTCGACCTCGTCCAGCAGGACGACGCTGTACGGGCGGCGGCGGACCGCCTCCGTGAGCTGGCCGCCCTCCTCGTAGCCGACGTATCCGGGCGGGGCGCCGACCAGCCGGGCGACGCTGTGCTTCTCGCTGTACTCGCTCATGTCGATGCGGACCATGGCCCGCTCGTCGTCGAAGAGGAAGTCCGCGAGTGCCTTCGCCAGCTCGGTCTTGCCGACACCGGTCGGGCCGAGGAAGAGGAACGACCCGGTGGGCCGGTCGGGGTCGGCGATACCGGCCCGGGTGCGGCGTACCGCGTCCGAGACGGCCTGCACGGCCTCGGTCTGCCCGATCAGGCGCCGGCCGAGCTCCGCCTCCATGCGCAGCAGCTTCTGCGTCTCGCCCTCCAGCAGGCGGCCTGCCGGGATGCCGGTCCAGGCGCCCACCACATCGGCGATGTCGTCCGGCCCGACCTCCTCCTTGACCAGGGTCTCCTTGGGCTCGCGGGCGGCCTCCTGCTCGGCCTCGTCGGCCTCGGCCAGCTCGCGCTCCAGGCCGGGGATCTCCCCGTAGAGCAGCTTGGAGGCGGTGTCGAAGTCGCCGTCGCGCTGGGCGCGTTCGGCCTGGCCGCGCAGGTCGTCCAGGCGCTCCTTCAGCTCACCGACCCGGTTGAGGCCCTGCTTCTCCTTCTCCCAGCGGGCGTTGAGCCCGCGCAGCTCCTCCTGCTTGTCGGCGAGGTCGCGGCGCAGCTTCTCCAGGCGCTGCCGGGAGGCGGCGTCGGTCTCGTTCTTGAGCGCCAGCTCCTCCATGAGCAACCGGTCGACGGAGCGCTGGAGTTCGTCGATCTCGACGGGCGAGGAGTCGATCTCCATGCGCAGCCGGGAGGCCGCCTCGTCCACCAGGTCGATGGCCTTGTCCGGCAGGAAGCGGGAGGTGATGTAGCGGTCGGACAGGGTCGCGGCGGCGACCAGCGAGGCGTCCGCGATCTGCACCTTGTGGTGGGCCTCGTAACGGCCCTTGAGCCCGCGCAGGATCGCGATGGTGTCCTCGACGGACGGCTCCGCCACCAGCACCTGCTGGAAGCGGCGCTCCAGGGCGGGGTCCTTCTCGATCCGCTCGCGGTACTCGTCCAGCGTGGTGGCGCCGACCATCCGCAGCTCGCCGCGGGCCAGCATCGGCTTGAGCATGTTGCCCGCGTCCATGGCGGAGTCGCCGCCCGCGCCCGCGCCCACGACGGTGTGCAGCTCGTCGATGAAGGTGATGATCTGGCCGTCGCTCTCCTTGATCTCGGACAGGACGGTCTTCAGGCGCTCCTCGAACTCGCCGCGGTACTTCGCGCCCGCGACCATGGCGCCCAGGTCCAGCGAGACGAGCCGCTTGTTCTTCAGGGACTCGGGCACGTCGCCCTTGACGATGCGCTGGGCGAGCCCTTCGACCACGGCGGTCTTGCCGACGCCGGGCTCACCGATGAGCACCGGGTTGTTCTTGGTGCGCCGCGAGAGCACCTGGACGACGCGGCGGATCTCCTGGTCACGGCCGATGACCGGGTCGAGCTTGCCCTCGCGCGCGGCCGCGGTGAAGTCCGTGCCGAATTTCTCCAGGGCCTTGTACTGGCCCTCCGGGTCGGCAGTGGTCACCCGTCGCCCTCCCCTGCTCTTCTCGAACGCGTCCAGCAGCTTCTTCGCACTGGCCCCCTGTCCGTCGAGGATCTCACCGGCACGGCCGCCCTTCGCTGCGATCCCGATCAGCAGGTGCTCGGTGGAGATGTAGTCGTCGCCCAGCTCCCCGGCGCGCTGCGCGGCGTCCGCGATGACGGCGAGCAGCTCGCGGTTGGGCTGGGGCGGTGCGACGGTCGACCCGGTCACGCTGGGCTGCGCGCCCAGGAGCCTTTCGGTCTCGGTGCGTACGGCGATCTGGTCGGCCTCGACGGCGGCCAGCAGATCGATCAGGTTCTCGTTGTCCTCACCCGAGAGCAGCGCGAGCAGCAGATGCCCCGGGGTCAGATCGGGGTGACCGTCCTTCACGGCCCTGCTGGTGGCCGCGTTGATGGCGTCCCGGCTCCTGTTGGTCAGCTCGGCGTCCACGTGCGCTGTCTCCTCCTCGCGATGACGGGCTCCGGTCTCACTTCTATGACACGGTCAACGTGTACAAAGTTGAGTCTATTCCACTCAATGCCGAGGCCGCCCAGAGCTGAGCCCATTCCACTCAAGGCGAAAACCCGGCCCGCCCCACCTCCGAGTGAAGCGGCCGCCCCGGGTACCCGCCACCGCAGCGCTCCGGGGCCCGCCTACGCTGTGGCCCATGGCAGTCGACGTACACCACCCCGGCCCCGAGTACCTCGCCTTCTGGCGCGAGAACCACGTGTGCACGCTCACCACGCTCCGCCCGGACGGCACCCCGCACGTGGTGCCGGTGTGCGTGACGTACGACCCCGAGGCCGGCCTCGCCCGCGTCATCACCAACAAGCACAGCCGCAAGGTCGCCAACATCCTGGCCGCCGGCCCGGACGGCGCCCGCGTCGCGGCGTGCCAGGTGCACCGCCGCCGCTGGGCGACCCTGGAGGGCGTGGCCCGCGTCAGCACCGACCCGGACAGGGTCGCGGACGCGGTACGCCGTCACACGGAGCGCTACGACCGCGTGCCCTCGCCCAACCCCGACCGGGTCGTCATCGAGATCACCCTCGACCGGGCGCTCGGCCGCGGCTGAGACGTCCGGACACAGCACAACGGCGCCACCGTGTTCAGGTCACGGTGGCGCCGTTGTGTGGGGGAGTGACTGAGCGACGTGGAACGACGGGGGATCGCTCAGGCACTGCGGGGGGTGGCGGAAATGGCTTCGGGTTCGAACAGCTGGTGGTCACGCTGTGCGAGGTTCACGAAAATCATGTCGTAGCGGATGGCGCAGCGCACCGGCTGCGGCGCGCCCCGCGGCTTGCGCAGGCAACGGTAGGCGCGGAGCTCGCCGTCGTCCTCGCGGGCGACGACGACCGGATCGCCGAACAGAGTGACCATCAACGAGTCACCACGGTGGGGCAGCGCCGTGACGAGATCGATGAAATGCCACCCTGACCGGTAGGCGGTCGCCATCTCGCGCCGGAAGGTCCGGTCGTCCGGCGGGGTGGTCATGTCAGGCGCCCGCCCGGGTCGGCAGCGAATTCCAGCTGATCTCGGTCGACGCGACGGATGCCTGGGAGAGCCAGCTGATCTCGCCGGATGATCCAACAGCCTCGACACTCCAGCTGATCTCACTGGGGCCGACGGGCTTCTCAGCCCCCGTACCGATCTCGCCGGCGCCACCCAGAACGCCGTAGCCCAGGCCAGCGACGAACGAGGCGGCAAGCGCCGAGCGAAGCATTCGCTTATACATAGTCAGCTTCGTCCTCACTTGTGGATTCTTCTCCCCCGCACCTAAGACGATGTCTCACCTGGGCACACGAACACCACTGAGTCGATGCATCATGTTCCTGCATGTTCAGGAACCTGGGGGGTGCGGATATGGCTACAAGTGACCCAAAGGGGACACATCACCACGGGATCACTGATCTCTGCGCCGACGGAGGGCGTCTTTACGCCAGCGCGTTGCGCTCGGGACGCATCTCCCGGGAGGAAGCGACTTCGGCCCCCTGTCTGATGGACTTCGCCCTCCTCCATCCGGACCCCGACGACCCGGACTGGCTCCGGCCGCTCCCGCCGTCCACAGCGCTCGCTCAGCGCCTTCACCCCATCGAACGCGAGATCCAGGAGCGCCGGCGCCGCTCCCTCGAACTGACCGAGTCATTCGAGCCGTTCATGGACATCAGCGCGCAGGTACCCCCTACCACTCACGCCATTACCGTGCTGGAGGGAAAACACCGGATCAACGCCGCCCTCGACCTGGCCACTGCGGAGTGCCGCACGGAGGTCCTCACGGTCCAGCCAGGAGGCGACCGCGGTGAAGACCGCCTCCGGGAGGGCCTGGAGCGCGCTCTGCTGGTGGTGCACCGAGGAGTGAGCATGCGCACCCTCTACCAGCACACCGTCCGGCACAGTCAGGGGACGCTCGCCTATGCCGAGCGACTGGCCGACGGCAAGGTGGAGATACGCACACTCGAGGAACTCATCGCCCGGCTGATCGTCTTCGACCGGACAGTCGCCTTCATTCCCGCGCGCAGCGACGACCAAGTCGCCCTGGAGTTGCGTCACCCCGGGCTGGTCGACTACTTGATCAAGGTCTTCGAACAGCTCTGGAACCGCGCGTCCCCTCTCCTGGGTGAGCTTCCGTACCCCCCAGCCCCCAAAGGCGTCAGCGGTGTTCAGCGCTCCATCGCACAACTCCTCGTAGAAGGGCATGTGGACGAGGCCATAGCCCGCCGCCTGGGAATGAACGTCCGCACCTGCCGAGCCCACGTGGCCAAGCTGTCCGTCATCCTCGGCAGCACCAGCCGGGCCCAGCTGGGGTACCTGATCGCCCGGTCAGGGATCCTGGAACAGGACTCCTGACCGGGCCGGGCCCCAAAGATCCCCACCCCCCGGGCCGGCAAGGCATGGCCACCCAACGGGGGAGAAGTGTGGCCAGGCCCTGGATCAGCCGGGGAAGTTCCCGGCTTCCCCGACACCTCCACAGTGGCCCGGGGACTACGCTTCCACCACCGTCATCTTGCTGCACTGCCGAAAGTGGGGGGTCGCGAATGGGCAGAGAAGAAGACATATCGCACCACCCGCACGGAGACCTGGAACTGTGCGAGGCGGCGGTCAGTATCTACACCGAGGCGCTCAGCGCGGGACGGATACCCCGGACCGCACTGGAACCAGCCCCCTGCCTCACCGAGTTGGCCCTCGTCCATCCCGACCCCCAGGACAACGGCTGGATCCGTCCGGTGCCGCCGTCCGCGGCCCTGGCCCATCTGCTGCAGCCGGTCACACGGGAGATCCACGAACGCATCAGGCTCTCCGCCGCCCTGGCCGACTCGCTGGCACCCCTGGCCTCCGTCGCCAGCACCGATCCCAATCTCGCCATCACCGTCCTCGAAGGCATCCCGCTGATCGAGGCGGCCATCCAGAACGCCACGGACGGCGCGCGGGACGAGGTCCTGACCCTGCAGCCCAGCGGCAACCGGCCCGTCGAGCAGCTCAAGAAGGCACTGGAACGCGCCCTGACGATGTCCGAGCGGGGCGTGACACTGCGCCACCTCTACCAGCACCCGGCCCGCTACAGCCCGGCCATCAAGGCATACCTCCACGAGGTGCCGGCCGGCCACATCCAGGTACGCACCATCGAGCAGACGGTCGAGCGCCTCTTCGTCTTCGACCGCACCGTGGCCTTCATCCCCGCCAGCGCCAGCCGCGACGTCGCCCTGGAGATCCGCCACCCCGCGCTCGTGCGCTACTTGATCCAGGTGTACGAAGTGCTGTGGGCCCAGGCCAACCCGCTCACGGCCCCCCTCCAGGCCGCCCCGCCCCACACCTCGGTCACCCCGACCCAGCTGAGCGTCGCCCGCCTCCTCGTCGAGGGGAACACCGACCAGGTCGTGGCCCGCAAGCTCGGCATCAGCGTCCGCACCTGCCGCGCCCACATCTCCCGGCTCATGCAGGCCCTCGGCGCCACCAGCCGCACCCACCTCGGCGCCCTGCTCGTCCGTTCCGGCGTCGCCGAGCCCTCCTCACCGCACACGACGACGCGGCCCGCCATGCCCGGAACACCGGGATGACGGGCCGCGTACGCGCGGGCGGGGGGGCCGCTCAGTCCTTCGGCCGCTTGGGCCGCCAGACCACCAGCGCGCCGGCCTGCTGCACGTCCTGGTAGGGGACCAGGTCGCGCCGGTACGACGCGTGGACCTGCGCCTCGCGCTGCTGCATCGCCGCCGCGGCGCCGTCCACGGCCGCCGAGAGTTCGGCGACGCGCTGCTGCAGGGCCGCGACCTGGTTCTCCAGCTCGATGATGCGCTTGATGCCGGCGAGGTTGATGCCCTCGTCCTGCGACAGCTGCTGCACGGTGCGCAGCAGTTCGATGTCGCGGGCCGAGTAGCGCCGGCCGCGTCCGGCCGTGCGGTCGGGGGAGACCAGGCCGAGGCGGTCGTACTGGCGCAGTGTCTGCGGATGCAGGCCCGAGAGCTGGGCCGCGATCGAGATCACGTACACCGGGGACTCGTCGGTCAGTTCGTACGGGTTACGCCGTCGGCCGTCCACCTCAAGCTCCCTTCGCCGCCTGGAACAGCTCCGCCCGCGGGTCCTGGCCCGCGGTCGCCTCGCGGTAGGTCTCCAGTGCGTCCCTGGCCTCGGTGCCCAGGTCGGTGGGCACGCTCACCTCGACGGTGACCAGGAGGTCGCCCCGGGTGCCGTCCTTGCGGACCGCGCCCTTGCCGCGGGCCCGCATCGTACGCCCATTCGGGGTACCGGCCGGAAGCTTCAGCGTCACGGGCGGCCCGCCGAGCGTGGGGACCTTCACCTCGCCGCCGAGCGCCACCTCCGTGAAGGTGACGGGCACCGTGACGGTGAGGTTGTCGCCCTTGCGGCCGAAGACCGGGTGGGCGTCGACGTGGACCACGACGTACAGGTCGCCGGCCGGTCCGCCGCGCTCGCCGGGCGCGCCCTTGCCGCGCAGCCGGATGCGCTGGCCGTCCGAGACGCCCGCCGGGATGCGCACCTGCATGGTCCGCGAGGAGCGGGCCCGGCCGCTGCCCTTGCAGACCTCGCAGGGGTCCTGGGCGATGAGGCCGCGGCCCTTGCAGTCCACGCACGGGTCGGTCAGCGAGAAACCGCCGCCGCTGCCGCGCGAGACCTGTCCGGTGCCGACGCAGGTCGGGCAGACCCTGGGGGTGCCGTTCTTGTCGCCGGTGCCGGAGCACGCCTTGCAGGGTGCCTGGCTGGACATCCGCAGCGGGACCGTGGCCCCGTCGACCGCCTCGGTGAAGCTGAGCGTCACCTCGGACTCGATGTCCTGACCGCGCCGCGGCTGCACCCGCGTACCGGCGCCGCCGCCGCGGTTGAACAGGCCGCCGAACACGTCGCCGAGGCCGCCACCGCCGCCGAAACCGCCGGCGCCGCCCTGGCCCCCGCCCGGGGCGCCCCCGAAGAGGTCCCCCAGGTCGAAGTTGAAGTTGCCCTGGGCGCCGCCCGGCCCGGCCCGGAAGCCGCCGTTGCCGAAGAGGGCGCGCGCCTCGTCGTACTCCTTGCGCTTCTTGGTGTCGCCGAGGACGTCATTCGCCTCGGAGATCTCCTTGAAGCGCTCCTCCGCCTTGTCGTCGCCCTTGTTGGCGTCCGGGTGGAACTCGCGGGCGAGCTTCCGGTACGCCTTCTTGATCTCGGCGTCGGTGGCGTCCTTGGGGACGCCGAGAACCTTGTAGTAGTCCTTCTCGACGAAGTCCTTCGTACTCATCGACGTCCCTCCTTCCGGACGACCGGCCGGGAGCCTCCCGTCCGGGCGGTGCCGGGCCCGAAGGCCCTGGCACGGCCCGGACGGAAGGTCCTGGTGGCCGGGCGGTGTGCTGCCAGGTGATCGGACGGAATGTCAGACCTCCTCGCCGCCACCGCTCTCCTCGTCGTCTGCCTTCTCTTCCTTCGCGGCCGCGGGGGCCGCCCCCGGCTGGGGCTCGGCGACCGCGACCCGCGCGGGACGGATCGTGCGCTCGCCGATCCGGTACCCGGGCTGCAGGATCGCCACGCAGGTCGTCTCCGTGACGTCCGGCGCGTAGCTGTGCATCAGGGCCTCGTGGATCGTCGGGTCGAAGGGCTCGCCCTCCTTGCCGAACTGCTGCAGGCCGAGCTTCGCGACGACCGTCTCCAGCGATTCGGCCACCGACTTGAACCCGCCCACGAGCTCTCCGTGCTCCCGGGCCCGGCCGACGTCGTCGAGCACGGGCAGGAGCTCGGACAGGAGGTTCGCGACGGCGATCTCCTTGACCGTGACCCGGTCCCGCTCCACGCGGCGGCGGTAGTTCTGGTACTCGGCCTGAAGCCGCTGGAGGTCGCCGGTGCGCTCGGTGAGCGCGCTGCGTGCCTGGTCCAGCTGCGCGGTGAGTGCCGTGATCTGGTTCGCGTCCCCGGCCGGGGCCGCCGCCTCCTCCTCGGAGGGGGTGGCGGCCTTCGGCTCGGCGTCTTCAGGGGTGGCGCCGGAGGGGACGTCGGGCTCCTCCTCGAAGCCCGGAGTCTCCTCGGTCACGCCGCACCGCCCTTGGTGTCCTTCTCGTCGTCGACGATCTCGGCGTCCACGACATCGTCCTGGGCGTCGCCCTGCGCCTGCTCGGCACCCGGCTGCGCGTCCTGCGGGCCGCCCTCGGCCTGGGCGTTGGCGTACATCGCCTGGCCCAGCTTCTGGGAGACGGCCGCGACCTTCTCGGTGGCCGTGCGGATCTCGGCGGTGTCCTCGCCCTTGAGCTTCTCCTTCAGCTCGGTGAGCGCGGTCTCCACCTCCGCCTTCACGTCACCGGGGACCTTGTCCTCGTTGTCCTTGAGGAACTTCTCGGTCTGGTAGACGAGCTGCTCGCCCTGGTTGCGCGACTCGGCGGCCTCGCGGCGGGCGTGGTCCTCCTCCGCGTACTTCTCGGCCTCCTCACGCATCCGGTTGACCTCGTCCTTCGGCAGCGAGGAGCCGCCGGTGACGGTCATCTTCTGCTCCTTGCCGGTGCCGAGGTCCTTCGCGGCGACGTGCATGATGCCGTTGGCGTCGATGTCGAACGCGACCTCGATCTGCGGGACGCCGCGCGGGGCCGGCGGCAGACCGGTCAGCTCGAACATCCCGAGCTTCTTGTTGTACGCCGCGATCTCGCGCTCGCCCTGGTAGACCTGGATCTGCACGGACGGCTGGTTGTCCTCGGCCGTCGTGAAGATCTCGGAGCGCTTGGTCGGGATCGTGGTGTTGCGCTCGATGAGCTTCGTCATGATGCCGCCCTTGGTCTCGATGCCGAGGGACAGCGGGGTGACGTCGAGGAGCAGGACGTCCTTGACCTCGCCCTTGAGGACGCCGGCCTGGAGCGAGGCGCCGATGGCGACGACCTCGTCCGGGTTCACGCTCTTGTTGGCCTCCTGGCCACCGGTCAGCTCCTTGACGAGCTCGGTGACGGCCGGCATACGGGTCGAGCCACCGACGAGAACGACGTGGTCGATCTCGGAGAGCTGGATGCCCGCGTCCTTGATGACGTTGTGGAACGGGGTCTTGCAACGGTCCAGGAGGTCCGCGGTGAGCTGCTGGAACTGCGAGCGCGTGAGCTTCTCATCCAGGTGCAGCGGGCCCTCGGCGGACGCCGTGATGTACGGCAGGTTGATCGTGGTCTCCGTCGAGGAGGACAGCTCGATCTTCGCCTTCTCCGCGGCCTCGCGCAGACGCTGGAGAGCCATCTTGTCCTTGGAGAGGTCCACGCCGTGCCCGTTGGCGAACTGCTTCACCAGGTAGTCGACGACGCGCTGGTCCCAGTCGTCGCCACCGAGCTGGTTGTCACCGTTGGTGGCCTTCACCTCGACGACGCCGTCGCCGATCTCCAGGAGGGACACGTCGAAGGTGCCGCCACCGAGGTCGAAGACGAGGATCGTCTGGTCGTCCTTGTCGAGCCCGTACGCCAGCGCGGCGGCCGTCGGCTCGTTCACGATGCGCAGGACGTTCAGGCCCGCGATCTCGCCGGCCTCCTTCGTCGCCTGGCGCTCGGAGTCGTTGAAGTACGCCGGGACGGTGATCACCGCGTCGGTGACCTTCTCGCCCAGGTACGACTCGGCGTCACGCTTGAGCTTCTGCAGGATGAAGGCGCTCATCTGCTGCGGGTTGAAGCTCTTGCCGTCCAGGTCGACCTTCCAGTCAGTGCCCATGTGGCGCTTGACGGAGCGGATGGTCCTGTCGACGTTGGTCACTGCCTGGCGCTTGGCGACCTCGCCGACCAGCACCTCGCCGTTCTTCGCGAAGGCGACGACGGACGGCGTGGTCCTGGCGCCCTCTGCGTTGGTGATGACGGTGGGCTCGCCGCCTTCGAGAACGCTGACGACGGAGTTAGTCGTGCCCAGGTCGATGCCGACCGCACGTGCCATTTCGATTCCTCCAACTGACTACTTGAGTGGATCTGACTCAAGGATGCACGACACCCGTCCCGGAGTCAACAGACCTGAGTCAGATCGACTCAACTTACGTGCACACACCTCGCGCCACCGGCGACACCTGCCCGCCCGCGAGTCATACAACCCCTCCCCATCATGGCCGCATGGGATTGTTCTGTCACAAAATGCCGTGAGCAGTGCAAAACCGGCATCCGATCCGCCGATTCCAGGCAGGTGCGAACGATGCGTACGCAGGGACAGTGGAGAAGAGGACCCCGGCCGCGCCCCTGGCGCCCGCCACGGGCATCCCGCCTGGCGACCGCGCGCGAGACCCTGCGGGCCCTGGCCCCCGCACCCCTTCCCCGCCCGACCGCCAAACGCACCCTCGACGTACTCCTCGGCTCGGCCCTGCTGCTCCTGGCCGCCCCCCTGCTCACCGCCGCCGCCCTGGCGCTCGCCGCCCGGCACCGCTCGGCGGACGTACTGACACGCTCGCCCCGCACCGGGCTGCACGGCCACCCCTTCGTCCTGCGCTCCCTGCGCACCCGCCGCCTCAAGCTGGACGTGGTCTCCCGGCTGCACCACGTCGTACGGGGCGAGCTCTCCCTCGTCGGTCCGGCGCCGCTCGCCCCGGGCGACGTACGGAACGGGTCCGGAGGTGCGCGACACTGGCGGTCGGAGCTGAAGCCCGGCCTCACCGGCCTGGCCCAGGTGCGCCACCGCTCGGGGATGCCGTGGGACGAGGCGGACCTCCTCGACCAGCACTACGCGGAGCATCAGGGGCTGCGGCTGGACCTGGCGGTCCTCGCCGGGGCGGCCGGCGCTCCCCTGCGCGAGGCGGCCCGTGCCCTGCGGCGGCGCGGCAAGGCACACCTGAGCGACACAGATCACCGCCTGCCCGGCTACAGGACGGCGGAATAAGTGGATAGTGTCAGCACAGACTGATTAAGTTACTGCTTAGTAGTAGCGATACTCGTAGTCCCGGTGCTCACGTCCCAGTGCTCACCGGCAGACGCAGTACTCGCTAGTAGACGCTGGATCGATCCCACCCTCGCAGGCCCGAGGAGCCCCCAATGCAACTCGCCGCGATCATCGTGTCGCTGGTGCTGACCGTGGTCGGCGTTGCGCTCATCGCCCGAGCCGTCGCGCAGATCTACCGGTTCGTCACGCTCGGACAGCCGGTCCCGGCCGGCAGTCGCACCGACAACCCGAAGCAGCGCACCCTCACCCTGGTCAGGGAATTCCTCGGCCACACCCGGATGAACCGGTGGGGGATCGTCGGCTTCGCGCACTGGTTCGTCGCCATCGGCTTCCTGACCCTGCCGCCGACACTGCTCCAGGCGTACGGGCAGCTGTTCAAGGCCGACTGGGTCCTGCCGATCATCGGTGAATGGCTGCCGTTCGAGCTGTACATCGAGTTCATCGGCCTGATGACGACGGTCGGCATCCTCGTGCTGATCGCCATCCGGCTGCTGAACCTCCCGTCCCGGGCGGGCCGCAAGTCCCGCTTCGCCGGCTCGAAGGCATGGCAGGCGTACTTCGTCGAGTACGTCATCCTCGTCATCGGCCTGGCGATCCTGACCCTGCGCGGCCTTGAGGGCGCGATCCACCACGTCGACGGCTACGAGGCCGCGTACTTCGTCTCGTACCCGCTGGTCCTCGCCTTCAAGGGACTGGCGCTCGGCACGCTGCAGAACCTCATCTACTTCGTCGCGATGATCAAGATCGGCACCTCGCTGATCTGGATGATCACGGTCTCGCTCAACACCAACATGGGTGTCGCCTGGCACCGATTCCTCGGCTTCCCGAACATCTGGTTCAAGCGGAACGCCGACGGCGAGGTCGCGCTCGGCGCGCTCCAGCCCATGACCACGGGCGGCAAGGAGATCGACTGGGAGGACCCGGCCGAGGACGCCGTCTTCGGTGTCTCCCAGGTCGAGCAGTTCTCCTGGAAGGGCATCCTCGACTTCTCCACGTGCACCGAGTGCGGCCGCTGCCAGTCGCAGTGCCCCGCCTGGAACACCGGCAAGCCGCTCTCCCCCAAGCTCCTGATCATGTCCCTGCGCGACCACGCGCACGCCAAGGCCCCGTACCTGCTGGCCGGCGGCGGCAAGGACATGGAGGGCGAGGAGAAGGCTTCGGCCGAACAGCTGAAGGACGTCCCCGCGGCCGCCCTCGCGGAGGCCGAGCGCCCCCTGATCGGCACGCTGGAGGAGAACGGCGTCATCGACCCGGACGTCCTCTGGTCCTGCACCACCTGCGGTGCGTGCGTGGAGCAGTGCCCGGTCGACATCGAGCACGTCGACCACATCGTCGACATGCGCCGCTACCAGGTGATGATCGAGTCCGCGTTCCCGTCCGAGGCGGGGACCATGCTCAAGAACCTGGAGAAGAAGGGCAACCCCTGGGGGCTCGCCAAGAAGCAGCGCGTCGAGTGGACCAAGGAGGTCGACTTCGAGGTCCCGATCGTCGGCAAGGACGTCGAGGACCTCACCGAGGTCGACTACCTCTACTGGGTCGGCTGCGCCGGCGCCCTGGAGGACCGCGCGAAGAAGACCACCAAGGCTTTCGCCGAACTCCTCCACATCGCGGGCGTCAAGTTCGCGATCATGGGTGGCGACGAGAAGTGCACGGGTGACTCGGCCCGCCGCCTGGGCAACGAGCCGCTGTTCCAGCAGCTCGGCGCCGAGAACGTCGCGATGCTGAACATGGCCTTCGGCGAGGACGACGAGGACGACTCGACCAAGAAGGCGAAGGCGACGAAGAAGATCGTCGCGACCTGCCCGCACTGCTTCAACACGATCGCCAACGAGTACCCGCAGCTCGGCGGCGAGTACGAGGTCATCCACCACACGCAGCTGCTCCAGCACCTCATCGACGAGGGCAAGCTGATCCCGGTGACCCCGGTCGAGGGCCTGATCACGTACCACGACCCCTGCTACCTGGGCCGTCACAACAAGATCTACACGCCCCCGCGCGAGATCATCGCGAAGGTCCCGGGCCTGCGGAACGAGGAGATGCACCGCCACAAGGAGCGCGGCTTCTGCTGCGGCGCCGGTGGTGCCCGGATGTGGATGGAGGAGCGGATCGGCAAGCGCATCAACAACGAGCGCGTCGACGAAGCCCTCTCCCTCAACCCGGACATCGTCTCCACGGCCTGCCCGTTCTGCCTGGTCATGCTGACCGATTCGGTCAACGGCAAGAAGAACGACGGCAAGGCGAAGGAGTCGATCCAGGTGGTCGACGTGTCGCAGCTGCTGCTCGACTCCGTGAAGACCCCGGCCGACCCGGCGGGCGAGCCGGAATCGGCCGACGCACCGGAGCCGGAACCGGCGAAGTAGCCGGACCCGCGCCACGGCGGAGCAAAGCGGTCGGACCTGCCTCGGGGGCAGGACCGGCCGCTTCTGCTTTCCCACCGGGGGGGCATGCTCCGGACAGCCCCCCGGGGTTCCCTTAGGGGATGTCACAGTCGGGCGTCAAAGGCAGGCCAGTTCCCCTGCTCCCGGCGCCCGCCCCCGAACGAGCAGGTACGTTCGATGACGTGGCTGGATTCAGGATCGGACGCGGCCGGGACAACCGCACCCCGCAAGGGCAACAGCAACCGCGGCAGCAGCCGTACGGCAATCAGGCGCCTCCGCCGCCGTACGGACAGCAGCCATGGCCGCCGACGGGAGGACCGGGCGCCCCGCACCACGCCGCACCGGGCCTCCACGACGGCGGTGCCTACCCCGCCGGCGGCGGCTACAACCCCGGCGGCGCCTACCGCTCGGGCGGGCGCGACGGTGGCGGCTACACCGGCGGCGGCCCCGACGAGCCCGAGTACTTCGCCGACCCGTACCCCCAGCAGGGCGGCCCGCACCACGGCGACCCGTACGCGAACAACCCCGGCCACACGCAGGCGTTCAGCATCGACGAGGAGCCGTACAGCGACGGCAACGCCTACCGCGCCGGCCACTCCCCGGCCCCGCCCATGGGCCCGCGCCTGCACTGGAAGCAGCTGCTCAGCGGCATCGTGACGCGCCCCGGCCCGACGTTCTGGCAGATGCGCGACTACCCGGTCTGGGGCCCCGCCCTGATCGTGACGTTCCTCTACGGCCTGCTCGCCCTCTTCGGCTTCGACCAGGCCCGCGACGACGCGATCCACACCCCGGTCTCCAGCGTGGTCCCGTACGTCCTCATCACGGGCGTCTGCTTCGTGCTCGGCGGCCTGGTGCTGGGCGCGGTCACCCACACACTGGCCCGCCAGCTCGGCGGCGACGGCTCGTGGCAGCCGACGGTGGGCCTGTCCATGCTGATCATGTCCATCACGGACGTCCCGCGCCTGGTGTTCGCGATGTTCCTGGGCGGCGAGAACTCCCTGGTCATGATCCTCGGCTGGCTCACCTGGCTGGCCGCGGCGGCGCTCCTCACCTCGATGGTGAGCAAGTCGCACGACCTGCCGTGGCCGAAGGCGCTGGGCGCGTCGGCGATCCAGCTGCTGGCACTCGTGTCGATCCTGAAACTGGGCACGATCTGACCCCGGAAAGAAAAAGGGCCCGGCGACGGAGAAATCCGCCACCGGGCCCTCACACGTACTCACTCAGGCGTCGAGAACCTGCCCGCTACGCCGCACGACGGGCTTCTCCACACTCCACGGGAAGTTGATCCAGCGATCGGTCTTCTTCCACACGTACTCGCATTTCACGAGCGAGTGGGACTTCTCGTAGATGACCGCGGACCGCACCTCGGCGACGTGATCGATGCAGAAATCACGCACCAGCTTCAGCGTCTTCCCGGTATCGGCGACATCGTCGGCGATCAGGACCTTCTTCTCCGAGAAGTCGATGACGTTGGGCACGGGCGCCAGCATGACGGGCATTTCCAAGGTGGTGCCCACACCCGTATAGAACTCCACGTTCACCAGGTGGATGTTCTTGCAGTCCAGCGCGTACGCGAGAGCGCCCGCGACGAACACCCCGCCGCGCGCGATGCTCAGCACCACGTCCGGCTCGTACCCGTCGTCGGCCACGGCCTGCGCCAGCTCCCGCACGGCATGCCCGAAGCCGTCGTACGTCAGGTTCTCCCGCACATCGTCACTCATCGGGCCCTCACACCTGCGTCCGGTGGAAATTCATGTAGGAGCGCGACGCGGTCGGCCCGCGCTGCCCCTGATAACGAGATCCGTACCGCTCGGAGCCGTAAGGAAACTCCGAAGGAGAACTCAGCCGGAACATACACAGCTGACCGATCTTCATCCCCGGCCACAGCTTTATCGGCAGCGTCGCCAGATTCGACAGCTCCAGGGTCACGTGCCCGGAGAAACCGGGATCGATGAACCCGGCCGTGGAATGCGTGACCAGCCCGAGCCGGCCGAGCGAACTCTTCCCCTCCAGCCGCGACGCGAGATCGTCGGGCAGCGAGATGACCTCGTACGTCGACGCCAGCACGAACTCCCCGGGGTGCAGGATGAACGCCTCGTCCCCGTCCGGCTCGACGGTACGGGTCAGATCGACCTGCTCGACGGCCGGGTCGATGTGCGGGTAACGGTGGTTCTCGAACACCCGGAAGTAGCGGTCGAGCCGCACATCGATGCTCGAGGGCTGCACCATCGACGCATCGAATGGATCAATACGTACGCGTCCGGCGTCGATCTCGGCCCGGATGTCCTTGTCTGAGAGAAGCACCCACCGAGGATACGCAGAACGCGCGGGCCCACCCCCATCGGGCCGCCCGCGCGCCTGTCACCCGCCCGCTACCGCTGCTCGAACACCACAGGCACTGCATGCCGCAACCGAGCACAACGAGGACAACGGATCAGCCGCCCTGGCCCGATCCGCCCGGCCCCGAGCTGCTGCATCGGAAACGAGGTGGTAGCGAAAACGTGCCCTTCGGCACAGCGGACGACGGTGCGCTCCATGGAGTCCATCTAGTCCCTTCCCCATCAAGCCGTGGACGAGACCGCCACATTAGGGGATGAACAGGACGCCCCTCCACGCGGCACTCCGACCACCCACGCTACGCCCCCAACTCCCGCCCCCGACACCCACATCACCCTCCCCGTCACAGCCCACACCTGGGGCGGTCCGCGATGGGGTACAGTGTGGAACGATGCGTCGCTGATCAGCGGCTGCGTCACGCGGGTGTAGTTTAATGGTAGAACATGAGCTTCCCAAGCTCAGAGCGCGAGTTCGATTCTCGTCACCCGCTCTTTGAATCAAGGCCCTGGTCAATGACCGGGGCCTTTCTTGTTGAGCCGTCCGGTTTCCGTAGTCGGGAAAGGACTTCTGCGACGGTGATGTCGTACTGGCCCTTGTCCCGTTCCCAGCAGGAGAGAACCCGGGCCGTGGCCTCGGCCATGTCCGCAGGCAGACCGGCAGCACGAAGCGCATCGGCGACCTCCTCCATCTCAGGCGCCCACCGCCAGGCCCGAGCCGCCACGCTCGGCAGGTACTCCGGATCGGAGAGAATCGCGGAGACCATGACCTCCGCTTCGGCTGTCAGCTGCTCGCCGACCCCATGGGCGTCGGCCAGCGCGTGCGCGACGCCGGCGAGCGTACGAGCGGCCTTCTGGTAACTGGCAAAGGCCATCTTCAGAGCGGAAGCAGAACCGACCACGTCACCGACCCGGCACACGTGCAGGGCGGTGTCCGCGAACAATGACGCGACCAGGTCAACGGCGGAGCCGGACCCTGCGAGGTAGAGCCGTGCCGTACGCCCTGCGCCCGGTGGCTGACCGAAAACGGAACCGTCGACGACTACGGAGCCGGGGCGGATCTCCTCGTCGATCCTCCGTACGCGCTGAGGGCTAATGGCGTTGACATCGACGTACACCCCGTCGAAAGCGTGCGCAGCTACGGCCCCGGCCACGTCCTCCGCCGCCTGCGGTGGACAGACCGAGAGAACAACCGCGCTACGGGACAGAGCTTCCGCAAGCGAGTCACAGGCTGTGGCGCGGGCCTCCCCCGCGCGGCGCCGCGTCTCCGCGCTGCGCTCCTTCGGCACCCACAGCACCTCGTGGCCGCCGCCGACAAGCTCGGCGCTGACCGCCGCGCCCATGGCTCCAGGGTGCAAGACGGTTACGACGGTCACTGGCTGCCTCCGGCGGAATGCGACGAGGGGTGTCTCATCGACATGATCCTCTGCCGTGGTGCAGCACAGCGGGGGACTCGGTGCCTGGCTCGGACGAGCGGCCGACCGCCGGTACGGGACGAGGTCTCTCACGCGGAGGCCGCGTCATGGGTACCGTGCAGGAGACGAACTCTGTACGGACAGACCGGCGGTCGCGCCGGAACGTCCGGCGGCCGGGAGGTGTCCAGATGCTGGAGGAAGCCGAGGAGATCGGCAAGCGCGCTCGCAGGGCGAGGCTGCGGCTGGGCATGCCGCAGGCCGACCTGGCAACGGCCCTGGGGAAGTCCCAGGGCTGGGTGTCGAAGATGGAGCGTGGCCTGATCGAGCTGGACCGGGTCGGGCTCCTCAACCAGGTGGCCGCCGAGCTGCACGTCCACCCGAACGACCTGATCGGACGCCCGTACAGCAACTCCCCCGACGACAACCAGTGGCAGGTCGCCGCCTCATCGATTCTGCGCGAACTGCGCCGCTACGACCTCGTCCCCGTATTCGATGGGACTCCGCGACCCTCGTCGCAGCTGTGGCGTGAGGTGACCCGGCTGCACCGCCTGCGGGACACCGCTTCCAACGTGGCGATTCTCCGGGTTCTCCCCGACCTGTTCCGCGAGGCGCGTGCCCTGGCCGAGGAGTCGGAGGGGCACGAGCGGGAGGAGGCGTACGCCGTCTACGCCGTGTGCTGCAAGTTCGCGCACACCGCCGCACACGCCCTCGGGCATCCCGAACTGGTAGCCATGGCGTGCGAGCGGGCCGCGTGGTCGGCCAGGCTGTCGGGGGATCCCGTGTTGCCCGCCGTCGCCGACTGGATGCGGGTCTGGGACATGTGGGCGACGGCTGACTGGACCGACGCCCTGATGCTCTCGGACAAGGCGATCACCTCGGTGGAGCAGGAGTACGACCGTGGCGAGCCGCTGGCCGTACGAGCCTGGGGCACGCTGCAGCTGCGAGCCGCGGTTTCCGCCGCCCGAGCCGGCCGCGCCTCGGAGGCCGAGGACCGTATCGGTCACGCGAAGGCTGCTGCCGAACGCATGGACGCGTACGTCGGAGTGCCGGTGTACGACCGGCATTCGCTGACCTTCTCCGCCGGGAACGTGCAGATCCACGCCATCAGCGTGGCTCTGGAGATGGGCAAGCAGGGCAAGGCCCTTGAGATAAACCGTCGTACCAGCCCAGACCTGGTCGGGTCGCTGCCCAACTCCCGTCAGGGCCATCACCACATGGATGTCGCGCGTGCCTGGCTGTGGGACGGGAACCGCATAAACGCCCTGGCCGAGCTGGAGACAGCTGAGCGGATCGCGCCCCAGCTCGTGCGGAACCACCCCATCGCCCGTTCGACGCTACGCAGCATCGTCTACGCGGAACGAGCAGTGACGCGGGAGAAGTTGCGGCGCATGTCCGACCGCTTCCACCTGGACGGATAGGGGTCGTATTCCTCCGGCTCATATTCGGGGGTCGTCGTGTCCCTAACTTCAGAGCATGACGCGACAGCCCTTTCCCCATCTCCCCTCGCAGGGAGTCGAGTTAGGTACGGCAACACCCTTCACTCCGCGGCTCGGCGACCTCGCCACTGACAGCGCCCGTGAGGGTCGTGTCGGTGTCGTGGTCGCCCTCCCCGGCGAGGGCTCCGCCACGACTTACCACCTGCGCCCGCCCGGAGGCGGAACCCAGTGGTCCGCGCCCGCCGACGGGACGACGCTCAGGCCGGTGCCCGCGAAGGCCACGCACGCCACGCTGCTGGCCGGCCGGGACTCGGTCTACGACCGGAGGGCCCGGCAGGGATCGGTCCCCGTCGAGTTCCACTTCGACGACGGCTCGACCCTCGACGGCGCACTCATCCTCACCACGGCAGAGCTGGAGCGGCTGTACGCGCAGACCAGCCGCCTCTTGGAGGCGCACGAGCGCGCCCTCGGCGGCACCTCGTGACCGGGGCGCGGCGCCGCCATGCCCGAATCGCCGCATCCAGAACCGCACGGGCCGATCACGGAGGTCGAATCGCGCTCACGTTCCTGGCCGTCACCGGCCTGGTCGGCCCGGCCTGGGCACTGCGTGAGCACGCTGGCCCGCTCCTTGAAGGAGCGGGCCAGCGGCCCACCGCCGTCGCACCGGACGCCAGCCTGCCCGCCGACCGCTGAGGCCGCTCGCGGCACCGCCGCCGTCTGCCCGCGCTCGACCGCCGGAGCGTCCCACGCTGCTCTCTCGTCGAGCGGCGCTGAAGAACCGCCCCGCTCAGCGCGGCTTCGGCTGCCCGGAGCGGGACGACCGGCACCTCGTCAGCCATCTGGAACATCCACGCGTGATTCCCCAGGGAGGGATCATGGACATCCCGTACATCGTCATCGACCAGCTCGTCCCCGACCAGCAGCAGGTCTGGAAGACGTACTTCGGCGATGCCGACCGCCCCCGCTACATCGAGGAAGGCATCTGGCGCCGCACCCAGGAGAAGGCCACCGCCGGTCAGTCCGGCTGGGCGGCCTCCGACGACGCACGGCGGCGGATCATTCACTACCGCTACCGGTACGGACTGGTGCCCACCACGGCTGCGCCGGCCATCGGCTTGACCGACCTGTACCTCTATCACTCCGCGTCCGCTCCGGCCGACGAGGTCGCCGCGCACCACGACGCCCTGTGGGATTCGCTCGCCGCAGGCGGCTGGAAGGAGGCTCCCGGTGGATTCTTATGGACCCGCCGGGATCTGAAGTGCCGGATCACCGAGCACGACGTCCACCCTCAGGACGCCGCTGCGGGCCGCACCCTCCCAGCCGGCTACCGGAGCCTGGACGTGCAGATCGCCTCTGTGTCCTACGCGCCGCCGCCCGCTGTCCGGCAACTGCCGTGGAACGTGCTCTCCACCGGAATCAGGTTCAAAGACCGGCCCGGCACGCCGACCCACGTGCCGGATCTGTCCGTCCTCGCGAACCTGCGACCGTTCCAGGTGGAGATCGGATGCGGTACGTCGGTCGAGGCGGGCATCCCGCCCCTGCACCGGCTCCACGAGATCTACCGGGTCACCGACCGCCAGGGCCACGAGCCGCGGGAGCACCGCTTCACCCTCTCCCCGACAGCGGACACGCTCCTCCACGAGGTGCTAACGGAGCCGGAGGAGAAGACTGCGGAATTCGTGGAGATGTTCCGTGCCTGCTTCCTGGCCGAGCCGACCCCGGCCATGTGGGCGCTGAAGGAACTGAAGGACGCCGGGCACCTCGTCGGTCCGGTCATCACCAACAACTTCGACGTGCTCGCCGCCCGGGCCGGGCTCGACGAGTGCTTCATGCGCCGCTACGACCAGGCCGTACCCGACATCGAGTGGGTCGACGGCGCCAAGGCACTCCTCGTCGTCGGCCTGCACGCCGACCGACGCAAGGTTCAGGCTCGTGCCCGTGCTCGCGGCATGCAGATCGTCTACCTGGACCCGGAGGGCTTCTGGCACGACGGCCAGTTCATGCCGTACCCGCTGGAGGGGCCTCAGGACGGTGACCTGGTGTGCCGGGCAACCGCCGCTGAGGCGCTGCCCGCACTCGTCAATCTCCTGAAGCAGCAAGCTGGTTGATCTACCTGCACGAAGAGGGCCGCGCCGGGTGGTGACGCTAGCGTGACGCACCCGGTCGGCCCGGACTCACCGGGCGGGCGAGAGGCAAGGAAAGGAGCGTCGACCCCACGCGCATATCCGTCATCGGCTGCGGTCACCTGGGCATCCCCCACGCCGCTGCCATGGCCGAGATCGGCCACGAGGTCATCGGCGTGGACCTGGACCAGGCGAAGATCGACCGTCTCAACGTCGGCGAGTGCCCCATCTACGAGGAGGGCCTGCCGGAACTCCTGGCCACCCACACCGCCACTGGACGTCTGAGGCTTACCACCAGCCTCGAAGAGGCGGCCGAGTTCGCGGACGTCCACTTCCTCGCCGTGGGCACGCCGATCGACGCGGACGGACGGAGCTACGACACCGGCCAGGTCTTCGGCGCCGCCCGCGCCCTCGCCCCGCACCTCACCCGCCCGACCGTGATCATCGGCAAGTCCACGGTCACCGTCGGCACCTCCCGCGACCTCGGCGTACTTCTCGCGCGCCTCTCCCCGGCCGGTGAGGACGTGGAGGTCGTCTGGAACCCGGAGTTCCTCCGCGAGGGCCACGCCATCGAGGACACCCTGCGACCCGACCGAATCGTCGTAGGCGTCCCTTCGGCCCGCGCAGAGGACGCCGTACGCCAGGTCTACGCACCTCTCCTGGCGAACGGGATCCCACTGTTCGCCACCGACCCCGCCACCGCCGAACTCATCAAGGGCGCCGCCAACGCCTACCTCGGCATGAAGATCTCGTTCATCAACGGTGTCACCGACATGTGTACCGCCGCCGGAGCCGACGTCCAGCAGCTCACCGAGGCCATCGGCCTCGACCCCCGTATCGGCCGCGGCGGCCTCAACGCCGGCCCCGGCTACGGAGGCGGCTGCCTCCCGAAGGACGTCCGCGCCTTCACCGCCTCCGCCCGCACCCTCGGCGCCGCCGAGGCAGCGACCCTCCTGCGGGCGGCGGAGAAGGTCAACGAATCCCGACCCACCGCCGCGCTGAGGCTCATCGAGCAGACGCTCGGCCGACCCGTCGACGGCGTACGGATCACCGTCTGGGGCGCTTCCTTCAAGGCCGGTACCGACGACGTCCGCGAATCCCCCGCCCTGGCGATCGCCGCGCTCATGCACCACCGCGGCGCGACAGTCACCGTCCACGACCCGCACGCCGTGCCCACGGCACTGCGCCGGCACCCGGAGCTCGACTACGCCGAAGCCCTCGACAACTCCGTCCAGGGCGCCCAACTAATCGTCCTGGCTACCGAGTGGCCCCACTTCCGAGAGGCCGACCCCAAGGCTCTCGCCCCACTGGTCGCGGCCCCAGTCCTCGTCGACCTCCGCAACCTCATCGGGCGCCGACGCCTGGCGCATGGCCGGATGGACCGTACGCCAGCTCGGACGCCCCGCACAGGAATAACCGAACCCATCGATCGGAGGTCCGACGTGGACACCCTGTGGGACAACATCGAGAAGCTCTCCGTCATCTACCGAGCGGCCGGCTCCCATCTGCCTGACGAGGAACTCAAGGCCCTCCAGGTCGGCAAAGTTGCCGAGGAGGCTGGCGAGGCCATGCACGCCCTCCACGGCCTGAAGGGTCTCACGACCTGCGGTGACGACCATGCTTGGTCCGAGGTTCAGAACGACCTCGTCGGCGCCGTCATCGCGGCCCTCCTGGCGATGCACTACATCGACCCCACGGGCGCCCGCGCTGCCTTCGATGAGATCCTCCACCGCAGGACGCGCAGGGGGCGCGAGGCCGCTGTAGCGACCTGACGCCCTCCGAACACACCTCGTGGCCGCGGTGCGACAAACCGCTGCGGAGATGTCGGTGGGGGTCGCTACCCTGTGAATTAGCTCAAAGAGGACCCCGGTGGCGTCGAGGTCGACGGGCACCGGGGTCTCTTCCTTACTGGCATTTGGAACCTACCTCGAACACAACATCGAAGGCACTCAGTGCCGGGGTGTTGTGATCATTGCCTCGCCGATCACGGCACGCCGGGCCTCCTCGCCGAACACGAGGAAGGACCTCAGAACGTGCACCTGATAAAGGCCCGTGTGACCGACTACCGGTCCGTCGAGGACTCCGAGATCTTCGACATCGAAGACGACGTCACCTGTCTGGTCGGCAAGAACGAGTCGGGCAAGACCACCCTTCTGCAGGCCCTCTACCGGCTCAAGCCGGTAGAGGGCGTGAAGTTCGACGAGGTGATCGACTTCCCGGCCCGCAAGACCCGGGAACGCAAGCGGCTCCCCGACGGGCAGCAGATTCCCGTGGTCCGCGCGACCTTCCGCTTCGACGAGGCAGAGATGAAGCAGATCGAGGAGGAACTGGGGCCGAAGGCCCTGCGCAGCCCGGAGTTTCAGGTCACCATCGGCTACCGCGACGCCACCCAGCGGTTCACGATCCCCTACAACGAAGCGGTCATCGTCGACCACCTGCGTTCGGCTCTCGACCTGCCCGCCGGCGCGGCCAAGGCGCTCAGCGGCGCAAAGACGGTCAAGGACCTCCTCGACGCCCTGGACGAACTGGATGAGAGCCCCTCGGACGCCAGCGCCCTGGCCGAGCGCATCCGCGAATGGCGTGACAGCGACCTGGGACTGCACATGATCGACGCCTACGCGAGTCCGTGGATGCCGAAGTTCGTCTACTTCGACGACTACGACTCGATGCCCGGCAAGGTCTCCCTCCCGGATCTGATCCGCCGCAGCGATGCTGGCGACATCACGCGAGGGGAGCGGGCCCTGCTGAGCCTCCTCGAAATGGCCGGAGTCTCGCCGGAGGAGTTCAACGACTCAGACCAGCACGAACGCCTCATCCGCGAGCTTGAGAACTCAGGCAACGTCATCTCTGACGAGGTTTTCGAGTACTGGTCTCAGAACACGGAGCTGGAAGTCCAGCTGAAGACCCTCGCGCCGGAAGCAGGCGCCGTGGCTCCCTTCGACCAGGGTCCGATTCTGCAGGTCCGGGTCTTCAATCGCCGCCACCGCGCATCGGTCCCCTTCGATGAGCGGTCCCGCGGCTTCGTCTGGTTCTTCTCCTTCCTCGCCTACTTCAACGAGCTGGAGGCAGCCGGAAGTACCGATCTGATCCTTCTGCTCGACGAACCCGGCCTCTCCCTCCACGGACGCGCCCAGGAGGACTTCCTTCGTCTGGTCGACGACCGGCTGGCGCCGAAGCACCAGGTCCTTTACACGACGCACTCGCCCTTCATGGTCGATCCCGACCACCTCAACCGCGTCCGGACCGTGATCGACGTGGAGCGTGGCGGCGCCAAAGTCTCCTCGGAAATCTTCAAGGCGGACGAGGACACCGCCTTCCCCCTGCTGGCCGCGATGGGCATCGAGATGACCCAGACGCTGTTCGTGGGAGAGCACATCCTGCTCCTCGAAGGCCCCAGCGACCTGATCTACCTGGAAGTTCTCACGGACGTTGCCGAGGCGAACGGCTCCAGCGGCCTAGATCCACGCTGGGTGAACACCCCCATCGGCGGCTCTGGCAAGTTGTCCACCTTCGTGACCCTCCTCGGCGCGAACAAGCTGAACGTCGCCGTTCTCATCGACTCCAGCACCAAGGATGTAGGCGCTGTCCAGCGGCTACGCGACAACGACCAACTCTCCAAGAACGGCCTCGTCGAAATCAGCGAGTTCACCGGCACCGGCGACGCGGACATCGAGGACCTGTTCGACCGAGACTTCTACCTCGGCCTCGTCAACCGCGCCTACGCCTCGCAGCTGACCACTCCGATCACCCTCTCGGAACTGAATGCGAAGGACCCCCGCGTCATCCGGCAGATCGAGGCCGTGTTCAAGAAGCGGAAGATCGCCGCACGGTTCAACCACTACAAGCCCGCAGCCGTACTACTCCGCGAACAGGCCGAGCTCGGCTCGGACATCGACTCCGCCACGATTGCCCGGGCCGACCAGCTGTTCACCCGGCTGAACTCCCTTCTCCCCAGGCGTTGAACGGGCCGAACCGCACCCCAGGGGGCAGTTATAGTTGACCTCTCCTCAACGAATAGGGACGGTCGGATGCGCTTGGGTGGGGTCGCCGAGGTTGCAGCAGTTCTCGGGGTGAGTACACAGAGGCTGGCCCTTCTGCGGCAGCGGGGAAGCTTCCCCGCTGCCGCAGCCGAGATCGCGCAGGGCCCCATCTGGGACCTGGACGTCATCGAAACATGGGCCTCCTCCGGTTCGCGACGCAGCCGACCAGGGCGCCCGTCTGCCGCTGAGGCCCGCCGGCTGATTGGCGATCGCTTCGAGGTCGAGGAACCCCCGATCGGTTGGGGCGGATTCGCGGACGTATATCGCGCGTTGGACCGGCGGACCGACCAGACCGTCGCCGTCAAGATTCAGCGTGATGTCCACGACCTTGGCGGTGACGCCGTTCGCCGCTTTCAGCGTGAGCTGCGGATCCTGAGTAATCTGTCTCATCCCAACGTGATCCCCGTTATCGCACACGGGAACATGTCTGAGCAGAACGACATCTGGTACGCCATGCCCCTCGCCCAGGGCAGTCTCCAGAACTACATCGCAGAGTTCGTAGGCGATGAGATGCAGATCGCCGAGGTGATGAGCCAGATCTGCGCCGGCCTCACCTATGTGCACGATGCGGGCATCCTTCACCGCGACCTCAAACCGGGCAATGTCCTCTGGACAGCTGAGGGCCAGTGGGCGATCAGCGATTTCGGACTCGCCCGTGAGCAGGAAGGCGTGACGACTACGCTCACATTGACGGGAGAGGGCTTTGGCACCCCGCTGTACTGGGCACCCGAGCAGCGGAACGCAGCCAAGACCGTCGACGCTCGCGCTGACGTCTTCTCACTGGGCAAGATCATGCATCACCTGCTCGCTGGGCAGCCCCCCTTTGAATATGACGACATCCCGGAAAGCCCCCTTCGGCCAGTGATCCAACGCGCGACGGCAAAGTACGCGCAGCGATACGAGTCCCCTTACGCGCTCTTGGAAGCGATCCACGCCGCTCTTTCGACGAGTCCGGAGTGGCAGACAGCAGAGACAATCGCCAAACTCCTGGCCCCCCGTCTCGCGTCGGACTTCCCCGACCTATCCGCGATCGACGAGTTTCTGAGCTGGGCACAGCAGGTCCACGCTGAAGACCAAGGGGAAGTGGCTTCGGTCCTGGTCGATACACCTTCCGAGACCATGTCCGTGGCCTGGGAGCGCAACAGCGTCGGCTTCACGACCATCTACGAGAACTTCTGCGGCTACATCGAGGAGACGAGTTTCGGCTTCGGCTACTGCGACGTGCTGGCCAATACCTGCCACCGGGCCGTCGCTGCAACCTCAGACTTGCAGATCCTTAGGCACACCGTCCGGGCGCTCCCGAGCCTGGGATGGCACCACAGTCGCTGGCATGTCCGCGACGTCCTCACGGGCCTCCTGCAGGGCATTGCATCCCCGGACCGCGCATTGGTGGCATTGGAAGCATTGCAGGATGCCGCATCACAGGCAGGCCCGGTTGAGTGGTCGTTCGAAGAGTTCACGATCCGATCGCTGCACCCCGTTTTGCGGACCGGCGTCCGCAAAATCATTGAGTCAAACCAGGCCGGGGGTTGACGTCTCCGCCCTATCCACGGAGCGCGAGGCTGCAGCAGGGACATAATCCTGGGTGAAGCCCGCCGGGGAACGGCTCCCACGAGCTTGAGGCTCGGCATGAAGAGTTGCACGAGGCCATCAATCCATTCACGACCTTCTGCTGTCACTCAAGAGCGCAGCGGCCTGTCCGGATGAAGCGCATCCAAGTCAAAGCAAGTTTCGATGAGGCAGCGTGGATGCTCGGCTACGTCGAGAAGGACTAGGCGCACTGGCCCGGGAGGTCGGGGACGCGGCGGTACCCGGTCATCTCGGCGGCCATGGTCGAGCATTTGGCGGTGCGGGAGGCGACGTCCGGATAGGACACGGTATCCAGATCGCATCACCTGACGGACGTTCTCGGTTCGCCGTAGCCAGAGCAACGCCCCTACCGAGGAAGGGTGGACACGATCGATGCAACGCCCCCACTGACTGGACCAGCCGCCCCTAGGATGGCCCGCATGGCTATGGACGACACGCAGATGACTCCGGACGTAGTGGAGGACGTGTTCGACGGACACGCCACAGGCATCGAGGTTGAGGACCCCGGCGGCGACACCACCCGGATCCAACGGCCGTGGAACCCAGACCAGATCCGGGTGAACACCAGCCAGTTCTCCCTGCGTAACATCCTCGACCAAATCGACGAGGGCTCCATCGAGCTCGCTCCGGACTTCCAGCGGTTGCAGGTCTGGCGGACCGACCAGAAGTCCCTGCTGGTCGAGTCACTTCTTTTGCAGATTCCGTTGCCCGCGTTCTACTTCGCTGAGGACGCGGACGGATCGTTCCGGGTCGTCGACGGACTTCAGCGGCTTTCCACACTGCACGCCTTCGTCCGGGGCGGGGACAAGGGGTTCGCTCTCGGGAAACTGGAGCACCTGGACGATCTGAAGAACCTGCGCTTCAGCGACCTCCCCGTGCCGTTCCAACGGCGGATCAATAACACCCAGCTGATCGTCAACGTGATCGACCCAACGACGCCGCGCGGGGTGACGTACGAGATCTTCAAGCGGATCAACACGGGCGGGACCCCGCTCAACGCCCAGGAGATCCGGCACTGCATGAGTAGCCCGCGTAGCCGGGACATCCTGCACCGGATGACCCATACGGATGCCTTCGCTCAGGCCACCGGGGGCCGCCTCACCGACCACATCCGAATGAACGACAGGGAGATGGCTCTGCGGTTCGCCGCGTTCTGGCTGAAGGGGATCGATGCCTACCAGGAGCGGCCCATGATGGAGCTGTTCCTGATGGACGCCACCGAGCTGCTGGACGATCCGAAGCAGGTCGCGGACGAGAAGGTAACCGCCTTGGAGGCCGCCTTCGAGCGGGCGATGACCCACGCGCACCTCGTGTTCGGCGAGCACGCCTTCCGAAAGTGGCCGATGGTCGACGACTACCGCCGCCCGATCAACCGTGCAATGTTCGAGAGTTGGTCCATGGCTCTGGCTGACCCCGAACACACGGCTGCCGACCTGCGTGCGCGTCGTACCTACATCGTGAAGGCCGCCCGCGAGCGGATGACCACAGACGTCCAGTATCTCAATGCCATCACCTCCTCCACCGCCGACCGGTTCCGGGTTGCTTATCGCTTCAAGGCCGCCGTTTCAGACGCGGCAGCCGTCCGGTGATCACTTCGCTGGAGATCCAAGGCTTCAAGCGGTTCGAGTCGGAGTCGTTCGACCTACGTCCGCTTACCGTCCTCACCGGAGTCAACGGCGGCGGCAAGAGCACCGTGATCCAGTCCCTGCTCCTGGCGAGACTGGCAGGTATGCCGGGCGGCGCGGGGAGCGGCACGGTCCGGCTGAACGGCCCGCTCGGGCTGGCTCTGGGCGAGGCCAGGGACGTGCTGAACTGGACGACCGACGCACGGAAGATCACCGTACGGCTGGCCGGCTCATCCGGTGAGTCATGGGTGTACGGCTTCGGGTTGCCCGACGCCGAGCAGGCGCTGCACCTTGACGTGCAGCGGCTGCCAGTGGCCCACGTGCCCGGCATTGGGCCGCTGGTCGCGGATCCCGCATTCACCTACCTGTGCGCCGAACGTCTCGGCCCCCGCGACACACTGTCTGTCTCCGCCGAGGAACCCGACCGGATCGGCGTCGGGGTGCGTGGTGAGTTCACCGCACAGGTGCTGGCACTGCGCGAGTCACGCGCGGTCAGCACCCGAAAGGTGGTCCGGGGACCGTTGCGTCATCCGGAAGCCCCAGGCCCGCAACTGAGGGTCCAGGCCGAGGCGTGGGCCTCGGAGATCATCCGCTCGCTGCGTATCACCGCGCGCGTGGCCGTGGGAATCATGGCCACGACGATCCGATTCGGAGAGAAGGGCCTGAGCGGTGAGGAGATCCGCCCCACTAACACCGGTTTCGGCGTCTCCTACGCCCTGCCGGTCATCGTCGCGGGCCTGCTCACCGAGCCGGGCGACCTGCTAATCGTGGAGAACCCGGAGGCACATCTGCACCCGGCGGGACAGTCCAGGCTAGGCCGGTTCCTCGCGCAGGTCGCCGGTAGCGGGGTGCAGGTCTTGGTGGAAACGCACAGCGACCACGTTCTTAACGGTGTCCGGGTTGCCGTCGCGCATGACCGCTCGCTCCCGCCTGAGGACGTGATCACGCACTACTTCGACCACGACCGTACTCTGCCCATCAACATCAACGACAAGGGCGAGCTCAGCGACTGGCCAACCGGCTTCTTCGACCAAATCGAGACCGACCTCGGAAGGCTGGCCCGTGCCCGACGCAGCAGGTAGGAGTGGAAACGGGCAGGGCTTATTGGGCACTGCCGCCGCAGTCCCGGTAGACGACGATTACCGCGTCGTAGTCGCGGAGGAGTGCTTCGACTGGCGGGAGATGACGGACTCGGGCCTGTGGGAAGCCCTCGACACGCTCGCGGAAGTGCTTCAGCCGCTCGCTGACGGCCGCAAGGCCGCGTTCATGGAGCCTGCTTACGACGTCGAATGCCGACGGTCGGTCACGCTGATAGATGCCCTGTACTCGCCGGACGGCGGACTGCCCCGTGACAAGCGGGTCCTTCTGCAGCAACTACTAAGCAAATGCCGGCGCGTGGACCCAGACGAGGCGGATCTGCCCCAGCCGGTCCGCGTAGACGACGGCCCCTGCCGGGAGCCGTCCTGGGGCATAGCCCACGCCCTGGCCCGTGCAGCTGAGGGCCGGGCCATGTCCTGTCTCCTGCTGCCGTACGCCGCAGAACCCGACTGGCCGTCCGGATGGCTCACCATCACGCGGACGACGGAGGCTGGCCAGGGCGAGGTAAAGATGCACGTCTTACGACGCCCCGACGACGCCCCTGGCTTCTGGCGCGGCCTCCTCACCCACGAAAACGTCCCGGCCGAGCGCTTCTTCACCTTCATCGACGAAGCCTTCCCAAGGCTGCTCTTTGCCGACTCCCTGCGTCTGCACCATTTCAAGGGCACCTACCCCCAAGTCCTGCCCTGGCTGGTGAAGCTGCTTGGTGCGCTCGACGACCACTTCACCGGAACACTGATCGAATGCGGTGGCGACCAAACACAGATCATCCGCAGGTTCGGCGCGCTGGGCCTGGACATCTCACCCGACAGCCCGAACACGAAGAAGAACGCAAAGGCGTGGGAGCAGCGCAATGTCGTTTTCGACGACGGCACCTACCGCTGCGAGTGGCACGGGAAGCGGCTGTGGGACCGTGACAGGGTGCATTTCTCTCTGCCGATAGCCGCGTACGACAACCGGATCCTCGTCGGGATCTTCACAGGGCATCTGGCGACCTGAACCGACGGAGGGACTTTGCCGCTCGAGGGCATAGCACTTGTTCGCGGAGGCCATCGATGGCGAGGACTCGTACGTGGTCCCCCTCAACGACGAAAGGACCATCGACTGCTGGAGTGCAAATGCGGACTTCCACGAGGCTTGAGGGGCACTGCCGCTCCGGACACCGCGCAGAGGACGCGGGTCTTGCCTGCGCGCAGATGGTAGGCGAACCACTGGAACACGTCGGACTCGAAGACAAGCGCCGTGCCCCATCCATGCCCTTCAGAGCGGACAGCAGCGGTCACATACGGCTCCCAGAGACCGCACCGACCTCGCACCACCCGGCCAAACGTGCAGGTCAGAGCATCTGCAACAGTTCAAGAACCGCTGATTCCCAAGCTCAGGGCGCGAGTTCGATTCTCGTCACCCGCTCTTTAATGAAGGCCCAGGTCAGTGACCTGGGCCTTGTTTCTGTTCCGGCTGCTACGGCTCTGCGTCGAGGACTCGGGCGGCTTCGCGAGGGTCCATCAGGTTGGACCAGGCTTGTTCGGCGGGGAGCAGGTCCCGCTCCGGCAGGGCGTATTCGGGGTACCAGCCGTCGGCCTCGCAGCCGGGAACGTTGCGCAGAATCAATGTCGTGAGGTTCGGCGGGACCGAACCCGTGATCCGCACCGCGAGGTAGGTCTCGTGACCGTCGTCGGCGCGGACCTGAAGGCCGACGGTGAAGGTGTCGAAATCCACCGTGTGCTCCTGACCGTCCCGGAGGGTGGCACGGCTCAGAGTCAGAACCGTGGTCCGGAGCCGCCGGACGAAACGGACTCCAGCTTCGGCGCGATAGCGGACGTGGTCCTCGCGAGCGGGGAGCAAGTGAGCGGTGTACGTGGCGGACTTGAGCGCGTCGGTGTTGCCGGCGTTGTAGCGGGTTCGGACGGTCTTGCCGTCAGCTTCGAGAGCGGCGTAGAAGTCGTCGGTGGAGCCGTCCTCGCGGCGGCCGGCCGCCACCAGCCACGGAAGATCGGCGTCCACCCAGACCGCCCCGCGCCAGCGCTGGACCTTCACCTTGAACAACACTTGGTCATCGACAGCGCGGATGCGCTCATGCTTGGCATCGTCCGCCGCGAACTGCTCGGCGGCCTTCGCCAGGATCGGGTGCTCGATCTCGTCCAGGGGGTCGGTCACCGCCGGTAGGGGCAGACCGAGGTCATCGCGCAGGCATCGCAGGGTGGGCCTGGCGGGACGCATCGCAGTGTGAAGAGTCATTCGTCGATCCCGCCGACCGCATCGATCTCCTCCGCGGTCAGACCGGTCAGGAGCATGACGTCCGACTTCAAGGAGCCGTCCAGGACGCTGAGCGCTTCCACCATGCCCTCGCGCAAATCCTCACGCCTCTGGTCCAGGTATACCCGTACCGCCTCCGCGACCAGGTCCTTCTTCGTCAGTCCCAGGAAATGCGCGCCCTGGCTGATCAGCTTGTCCGTCGCCGGGTCCACCTTGAGCGGCGACTGACGGGGCGGCTTTGAAGCCGTGGTCATAAATCCCACCTCCGCATCCACGGTACCCTAGTACCTCATGATGGGGTCTTCTTGCTGGTAACCACATGAGACGCAGTCCGCCGACCGCCCGTATCGCCAGGGATGAAATCGCACGACGGCAAGCGCCTGATCCAGCGCGGTGATGCTTCCCCACTCACGGCACGGCAGCATCGATCACCCTCGTGCCCCGTCCGTGCCCTTCGGAGCGGACAGCAGCGGTCAAGTACGGTGGCCAGAGACCACACCAGCCTCGACCGCTCCAGCCAAACATGCAGGTCAGAGCCACTACAGTCGTTCAAGAACCGTTGATTCCCAAGCTCAGAGCGCGAGTTCGATTCTCGTCACCCGCTCCACATGAAAGCCTCAGGCCAGCGGCCGGGGGCTTCTTTTTGCCACAAGCCCGATCAGGCAATCCGCGCCCGCTCCGCATCCGACGCGCCCGTTGGCTCCCCCCAGCCGGCGCACCCCACGGGCACGCATGTCAACTATGATAGTTGCTATATGCTTCAGCATATGGAGACGAAGACGTACACGACCATCGACCTCCGCAAAGGGATGGGCGAGATCCTGGACCGGACCCGGATCGCCGGCGAGGCCGCCGCCATCACCCGCAAGGGGAAGACGGTCGCCTACCTGGTGCCGGCCGAGTGGTTCGAGCAGATGGCCCGCGGGCGCCAGCCACACGAGGACCGACACGAGGCGGCCTGACCCACCTCCACACCAAGGAGCACGAACCATGCCCGCCCACGCACTCCACTTCGATGGGTACGAGGGGGAACCCCTGCGGTTGCCGCCCATGCCCGAACACACGCCTCAAGCACTTCGGTTGGCGATTCAGGAACACACTCCGCACCTCCTCCCGGACTTTGAGGCGCACTGGAAGCGCGTCATCGGCGACGCCTTCAACATCACGCCCGTGCCCGCCTTCATGCGCCTGTGGTGGACGCAGTACGCCATCGCGCGGAATCCCGTCCTCGACTCGCACCTTCGCGATCTCGAAGCCCGTGCCGCCAAGTCCGAGGACCCCGAGGAGTCCATCCGGCTTCTGGAGGAGTACAGCCGCCTCAGGCACGAGGCCGCTGAGAGGAAGCCCGGAGAGTGATCGACGAACCACTCCGGCCGCCTTGGCAGATGGACTGGACGAAGCAGGCGCAGCACGACTTCCAGAACATGCCCGTCGAAGGCAGTGACCTGATCATGAGCGCCCGTGCGGAACTGATCACGGCCGAAGACCCGTACTCCGGGGGATCGACGCCGATGCCTCGCTCCCGCACTGGATGACCGTCCGGCCTCTGGCCTCTACAAGCCCCGGCGGCCCCCACATCGTGGACCTGGCCGGCGGACGCGGCTGGCTCATCTACACCTTCATGCGGCGCCACGCCGATCCCCAGATCGTCGTCACCGAAGCCTTCTGGGCCTGACATCTGCGCCACCGGAGCGTCTGCAGCACAGGTGGCTCCCGTCCCACTTTCCATCACCCGCTCCAGCACAGAGCCTCAGACTGATGGCCCGCCGCCCTCGTGCCCCATCCGTGCCCAGCAGAGCGGACAACAGTGGTCAGATACGGCTCCCAGAGAGCGGGAGCCACCCGCCTGACCAATCCGAAACCGCAGGTCAGAGCCCCTGTAACAACCTAGAAACCGTTGATTCCCGAGCTCAGAGCGCGAGTTCGATTCTCATCACCCGCTCTTTGAATCAAGGCCCTGGTCAATGACCGGGACCTTTCTTGTTTGCTCGATCCGAAGCCGGAGAGCATTTCAGCGACCGCCAGGGCGCTGGCGAACCTCCTCCGTAGCCGCTGCGCCCCCTGCCGCCCCGCACACCTCACCGATCGAAAGCAGCCACGGTCCTGGAACCGCCGATGGAGGCGGGTGTGGTGCTCTACGGTGTTTGGGACCGATAGCGAATGCGAACGGGGGTTCCATGGCTGGGGGGACAGCGCTGGCGGATCGTATAGCCGATCAGCGGGGCGGGATGGGTGATCCGCGGGCGCTGCTGGGGGAGTTCCGGCGGGCTTTGGTGCTGGTGCCGTTGGTCGGTGGTGGGTTGTGGACCGCGGAGTTCGGCGGGGTGTGCTGGGTGTGCGGGTTCACGGACGAGGCGGCGTTTGCGCGGTTCGCGCAGGAACGGGTCTCTGCTCATGACGCCGGGGCCGCTGGGCGCTCTTGGGAGTTCGCGGAACTGCGGGGAGCGCGGTTGCTGGACGAGGTTGTACCGGCGATGGGGGTGCCGGCGGGCGTCGCGGTGAACATCGCTGATCCCGAGGGGTCGATGTTCTTCCCGCCAATGGCGGGGATCGTCCCGGACGCGGTTGCCGTAGACGCTGAGAACACGGTGCCCCCACGGGGAAGCGACGGGGGGCATGAGCAATGAGCGGCGGTACGGGGGATCTGCACGTTGATCCGGCGAGCGTCCAGAAGATCACCGGTGGGCTGCGCGCGACGGTGGACGAGCTGGAGGAGATCGGTTCCGGCACCGGGGCGGCGCTGGGCAAGGGTGTGTCGGGCCTGTCGATGACCGGTATGGAGGCCGGCCATTACGGGTTGTCGGTGACCTTCGAGGACTTCTGTGAGCGGTGGGAGTGGGGGGTCAGGGCGTTGGTCCAGGACGCCAACGCCATCGCGGCGAAGCTGGGTCTGTCCGCAGGTGTGCTGTGGGAGGAGGAGCGGTACATCGAGGGCACGTTGAAGATCGTGGTCAACGCGGGTGTGGGCAATCCGAACGCGTCCGAGGACGACATCGTCAACCAGGGGTGGGGTGATGTGCTCACCCCGGACTACCTGAGCCCGGACTACAGCGTGGAGTCGTTCGAGCGGGCCGGCGACGAGGCGAAGCAGACCTGGAAGGACACCGGACGGGCGGTGATGACCGAGGGCACCGGGGGCCTGCACAGCGACGTGATGAACAACCTGCTCGGCCGCGACCAGGAGACCTTCGACCGGAACGTGGACGAAGTGTTCGGGCCCTCCCCGGAGGAGCGGGCCCGGCAACAGCAGCAGAGCAACGGGGGGAACTGATCCATGGGGCTCGGAGATCTTGTCAGCGACCTCACACCGGACGTCATCGAGGACGCCGTGGAGGACGGCACCAAGTGGGTCGGTGACCGGGTCGAGGACGCCGGGGACTGGACGGCCGACCGGCTGGAGGACGTGGGCTGGGACTCCGGCGCGGACTGGGTGCGTGAACAGTCGCGTTCGGTGGCGAACCGGATGGGCGCCGAGGTCGAGGAGATGGACCTCGGGCAGACCGAGGACAAGAAGAAGCTGGTCTATGGCAGCCCGTCCGAGATCCGCTCGACCGCCACGCACCTGAAGAACCTGCAGAGCTCGCTCGACAAGGTCGGTGGTGGGCTCAAGGGGCTGGATGCCTCCGAGCTCAAGGGGAAGACGGCGGACGCGTTCCGGGAATCGGTGTCCGTGGAGCCGCCCCAGTGGTTCCAGGCAGCCGACGCCTTCGAGAAGGCCGCGGGCGCGCTGGAGTCGTTCGCCGGCACAGTCGAATGGGCCCAAGGGCAGGCCCAGTTGGCGATCGACAAGTGGAAGGCGGGCACCAAAGCCTCCGAAGAGGCGATGGACGCCCACAAGGAAAAGTGCGACACCTTCAACAAGGCCGTCGACACGTACAACGCCCTGCCCGCCGACAAACGCGACCCGTCCACGCTTCCCCCCAGGCCCGGGGCGTTCACCGACCCGGGCAAGGCGCGCATGGAGGAGGCCCAGCAGCTCCTCGCGGAGGCGCGTACGCAGCGCAACACCGCGGCGGAGACCGCCCGTGCCGCGGTGGCCGCTGCCCGGGACGCCGCGCCGAAGAAGCCGAAGTACGCCGATCAGGTCGCCGACGGGCTCGCCGAGACGCAGATCATGAACACGCACTTCGTCGGCGGGGTCGCCAAGGGCACGGCCGGGCTCCTCAACTTCGTGCGCACCGTCAACCCGATGGACCCGTACAACGTCACGCACCCCGCCGAGTACGGTCTCGCGCTGAACAACACTGCCGCCGGTCTCGTCCAGGTCGCCAACGACCCCTGGGGCGCGGGCAAGCAGATGGTCACCGAGTTCATGAAGGATCCGGCCGAAGGGCTCGGCCGCCTCGTCCCCGACCTGGTCCTCACCGCCGCCACCGGCGGCGGCGGAGCCGCGGTCAAGGGAGCCCGCACCGCGAAGGAACTCGCCGACCTCGCACAGGACGCGAACAAGGCCCGCCGCCTGATCGACGACGCCCCCGAAGGCACCCACAACCGTACCGACCTGGAACGCACCACCAAGGGCACCGACCCGGTCGACCTCGCCTCCGGCCGCATGTTCCTGCCCCAGACCGACATCGTCCTGCCCGGCGTCCTGCCGCTCGCCTTCACCCGCCGCGTCGAATCCGGCTACACCGCGGGCCGCTTCTTCGGCCCCTCCTGGTCCTCCACCGTCGACGAGCACCTGGAGATCGACGCCAACGGCGTCATCCACGTCACCGACGACGGCCGCCTGATCACCTACCCCCACCCCGCACCCGGACTGGCCACCCGGCCAGAAACCGGCACCTCACGCAGCATCCTGGAACGCGACGCATCCGGCGACTACCGGCTCACCGACCCCGACACCGGCATCACCCGCCACTTCGACGCCCCACCCGGAACGGACCCAGGCGAAGACGGCGCCGCCTGGCTCGGCGAGATCAGCGACCGCAACAACAACACCATCACCTTCGACCGCACCGACGACGGCATACCCCTCGCAGTGATCCACTCTGCCGGCTACCACCTCGCTCTGACCACGGTCGGGGCGCGAGTTACCGGAATGTCCCTGCTGGACAAGGCCGGGGCAGCGTTCCCGGTTAGGTCGTACGGCTACACGGACGGCAACCTCACGACCATCACCAAGCCCTCTGGCGCCACCCTCACCTTCGAGTACGACGATCGCAGACGGCTCACCGTCTGGATCGACTCCAACAACCGCCGCTACGACTACACCTACGATGACCGCGACCGCGTTATCACCGAGGGCGGCGAGCACGGACATCTCCAGGTTGCCATCGACTACAGCGAACCTGAGCCGGCCACCGGCCACCGCTTCACCACGCTAGCCAACGCTCAAGGGCACGCCACCCGCTACCGAATCGACGGCCGTTGCCGCATCGTGTCCTCCACAGACCCGCTCGGGCACACCACACGCTTCACGTACGACAAACACGGCAACCTCACCTCCTGCACCGACCCGCTCGGCCGCACCACCGCCTTCGTCCATGACCACAGCGGACGACTCACCACCGTGGTCCGCCCCGACGGCAGCAAACTCCGCAGCGAGCGAGATGCGGCAGGTCATCGGTCCACTTACACCCTCGCGGACGGCACGCGCTGGCAACAGGAGTTCGACGAACGCGGCAACCGCGTCGCACTCACTGGCCCATCCGGTCACACCATGCGCTACTCGTACGATGACCACGGCCGTTACGTCTCCGTCACGAACGCGCTGGGAGCCATAACCGAAGTCGAGTGTGATGCTGCGGGCTCACCCCTCCGTATAACCGATCCGCTCGGGGCCCCCACATGCTTCCAGTTGGATGCATTCGGCCGGCCCGTACGGATAGAAGAGCCGCTGGGAGCCGTCACGAAGTTCGAGTGGACGGCCGACGGTGAACTGGCACGCCGGACGGGCCCCGGCGGTGTGGTGGAGAGCTGGAGCTATGACGGCGAAGGCAACCGCCTCACCCACACTGACCCCATCGGCGGTACAAGCTATTTCGAGTACACCCACTTCGACTTGCTTTCCGCCCGTACAGGTCCGGACGGCGCCCGCCACGAGTTCGTCCACAACACCGACCTGCAGCTGACTGAGGTCGTCAATCCACAGGGGCTGACCTGGTCATACGCCTACGATCCGGCTGGCCGGCTCATAGCTGAGAAGGATTTCGACGGTCGTATCGTTTCGTACGACGTCGACCCTGCCGGGCAGGTGTGCAGCCGGACGAACCTGCTGGGTGGCAGAGTCGACTACGAGCACGATCAGCTGGGCCACGTGATTCGCAAGAATGTTGCGGGAGAGATCACGACGTACGCCTACGATAGGGCCGGGCGCCTCACCCGGGCGACCGCTCCGGACAGCGAGCTGATCTACCAGTACGACCGAGCGGGCCGAGTCAAGACCGAGATGGTCGACGGCCGGATCATGGCGTACGCCTACGACGCCCTGGGGCGTCGTAGCCGCCGCATCACTCCCACGGGGCAGGTGACGTCCTACGGATATGACGATGCAAACCGCCTCATCCATCTCACCACGGGCAGTCAGCGGATCGCCTTCGACTACGACGCGAACGGCCGGGAACAGAAGCGTGCCTACGGTGAGATGCTGACACTCACACCGAGCTTCGACGAAGCGGGGCGCCTGTGTGCTGAGCACTTCAGCAACGCTGCTCGCACTCTCATCAACCGTACTTACAACTATCGACCTGACGGGCATCTCCTATGCCTCGAAGACACCACACGTGGCGCGCGAGCGTTCGAGCTGGACGCCGCAGGCCAGGTGACCGCCGTCACAGCGGCGGACTGGAAAGAGGCGTACGCGTACGACTCGGCCGGCAACCAGACGGCAGCTTCCTGGCCAGCTTCCCCCGATGGGGCAGCCATCGGCCCTCGCGTCTACGAGGGCACCACCATCGCACGCGCGGGAAACACCCGATACGAGCACGACACGCTCGGCCGCATCACCCTGCGGCAAAGGACCAGGCTGTCCCGCAAACCCGACACCTGGCGGTATACCTGGGACACCGAGGACCGCCTCACAGAGGTGATCACTCCGGACGGCACCCTCTGGCGTTACGCATACGACGCGTTGGGGCGACGCACCCGCAAGCAACGGCTGGGCGCTGACAGGCGAACCGTGCTCGAGGAGACCAGGTTCACCTGGGATGGCTCAACTCTCTGTGAACAGACCACCACCTCGGCGGACCTTCCCAACACAGTCGCGCTCACATGGGACCACCACGGGGTGCGGCCGCTGGCCCAGAGCGAGCGCATCCTGGCCGGAGACACCGCACAGTCGATCATCGACCAGCGATACTTCGCCATAGTCACTGATCTCGTAGGTTCTCCGACCGAACTTGTCGACGAGTCCGGCGAACTCGCCTGGCGCACGAGGACATCCCTGTGGGGAGCAACCGCCTGGGCCAGGAACAGCACAACTCACACTCCACTGCGCTTCCCCGGCCAGTACCACGATCCAGAAACGGGTCTGCACTACAACGTCCATCGCCACTACGACCCGGAAACCGCCCGATACCTCACACCGGACCCACTCGGGCTCCAGCCCTCACCGAACGCGGTCGCCTACGTCCCCAACCCTCACCAGTGGTGCGACCCTCTCGGTCTCGCCCCCTACGAACCGCTTCGCGAGGGCTACACCTCCTCCCCGGGCTTCAAGAAGGACCCTTACCACCCTGACGTCGTCGAGAGCCGAATCGAGGCGAATCGCGAGCTCTACGGTGTCAAGGACCCCGATGCCAAGGGGATGATCGGGGCCAACGGCACACAAATCACCAGCAAGACCTTGTGGAACCATGGGCCGTACCGGATCGACGTGGAGAACCCAGACCCTGGCGGGCGAGCGGGGCAGCTCCACTTCCAGGATCAGAGCAACAAGGGCGCGAAGTACCAGTACGACTTCGAAACAGGAAAGTTCGAAGGGCTTCCACGCAGCATCGAGAAGGCTGTCGGAAGCAGTCCGGGCTTCATCGCAGGGATTAGAAAGGGGCTCGCCGCACTCGGCGAGGGATAGGTATGCGAAGCAATCCTCGGATGCGGGAAATCCTACGGACGACAGAGGTCTCCGACCTGACGGATGAGGAAATTCCTCCGATGTTCCGCGAGGTCGCTGAACGCGGTTGGTCCGTCACTCCCTCTGGGGGGAGGGTGCTGACCGACCTCCGTCCGGAGACGTCCAATACCTATGCCGACCGGCTCGCTGAGGAAACAACGATTAACGGGAGAGGAATGACCGACTACGACCTCCCTGCCGCACCACACGAACGCACACCCCTCCTCATCCGGCGGTGCTTGGCATATGTGTGCGCCTGCCTCCGGAAGGCACATGAGCATTTCGGTGACACTCAGGTGAAGGCGTACGTATCCCTCTCCTTCGCTGATACTGAAGAGGCCCTTCTCACCTCGAACGTCACCTTCTGCACCCCGCTTCCCGATGTTCGCCCCTACATTCCGGATGTTGAGGCCGTTACGGACGCAGCCGTCGCGGAGATCACGCTGGAGGACTGTTCGGCTTGGGCCTGAGAGCCCTTGGACTTAGCCTCCTCCAATAGCGTCCCATCCGTGCCCAGCCGGACGGATAATAGCGGTAGACATAGGCTCCTGAAGACTCCATCAAGAGGTGCCGGTCAAATGATGCCGTATCAGCAGGTCAGGGCGTACATGGCAATCACAGAAACCGCTGCTTCCCAAGCTCAGAGCGCGAGTTCAATTCTCGTCACCCGCTCCATCACAGAGGCCCAGGTCAGCGACCTGGGCCTCTGTCATCGTCCAGACTCGTTCAGAAACCGCGTACCACCTCTGCGCCGTGGGCCCTTCCGCTGCTGGTCGCACTGCTCTTTCGCGGTAGGCCGCACCATGCGGTCCAGCCAACCGGCAACTTCCCGCTGCCGCTCGTGGTCCGGGTGCCACTCGTTCGGCGCTGCTGGAGTGCCCGACGCGCGCGCTTCCAGGGGCCGTGCCCCGGTGGTGGTTGTCCTCAGGTCAGAGCGCCGAAGTGTAGGCGGCGAAGAAGGGCGTCTTCACCGGCGCTCCGCCGGGGTCGAAGCACGCTACGTAGAGCCGGACGGAACCGCTGGTCCTGTCCCAGGGCTTGTACAGGCCGCAATAGTCGGCGCTGCGTCCGTAAGCGGTGACGTGCGCGGTGTCCGACGGGACGGCCACTGACGGCATGGTGACGGTGAAGGGCGCTCCCGAGCCACCGAGGCTGTTGGTGGCTCCGCTGGAGTTGTAGTTGGTCAGGGCGGGCAGCGACCCGTTGTACCAGAGATACCCGAAGGACTTCGGCGGAAAGGCCGGCCCGTGTAGCGCTCGCAGATAGGAGTAACTCAGAGTCCACTCGGTGTCGTACGGTTTGTTGGACGCGTCGTAGCAGGCAACGATCACGGTCTGACCCGCCGTCCCCGGCGTCCAGTCCGACACCTTGCACCGCGCTCCCTGCCGTGGATCGACAGCGGTGACTTGGAGATCGCCCGCGTAGCCGGACAACCCGAGAGACGGAAGCCACGCCTTCCAGATGCCCGCCGAGCCCTTGCTCACCGCGTTGGTGGAGCCCGCGGAGTTGTACTGGGTGAGTACGGTGCCGCTGCTGTCCGAATTCAGGTAGCCGTACGAGCCGGAGGGCGTGGCGGGCAAGCCGCTGCTGCTCGTGTAGAGAACCGTGAAGGTGGAGTTGTCCGGTGCACCGCTGGGGAGGTAGCAGTTCACGTACACGTCCTGACCAGATCCCACAGTCTTCCAGTCAGCGATCTGACACCAGTGGGCGACGCTGTTCACCGCGGTGGCGTGGGCGATGCCACCCGGGCCGCCGATCAGCGGGAAGTGCACCACGTACGAACCGAGACCGATCTGGTCAACCTTCACGGGGTTGGCGGAAGGTGAGGACCAGCTTCCCCACTGTCGAGAGGGATCGGGCGCGTAGCCCGGAGGCGGCGTCGCGTTGTCCAGGTACGCGAAGCCCCAGCGGTCGGGAACGGCGGCGTGTGCCGGGCCGGCTACGGGAAGGGCTGCGGCCAGAAGAGCGGCCACCATGCCCAGAACGAGCATCGCGGCCCGGACGGGTCTGCTCGACAGATGTGAGGTGCGGACGTGCATGGGCGTGCCTCCTGTTGATGAGGTCGGTACTGCCTGTGCGATCCGGTACTTGAGTGCGATTGCCCTCCGCGTGCCGCAGACGCTCGGGCTCAGTCCTCCTGCGGCTCCGCAGAACGCCAGGGCTTGCGCCCGACGGCGTGGCGGGTTCGAAATCCGATGCCCACTGTCCCAGAAGTACAGCCCGGCGGAACGCTGTCGGTCAGCCGTTTCGGTGCCCGCCTCACCTGCCGCCGGGCACAGAGGCTCGTGTGATGCGCAGCGCGAAACCAGCAGCTGCAGCCGCAGCCATGCCGACTACTGTTCCTTCACACCCCTCCCACCTCAGCTGCCTCTGCGCACACCGCGGCCGTGCCTGTCCAGAACTCGCCTGCGCCTGGTCGGCGACTCCTCAGCAACCGCCGCTGCCCCACGCCCTCGAGCCGGGCCTCTCCCCCGCCCTGATCCGAACCGAACCCGGTGACCTACGTCGATACCATCGCCCCCGGCCTCCCCGCATCGACGGCACCCGCCCCTTGTTCGCCCCCCATCCGTAGTCGCTGTGCCGCCGACGGCGCCCCCTTCACGCCCGTCCGAGGAGCTCCACGACACCTGGTCCTGCATCTCCCGCGCAGCAGCCGTGCCGCTGCGTGCTGCACGGAGGAGCGGCAGCAGGTCAAGCACCTCGGCCAAGGCGCCCGTCGGTCTGTGGCCCACACTGGTCAGCCTGCATGTCCGTGAGGTCTCGGAGCGCGCCTTCGACGAGCCGGCCGACATCGCCCGGGCCATGCGTGAATCTCACGGCCCTGCACCGCCGCTTGCTTGCTTCGTCGCCGAAGCCTTCCGGGCCTGACGTCTGCGCCACCACAGCGTCTGCACCACGGCGGCCCCCGCTTCCCGTCACCCGCCCGCTCCAGCGCAGAACACTCAGGTTGATGATCTGCCGCCGATGTGCCCCATCTGTGCCCTTCAGAGCGGACAACAGCGGTCACGTACGGTACACAGGGAACACACACCGACCTCGCACCTCAAGCCGAACCCGCAGGTCAGGTCGACTCTGACTGTCCAAGAACCGCTGCTTCCCAAGCTCAGAGCGCGAGTTCGATTCTCGTCACCCGCTCTTTGGTGAAGGTCCTGGTCAGAGACCAGGACCTTTGTTGCTGTCCAGACCTCTCGGGGCTCGTGGCCATTCGCGTGCCGTAACCGCCTTCACGGCGCGTCAGTTCGAGCTCCGGTGCCCTCACCCGGCGCGGTGAGGTTTGTACGTAGCAGGTCCAGGAAGACGGTGGCTGCGGGACTGGAGGGGCCGTCCGTCCGCCATGCCAGAGCGACCCGGCCGCGTAGCCGCGGCTCGGTGATCTCCAGTGTCCGCAGCCCGAAGGCCGCCGCCGCACCGGCGGGGAGGGCCGGAATCACCGCCACGCCGAGACCGCGGGCGGCGAGTTGTGCGAGGAACAGCGGAGCGGCGGCCTCGAAGGCGATGCGGGGCTGGAACGCCGCCTGCCCGCACGCACGGTCGAGTACCCCGCGCAGTCCTGTGCCACGCGGCAGACTGATCAGCGGACGACCGCGAAGCTCGGCCAACGGAATGCTCGTGCGCTCCGGGGGCGTGAGGACCGGGTCGTCCGGGGCGACGCCTGCGACCAGGGGTTCATCGACCAGGAGCTGGGCGGAGATGCCCGGCGGGGGCTCCTCGTCCGCGAGTCCGATCACGGCTATGTCGAGCTCCCCGCGATTCAGTGCAGTGAGCATCCGCTCCGAGGTGTCCTCGGTCAGGGCGATCTCGACTTGGGGGTGGTCCTCGTGGAAGCTGGCCAGCACGGCGGCCAGGTCGAACTCCTGGGTTGCCGCGGCTGCGCCCGAGACGAGGCCGAGGGTGACGTGACCGCGCAGCAATCCGGTGAACTCGTCAGCAATCTGCCGTACCGCTTCGACGGAACTGAGCGCGGCACGCGCGTACGGCAGTACGGCCTCACCCACCTCCGTCAAGGTCACTGACCGGCCGGAGCGGTCGAGCAGCGGGTGCCCGAGTTCCTTTTCGAGCTGACGAACTTGTGCACTCACTCCCGGCTGCGCCAGGTGCAGACGGGCAGCCGCGCGGGTGAAATTGGCTTCCTCGGCGACCGTGACGAAGTACCGCAGCTGCCGAATATCCATAACTGATCATTCTAGTTGCGAGACATGCAAACTTTTGGACTTATGACGAGATTGCCGAGAGCCTAGAGGCCATGGGGAACACGTCGCACCGAACACCAGTAGCGGACATCAAAGCCGCGATCACAGCCGAACGCCGGGAGCTGGCGGCCGTGCTGAACGGCTTGTCGGCCGAGGAGTGGGACGCTCCGAGCCTGTGCGAGGGTTGGCGGGTACGGGAGGTCGCAGCCCACATGACGATGGGGTTCCGGTACTCGCTCCCCAAAATGGCGCGGGAACTGATCAAGGCGCGAGGCAGCCTCCACCGGATGACCAGCCGGTGCGCCCACAAGGACGCGGCCACCCATTCAACGGCGGAGCTCGCCGCATTCCTCGGCGACAACGCGGACCACCCCTGGAAACCGCCGGTCGGCGGGATCGAGGCGGCCCTGGGCCACGACGTGGTCCACGGCTTGGATATCACGGTCGCTCTGGGCTTCGGCCGCCGGGTTCCCGAGGAGCGCGTGCGAATTCTCCTGGGGAGCATCGACGCCAGGACCCTCAAGTTCTTCCGCGCCGACCTGAGCGGCATCGAACTCCGCGCCGACGACCTCGACTGGTCCTTCGGCACGGGCACGCCCCTGTCCGGCGCCGCACAAGATCTCCTTCTGCTCGCGTACGGCCGACGGCTCCCACCGGGGCACCTCCACGGCGAACCGCGCGACCGCTTCGTCGCCACGCAGGGGTGACGAACATGCGTCTCCGCCTCCTCCAGGCGCTCGCCCTGCTCGCTACCGGTCTCCTCGCCGGCGCATTCGGCTACGGCGCGGCCAACCTCGTCCCCACCTTCAACGCGGTTCCGCTCGACATGCGGCTGTCGTTCCACGCCGAGCTGATGAAGATGAACGGCATCACCATGCAGGCCGCGATGGCCGTGTCGACGTTGAGCTCCCTCGCTCTCGCGACGCTGACACGCGGCCGCGCCCGGGTAATCGCGGGTTCGGCAGGTCTGCTGACTCTCGCGTCCTTCCTGATCACCCGTCTCGGCAATGTTCCGATCAACGGCCGGATCAAGGAATGGGCGCTCAGCTCGGCCCCGGCCGATCACGCGGAGATCCTGCGGCGCTGGGAACTCCTCAACAACCTGCGCACACTCACCGCCCTCGCCGCGTTCGTTCTCCTGATCGGCCTCTTCCTGCGGCAACCGCCGGCTGACCAGAAGCAGCCGCAGACCACTCCAGTCTGAAGACGATCAGGGCGCGTCGAGGTCGCAGGATCAATGGTTCGGGAAACGAGGGCGCGGGCCTGGCTGAACTCCGGTGCCGCGCCCTGTGCGTCGCCCAGTCGAGCCGTTCCGCTCGGGAACCGCTTGTGGGAACATTTCCCTCTCTGGCCCACCAGCCCACCCAGAGCATCCAACTTGGCAGGTTCCGCCGCAATGGCACCACCGTGCCCCATTTGTGCCCAGCGGAGCGGACAACAGCGGTCAAGTACGGCGCCCAGAGACCACGCCAACCTCGACCGATCCCCCCAAACATGCAGGTCAGACCAGTACAGCCGTTCAGGAACCGTTGGTTCCCGAGCTCGGAGAGCGAGTTTGATTCTCGTCACCCGCTCATTAAAAGCCCCAGGCTGCCGCGCAGCAGGGGGCTTCTTTTGTGGTGCAGAACTCTTTGGCGCGTACCATTCACGTGTCGTCGCTGTCTTGGTCCCGCCCCGACCTCGGGCTTTCGTGACCGCCCATCGGCTTCTGCGACGGTTCGTGTCGCTTGTCGGGCCGGTCATAGGTGGGCGATGACCTGGCTGTCCCTGGGTGTGCGCCGGGTTCCATGGGCCCGGTGCTCCATGGAACCAGTGTGTTGGTGACCGCTGACATCGGCGTTCCCGTCCCCCACCGATGGAATCCGCAGATCACCTCAGACCTTTTCGGGAGAACCCATGACCGTGAGCAAGAACATCAACAACCCCGTGGGCATGGGCGGCGGCAAGCGCAAGAGGCTGTCCCGCGCCGAACGGCAGAACAACGGTCCGCACCGCAACCTCGACCGCAAGGGTGCCGCCGACCGGAAGGCGGAGCTGGTGCGCAAGATGCGCGAGAAGGCAGACGCAGCCGAGGGCGCGGCCAAGGGCGCAGGGCAGGCGGGGGACGGCACCGCACAGAACTGACGCACCGCCGTCGAAGGGCGGCAACGCACGGCAGCAGGGCCCGGACCACGGCGACCACCACTTCTTCTACGGAGGAAACTGATGGCGAGCCGGCCTGGAGCGTCCGGGAGAGGAATCACATGGAAGCTGCTTCCAGCGCGGAGACACCGGCCTGGCAGCGCACCCTCGAAGCGTGTGGGCTGCGGGCCATCGGGAGGGAAGCCCCCTGTCCTGTGCCTGCCGTCCTGACCGCCATCCACGCTGTGACGGGGGCCGAGGTCAAGCCGACGGTGACGGTCCCGGAGTCGCGCCCCGACGTCATGGCGGAGCTGAATCGTCAGTGGCGTGCCGAGACCTCCAGGTTGCCTCTGGTGTCAGGTGCGGGGGAATTCCTCATCGTGCCGCCAGGACGGGGCGGCAGTTCTGTGGGGTGGGTCCTCGTCAAGGACCCCGGCGACACAGGACTGCCGTCTCGCGTGGCCAGCGCGACAGGCTCGCCGGAGTTTCTGGCGCTGTCGGCGGACGGTCGCCATCTGTGCGCGGTCACGTCCGAGGAGGACGAATACTGGATGGTCACGCGCGTCCTTACCTGACTTACCTGACTTACCTGACTTACCTGACTTACCTGACTTACCTGACTTACCTGAAGCGAGGTTGGCCGAGCAGTGCCGGTGTCCAGCTCACCGCCAGAGCTCGCGCTGAGGTGGGCTGCGGGCACAACACCGACGTGCTGCGCAACGCGCTCCCCTTCCACCAACCATGTGCTGGAGGCTCCGCCGCCGCCACGTGGGCCTCATCCCGCCCGTGACTCGACGCCACCGGCCCTCCGTTCGGACCGATCGACACGCACACGCCTAATCGATCACCTGGGCCGCTCCTCGCCAGATCGTCAGGTCGCCTTGGAGGAAGGCACTGTCCGGCAGGGCGGTCGACTTCGTCGTGACCACGAACAACGCGATGTCCCCCTCCGGGCCCTTGATGCAGATTTCGCTCCCGTTCGCTACGCCGGCGAGCGGGAGTCGGTGGTTCTTTGCGGACTCGAGCAGCCAACGGCAGTCGTCGAGCGTGCCGCCCGGCTTGCCGTACAGCGGTAGAAAGACGCTCTTGTCGCTCTCCAGTTCGCAACCGGTCGACCGGCAGCCGAACCGTATGTCCCCCGTGCGGCCCTTCGCTTCCTCGGACGGATCCTTGAGGTTCACCGAGTTCTCCGGGTGCAGCATGACCAAGGGGTACGGCTCGGGCCGCGGTTCCCGGGGCGAGGCCGGGGAGGACGACGAAGCACCGGCTGTGTCCTCACCGGTCCCCAGAGCCGCCGAGCCCGCAGAGCCCGCCGAGTCCGCGGGGTCGGCCGAGTCGGCGGCGTCCCCGGAGTCCGACGAGGAGCCCCGCACGGAAGCCGACGACCGTGTGGCCGATCGCGTGGCAGACGCCGATGAGCCGGCGGTATCCCGGTGATCGCCCCGGCTCTTCGCGTCCAGGACCGTCCAGGCCAGGGCCATCACCAGGAGCGCGCCACCCGCCAGGCCGGCGGCCGTGATCAGTGCGGTGCGCCGCCTGCGGGCCTTCCGCTCCGCGGCCCCCGCCCGCAGCGTCCCTGCCGGGGGCCGCGGGTACCCGATCAGCGGCTGCGGCTGCACCGGGGTAGGGTCCGGCACCGGTGGCGGAACCACGACCTCCTGCCCGGCGATCTCCCGCCACACGGCCGGTGCCCCGCCGGCGTCGGCGTCCGTTCCCAGCCGCTGCCGGCACCACTCCAGGACCTCTGCCGGAGTGGCCCGCTCCGCCGGATCAGCGGCCAGGCACCGGGCGAACAGCGGGCGCAGGGGCTCGGGCAGCGAAGACAGGTCGGGCTCGGAGTGCACAATGCTGTACAGCACGTAGACGCCGGGACCATCACCGTAGAGCGGCCTGCCCAACGCCGCGAACGCCGCTGTCTGGGCGAGGGCGAAGACATCGGCCGCCGCCGTGACCTCTGTCCCGGACGCCTGCTCCGGGGCCATGTACGCGGGCGTGCCGACCGCTTGTCCCGTCGCCGTGCAGGAGGTTCCGTCAGCTGCCACCGCGATGCCGAAGTCGATCACGCGTGGGCCGTCGGCGGCCAGCAGGACGTTCGACGGCTTCAGGTCCCGGTGCACGATGCCCTCGGCATGGATGGCCTGCAACGCCTCGGCCATCCCCGTCATCAGCCACAGCACGGCGGGCACCGACAGCGGACCACGCCGGGCCACAGCCTGCGCCAGCGACGGTCCGGGCACGTACAACGTGGCCAGCCAGGGTGGTTCACCGTTCGCATCGGCGTCGATCAACTCAGCGGTGTACGCCCCGCGGACCCGTTGGGCTGCCCTGATCTCCCGGCCGAACCGCCGCTGGAAATCCGGGTCGTCCGCCAGCTCCGGGCGTACCACCTTGATCGCCACTGGCCGGCCACCCGGCGTGTGCGAGAGGTAGACCCGGCCCATGCCACCCGCGCCCAGCCGGGCGGCGAGCCGGTAGCCACCCACCACAGGCGGGTCGGCCGCCTGGAGTGGCTGGAAGACATCCGTCACATGACTCATCGGCCCGCTCCCCCACTCTGATGCATTGGCCAACGGCGGCAGCCTACGTGGCAGGGCCATGGAGTTGTGGCTGCGGGCGGCCCGCACGAGGCCATCCAGCCCGCTCGCGGCTTCCTGCTGCCGCTCCGCGGCTTCAGGAAGCCACCACGGGGCGAGCCTCGAAGACCGGGGGCCCACATCGGGCTATCGCGGGCAGACCCGGAGACTGCCCCGAGTCGCGGGCGGCTTACGGGTGCCCGATCTCTCACCCCATGGCGGCTCCCGCCCAAAGCCGCTCCACCGACCTCGGCTGTACCGTGTCGGCCGTGACAGAGGTGAACGAATGGGGGCTGCGGCCACTCGCGCCGAGCGAGGTCAACCGCCTCCGGAAGCTCGCCGCAGCGGTTGCGGCGGATCTGGTCCGATCTGGGCTCGTCATAATTGACCAGGAGAATCCGCGTGGAGGGACATCGGCCGGCGGTCTGAGAGTCGAAGCGGATGAATTCGACGACGCCGCAGGCGGCATCTGGCTCTGCTGGGAGGTACACCCCTCTCTCCGGGAAGCGACGATCGAGGCGCTGCGGGGGCAGCGATTTGATGACCCGGTGATCGCGGCGGCGGGCCGTATTCACGAGCAGATGGCATCGGCGATTCTGGCCATGCTGGGGGCGCTTGGGTACGACGCGCAGGTGAGCGATGACGACTATCGGCCCTTTGCGATCAAGGTGCTCTCAGCTGCCTTGTGAGCTACTGCCGTGCCCCTCGCGTAACCGATCGAGCGGGGGACCGCGGGGAATGCCGCTCGGTCGCGGGGAATGCCGCTCGGTCGCGGGGATCGGCCTCCGACCGGCTCCTGGTCAGAGCCCGTCCTCGCGCGGGGAGACGTCACCGGGGGCGGGCAGCCGGGCGCCGCCGGACAGGGCGCCGCCGCCAGTCTTGCATCGCTCAATCGCAATGACGGCATCGCAGAAGCGGAACCTCTGCGAGATATCGATCGAGGAGAACGTGCACGCATCGGCGGTCACCGGCTCCGAGGAGCACACACCGCGCCACAAGTTCGAGCGCGCGGGCGACCGAATCCTGCGGCTCGCGCTGCCTGAACGAAAGGCATCCGCCTGCGGGTGGAGAGCCCACAAGACCGTCTGGTCCGCCTCCGCCACGACGCTCCAGCGGCACGGTCGGGCGCCGGTGCTCCTCCGGCAGGCGTTGCTCCGGCCGGCGCCGCCCGGGGCCCTCGGCGGCCGGTCCCCGTTGAAAGTGGTCGGCGCGCATCCCTGATGGAAGAAATGAGACATTGCGCTCAGCCAGTCGGGCATGTGGCGGAAGAACCCCCTCCCCCACTCCTTCGGCCTAGGGTGTAGAACCAGGACGCCAACGAAGGGAACCCGGCATGGACCCGATCACGGCAGCGGCGCTCGCAGCACTGGCTGGGAGCGTGGGCAGTGAGGCCGGCCGCCAGGCATGGGCCGGGCTGACCGAATTGGTGAGGCGCCCGTTCCGGCGCGGGACGGTTCCGGAGCCCACCCGGGACGGAGCGCCCCGGGTCAGCTCCGGCGAGCTGGAGCTCGCCGCCCTGCAGGACGACAGCAGTGATCCGAACCGGGCGCAGGCACTTGTGACGGCACTGCAGGTACGGGCGGCTCTGGACGAGGACTTCCGCGTGCGCCTCGATGAGTGGTGGCGCAGTGCGCAGGTCGCCGGGGGTGGTGAGGTGCACAACAGCGTCTCGGGGGGCGTTCAGAATGGTCCGGTCGTCCAGGGCCGCGACTTCTCCAACCTCACCTTCAACATGACCCGTGGCACGGGGAACCCGGACCCTGAGTAGCCGGACACGCCGACCCGTCCGGGCCCGAGCCCCGGCAGGGGCTGCTCCGCAGGCGCTCCTGACGACCGGGACACGTGTGATTGGCTCGTTTTCACCGCGGCACCAGCTGCCGACAGTTTCAGGTGCCCCACCCGGTAGCGAGCCAACCAGGGAGAAAAGGTGAAACGGTTGCCTCACGGCGACACATGCGCTAGCAGAATGGAGCCGGGAGCCGGGAGCCGGGAGCCGGGAGCCGGGAGCCGGGAGCCGGGAGCCGGGAGCCGGGAGCCGGGAGCCGGGAGCCGGGAGCCGGGAGCCGGGAGCCGGGAGCCCGTATAGCCTGGTTGTGTGCGATCCTGCGCCTGGGCGGAGGTACGCGATGGACTCGGACGAGCGCATTCTCGTCCCCGTGGGCCCCGCCGCCGCACGCTGGCGGACTTTCGGTGCCGAGCGCACGGTGGTGGCCGCCGCGCGGACGGTGACGTCACTGGTACGCGTGCTGGACGTGATGCCCGAGATCGTGCACGACGATCCGCGCATCACCGTGGTGTTCGCGTACGACCCCACGTCGGCCTTCAACAACGGCGTACTCGATCTGCTCCGCTCGCGGGGCTGCCGCACCCTCCCGTGGTCCCAGCTCGCGGAGATCACCCCCGACCTGTTGATCTCGGCTTCCGAAAACGTCAAGGTCCCGCCCGGCGACTACCCGGTGGTGGTCCTTCCGCACGGCGTCGGCTTCCACAAACAGGTCCCCGACTCGGCCGGCCCGGGCACCCGGCTCTCCGGGCTGGTCCACGACGACCTGCTGACCGCCCGGCGCGCCTGGCTCGCGATCTCCCACCCCGACCAGGAATCGCAGCTGGCAGTGGCCCACCCCGGCACAGTCGGCAGGACGGTACTGGTGGGCGACCCCTGCCTGGACCGGCTCCGGGCGAGCGCCCGGTGGCGTGAGCGGTACCGAGCGGCCCTCGGCGTCGCTCCCGGCACGCACCTCGTCCTGGTGAGCTCGACCTGGGGAGAGGAGTCGCTGGCCGGGTCCTGGCCGGGGCTGCCGGCGGACCTGCTGGCCCAGCTCCCCACCGACGAGTACCGGGTGGCACTCGTGCTGCACCCGAACGTCTGGTCCGGACACGGGGACTGGCAGGTCCGGGTCATGCAGCGGACCGCGTTGGAGGCGGGCCTGATCGCCGTCGACCCCACGGACGGCTGGCAGCAGGCCCTGGTCGCTTCGGATCTGGTGATCGGCGACCACGGATCCGTGACGCTGTACGGAGCGGCGCTCGGCCGCCCCGTACTGCTGGGCGCGTTCGGTTCGGAGGCCGTTCCCGGTACGGCCGGGTACGCGCTTCGCTCGGCGGCCGGACGCCTGGAGGCGGGCTGCCCGCTGCTACCGCAGTTGAGAGCGGCCGCGGCCGACCACCGGCGGGACCGGTTCGCCTCGGTCACCGCGGCAGCCTTCGCCGAGCCCGGTCAAGCCCTGCCGAAGCTCCGGGAGTTGGTCTACGGCCTCCTGGACCTGCCCCAGCCGAAACATACGGGGCGCGGCCCACGCGCCTTCCCGATCCCGGCCCTGGACACCGCCCGGGCGCGGTCATTGATGGTGCACACCTCAGTGGCGCGAGATCCCGAGGGCGAAGCACGGATTGAGGTACATCGTTTTCCCGCCGCGCTCGCCGGTGAGACAGCGGAGGGCGAGTCCGCGTTCTGGCACCTGGCGTGCGACGTCGACGAACCCGACACACGCCTCGTCGAAAGCGCCACCGTCATCTGCTCCGGGTCGGAAGTCCTCACGGCCGAGGCGGGGCGGCAGCGCGTGTCCGCCCTGCTGGCCGACTTCCCCGGGGCCCGGATCGCCGCGGTGCCCGGGGAGGACGGCCGCTGCGTCGTCGGGGTGCGCGACGGACGGGCCGTGAGCGTCGGTACGACGCAGGAGCCGGGCCCCGATCCCGGCACGGCCGCAGCCGCGGTCTACGCGTGCCTGCGCCTCGGTATGCCCCTGGACTCCGCCGCGATGACCGTGGTCCACGGCACGCGCCGCCAGAGGCTGCTGTTCGGCCCCGTACCGCCACCTGGGGATCAGTCGACGCTGAGCCGGGCCAGGACCGCGGCCGCCCGGGGGCTGCCGCCCTCCTCATAGATCACGAGGGCCCGGCGCAGACAGTCCTTGGCGGCTTCCGGGTCCTCCAGCAGATCCGCCAGGTCTTCCAGCGCCTGCGCCTCGTAGTGCGAGGTGTCGCAGCGAAGCAGTTCGTCCACAGCCTGGGAGAGAGCGGTCGCAGCCTCTCCGCGGACACCGGTGCGCAGGAGCACGCGGCCCATGTCGGCGAGGGTCCGCGCGGCCAGCGGCGCATCGTCCAGAGCGAGGAACTCGTCCCGGGCCCGGGACAGCGCGAGGAGAGCCGTGGTGTGGTCTCCGGCCGCACTCTGCGCGCAGCCGAGGAAGTAACGCGCCAGGGCTTCGCCCCGCTCCTCCCCCGCCTCGGCGTTGAGCGCCAACGAGGCGCGGTACGAGTCAACCGCTCGCACGGGATCGTGCTGCGCGTCCCAGTAACGGCCGAGGAACTCGTGCACGGACGCCTGGAGGGCCGGATTCCCCGACTCCACGGCAAGCTGCTCGGCACTGTCCAGTTCCGCCTTCGCCTGGGCATCCCGTCCCAGTCCGAGCAGCGGTCGGGACAGGAGGCTGCGCAGCCGGGCCTCCGCAGCCGGGTTGCCGTCGCGGCGGGCCGCATCGGCGCCCAGTACGAGGGACTCCCGCCAGTCCGCGAGGTGCCGGTGACGGAAGAACAGGACGGTGAACGCCTCGGCCATCTGCCACACGTGCTGGTCCAGGCCGAAGCCGGACGCGGCCCGGAGAACGGCGAGGATGTTGGCCCGCTCGGCCTCCAGCCAGCTGATCGCGTCACGGTCGGGATGGCTTGCCCCGGCGAACGGTCCGAGGCCGGCCCCCGGGCCGGAGCCGGCATCCGCAGGCGCCGGTTGGGCGATCCGTAGCCGGTCGGCTCGCACCGCCAGGTCCGCCGAAGTCGTCAGCACAAGGTAGTGGCCGGTCACCCGGCGGACCGTCTCCCCTTCCGCTCCCGGCGCATCGACGGCACGGGCGACATCCCTGGCGTGCAGCCGGACCAGGCCGTGCAGGGTGTACCTGTGGTCGTCCGTCACCGAGAGCAGGCTGGCCGTCTCCAGTACGTCCAGTGCCTCCTGGGCCTCGGCCGTCGTGGCCAGTCCCGCAGCCACCGCCGCGACGGCGGTGTCGAAGCTCGGGCCGGGCAGATGTCCCAGGACGCGGTACATGCGGGCGGCGGCTTCGGGAAGGTCCCGGTAGGCGACTTCGAGGGTTGCGGACACGGTGCGCTCCTCGTGGGCTGAGGACACGGAGAGGTGGCTGAGGCGGCTCTGTTCGTCGGTCAGCGCGGCGACCAGCGCGCCGATGGTGAGCCGGCGATGGGTCAGCAGCTTCGCGGCACAGATGCGCAGAGCGAGCGGCAGTCCGCCGCACAGTTCGACGAGCCGGTCTGCCGCATCCGGTTCGTCCGCGATCCGCCGGGCGCCGCAGATGTTCGACAGCAGTTCCAGGGCGCTGCCGGCGTCGAGGACGTCCAGCTGGAGCAGCGCCGCTCCATCGAGGATGAGCTCGCCCATCCGCCAGGTGCTGGTCGCCACCATCGCGCTGCCGGGACCTTGCGGCAGGAGGGCCGTGACCTGTGCGGGGCGCGTCACGTCGTCCAGCACCACCAGCAGCCTGTGCTTGGCGGACAGGTCCCGGTAGAGAGCCGTCCGGTCGGCGAGGCCCGTCGGAAGGAACTGATCTCGTACGCCCAGGGCACGCAGGCAGATGGCGAGCGCTTCGGAGACATCCCCGCCGGCAGCGGCGCGCAGCCCGGCAAAATCGATGAAGAGCTGGCCTCCGGGGAAACGAAGCTGATTGTTGTGGGCCCATTGGCAGGCTGCGGCCGTCTTGCCGATTCCGGGAAGTCCGCTGAAGACGCCGATCGGACAGCCCGGGAATTCACCGGCTGCGAATAACTCGTCCAACTCGGCAAGGGGTTGCTGACGGTTCACGAACCCTCTTGGTGGCCGCGGCACCTGATCCGGGCGCCGGCCCTCCGCCGTCGCCGGCCCTTCCTGGTATTGGAAGGTGATGCCCCCGTACACGACTCCGGCCTGGACCAACTGCCCGTCCACATTGCCGGAAAGGCTGTTCGCGATACCCGCAGGCACCGGGCGTGCCGCACCATCCTGCGCGCTCATGAAGCACCGCCTCTCGGGGATCTCCGGCTCATGGTCACCGTACTGGAACCGGGGCCGGGAAGGAGGAGTTCCGCGCCCGCTACCACCGGGGCAGGCCGCACCGAACCCCCACGACATACCTGGCCCGCCTCGCGGAACCGCACCCACCGAACGTTCGCATGGGGGTCGGAGTCGCTCCTCGCGCACCGCCCTCGGCTACCGGCCGGCCCGAGGCCGGTCAGAAGGCCACCTACGCCTGGGCTACCGGGGCAGTTGAGAGGGCGGCCGTACGGGACCGATCCCTCACGTGTGCAGGCGCCATCGCGGAGGGTGGCGAAGGAGCCGGCCTCAGCGTGCCGCCCTGTTCACTTGCCGCTGTCCTCGGCGAGGGTGTGGGCGACGAGGGCGTTGGCGTGGCCGTGGCCGAGGGCGTGTTCGGACTTGAGCCAGTTGACGAGCTCCATGTGCTTGGTCAGCGGGGAAGAGCGGATGAGGTCCTTCCACTCGGCGATCGGGCGGCCGTACTTCTTCTCGATGGACGGGAAGTAGCTGGCAGGACCCTTCACGGCGCCGGTCATCGGTGTCTCCGTTTCACGTAGGAATGTTTTCCGTGGTCGGTCAGCGGGTGGCCGGAGCGGCGGCCAGGCGGGTTGTCACCGCGCTCAGCCACAGCAGGCCGAGCCCTGCGCCTGCGGTGAATGCCAGGACGGAGAAGGCCGAGGCCATGAATCCGGCGAGCACGGCCACAGGGACGACGCGCGGCTCGACGGCCCAGCGGCTCAGGCCGCGGGCGGCGAGCGGGCGGACCAGGACGACGAACGCGGCGCACAGAGCAAGGTAACCGATCATCCCCGCAGCCATGTGGGCCGTCCCGTGCCCGCTCATCGTCGTCGCCTCGGGCGCCCCGGCCGGAAAGCCCGTCCCGGCGACGGCGGGAAAGGCTGCCGCAACCCAGAAGGACGCGCCGAACACGCCGAACAGAGCCGGCCCCACGTCCCGCCGGGGCCGCCGCGCAGGGCCCGTCGCAGTCCGGTCGCGTCGGCCCTCAGCGGCGCACCGGCGAGGGACGAGCTGGCGGTGGATCTGGCCGCGCGGGCCGATGCACTGGATTCATAATTGACCGATCGTTCCAGTTCGGTCTATGATCTTCGATGTGGCCAGGACCAAGGAATTCGATCCGGAGGCCGCGCTGCAGTCAGCCCTGGAGCTGTTCTGGCAGCGCGGTTACGAAGCGACGTCGATGGCCGACCTCGTCGAGCACCTCGGCATCGGTCGGGCCAGCATCTACGCCACCTTCGGCAACAAGCACGAGCTGTACCTGAAGGCCATGGACCGGTACGCGGAGGGGCGCGACCCGCTCCTGCTCGCCGAGCTGTCCCAGCCGGGGCCCGCCCTGTCCGCGGTCCGGTCGGTGGTACGCCGCTTCGCCGAGGAAGCCTCGTCCGCCGAGGGGCGGCTGCACGGCTGCCTCATCACCAACACCGCCGCCGAGCTGGCCCCGCACGATCCCGCCGCCGCCCGCCGGGTCGAGCTCAGCTGGGAGCACCTCGAAACCCCGCTGCACTGCGCGCTCATACGGGCCCGGGCCCAGGGCGAGCTGCCCGAGGGCCGCGACCCGCGCGCGCTGGCCCGGATGCTGCTCGTCCTGCTCCAGGGCGTGCGGGTCGTCGGCAAGGCGTCCAGCGATCCCGCCCGGATACGGGACGCCACCGAGCAGGCCCTGGCCCTGCTGGACTGAACGCGCCCCAGGGCTGAACGATCCCCGCTGGAGGATGGGCGGGCATCGCCGCAGCCGTGGACAGAGACCGCGAGGGCGGCTCGGCGTGACCTCATATTAGACCGATCGTTCCAGCATTACTGGTTCGGCGGGGCAATGACCGACAGACAGCCACGAAGACACCTAGACACACAGCCCCACAGACCCACAGGCACGCAGACACGCAGACACAGGGGAGTTGGGGAAGTGAACCGCTTCATCGGCAGGACCGCGCTCGTCACGGGCGCCGGCTCCGGTCTCGGCCGGGCCACCGCGCTGGCCTTCGCCGCCGAGGGCGCCTCGGTGGTGGTCGCGGGACGCACCCGGGCGTCCCTGGACGGGACGGTGGGCCTCATCGAGGCGGCCGGGGGAACGGCGGCCGCCGTCACCGCCGATGTCACCGACTCGGACCAGGTCCGCCACCTCGTGCAGAAGAGCGCCGCACGCTTCGGCGGGCTGCACATCGCCGTCAACAACGCCGGGATACTCCGGGGCGCCGGCCCGGCGGCGGACGTGAGCGAGGACGATTGGGACGCGGTGATACGGACCAATGTCACCGGCGTCTGGCTGGCCATGAAGTACGAGATCGCGCACATGAGGGACCACGGCGGCGGGGCCATCGTCAACATCGCCTCCAATCTCGGCGCCCACCAGCGCATACCGCACGCCGCCGCCTACATCACCTCGAAGGCGGCCGTCTCCGCGCTGACCCGCGCCGCCGCTCTCGACCACATCCACCAGGGCGTCCGGATCAACGCGGTCAGCCCGGGGGCCTCCGCCGCCCCCATGTCCCTCCGGCCCGGCGAGACCGAGGCGGAGCGGACCGAGCGGGTGAAGTCGCAGAACCCGCTCGGCAGGCTCGCGGAGGCCGAGGAGGTCGCGGCCGCGGTTCTGTATCTCGCCTCGCCCGCGGCCGGCGCGGTGGTCGGCACCGACCTGGTCATCGACAGCGGAGCATCGGCGTGACCGGGCCGGCGCCCGCGGTCCCGGCGCCCGCGGTCCCGGCGGCCACGCGCCCGGCGGATACCGCCTAGCATCGGGGCCCTGCCGGGTAATGCGGGGCGATGCGCGTCATGCCGAGTGATGCCGGGCGATGCGCGTCATGCCGAGTGATGCGGGGTGATGCGGGGTGATGCCGGGCCGTGCCGGGCCCGGCTGGGGCTTGTCGATCAGTGGAGTGTGCCGGGCTGGAGGCGTGGTGGGGTGGGTTCGCCGAGGGGGTCGGGACACCGGCCGGGGCACGTGCGACGATGCGGTGGCGGACGGTGTGGCGGATGACGCGCCTGGGGCGTCCGCCCGTTCTCTAAGACACCTGTGGCAGCTGCGACACCTGCGAGAGCTGAGGCGCCTGAGCCGTCTGTGGCGCCTGAGCCCTCCGCGCCACCTCAGGCGCCCCGGGGCGACCGCCGCCACCCCGGGGCGATCTGTGGGTCAGGCCGTACTGCAGGAGACCGTGGGCCAGGTCCAGGTGCCGTTGGTCTGGATGGTGACGCCGAAGTTGTTGCCGCTGCCGTTCGGTTTGGCGGTCAGTACTTGGGCGCTGGGGTAACTGGCGCTGATGTTCCAGGTGGAGAGGATCTTCTCGGGGGACGGGACGTTCATCGTCACGGTCCAGTTGCTGGAGCCGGAGACCGCGACGTTCAGGTTGTAGCGGTCGTTCCACTGCTGGCCGGCGGACAGGGTCGCGGTGCAGCCGCCGTTCCCGCCGCCACCGCCGGTGTTGCCGCCGGTCCCGCCGCCGTTGCCGCCCCCGTTGTCACCGCCGGAGGTGCTGCCCAGGGTGATGCTGGAGTTGCCGCTGCTCTGGTAGCCCTCGGTGGCCATGATCATGTAGTTGAAGGAGCCGAGGTTCATGCCGTGCTGGGCCCAGGCGTCGAAGTGGTTGCCGGTGGTGATGGTGCCGCCGGTGCGCTTGGACTGCCGGACGCTCCAGTACTGCTGGAAGGTCCTGGTGCCTTCGATGGAGGGGGCGTTGGTCCGCGTCGTCTCGTAGATGTCGTACGTGCCGCCGTCACTGGTGACCGTCCCCTTGAAGGTTCCGGTGGGCCGGTAGGTGCCCCAGTTGTCGACGATGTAGTACTCCACGAGCGGGTTCTGCGACCAGCCGTAGAGGGCCAGGTAGGCGTTGCCGGACGGGTTGAAGGAGCCCGAGTAGGTCACGCTGCGGCGCCCGCCGGTGCTCCAGCCCTTGCCGGCGACGAAGTTCCCGGTGTTGCTCCAGGACGTGCCGTAGCTGCCGCCGGACCCGAGGTTCATCGAAACGGAACCGGGACTGTCGGTCCAGAACGAGTAGTAGTAGCCGTTGTTGGTGCCCGTCTGATTCGAGGTGACGGTCGTGTCGGCGGTGGCCGTGCCGGGCAGGGCGATCGCGGCGAGGGCGGCCGTCAGCAGGGCGAAGGCGCTGCGGATGAACAGCCTGAGGCCGTCCGTGGGTCTGGTGCGGCCTCGCGGGTGGCTCGTCGGATGTGCGGGTGTGGCGTACATGTGCGGAGCTCCTCCTCGTCCTCGTGACCAGGTCGGCGTCGGCGGGGGCCTGCCGACGGCGCTCAGTGTTGGACCGGCCCCAGGGGGTGTCAATAGTTTCGGCACTAGTTGCGAAACCTTCGACTGCCCAGCTGGACAAGGGAGTTGGAGAGAGCAGCAGGTCAGGATCACCCTTCTCGTCATTGGCAGCCCGCTAATTGGCATCCGACCGATCGTGTTTCGAGCTTGCTGCGTCCCCCATTTCGAAAGTTTCGGGGCGCCTTGCGGGGTCGGTCAGGACCACGGAGAGGGTGTCGGGGCGGGCTCGTTCCGGGCCTGCCAGGGGCGGTGGCCCGGGCCCGTCGGGTGCGTTCCCGTGACGCCCATGACCACCGAGTAGAGGCTCGTCTCCGCCGTGATGAAGAGACGGTTCCGCTTCGGGCCGCCCCAGGAGATGTTCGCCACCGCCTCCGGCACGTTGAGCCGGCCGATGAGCGTGCCGTCGGGGTCGTAGCAGTGCACGCCGTCGTTCATCGCGGCCGCCCAGAGCCGGCCGCCGTCGTCGAAGCGGAGGTTGTCGAAGCGGGCCTCCAGGCGGACGCCCGCCTCGACGAAGACGCTGCCCTCCGTGAGCGTGCCGTCGTCCCGGATGCCGAAGACGCGGATGTGGCCGGCCCGGGTGTCGGAGACGAAGAGCTGCCGTTCGTCGGCCGAGAAGACCAGGCCGTTGGGCGCGTCGAAGCCGTCCGCGACGAGCCGGACCTCCCCGGTGGCGGGGTCGATGCGGTAGACGTTGTTGGCGCCGATCTCGCTCTGTGCGCGGTAGCCCTCGTAGTCGCTGGTGATGCCGAAGTCCGGGTCGGAGAACCAGATCGAGCCGTCGGACTTGACCGTCGCGTCATTCGGGCTGTTCAGCCGCTTGCCCTGCCAGCGGTCCGCGAGCACGGTGACCGTGCCGTCGTGCTCGGTCCGCGTCACCCGCCGGTTGCCCTGCTCGCAGGTGATGAGCCGGCCCTCGCGGTCGAGGGTGTTGCCGTTCGGGTGGCCGGCCGCGCGGCGGAAGACGCCGACGGCCCCGGTCTCCTCGTCCCAGCGCAGCATCCGGTCGTTGGGGATGTCGCTCCACACCACCTGCCGCCAGGCCGGCACGTACACCGGGCCCTCGGCCCACCGGCAGCCGGTGTACAGCACCTCCAGGTCCTCGTCGCCGTTCATGCACCGGCCCGCGCGGAACCGGTCGTCGAGAAGTTCGTACAGCCGGGGGCCCTCGCTGGTCATGTCGCTCCCACCTTCCGCCGTCATCAGCCGCGTGATCTTCATCCCTTGATCGAAAGATGGCACAGCACCCGGTGGGACACGCCGGGTTCCGTCCGTTGCCCCGGACCGCCCGCCGTTCCGCAGCCTCTAGGGTTTGTCCGGTGGTGGTCGGTGGAGAAGTACGGACGGGCTCGGACGACCGGTCGCGGCGTGACCGGGAACAACCGCGTGACCGGGAACAACCGCGTGACCGGGAACAGCCGCGTGGCCGGCGCCCGGGGCAAGGGCGGCCGGAGCCGGAGCCCGGGGCAGGGCGGCAGCCGTGGTGGCGGGTCCACCGCGTGCCGCTCGTCGCCGTGGCGGCCGTCGTGCCGTTGTACGCCGTATGGGCCGCGGTCCTGGCCACCGGGGGCGGGGACCTCGCCGCCCAGCTGGCCTGGGCCGGATTCACCGAACGGCACCCGGGCTCCGCGTACAACCTCTTCTGGTTCGGGGGCACGCACACCGCCAACTACAGCGTCTTCTCCTCGTACGCCATGGCCTTCCTCGGCGTCCGCACGGTCTCCGTCATCGCCGGGCTCGCGGCCACCTGGCTCATGGCCCGCCTCCTCGTCCGTACGGGCATGCGGCACGCGCTCGTCCCCGCGTTGCTCGCCGCCTTCGCCCTGTGGTGCAACGTCGCGTCGGGGCGTACGACCTTCGCGCTCGGCGTCGCCATCGGGCTCGTCGCCTGCCTGTACGCGGACCGGGTCGTCATCGCCGTGGTGTCGGGTGCGCTGGCGACGATGGCGAGTCCGGTGGCGGGGCTGTTCCTCGTCGTGACGGGCGCGGCCTACCTCCTCGACCGCCGGTGGCGGAGGGGGGCCGTGCTGGGGGTCCCGTTCTTCGCGGTGGTCGGGGCGACCACGCTGCTCTTCCCGTTCCGGGGCGAACAGCCCATGCCCGCGAACCGATTGTGGATGCCGGTCCTGATCTGCGCGGTCCTCGTGGCCGCGGCTCCCCGTGCGCGGGAGTGGCGGGTGACGCGCTACGGCGCCGCCGTCTACGCCGTCGGCGTGTTCCTCACCTTCCTCGTCGCCTCCCCGATCGGTACGAACGTCGAGCGGCTGCTCGGTCTCGTCGCCGTGCCCGTGCTGTGCGCGGCCGTCTTCGACACCGTCCGGGCCAGGGCGTGGGTGCGTACGGGTGTGCTCTCCGCCGCCCTCGTGCTGTCCGGGCTCTGGCTCATCGACAAGACCGTGGACGACCTGCGGGTCTCCACCCCCGTGCCGGCCTGGGCCGCCCACACGGACGGCGTCGTCGCCGCACTCGACCGCCTGGGCGCCGACCGGGGCCGCGTCGAGGTCGTGCCCGCGCGCAACCACCGCGAGGCGGCCGTCCTCGCCCCGCACGTGAACATGGCCCGGGGCTGGAACCGCCAGCTCGACGTCGAGCGCGGCCGGCTCTTCTACGAGGGCACCCTCACCCCGGACCGCTACCGGGCCTGGCTCGACCGGTGGGCCGTGAGCCACGTCGTGCTGCACGACGGCCGGCCGGACGGCTCGGCCGAGGCCGAAGCGGCCCTGGTCAGGGGTGGTCTTCCCTGGCTGGAGCAGGTCTGGCGGGACGACGGCTGGACCATCTACCGGGTCCGGGACGCCGTCCCGCTGGCACCGGCTCCCGCCACGGTCGTCGGCGGCGACGACGCGTTGCTGGTCGTGCGGATGCCGCGCGCCGGCTCGGTGACCGTACGCATCGCCTACTCGCCGTGGCTGCGGGTGCGGGCCGCCGGCGGCGGGGCCGGGGGCTGCCTGCGGCAGGACGGCGAGTGGACGAGGCTGACCGTGCCGGAGGGCGGGACCTACCGGCTGGACTCGGCGTACGGGCCGGACCGCTTCACCGGCGGCTGCTGACCGGCGCCCGCGACCTCAGCCGTTGTGCAGGACACCGTCCAGGAGCGGGAGCAGGCGGTCCCAGTGGAGCTTCAGCCCGGCGGCGCTGTAGGCGTCGGTGTCGGACATGGTGAAGCCGTGCACGGTGTCGGGGTAGATCTCCGAGGTGTGGTCGACACCCGCGGCGTCCAGCTCCTTGTTGAGGTCGGCCAGGGCCTCGGGCGTCAGGTCGCTCGCGGCGTGGCCGAGGTGGACCCGTGCGGTGAGCCCGGCGAACAGCCCCGGCCCGTCCGCGCCCACCGGGGCGTGGAACGCGGCGACCGCGGCGACCCGGCCGGGATGGGCGGCGGCGGTGCGCGTCGCCAGCAGACCGCCGATGCAGTAGCCGGTCACCCCGACCGGACCATCGGCGACCTCGGGCTGGGCGCTCAGGAACGAGAGGTAGGCGTCGGCGTCGCTCGCCGTGCGTTCGGGGGTGTGCGCCTCGATCAACGGCATCAACCGGGCGATGAGAGCGTGCCGGGACTCCTCCCCGATGTACTCGGGAAGGTCGACCACCGGGGTGGGGCCGTTGCGGTAGAAGAAGTTGGGGACGAGCACGTAGTAGCCGTGCCCGGCCAGCTCTCGGGCCATCTCCTGGATCACCGGCCGGATGCCGAAGGCGTCCGCGTACATCAGGACTCCGGGGTGCCGCTCACCGTCGTCGGGGAAGGCGGCGATGGCGTCGGCCTGCCCGTCCTCGGTGGGGATGCGCAGCGTCTTGACGGTCATGAGTGCTCCTGTCGTGGTTGAGATGTCACATGTACTGGTCAACACGACGGAGGCGGAGCCCGCGCGGCGGCGGCTCCGGTTGCTCGCTCGGACAGCGGGCCGCAACCGACCCGTTCGGCGCTCAAAGGGGCGCCGGGTCACCGATCCGTGCGTGGCGCGAGGCCGTCCCGGTCTTCATGGTCCAGCAGCGTAATCCACTGGGCCGGCGGCGTGCTGACGTTCGGCCCGACCGCGATCAGAAGCGGCGGCGGGCGTAGGTGGTTCGCCACGCGACCAGGCCGGCGGCGAGGCTTTCGCGCAGGTGCGCGTCGGTCCCGGCCTGATCGGCGCCGAGAGGGAGCGGTGGGACCACCGGGCAGACACGGCAAGGGGCGCCCGCGCCGAGCAGAACGAGCCAGTCCCGTGACGGCGGAGGAATCGTCATGACGTACTGGTCGTGGCCGTAGTCGAGGGCGGCGCGCCCGCGGTGGATCGCTATCCGTGCGCCGATCACCGGGGGCCGCTTGTCGCCGGGCCCGAGGCGCAGTGCTGCCGCGAGGCGTCTCATGCCGTGTTCGACGGTCTCGGGCGTCTCGTTCGTCCGGCGCGGCCCCGGGTGCGTGATGAGGAGCTGGGCGAGGTCGCCGGCCTCGCCGTGGTGGATGCCGGTCGCGGCGGCCACCGAAGCGACGAAGCCGGGGCCGGGTGGCACGTCGAGGCCGCCTCCTGCGAGGCGTGGCGGAATCACGTCGCCTTCACCTCCGCCCATACCGCCTTGCCGAGCGGGACGTCGTCAACTCCCCAGGCGCCGGGGCACAGTGCGTCGAGGATGATCAGGCCGCGCCCACGGTCGCGTTCGTGGGATACGGGCCGGGGCCGGGGGCGTCGGCGTCGGCGTACTGGATCGTGCACCTCGACGCGCGTCCGGTTGTCGTCGGCGTCGAGCACGACGCGTACGGAGTCGCCGGGCTCGGTGCCGTAGCGGATCGCGTTGGTGACCAGTTCGCATGCGACCAGGGCGACCGTCTCGACGTACTCCTCGGATACGCCCGGAACGTGGTACGGGACGAACTCGCGCACGAAGTTCCGGGTGGCTTTGGCGGATTGGGCCTCGCCTGCGAGTAACAGAACGGGCGGCGGGCCAACAGGTGGTGCACAACAGGCGGCCGAATCCGTCCGCCACCGTTCGATCATGCGTGTCCCCTCACGGTGTGCTTCGAAACGCGCGCGAGTGCCGTCGCACACTCCAAGAAGCTGCGATTTTTCGTCACATGAGAGTGCTGGCTCGACTACTGATTGTGCAAGCACAATCGAGAGATTATAGAAATTTGCATCTATCGATAGAAGGTGCGGCACCAGTGCGAAGTGCTCAGGTGACAGGCGATGAGCCGTCACGGCAGACTGTCGAGCACGCCACCAAAGGGGAGGGCAAAGAAGTGAGTGCGCCTACAGTGCGCCGTCGGCGCCTCGGTGCGAAGTTGCGCGCGCTGCGCGGCGAACTCACCCTCGAAGAGGTCGCCGAGCGATCCAAGGGCCAGTTCGTTTACTCGAAGCTTTCGCGGATCGAGACGGCTCGCAGCGCATCCAAGGCCAAGGACATCGACGCACTGCTCGACCTGTACGCCGAACTCGGGCGCGAGGTGAGCGACGAACTGCGCGCCGCCCTGCTGACGCTCACCAAAGAGGGGGCACAGCGCGGCTGGTGGCACTCATACCGAGGCGTCCTCACGCCCGTGTACGAGGATCTGATCAGCCTGGAGACCGAAGCGGAATCGATCTCGTCGTGGCAGCTCGGCGTGATCCCCGGCCTGCTCCAGACCGGCGAGTACGCTCGCGACATCATCCGAGCAACGGCCATGTCCGAGGCGGTCGAGGCGCGCGTCGACGCCCTGGTGGAGGTACGCCTCGCGCGACAGGCAGTACTCACCCGCGAGGAGCCGCTCACCCTATGGGCGATCATTGCCGAGCAGTCGCTGCGCTCAACCTCCGACACTGACGGTCTCATGCGTGAGCAGCTTGGTCGGCTTCTCACCATGGGCAAGCGGCCGAGTATCAACATCCAGGTACTGCCCGCCAATGCACCTTTGCACGTAGGGCAGTTGGGGAGCTTTACCGTTTTGGGTTTTGGCCCACATGCAGACCTCGATGTGGTCCACACGGAGGGGCTGACCTCAGCCCTGTATGTCGAGGAACGCGAGCAGGTCGCCGCTCACCGGGATGCCTGGCAACGGCTGAGTGCCGCCGCGCTTTCCGTTGAGGCGTCGGCGGACCTCATCACAGAGATAAGGAAAAGCACATGAGCAACATCCACGACGCCTCCACCCTGCCCGTGACCTGGTGGAAGTCCTCGTACAGCGACAGCGGGGCGCAGTGCGTCGAGTGCGGCATCGTCGATGCCGGGACCGTGGCCGTCCGCGACAGCAAGGACCCGCACGGACCCGCGCTGCTGTTCCCGCGCACGGCCCTGTCGTCGTTTGCCGCAGCTACCGGCGCGGGCCAGTTCGGCGCTGCGGAGTAGGCGCGAGGGTCAACGCTTCACACGGGCGCCCAGCTGGGTAAGCCAGCGGGGCGCTTCCGCGTACGACAACGTCCCCGCCGTCAGAGCCACCCCGCCAGCCGCGCCTTCGCCTCCGGCCACTCGTCCGCGAGCAGGGAGAAGTAGACCGTGTCGCGCCAGGTGCCGTCCGGGCGGCGGCGGTGGCGGCGCAGGACGCCCTCGTGGCGGGCGCCGAGGCGGGCTATCGCCTTCCGGGAGCGCTCGTTGAGGTGGTCGGTCTTCAGCTGGACGCGGCCCATGCCCAGCTCCTCGAAGGCGTGGGTGAGCAGGAGCAGCTTCGTCTCGGTGTTGACCGCCGAGCGCCAGCGGGCGCGGCCGTACCAGGTGGAGCCGATCTCCAGGCGCTCGTGCTCCACGTCGATGTCCAGGTACGTGGTCCAGCCGGCCGCCCGGCCGCTCGCCAGGTGGATGACGGCGAAGGGGACGCAGGACGCGTCCGCGAGCAGAGCGGCGAGCTTGGTCTCCAGCTCCTGCGGGGTGCGGGGCGTCGGGCCCAGCCAGCGCCAGACCTCGTCGTCGTCGCCGCCGGCGGCGAAGAGGTCGTTCAGGTGGCGGAGGGCGAGCGGTTCGACGCGGACGTGGTCGCCGGTCAGGGTCACGGGGAGCGGGCGCGTAGCTGACATGGGGGGACCATACCTGGAATTCGCACTAGGTATACATACGTTATGCACTAGTGCAGAGAGTGGTGAGGGGTCCCGGCGTCCTCCGTGTCCGTCCGGCCCTCACCGGTCCCCCGCCCCTCGCGCAGGGCCGCCGCCGCGGCCCGGATCGCCGGCAGCGCGTCGTACAGCGCCTGGCCGGGGCAGGTCGTCTCATAGGTGTCGCGGTGGCCGGAGATGACGTTCAGCACCGCGGCCTTCCCCTTCGGGTACCTGCTCTCGTCGTTGGTCGAGACCAGGCGCACCTTGCCCTCGGGGTCGGCGTCCGGCCGCAGCTTCCACGCCGCCACCTCCGCCAGCGCCCGCACCACGGCCGCCGGGACCTTCTCGCCGTTGCGGTAGTCGCCCAGCACCGCGATGCCCACGCTGTCGGCGTTGAAGCCCGTGGTGTGCGCCCCGCGCACCGAACGCGTGATGCCGCCCGCCCGGCCCTCGTAGATCGTTCCGCACCGGTCGACGAGGAAGTTGTAACCGATGTCGTCCCAGCCGTTGCCCTCGATGTGGGACTGCTCGACCGCCCGCACCAGGTCGGGGGCGTCCGCGCAGTCGTAGTCGTTCGACTCCCCCGTGTGGTGGATGAAGACCGCCCGCACGGCACCCGTGTAGACGGCCCGCTCCCGGACGATGGACTCGTTCGCGTGCCAGGCCGCCCGGCTGACGATCACCGGCTGCGGCACGGTCCGCGCCCGCTCCCGGGTGGAGGAGGCAGGGGGCTCGGCCAGGACCTGGGGCACCGGGGCGTCCCGCGGTACCAGGAGGACCAGCGGGAGGACCGCGACACCCAGCCATATTCGATGGGGCCACATGGCTCCACCCTGCGGCTTCGTCGTCCGGCCCGCAGATGAGGTGGCCGATCGGGTGAAATCCGCCGGGTAGAGGAATACCGCCGGGCAGAGGAATACCGCCGGGGAGAGGGGATAGCGCCGGGGAGCGGGTCCGGACCTGGCGGGGCCGCCCCAATCCGCCGCGAGCCGGCCCCGCCCTGGCGGGGCCCGCCCCGGGCCCGTCGCGTTCCCGTCCCCGCGCGGCGCTACCCTGGGGACAGCGAAGGCCGGTGACGGCCGACGCGCGGCGGTGGGGCCCGCCGTACCCGAACCGCGGCCGGTGATGCGCCGCCAACGGTCCCTACTTGCGCAGACGCGCGCCCACGTCCGGTGGGCGCCCCGGCAGGTAGGAGACGTATGCCCGGCACCAGGCCCGGGGCCCTCGGGATCCTCGGGAACCTCAGGACCCACCCGCAGACCGCCGTCGTCGCCGCGGTCGCGCTCGGCGGCGCGACCGGCGCGTCCGCCCGCTACGGGGCCTCGCTCCTGTGGCCCACCACGACCGGCGGCTTCCCCTGGACGACCCTCGTCGTCAACGTCATCGGCTGCGCGGTCATCGGCGTGTTCATGGTGGTGATCAGCGAGGTGTGGGCGGCGCACCGGCTGGTGCGGCCGTTCTTCGGCACCGGGGTACTCGGCGGGTTCACCACCTTCTCCACGTACGCGGTGGACATCGCGCGCCTCGTGGAGAAGGGCCGGGCCGGCACCGGGCTCGTCTATCTGGGAACGACACTGCTCGCGGCCCTCGCGGCGGTGTGGAGCGCGGTGTGGCTGACGCGCCGCGCACTGGCTTGGAGGCAGGCATGACGACACCCGTGACCGGACCCGGCCTGCGCCTGACCGTGCTGGTCGGCGAGTCCGACACCTGGCACCACCGGCCCGTCTACACGGAGATCGTGCACCGGGCGCACGCGGCCGGTCTGTCCGGGGCGAGCGTCTTCCGGGGCATCGAGGGCTTCGGCGCCTCGTCGATGATCCACACCCAGCGGCTGCTGTCGCTGAGCGAGGACCTGCCGGTGGCCGTGATCATCGTGGACGCGGAGGCGGCGGTACGGGCGTTCCTGCCGCAGATCGCCGAGCTGACCGATGGCTGCCCGGTCACGCTCGACGCCTGCGAGATCGTCTGCCGGGACAGCCCCGGCGCCCACGAGGGCTCCGCCGGTCCCGGCATACCGGGAGAGCAGCGGTGAACTGGCTGCTGGTGATCGTCGGCGCGGCGGTCGGCGCCCCGCTGCGCTATCTGACCGACCGGGCCGTGCAGTCCCGCCACGACACGGTCTTCCCGTGGGGGACGTTCGCGGTGAACATGGCCGGCTGCCTGATCCTGGGCCTGCTGACCGGCGCGGTGACGGCGGGGGCCGCCTCCTCCCACCTGCAACTGCTGGTCGGGACGGGGTTCTGCGGGGCGCTGACCACGTACTCCACGTTCAGCTACGAGACACTGCGGCTGGCCGAGGACGGGGCCCGGTTCTACGCGGCCGCCAACGCGGTGGCGAGCGTGGCCGTGGGCCTCGGCGCGGCCTTCGCCGGCATCGCGCTCGCCGAGGCGCTCTGGACCTGACCGACCTGACCGACCCGACCGACCCGACCCGCCCGGGAACGAACGGTGACGCGCCGGAGCCCGGCCCCGCGAAGGGGGCCGGGCTCCGGCGCGTCGTTTCGGACCGGTCAGGCCCCGGGGGCCCCGAGTGCGGCCGACGCGGCCTCCAGGGGGCTGGGCTCCACCGGCGCGACGGGGACCGGGACCGACCGGCAGGTGAAGCCGAGGCGTCCCAGCGCCCTGGTCACCTCAGCGGCCGAGAAGTCGCGGCGGTCCTGCCGGGTGATCACCTCGCCCACCTGCTTGACCGGGTACACCCGGCGGCCGATGATCACGGACTCCCCGGTGACGGGTTCGGGCTTGACGCCCTTCATCGATGCTTCGACCTCGTGCTTGAACAGGTCGAACGGAAAGCGGGCGATCACACAGCGCATGGTGCCTCAACGGGGTCGGGGGACGGAACCGGACGGGAACGCGGTGACCGGGTCAGGAGGCCCGGCTGCCGGACGGACGGCGCTCGCCGCCGCGCGACGAGGAGGACGCCGAGGACGAGGAACGGCGTCCCTGGGCCGGGCGGCTGCGCCGGCCGCGCGAGGACGAACCGCCCGCGGCGCGCTCGGAGGGCGGCGCGGTGATGGTGACGGGCACGCCCGAGGGCGCCTGCGCACCGGTGATACGGCTCAGCTCGGCCTCGCCGGAGCGCACCTCGGCGACCTGCGGGGTGATGCCCGCGTCGGCCATCAGCCGGGTCATCTCGCGGCGCTGGTTGGGCAGCACCAGCGTGACGACGCTGCCGGACTCGCCGGCCCGGGCGGTGCGGCCGCCGCGGTGCAGGTAGTCCTTGTGGTCGCTCGGCGGGTCGACGTTGACGACCAGGTCGAGGTTGTCGACGTGGATGCCGCGCGCCGCGACGTTCGTGGCGACCAGGACCGTGACGTGCCCGGTCTTGAAGCGGGTCAGCGTGCGGTTGCGCTGCGGCTGGGACTTCCCGCCGTGCAGCGCCGCCGCCCGGACGCCGCTGCTGAGCAGGTGGTCGGTGAGCTGGTCCACGGCGTGCTTGGTGTCCAGGAACATGATCACGCGTCCGTCGCGGGCCGCGATCTCCGTCGTGGTGGCGTACTTGTCGGCGCCGCGCACGTAGAGGACGTGGTGCTCCATCGTCGTCACCGCGCCCGCGGCCGGGTCCACCGAGTGGACGACCGGGTCGTGCAGGTAGCGGCGGACCAGGAGGTCGACGTTGCGGTCCAGGGTCGCCGAGAACAGCATGCGCTGGCCTTCCGGCTGGACCTGGTTGAGGAGTTCGGTGACCTGCGGCATGAAGCCCATGTCGGCCATCTGGTCGGCCTCGTCCAGGACCGTGATCGACACCCGGTCGAGGGCGCAGTCGCCGCGCTCGATGAGGTCCTTGAGCCGGCCCGGCGTCGCGACGACGATCTCGCAGCCGCCGCGCAGGGCGGCCGCCTGACGGCCGATCGACATGCCGCCGACGACGGTGGCCAGCCGCAGCCTGAGCGACCGGGCGTACGGGGTCAGCGCGTCGGTCACCTGCTGGGCCAGCTCGCGGGTGGGCACGAGGATCAGGGCGAGCGGGCGCCGGGCCTCGGCGCGGCGGCCCTCCGTACGGGCCAGCAGGGCCAGGCCGAAGGCGAGCGTCTTGCCGGAGCCGGTGCGGCCTCGGCCCAGCACGTCCCGGCCGGCCAGCGAGTTCGGCAGCGTGGCGGCCTGGATCGGGAACGGCACCGTGACGCCCTCGGCGGCGAGCGCCGACAGCAGAGGTGCGGGCATGTCCAGGTCGGCGAATGCCTCGACGGGGGGCAGCGCGGGGGTGATGGTCGTCGGCAGGGCGAATTCGCCCTGCTTGGCGGCGGGCCTGCGGCCGTAGCCGCCGGAGCGCCGGTCGGGGGCGCCGAAACGTCCCTGACCGCCCGGACGGCCCGAGCCCTGGGAGCGGAACCCGCCGCCCGCACGGGAGCCGGAGCCTGCGGGGCCACCGCCACGGGTGCGGGAATATCGGTCGTTGGAGCGGGGTGTGCGGTCGCGGTTCATGCGGAACCTTTCCTCGAAAATGGCGCGTATCGAGGAATTCATTGCGCCGACGAGCGGGGCAGGAATCGCAAGAACGGGCCGTTGGCATACGTGAACGAAGCCCGGCGGCCGGTCTTGAGCCGATACGGGCCCGGCCTGGGCCGGGTCCGGTGCTTCGCGGATGACGAGCCGGGCCGGCCGTGGAGCGGGCCTGCGGGTCACGTCACGGGGCTCCGCCGGACCGCGGTCGGTCCGGGGGCCATGGCGGGTCGTCCGCCGCATGGTGAAGTCGATGGGTCCTGCGCGCTCCCCCGGCGGCTCGTGCGATGGTACGGCACGGCGTGCGCGGGGAACGGGACCGGAAAAGCAACGAGCTGGGGCCCGCACCCAAAGTGCGGGCCCCAGCTGCGGATGCACGGTCAGCGCGTGAGCGCCGACGTGATCAGATTCACGCGGGGGTGATGTTCTCCGCCTGCGGGCCCTTCTGGCCCTGCGTGACGTCGAAGTTCACCTTCTGGCCTTCCTGCAGCTCGCGGAAGCCGCTGGAGGCGATGTTCGAGTAGTGGGCGAAGACGTCGGCGCCGCCGCCGTCCTGCTCGATGAAGCCGAAGCCCTTTTCAGAGTTGAACCACTTCACGGTGCCGGTAGCCATGTTTTCTCCTTCTGGGGGTGAGCCCGGGGACCCGCACTGTGCCGGTCCCGCGTCGCCGTGATGATTACCCCATCCGGATATGCAAGCCGGAAAATACGTCAGCGCACTCATCGGCCATTTAGCCGAGGAGAGCACTTGGAGTCTTCGGGAACCACAACTGCAACTGGTATCCACCGTAGCACAATCGATACGGCGGGGCGCGGGAAATGATTTGCCGCGCCCGGCGCGCCATAAAACTCACGCAAACCCTCACACAAACACTCGGTGTGCATTGCGTAAAATTCCGTGCTGCGACCAGGAATATCTGCCGCCCCGGGAGGGCCGGGACGGCCACCAGCGGGGCCACCTCACGCTCACCGGTGAGGCGGCGCTCCGGCAGGTCGACGCGGAAGCCCTCGCGGAGGAACCGCAAGGACACTGATCGGCCGGTCAGTTGATGACTGCCGGTGGCAGGGGCCATAATGAACGGGTAGCCCTTCACGCATCCCCCGTCGTGAAGGGCTACACCCCTTCGTGCTCACCACGGCGACACGCCTGCGTGACCTGCGCGGTGCGCACCGGCGCCTTCACGGGCAAGGGACTCCCCTCGTGGCCCCCTGCCCATGTTTTTTCGAGTTAACAGTGACGTAGAGTGTTTGCGCAAGCCCGCTCCGGACACCGGATCAGAATGCTCCCCTTCGCGCCACCCCTGGTGTCCCGCCCCAGGGACGGGACGCGGGCGTTGGTTACAGTACGAGCCCGTTGACCGAATCGAGCGCCGCCCGGGACCGGACAGGAGCCTGCGGCGGACGTGAACGTGGGGGCCGGATGGACAACGGCAAAGAGCGCGCGCCGGAGCTGCGGACGCTGCGCCAGAAGGTCGAGTACATGGTCGAGAAGACCTTTCCCGGCCGCAAGATCTCGGGACGGGTCTTCGCCGACCTGGTCAAGGAGCGGGGCGGCTCCCTCTCCCACAGCTACTTCTCCAACATCCTGGCCGGCAAGGTCACCCAGCCGTCCGAGGAGATCCTCAAGGCGCTCGGTCTGGGCTTCGGCGTGGACTGGCGCTTCTTCAAGGAGGAGTCAGAGGTCGTCGACGACGTCGTCGCCGGGCTGCAGTTCCTGGCCAAGCGGCGGACCGGCGAGATCAGCGGGCTGGCCGGGCGCGGCCTGGACGAGGAGGGACTCCCGCCGGAGCTTCTCCAGTTCGCGCTGGCCCTGCTCAAGGACGCCGAGGGCCGCCGGCCCACGGCCGACGGCGGGCAGCGGGGCTGACCCATGTCCATGCGGAAGCTGCGCAGGGAGTGCGAGGAGGGGCTCGCGGCGCTGCCGCTGCCCTCGCCGTTCTCCGTACCCGGCCTGGTGGCGAACATGGAGGCGGCCCGCGGCCGGACCATCGTGCTGTACGAGATGCCCGACCGGCTGGCGCGCGTCAACGCCGCCTGCGGGCTGCGGCTGAAGACCGGCGGGACCAGCTTCGTGCTCTACCGCCGGCGCCCCACCGAGTACCAGACCCAGCACGTCATCCTGCACGAGCTGTGCCACGAGTGGTTCGACCACGGCACCTCGCTGGACGCGGAACAGCTCCAGCGGCTGCTGCCCGTCTTCGACGCCTCCCTGATCTCCCGGGTCGTCGGCCCCGGCGGGTCCGCGACCCCGGACGCCGTGCAGGCACGCGCGCAGTACGACACCCACGACGAACGCATGGCCGAATTCGGTGCTTCGCTCATCCCCCGCATGGCCCGCGACGTGACGAGCGATGACATGGTGGGGCGGCTCGCCAACTCGCTCTCGCGCCCCGTCGCGCACCGCCGCGGGGGCCTGTTCCGCCGTACGTAGCGCCCTGACCCCCGGCCCCGCTCTCCCCCACCCCCGGCCCCGCTCTCCCCCACCCCCGAGGACTTCTGCCGTGACCCCGCTCGACCTCGCCGGCTATCTGATAGCGGGCCTGATGACAGCCGTCGCCCTGTGGCGCATGCCGGCCGCCCTGTGGGGCGACGAGGAGGACCGCCGGCGCCGGGCCCTGTGGGGCTGTTACGCGGGATTCGCCGTCGCGCTGTGGACCAAGACGCGGGTCGTGCGCATCGGGCTCAACGACAGCCCGGTCACCGACCTCGCCGTCCTCATCAAGCACTACACGGCGACCATCGCGATTCTGGCCATTCTCAGCTACATCGTGGCCATCTACGGCCAGTACGCCGACGAGGGCGACGTCCCCCGGCACGTACGGTTCGCGCGGCTCATCCAGCAGGTGGCGGCCAAGGCGTCCGTCGCCACCCTCGTGCTGCTGACCGTGCTGTTCTTCACCGTCGTGGACCGTTCCGTACCCTCGGACCGCTTCGTGGCCGACCACGCCGGGCAGTGGGGCGCGACGCTCTACATGAGCGTGTTCTACCTCTACCTCGGTGCCGCCTCCGCCGTCTGCGCGTACCAGTGGGCACTGGCCACCGCGAGCGCCGGGATGCGCCATCTGCGGGTGGGGCTCGGGATGATGACGTTCGCGATGTTCATCGGCGTCGGCTACACCGTCAGCCGGACGCTGTTCCTCTGGGTCAGCGTCGTCGACCGGCCGAGCGAGACCTTCGCGCTGGACTTCGACGAGATCACCGAGGCCGCCCAGGTCGTCCTGTTCGCCTTCTTCGCGGTCGGCGCCTCCATCCCCGCCCTGAGCAACGTCCGCCGCCGCGCCAAGCTCTGGCGCGCGCAGGTGCGGCTGCACGGCCTCTGGTACGAGCTGATGACGGCTTTCCCCGACCAGCCCTTCGAGCCCCCGGCCCCGCTGCTGCGAGAGCTGACCCGCTTCGACACCCCGGCCGACCTGCGCGTCGACCGCTGGGCCGCGGACATCGCGGACGCGGTGGAGAAGCTGCGCCATTACGTGCCCGACGCGCTGCTCCCCGCGGCGGAGACCGCTGCCGGGGCCGGCGGCCGGGAGCAGGCCGGGCCGCTGGCCGACGCGTACTGGATCAAGGCGGCCCTCCTCGCCCGCGACGCCGGGGCGAGCGCGGGCGACGCGGCCGCCGTCGGCACCCAGCACGCCACCGACCAGGACGGCGAGGTCGCCTGGCTGGTCCGGGTCGCGGCGGCGTACCGCACGGTGACCCCGGAGCGGGCCCGTCAGATCCTCGAATCCTCTTCCGCAGCGGGCAAGGAGCAGCCGGCATGAGCACCACCGACACCACGGGCCCCGCGCCTCACGCCGTGCCCGACCACCGCCTCGCGCGCACGGTGACCGACGTCCTCCAGCCGCGCAACCTGCTGCTCGCCGGCATGCTCTCCATCGGCCTCGCGGCGGCCGGGGAGTGGACCGGGCTGCTGTGGGGGCTGCTGGGCGCCCTGTGCGCGGGGATCGTGCCCGCCGGGTACATCGAGTGGGAACGCGGTCGCGGCACCTGGGGCGACCGCCATGTGGTCGACCGGACCAAGCGGGCGCCGATCTTCTTCGTCATCCTCGGTTCCATCGGCGCCGGTTCGGCGGTCATGGTGCTGGGCGGGGCGCCCACCGGCATCCTGGCCGCGATGCTCGCGCTGTGGGCGATGACGGTCGTGCTGCTGGCGGTCAACACGGTGTGGAAGATCTCGGTGGACGCCTCCGTCGCCTCGGCCGTGGTCGCTCTGCTCGCCGCCGTCCACTCGCCGTGGTGGCTGTTCGGGTACGCCATGACAGCTGCCGTGGCCTGGTCGCGGGTGGCGCTCGGCTACCACACGGTCGGCCAGGTCACGGCCGGGACGGCGCTCGGGGCGACGACGGCGTGCGCGTTCCTGTTCGTGTGAGCGGGGCCGGGCGTCATTGAACGGACCCGGCGAGCAGTCCATGGTGGGTCCGTTCAGTGTGAGCGGGGCCGGGCGTCATTGAACGGACCCGGCGAGCAGTCCATGGTGGGTCCGTGCCGAACTTCGAGATCACCACAGCGAGCGCGGACGACATCCGGATGATGGCGGACTGGGCCCACGCCGAGAACTGGAACCCGGGCCTGACCGACGGTCAGGCGTTCTTCGCCGCCGACCCGTGCGGCTTCCTGATCGGCAGGCTCGACTCCACACCCGTCTCCTGCGTCTCGGTGGTCCGCTACGGCCCCGGCTTCGGCTTCCTCGGCTTCTACCTGACCCGCCCGGAGCTGCGCGGCCGGGGATACGGGAGCCGGCTGTGGGCCGCCGGTACGGCCCGGCTCGCGGGGCGCAACACCGGGCTCGACGGGGTGGTGGAGCAGCAGCCCAACTACCGGAAGTCGGGGTTCCGTCCGGCCTGGACGAACCTGCGCCACGAGGGTCTGGCGCCGCTGGGCGTGGCACCGCCGCCGGGCGTCGCCCTCGTGGACGTGCGGACGCTGCCGTTCGGCCAGGTGTCCGCCTACGACCGCCGCTTCTTCCCGGCCGAGCGCGACGGCTTCCTGGCCGCCTGGACCACCACCCCGGGCCGCACCGCGTTCGCCGCGCTGTCCGAGGGCGAGGTGCGGGGGCTCGGTGTGCTGCGCGCCGGCCGTACGTCCTCACGCGTCGGACCGCTGTACGCGGCCACGCCGGAGATCGCCGAGGCGCTGGTGAGCGCGCTCGCGGCCACCGACCCGGCCACCCCGGTCGCCGTGGACGTGCCCGACGCCAACCCGGCGGCGCTGCGGCTCGCCGAACGCCTCGGTCTGACCCCGTCGTTCGAGACGGCCCGCATGTACACGGGCCCGGTGCCGGACATCGACCTCACCGGCCTCTACGGCATCACCAGCCTCGAACTGGGGTGACCCTCAGGCCGTGTCCACCCGGGTCCGCGAGGCCATCACCGCGATGTCGTCCTCGGCGCCCGGACCGAAGCGTTCGAGCACCCGGTCCAGCAGCGTCTCCAGATCGCCGTCCTCCGGCAGCGTCAGCTCCTTGAGCCGGGCGACGCACGCGTCGATGTCCTCGTCGCGCCGCTCCACCAGGCCGTCGGTGTACATGAACAGCACCGTCCCGGGACCGCACTCCATCTTGGCGGACCGGTAGCCGCCGAACCCGGTGCCGAGCGGCGGCCCCGCCGGTACGTCGCAGATCCGGGTACCGGCCGCGCCCGGGTCGATGAACACCGGCGGAAGGTGGCCCGCGCTGGCCACCTCGCACATCTCGCCGCCCCGGTCCACCACGGCGAGCAGGCAGGTCGCCGCACGGTCGATCCCGGACCGCTCCACCATCCGGTCCAGCTGCTGGAGGATGCGGTGCGGGGGCAGCTCCTCGTCGGCCAGCAGCCGCAGCAGCGAGCGGTAGTGGCTCATCGCGACGGCCGCCTCGACGCCGTGCCCCATGACGTCCCCCATCGCCTTGAGGTGCCGCCCGTCGGGCAGCGGGATGACGTCGAACCAGTCGCCGCCCACCAGCACGCTGCGGTCGGCCGGCAGATAGCGGGTGGCGACCTCGATGTGCGGGTGGGGCGGCCGGGGCTCGGAGAGCAGTGAGCGCTGGAGCTCCAGGGCGATGGTGTGCTCGTGGGTGAAGCGGCGCGCGTGGTCGAGGTGGACGGCGGCCCGCCCGGCGAGCTCCCGGGCCACCACCACGTCGTCGTCCGAGAAGACGGGCGAGCCGCCGGCCCTGAGCAGCCCGAGCACGCCGATCGGGGTCCCGCGCACGGCGATGGGCACGGCGACCGCCGAGTGCAGGCCGAGCTCCCGGTAGCCGGCGACCCGGTCCGGACTGGGCGCGGCACGGGCCACCCGCTCCTCGTCGGTGAGGGACTCCACGACGGGCAGGTTGGTGGCCAGGCAACGCGGTACGGCGGCGTCCTCCTGGTAGTCGATGTAGTCGCCGGCCACCCCGAACCGGGCGACCCCCCGGCTCAGCCCGCGCACCGCCGACATCGCCGCGCGGCGCAGCCGCACCACGTCGGGCGGTGCGGGGCGCACCGGCGGGGCGACGTCGCGCGGGAAGACCTCGACCGTGGCTACGTCCGCGAGGCCGGGGACGACGAGGTCGGCCAGCTCGGCGCAGGTGGTGTCCATGTCGAGGGTGGTGCCGATGCGGGTGTTGGCGCTGTCCAGGAGGCTGAGGTGGCGCTGGGCCTGGGCGAGCTGCCGCTGTTCGTCGTCGGAGGCCACGACCTCCAGCACGATCCCGACGACGCCGGCGACCCGGCCGTGCATCTCCAGCCGGTGGTAGGCCCCGTGCCAGTAGCAGCGGGCGGTGCCGGAGGCGGCGGGGAGCCGGCCGCTGGAGGTGATCTCGCGGGCCCGGCCGTCGGCGAGCACGGCGCGCATCAGGTCCTCGCGGGCGTCGATGTCGGGCATGACCTCGCCGGGGCGGCGGCCCAGGTGGGCGGCGGGCGGGAGGCCGTTGTGGCGCACGAGCGCCGGGTTGACGTACAGGTAGCGCAGCTCGGTGTCGAACACGGCCACGCCCGCCGTCGTGCCGTCGAGCACGGCGGCGAGCGCCGCGACATCGATCGACGGCGGATGGTCGGCGTGCACCGGCAAGGCATACCTCCTGAAGGCAGGGCGCGGGCCGCCACTGCGCCCGGCCCTTCATCCTCGGACGCCCGGCCCGCTCCCGCATCCGCAGCACCGCCGACCGGTGTCACGCGGCGGGCTGCTGTGCACCGCCCGCCGCGTAGGAGCCCGGGGTGGTGCCGAAGGCGTGCCGGAACGACTGGATGAACGCGCTCGGCCCGCTGTAGCCGCAGGCGGCGGCGACCGCGGTGACCGAGCCGCCGGACGCCAGCAGGGTCAGCGCGTGGTGCAGCCGGAGCTGGGTGCGCCACTGCGGGAACGACATCCCGGTCTCGGCGCGGAACAGCCGGCTCAGCGTACGGTTCGCCGCGCCGACGGCCGCCCCGAGCTCGGTGAGGGTCCGCCCGTCCGCCGGGTCCTCCTGGAGGATGCGGGCGATGTCCCGCAGCCGGGCGTCGGACGGGGAGGGCAGGCAGACGCCCAGCGGCTCGACCCGGCGCAGCTGGTCGAGCGCGACCCGCTCCAGGTTCCGCCGCTGGCGTGCGTCGCCGGTCAGCTCCGTGTCGTCGGTCAGGCAGGCCACGACCTCCCTGAGCAGCGGGGTGACGGCCAGGACGGTCGGCCGGTCGAGCCGCAGCGGGTTGTCCGCCGGGGCGAAGCTGAGCGCCCGCAGCTCGGTCGGCCCGTACGCCAGGTGGGCGTGGACCACACCGGCCGGGATCCAGACCGCCCGGTGCGGCGGCACGGCCCACACGCCGAGCGGGGTGGCCACCTCCAGGACCCCGCGCGAGGGGCAGACGAGCTGGTGCTCCAGGTGGTGGTGGCTCTCGATGCGCTCCTGGTGCGCGAGCGGCACCCGGGCGGGGCCGTGCAGGGTGCGGCAGGTTGGCGACATAAGTAGGCAGATTATCGCTAGCCCGCTGCCGGGCGCGGCCGGAATCCTCGAAGGAGTCTCAGCAAGGAGCCGCCCTCATGACCGGTCCAGCCCCCCGGCCGAACCCGCCCGCCGGCACTCACTCCGCCGACAGCCCGTCCACTGAGACGCCGTCCACCGAGAGCCCGCCCGCCGAACCCCCGTCCGCCGGGAGCCCGTGCGCCGCTCCGTCCGCCGAAGGCCCCTCCGCCTGGCGCCCGTGCGCCGCTCCGCCCGCCGAAGGCCCCTCCGCCTGGCGCCGGATGCGGATGTGGGGCGCCGCGCACGCCGTGGACGACCTCTACCAGGGTCTGGTGCCCGCCTGCGTCCCGTACTTCGTCCTGGACCGGGGCTACAGCTATGTCGCCGCCTCCGGGCTGACCCTCGCGGCGGCGCTCGGCAGTTCGGTGCCGCAGCCGTTCATCGGCCTCGCGGTGGACCGCTACCGGCTGCCCCGGCTGGCCCCCGCCGGGCTCGCCGTCGCGGGCACCGGGCTCGGGCTGTCCGGCCTGGTCCAGCCGTACGCGGCCGTCTGGCTGCTGGTCCTGCTGTCCGGGCTCGGCGTCGCGATGTTCCACCCGGCGGCGGGCAAGGCGGCCCGGGAGGCCGCCGGGGACAGCGCGTCCGCGATGAGCGTCTTCGCGGCGGGCGGCAGCGTCGGCTTCTTCCTGGCCCCGGTGCTCGCGACCCCGGCGCTCGTCGCGATGGGGGTGGGCGCGACGGCCCTCTTCATCCCGCCGGCGGTGCTGATGGCGTTCGTCCTGCTCAGGCACCGCCCGGCGGCGGCCCCCACGCGCGAGGGCGCCCGGGCGGGGCGGGACCGGTGGCGGCCGTTCCTCTTCCTCACCGGCATCGAGGTGGTGCGCTCGGTGGCGTTCTTCGGCGCCATCACCTTCATCGAGCTGTTCTGGATCCGCCATCTGCACTCCGGCCGGGGCGTCGCGGGCGTGGCGCTCGCCTGCTTCCTCGTCGGCGGGGTGGCCGGCACCCTGCTCGGCGGCCGGATCGCCGACCGCGTCGGCATGGTGCGTACGGTCCAGCTGGGCGGCCTCGCCGCCGTACCGGCCCTGGTCGCCCTGCGGGTGGCCCCCGGCACCCTGCTGCCGCTGCTGTTCGCCATCCTGGCGGGCCTCGCGCTGAACGTGCCGTTCGCGGTCCTGGTCAAGCTCGGCCAGGACTACCTGCCGGGGCGCCCCGGCACGGCGGCCGGTGTCACGCTCGGCCTCGCCGTCAGCATCGGCGGCCTGATCGCCCCGGCGCTCGGCGCGGCGGCCCAGGCGTACGGACCGCAGGGCGTGTTCACGATCCTGTGCGCGGTCCCCGTACTCGCCCTGGTGCTCGGACTGTTCCTGACCGAACCGGAACCGCTGCCGGGCGGCTGACCGTCCCCCCTGGCGAAGGCATGCTGTACGGACACGGGCGCCGCACCGCCGCGGCGCCGGAGACCGAAGGGCCCACGCCATGGGATCGTCACCGCAGCCCGGTTCGCGCGTACCGGAGTTCACCCTCGCCGGAGGCGTGCTCGACGGGGACGTTTTTGAGCGGCGCGACTACACGCCCGCCGACGCGCGCGGCCGGGCCCTGGTGCTCGCCTTCTACCCGGGTGACAACACGGCCGTGTGCACCAAGCAGCTGTGCGCGTACTCCTCGGGCCTAGAGACCTTCGACGCGCTGGACGCCGAGGTCTGGGGGATCAGTCCACAGGGTGTGGACAGCCACGAGTCCTTCGCCCGCGCCCACGGACTGCGCATGCCGCTGCTGGCGGACCCGGGCCGGGAGACCGCCCGGGCGTTCGGGGTCGCCGCTCCCGGGATCGGCGTGCGGCGCGCCGTCTTCCTGATCGACGCGGACGGGGTGCTGCGGTGGAAGCACGTGGCCCTGCTGGGGGCCACGTTCCAGTCGCTGGACACCCTGTCCGGCCACTTGTCCGGCATCAAGACCGAGTAAAAGATTGCCGGGTTCCGGCAGTGTGTAACGGGGGCGCGTATGGGACCATCCAGTCAGTTCGACGGAAATGTTCGGGGGATGCCGGAGCCGGGAGGGGTGACGATCACATGACCTTGTTTCTCGGTCTCGGCATCGCGGGGGTCGCTCTTCTCGCGCTGTCCCTGGTCTTCGACGGGATTCTCGAAGGGCTCTTCGGGGGCCTGCTGGAGGGTCCGTTCGGCGGGCTGGTCTCCCTTCCGGTGATCGCCGGATTCCTCTCGATGCTCGGCTTCGGCGGCGCCATCGTGCTCGGCGCGACCGGCGCCGGCACGCTCGCCGCCACCGTGGCGGGCGTCCTGGCCGGGCTGGTCGCCGCCGTGCTGACCTGGAAGTTCAGCCGCGCCCTGATGCGGGACCAGACCGACGCGACCCCGCGCAACGAGGATCTCGTCGGCACGTCCGGCTCAGTGGTCACGGCCATTCCGGCCGACGGGTACGGCGAGGTCCTGCTGCGGCTCGGGGGACAGCTCGTGAAGCTGTCGGCGAAGAGCCACCTGCCGGTCGCACGCGGCGCCGAGGTCTGGGTCGAGGCGGCCCTCTCCAGCACCGCCGTCTCGGTCCGTCCGGTCGAACGCTGACCCGGTACGCCTGCCGCTCCATCACCGCACGCCACACAACTGCCCCCACCAGGAGGCAGAGGGGGACACCCTGATGAGTCCAGTAATGATCGCCGTCGTCGGAGTCGTCGTACTCCTGTTCCTGCTCGCCCTCGCCGTCATCACCCGCTACAAGGTGGCCGGCCCCAGCCAGGCGTTCATCATCACCGGCCGCCGCGGCAAGAAGTCCGTCGACCCGGTGACCGGCCGGGCCAGCATCGACAACAGCGGCCAGAAGGTCGTCGTCGGCGGCGGCGTCTTCGTCGTCCCGTTCGTCCAGCAGAAGTTCACCCTGGACCTGTCCAGCCGGCACATCCCGGTCGCCGTGCGCGGCGCCGTCACCCTGCGCGGCGTCAAGTCGAACCTCGAAGGCGTCGCGATCGTCAAGGTCGGCGGCAGCGAGGACGCGATCCGGGCCGCCGCCCAGCGCTTCCTGCGCCAGCAGGACGGCATCGTCGGCTTCACCCAGGAAGTGCTCTCCGGCGCGCTGCGCGCCATCGTCGGCCGGATGTCGGTCGAGGACATCATCCGCGACCGTGCCGCGTTCGCCGGCCAGGTGGCGGAGGAGGCCGAGGCGAGCCTGTCCGGCCAGGGCCTGATCCTGGACGCCTTCCAGATCCAGGACATCACCACCGAGGGCTCCTACCTGGAGGACCTCGGCCGCCCCGAGGCCGCGCGCGCCAAGCAGGAGGCGGACATCGCGGAGGCCATCGCCCGCCGCGCCTCGGAGCAGGCCCGGCTGAAGGCCGCCGAGGAGATCGCCATCGCCGAGCGGACCTTCTACCTGAAGCAGGCCGAGATCAAGGCCGAGACGGAAGCGGCCGCCGCCAAGGCCAACGCCGCCGGTCCGCTCGCCGAGGCCGCGCGCCAGCAGGAAGTCCTCAGCGAGCAGGAGAAGGTCGCCGAGCGGCAGGCCGCGCTGACCGACCGCGAGCTCGACACCAAGGTCCGCAAGCCCGCCGACGCCGCCCGGTACCAGGCCGAGCAGGAGGCCGAGGCCCGTCGTATCGCCCAGGTCAAGGAGGCCGAGGCGGAGGCCGAGCGCTCCCGGCTGACCGGTGAGGGTGAGAAGCTGCACCGTTCCGCGCTCGCCGAGGCCGTGCGCATCGAGGGTGAGGCGGAGGCCGCCGCCATCGCCGCCCGCGGTTCGGCCGAGGCCGAGGCCATGCAGAAGAAGGCCGACGCCTTCGCGCAGTACGGTGACGCGGCCGTCCTGCAGATGCTCGTCGAGGTGCTGCCGCAGGTCGTCGCCAAGGCGGCCGAGCCGATGAGCGCGATCGACAAGATGACCGTCATCTCGACGGACGGGGCGAGCCAGCTCTCCCGTACGGTCACGGACAACGTCGCCCAGGGCATGGAACTGCTCAGCTCCACCACCGGGGTCGACCTCGCCGCCCTGCTGAAGAACCTCAAGGGCGGGGGCCCGAAGCCGGTGGCGGCCGAGGCCGCCGCCGAGACCACCGCGGCACCGAACGGAAAGATCGAGATCAGCGACTGATCTCCACCGCGACACCCCGCGTGCCCGGCCGGTTGCGCAACCGGCCGGGCACGCTTGTGTCCGGGGCGGGACAGCCCGGGCGGGGTGGCCGAAAATCTTCGTTCCCGGTCGGCCGACGGCCCCGGATAAGGTAATGCGAGTCTAAAGAAATCACCAAGTGTGTCGCGCGCACCGCGCCCCTCGGGAGGAAGCCATGGGAACCCACCGCACCACGCTGCCCGGAGTCGGCGTCCAGTACGACTACACGACCGAGTCGGGCCAGCACATCTCCGTGGTCGTCCACCACGACGGGCGCCGGTTCATCGGCTTCTACGACCAGGACGACCCTGATTCGTGCCGGCTCTCCGTCCCCCTGACACCACAGGAGGCCACCGGGCTCGCGCACCTCATCGACGCGGCGCCGATCGACGCCGTACGGACCGAGGGCATCGACCTGGTCACCGAGCACATCCCGCTCGGCACCCGCTCGCCCTACGGCGGCCGGCTGCTCGGCGACACCAAGGCGCGGACCCGGACCGGCGCCTCGATCGTGGCGGTGCTGCGCACCCACAGCGCGCATCCGTCACCCGGGCCGGACTTCCGGCTGGCCATCGGCGACACGCTCGTCGCCGTCGGAACACGCGAGGGCGTCGACACGCTCTCCGAGATCATCGCGGAGGGCTGACAGTGCACGACATGACCGCACTACTGGTGGAGCTGGGCTCCGTCATCCTGGGGCTCGGCATCATCGGACGGTTCGCCGGCCGGATAGGACTCTCGCCGATCCCCCTGTACCTGCTGGCCGGGCTGGCCTTCGGCAAAGGCGGGCTGCTGCCGCTCGGGGCCAGTGAGGAGTTCACCGCCGTCGGCGCCGAGATCGGCGTCATCCTGCTGCTGCTCCTGCTCGGGCTCGAATACAGCGCCTCCGAACTCGTCACCAGCCTCAAGACGCAGTACCCGTCCGGCGCCGTGGACTTCGTGCTCAACGCGACCCCCGGCGCCGTCGCGGCGCTGCTGCTCGGCTGGGGCCCGGTCGGGGCCGTCGCCCTGGCCGGCGTCACCTGGATCTCGTCGTCCGGCGTCATCGCCAAGGTCCTCGCGGACCTGGGACGCCTCGGCAACCGCGAAACCCCCGTCATCCTCGGGGTGCTGGTCATCGAGGACCTGTCGATGGCCGTCTACCTGCCGCTGCTCACCGCGATGCTCGCGGGCGTCGGCCTCGCCGGCGGCAGCATCGCGCTGCTGATCGCGCTCGGCACGGTCGGTCTGGTGCTCTACCTCGCGCTGCGGCACGGCCGGCTGATCAGCCGCGCGGTGTCCTCCGACAATCCGGAGATGCTGCTGCTCGTCGTGCTCGGGCTGACCGTCCTGGTCGCCGGGGTGGCCCAGCAGCTCCAGGTGTCGGCCGCCGTCGGCGCGTTCCTCGTCGGCATCGCGCTCTCGGGCGAGGTCGCGGAGGGCGCGCGCAAGCTGCTGTCCCCGCTGCGGGACCTGTTCGCCGCCGTCTTCTTCGTGTTCTTCGGGCTCTCCACGATTCCCTCGGACATCCCGCCGGTGCTGCTTCCGGCCGCGCTGCTGGCCGTCGTCACCGTCTTCACCAAGATCGGCACCGGCTGGTACGCGGCCCGGCGCGCCGGCGTCGGTGCGCGTGGCCGCTGGCGGGCGGGCGGCACGCTCGTGGCGCGCGGCGAGTTCTCCATCGTCATCGCCGGTCTCGCCGTGGCGACCGAGCCCCGGATCGGGCCCCTCGCCACCGCGTACGTCATGATCCTGGTCATCGTCGGCCCGCTCACCGCGCGCTGGACGCAGCCGGCCGTCGCGCTCATCCAGAAGTGGCGCGGCAAGGAGGAACCGCCCGCCGGGAGCGGTGCCTCGGTCCCCGCGGCGCGGGTGCCCGCCCAGGAGGAAGTCTCGGCCTCCTCGGAGTGACGGCTCCCTGAGGGGCGGCTCTTTGCGGGGCGGCTCCCTGAGCGGCGGCTCCCTGCGGGCCGGCTCCCGTGAGTAACCGTTTCTGCGGAGTGACCGGCCGGTTCAGGTGGCGTGCGGGGCCGGGAGGTCGGGGGTCCAGCCCAGCGGGTAGGCGTCGGTGCCCTCGGCCGGGGCCGCCGCCTCGCCGCCCGCGTCCGTGAACGCCCGCAGCGCGTCGATCAGCGCGGCGCGCTGCTCGGGGGCGATGCGCTGGACGATCGCGGCGACCTCCCGGCGGCGGCCCGCCGTGACCTCCTCGACGAGCCTGAGCCCCTCGGGGGTCACCCGCAGCACCGTCTCGCGGCGGTTGGCCGGGTTCACCTGGCGCTCCGCGAGGCCCGCCGCGATCAGCCGGTCCAGCATGCGCATCGCGGTCGAAGGGTTGACGCCGAGCCGCTCGGCGAGCGAGACGAGCTTGGCGTCCCCGTGCGTGGCGAGCACCACGAGCAGCCGGAACTGGGGCAGCGTCACCCGGTCCTCGACCGCCGCGAGCGACCGGGCCGAGACGGCCACCAGCAGCCGCGAGGCGGTCAGCACCGCGCGCGTCACCGCGTCGACGTCGTCCCGGTCAGGGGCGGTCGGTGGGTCATCGGGTGCCTGTCCGTGCGCGGCCATGCCCCTTTTTACCGCGCGGGCGCGCCTTACCCGAACCGGCCGCAAGCCGATGCCGAAACGGTGCCCAACCGGTATCGGACCGACGGCTCGGAGCGGTGGCACCGACCTTTGGGTTGTGCAACGTTTGCACAGTGACGCACGAACCCGCGGCTTCGCCCGCTCCCCGGCGCCCGGACCCGCCGACCGGCTGGCGGCGCACCGCCTTCCGGCTGCCCGTCCACATGTTCCGCATGGGGCTCGGGCCGCTCTTCGGGGGGCGGCTGCTGCTGCTCGTCCACACCGGCCGCGTCTCGGGCCTCCCCCGCCGGACCGCCATCGAGGTCGTCGAGGCCGCCCCGCACGAGGGCCGGCCGAGCTGGACCGTCGCGTCCGGCTACGGCCCCGGCGCCGACTGGTACCGCAACCTGGAACGCACCCCGCACGCCACGGTGCAGGTCGGGCGCCGGTTCCACGCGGTGACCGCGCAGACCCTGACCGCCGAGGAGGGCGGCGAGCTGATGACGCGGTACGCGCCCCGCCACCCCAGGACCGCCCGCCGGCTCTGCGCGTACATGGGGTTCACGGTGGACGGCAGCGCGCAGGACTACCGGCGGGTGGGCGAGTCCGTCCCGTTCGTCCGGCTGACCGAGGGCGCCGCCCCCTCCTCCCGGCAGGGCCGCTGAGGACCGCCGCTCACACCCGCGCCGGTTCCGGCTCCTGCGCCAGGTGCGGGCGGGGCACCCCGCGCCGGTAGAGGACCACCGTGACCAGCAGGCCGAGGGCGAAGAAGCCCGCCGACCACCAGTACGCGGTGTCGTAGCTCTCCAGCTGCGCCTGGGCGACGACGGCCGGGGTCGGCCTGCGGCCCACCAGGTAGTTGGTGGCCGCGCTGGTGGCGAGGGTGTTCAGCAGCGCCGTACCGATGGAACCGCCGACCTGCTGGCTGGTGTTGACCATCGCCGAGGCCACCCCGGCGTCCCGCGCCCCCACCCCGGCCGTGGCCAGGTTCATCGCGGTGGCGAAGACCATGCCCAGGCCCAGGCCCAGGCAGAGTGTCGGCGGCAGCACATGGGCGGCGTAACCGCTGGTCAGGTCCAGGGCGGTCAGCCACATCATCGACGCCGCCGCGATGCCCATGCCGAGCGGCACCACCGGTTTCGCACCGAAGCGCGGCACCAGCACGTTCGTCGTCGTCACGGACGACACGATCATGACGGCGACCATCGGCAGGAAGGCGAGCCCCGTGGAGACCGGCGAGTAGAACAGGCTCTTCTGCAGGTAGTACGTGAGGAACAGGAAGACGCCGAACATGCCGCCGCCGGAGATGAACATCGCGAGGTACGAGGCCGCCCGGTTCCGGTCCAGCACCACCCGCATCGGCAGCAGCGGGTGCGGGGCCCTGGTCTGCCACCACGCGAACGCCACCAGGAGCAGCCCGCCCGCCGCCAGGAACCCCCAGGTCAGCGGCGAACCCCAGGCGTGCGACTCGGCGTTGGAGAAGCCGTAGACGATGCAGAAGAGTCCGGCCGAGACGAGCACGGTCCCCGGGATGTCGAGCCTCGGCCGGTCGGCCGGCGCCCCGGCGGTCAGCAGCCGCCAGCCCCCGGTGAACGCCAAGAACGCGATCAGCAGGTTGACGTAGAGGCACCAGCGCCAGTCCAGGTACTCGGTGAGCACCCCGCCGAGCAGCAGCCCCACCGCACCGCCCGTCCCGGCGATGGCGCCGTAGATCCCGAACGCCTTGGCCCGCTCCTTCGGCACGGTGAACGTCGTGGTCAGCAGGGAGAGCGCCGCCGGGGCCAGCAGCGCGCCGAACAGCCCCTGCAACGCCCGGGCCGGCACCAGGACCTCGAAGCTGGGGGCGGCGCCGCCGATCGCGGAGGCGACCGCGAAGCCGACCAGACCGGTCAGGAACACCGCCCGCCGGCCCACCAGGTCCGCGATGCGGCCGCCGAGCAGCAGCAGCGAGCCGAAGGCGAGGGCGTACGCCGTCACGATCCACTGCCGGTTCCCGTCACTGAAGCCGAGGTCCTTCTGGGCGGAGGGCAGGGCGATGTTCACGATCGTCGCGTCGAGCACCACCATCAGCTGGGCCAGACCGATCACCCCGAGCACCCACCACCGGTGGGACGGACCTGGTTCACGGGCCATGGGGGGTCTCCCTCGGTGCGCGCATCGCCGGATTCCCCCGGTTGATCACGCTAGGCGGAGGCCGCCTTCCCCGCATGCGGGGAACGGGCGGGCCGGCCCCGCTCAGACCTCCTTGGCCGGCCAGTCGAGCAGCCGGGCCCCGATCACCGCGGTCTGGAGCGTGTAGCGGTGCATGGGGTCGGTCGGGTCGGAGCCGGTCAGCTGGTGGATGCGTTCGAGCCGGTAGGTGAGGGCGCGCACGCTCAGCGACAGCCGGCGGGCCGTCTCGGCGGCGACACAGCCCGCGTCGAAGTACACCGAGAGCGTCCTGAGCAGCGGCTCGGCGCCTCCCCTGGCCTTCTGGAGCGGGCCCAGCTCACTGCGCACGAGGTCGGCCATCGCCTGCCGGTCCCGGGTCAGCACCGGGTAGACCAGCAGGTCGCCGGCGTACAGCACGGGGTCGTCCAGGTCCATCCGGTCGGCCAGGTCCAGCGCGTCCAGCGCCTCGTCGTACGACTGGACCACCCCGCCGGGGCCCCGGTGGGCGCGGCCGACCGCCACCCGGCCGCCGTCCGTCGCCGCGTGCGCCTGCTTGGCGAAGTAGCGCAGGACGTCGGGCTGGCTGCCGGGCGCGATGCAGACCATCCGCCCGTCCTTCGTCGTGAGCAGGATCTTGCGCCCGCCGAACCGGGCCAGCAGCGCCGACTCCACCTGCCTCGGCACGGTGTCCGTCTCGGTGTACGCCTCCGGGCCCGCCGCCACCGCGACGGCGTGGGCGCGCGAGAGCCGCAGCCCGAACCGGGTGGCCCGCTCGGCGAGCCGGCCCAGATTGCTGCGCCCGTACAGGAGGTCGTCGATGAACTCCCGCCGGGCGGCCTCCTCCCGGCGCACGGTGAGGCGCTGCGCCCGCTCGAAGCCGTCGGCGAAGGCGTCCACCGCCTGCTCGACCGCCGCCAGCACGCTGTCGGTGGACGCGGCTATGGAGGCCGGGGTGGCGCCGGGGGCGGGAGCCGGCCAGGCGGTACGGGTCTCGGCGAGGTGCATGCGGACCAGGGCGCGGAGCTGGTGCCCCGCCTCGGCGGCCTGCCGGCCGAGGTCCCGGCGGGCGTCCAGCTCCTCGCGGGTGGGCCGCCGTCCCGAGGCGGCCGCCTCGCCCAGCACCTGGGCGTAACCCTCCAGAAAGCTGTCGGGAATCTCTGGTTCCGCCACGCGTCCGCCTCCGTTCTGCTGCGCCATCGACATCTGCCCAACGCACGGGAACCGGTGCCGGTGCCCGGCATCGAGGAAAGGAAAACGTTGCCGTGATCCGGCAATGCGACCGAGCGTCCCCGGATGACACGATCCTGTCAGCACCAACCGGGGGACCACGGGGGAAACACGGGGGTGCACGGGGGACGGGGGAAGGACCCGGTCGCCGCGGCGGTGCCCATGGCGGCGCTGCGGCACCGGGGTCACCGCCCGCCCCGCGCAAGCGCCGGCAGGGTTGCCGGCGGGACGGCAGGGGGTGGAAACCGATGCGGGAGTTCCTGGACGCGACACTGTCCTTCCCGGCCGTACTCTTCGCCGCGGCGCTGGTCGTCGTCATCGCCTTCTGGCTGCTCGTCCTGGTCGGTGCGGCCGACCACCACTCCTTCGACGCGGACCTCGACACCGATCTCGCGGGCGTCGGCGGCGTACCGGTCACCGTCTCGGTGTCCCTGGTGGTCGCCGTCGGCTGGTTCACCGCCCTGACCGGTTCCGTCCTGGTGCACCGCTCGGGAGCCACCGGCACCGTCCGGGCCGTGCTCGCCTTCGGGGTGCTCGCCGGGGCGCTGCTCCTCGCCTGGGGTGCGGTGCGGTTGCTCGTCCACCACTTCCGCCGCTTCTTCCCCGACCAGCCTCCGCCATCGCGCCAGGACTTCCTGGGCCGGGTCTGCACGATCCGCACCGGCTCGGTCGGCTCCGACTTCGGCCAGGCCGAGGTCGCCGCGGCCGACGGGTCGACCGCCATCGTCCAGGTGCGGCAGCTGCCGCCCGCCGACGCGGAGCTCACCGCCGGAAGCGCGGGCCTGCTGTACGCGTACGACGAGGCCGGGGAGTTCTTCTGGGTCTCCTCCTACGACAAGGCGCTCGACCCGGGCCCTCCGGCCGCCGAGCCGCCCCGTCACGGCCGGACGGCTCCCGGCCCCACCGCCTGAGCCGTCCTCCTCACCGGCGCGATGTGCCCGCCCGGCATGCCCGGGCCGAGCGCCGCCGCGCCACCACACCCCCGAAACCGCTCATTTTTCGTACCACCAGCCGCCAAGGACTGTCATGGATGCCATCTCCTTGGGCCTCGGCCTGCTCATCGCCGTGGTCCTGCTCATCGCCGTAGCCGTACTTCTGATCGTCACCCGGCTCTTCCGCAAGGTGGAGCAGGGCAAGGCGCTGATCATCTCCAAGACCAAGAAGGTCGACGTGACCTTCACCGGTGCCGTCGTCCTGCCGGTGCTGCACAAGGCCGAGTCCATGGACATCTCGGTGAAGACCATCGAGATCCGGCGCACCGGGCGCGAGGGCCTGATCTGCCAGGACAACATCCGCGCCGACATCCACATCACGTTCTTCGTCCGGGTCAACAAGACCGTCGAGGACGTCATCAAGGTCGCCCAGGCCATCGGCACCGAGCGCGCCAGCGACAAGGTCGCCATCCAGGAGTTCTTCGCGGCCAAGTTCTCCGAGGCTCTCAAGACCGTCGGCAAGCAGCTGGACTTCGTCGACCTCTACACCAAGCGCGAGGAGTTCCGGGACCGGATCATCCGGGTCATCGGCACCGACCTCAACGGCTACCACCTGGACGACGCGGCGATCGACTTCCTTGAGCAGACGCCGATGGCGCAGCTCGACGGCGCCAACATCCTGGACGCCCAGGGCATCCGCAAGATCACCGAGCTGACCGCGATCGAGCACGTGCGGACCAACGAGTTCCAGCGCACCGAGCAGAAGGAGATCACCCGGCAGGACGTCGACGCCCGGGAGACCATCCTGGAGCTGGAGCGCCGGCAGGCCGAGGCCGAGATCAAGCAGCGCCGCGAGGTCGAGACGCTGCGGGCCCGCGAGGAGGCCGTGACCGCCCGGGTCCAGGAGGAGGAGCGCCTGGGCGCCCAGGCCGCGTTCATCAAGACGGAGGAGCAGCTGGGCATCCAGCGGGAGAACCAGGCCCGTGAGATCGCCGTCGCGCAGAAGAACCGCGAGCGGGTCATCGCCGTGGAGAACGAGCGCATCGAGAAGGACCGGATGCTGGAGGTCATCGGGCGCGAGCGCGAGACCGAGCTGAACCGGATCGCCGCGACGAAGGAGGTCGAGGCGGAGCGCCGCGAGGTCGCCGACGTGATCCGCGAGCGCATCGCGGTGGACCGTACGGTCGCCGAGCAGGAGGAGTCCATCAAGACGCTGCGGTCGGTCGAGGAGTCCGAGCGCACCCGCAAGTCGGTCATCATCGCCGCCGAGGCGGAGGCGCAGGAGCGGCTGGTCAAGGACATCAAGGCCGCGGAGGCGGCCGAGGCCGCCGCCACCCACCGCGCCGCCGAGCAGCTGACGCTCGCCGAGGCCCGGCTGAAGACAGCGGACCTGGACGCCCAGGCGAAGCTGCGGCTCGCCGAGGGTGTGCAGGCGGAGTCGGCGGCGGCCGGCCTGGCGGACGTGCAGGTGCGGGACGCGGCGGCGGAGGTGATCGAGAAGACCGGTCTCGCCGAGGCCGAGGCCACGTCCGCGCGGCTCAGGGCCGAGGCCGAGGGCGCCCGTCTCAAGGCCCTCGCGGACGCGGAGGGCACGCAGGCCCAGGCGGCGGCCGACGCGGCGATGATCGGCGAGAAGCTGAAGGCGGAGGCGGCGGGCCTCACCGAGAAGGCGGCCGCGATGGCGGCGCTGGACGACGCCTCGCGCGGCCACGAGGAGTACCGGCTGCGGCTGGCCGCCGAGAAGGAGATCCGGCTCGCCGGACTCGACGTGCAGCGGCAGGTCGCCGAGGCGCAGGCGACGGTGCTGGCCACCGGTCTGGAGAACGCCGACATCGACATCGTCGGCGGCGACTCGGTCTTCTTCGACCGGCTGGTCTCGTCCATCTCGATGGGCAAGAGCCTGGACGGCTTCGTCGGCCACTCCGACACGGCGAAGGCGCTGGCCGGTCCGTGGCTGAACGGCGAGTCCTCGTTCACGGACGACCTGACGCGGGTGCTGTCGTCGGTGTCCACGGGTGACGTGCAGAACCTGACGGTGTCGGCGCTGCTGATGCGGATGATGTCCGCGCCGGGGGCGGGGGCGGACTCGGTCCGCCAGTTGCTGGACCACGCGAGGTCCCTGGGCCTGGCGGACGTGCCGGTGAGCACGTTGACCGGCGCGGGCCGCAACGGGACGCCGGTGGCGTAACCGGCACCGAGAGCCGAACGCCCACCCCGGCCCCGTCCGTCCTCGATCGCCGGACGGGCTGGGTGGGCCCCTCTCAAGCCGGCGAGCCCCCTGGCCAGGGCCTCCCAAGCCCGTCCGACGATCGAGGACGCCCGAACGGCAAGTTCAAGCCCGTCCGGCGATCGAGGACGCCCGAACGGCAAGTTCAAGCCCGTCCGGCGATCGAGGACGACAAGCCCGGCGGAACACCACCTGCACCCGCCCACCGGCACACGCACCCCCGCCCAAAGGAGCGCACCCCATGGACACCGTGACCCCACCAACCGCCGGGGACTACGACGTCCTGCGCCGCCGCCTGCGCACCCACGCCACCGAACTCGCCCACCGAGCGGAGGCGCTCAACGCCCGCCGCACCGAGGAGTTCGGCTCCACCGGCCTGCGGCTGCTGGGCAGCGAGCAGATCCGCACCGAGCGCCCCTTGGTCCCCCGTGACCTCGTCGCGGTCGGCGGACAGCTCCTGTTCGGCTTCGAGCGCGGCCCCGGCCACCGGGGCGAGCCGGCCGTGGACGACGTACTCGCCCTGTACGCCTCCGACCTCACGCCCGGCACCGGCGACCTGCTCTCCGAGACCGCCTTCGTCCGCGAGTTCGACGGGCTGCACCGCTACTTCCGGGACGCCCGCCTGCTGCGGCTGCGCCGTACCGAGGGCCGGCTGCTCGCGGTGTTCCGTACCGGCGAGACCGCCGACGACATCCGCGTCCTGCGCTGGGCGCTGAACGCCGACGGCTCGCCCGGCGCGTTCCTCGACGCGCGCGGCGAGCGCGACCACGTGTTCCCGCCGTCGCACGACTTCACCTGGACCACCGCCGGGCGCGAGTCCCACATCACCGGCCGCCACCCGCACATCGCGATCGGCTGCGAGGCGGAGCTGTACGTCGACACGCTCGGCGGCAGCCTCACCGTCAAGACCGTCGACGACACGGACACCCCGGACGGGATCTACGACGAGCCGGTCACCGAACCGCTCCAGTCGCTCGCCGACGCCGAGGTCGAGTACGCGGAGCTGGGCCCGCTGGTCCTGCTCCGCGTCCGCCCGTACAAGGAGGAGGCGAGGCGCTACCTCGTCTTCAACGCGCTGCTCGGAACCGTCACCCGGCTGGACGGCATCGGCCCGGCCTGCCGGCGGCTCCCGGAGGACCAGGGGATCATCTTCCCCGGCGGTTTCTACCTGACCACCGGCGAGGCCAGGACCTTCGACATCGCTCAGCCGCTCACCGACCCGGTCTTCGAGGACGCCGTCCGCTCGCCCAACGGTGAGGACGTGCTCTACGTCTTCCGGTCCCGCCAGGACGGGCGGAGCCTGCTGCTGCCGTACAACGTGATCCGCCAGGAGGTCGCGACCCCGCTCCAGGGCCGGGGCCACGCCCTGCTGGACGACGGCACGCTCGTCGTCCTGCGCGACCCGGTGGAGGGCGGCGACGGCGGGGCGGCCCGGGTCCACCCGTTGCAGCGCTGGCAGACCCCGTACGTCTCCGACACCTACGCCGCCTCCCGCCCCGTCGGGGGCGGCCCGCTGGCCCGGGTCGGCAACGCGGATCTGGTGCGCGGGATCTCGGACTGCCTGGCGCTCGCGCACTCCGCGTCCGAGACGACGCCGACGGCCGCCGTGTACGACCGGCTGGTCACCGACTGCGTCCGCGCGGGCGACCGCTACCACTGGCTGGGCGACACCGAACTCGGCGCCCTGAGCGAGCCGTTGGACGAACTGCGGGAGACCGCCCGCCAGGTCGTGGCGGAGTTCGATGCCGTCCAGGAGCTGACCCGGCAGGCCGCCGACGCGCTCGCCGAGACGGCCGACCGCATCACCACCCTGGTCCGCCGGGTGCGCGGCGAGGCCCCGCGCACGGCCGCCGAGTGGGTCGACCGGCTGACCGAACTGCGCGGCGCGCACGGCCGCTTGGCGACGCTCTGCGACATGCGGTACGCGGACACCGAGCGCATCGCGGAACTCACCGCCACCACCACCGAGGACCTGGAAGCGGCCGGCCGGCGCGCGGTCGCGTTCCTGGCCAGGGACGACGCGTTCGCCGGCTACCACGAGGACATCGCCCGCCTCACCGAGGAGGCCGGCGAGATCGCCTCCGTCACCGACGCCTCCGCGCTCGGGGACCGGCTGGCCGGCATGACGGACGGCCTGAGCACGGTCACGGACGTCGTCGCCGGGCTCGACATCGGCGACGGCGTGGTCCGTACGTCGATCCTGGAGCGGATCGCGGAGGTGCTCGGCGCCGTCAACCGGGCCCGCGCCACGCTCGACGCCCGCCGCCGCACCCTGCTGGACCACGAGGGCCGGGCCGAGTTCGCCGCCGAGGCCGCGCTGCTCGGGCAGGCCGTCACGGCCGCGCTGGCCGCCGCCGACACCCCGGACTCCTGCGACGAGCAGCTGGCCCGGCTGCTGCTCCAGCTGGAGAACCTGGAAGCCCGGTTCGCGGAGTTCGACGACTTCCTGGCGGAGCTGGGCGAGCGCCGGACGGAGGTGTACGAGGCGTTCTCGGCGCGCCGGCAGAGCCTTCAGGACGCCCTGGCCCGCCGCACCGAACGCCTCGCGGACTCCGCCGCACGCGTCCTGGAGACGGTGGCCCGCCGCAGTACGGCCCTGCCCGACCTGGACGCCGTCCACACCTACTTCGCCTCCGACCCGATGGTCGCCAAGGTCCGCCGCACCGCCGACGAGCTGCGCGGACTCGGTGACACCGTGCGCGCCGAGGAGCTGGACGGGCAGCTGCTCGCCGCCCGCCAGGAGGCGGGCCGGGCCCTGCGCGACCGCAGCGAGCTGTACGCGGACGGCGGGGCCGTGATCCGGCTCGGCCGGCACCGGTTCGCGGTGAACACCCAGCCGTTCGAACTGACGCTGGTGCCCCAGGACGACGGGCTCGCGTTCGCCGTCACCGGGACCGACTACCGGATGCCGGTCACCGACCCGGAGTTCGCCGCGACCCGCCCGTACTGGGAGCAGTCGCTGCCCTCCGAGTCGCCGTCCGTCTACCGGGGCGAGCACCTGGCCGCCCGCCTCCTCGCCGAGCAGGGCGCGGACCGGCTCGGCGCCCTGGACGCGGCCGCACTCGCCACGCTGGTCCGGGAGTCGGCGCAGGCCGCGTACGACGAGGGGTACCAGCGCGGCGTCCACGACGAGGACGCGACCGCGATCCTGGCCGCGCTGCTGCGGCTGCACGCGGGCGCGGGCCTGCTCCGCTTCACGCCCGCCGTCCGGGCCGCCGCCCAGCTCTTCTGGGCCCATGAGGCGGACGAGGCCCGCCGCACCTCCTGGACCCGCCGCGCCCGCTCACTGGCCCGGGCCCGGGAGACCTTCGGGCTGGCCCCGGCCGTCGCCGCGCTCCAGGAGGAGTGGGCGTCGGTGATCCCCGGCGAGGGCTCCCGTGGCGTCGCCGCCTACCTCTTCGAGGAGCTGACCGGCGGCCCCGAGGGCTTCGTGACGGGCGCTGCCGTCCGTACCTTCCTGGACAAGTTCCGCCACGCCACCGGCTCTTCGGCGTACGACGACGACCTCGCCGCCCTCGCGGACGACCTGCCGGCCCGCCGCCAGCTCGTGGAGGGCTGGCTCACCTCGTACGCCGAGGCGAGCGGCACGGACATCGACCCGGGCGACCTCGCGGAGGCCGTCGCCGTGGAGCTCTGCCCCGAGCCGCTGCTCGCCCGTTACGAGGCCGACGCGCCGCTCACCGAGACCGTGGACGGCCTCCTGGGCGTCCACCCGCGCATCGACCGCGGCCGGCTCACCGTACGCATCGACGAACTCCTCGACCGCACCGAGCGGTTCCGCACCGACGTCGTCCCCGGCTTCCGCGCCTACCAGCGCAGGCGCACCACCCTGGTCGCCGCCGAGCGGGCCCGGCTGCGGCTGGAGGACCACCGGCCGCGCGTCATGTCCGCGTTCGTGCGCAACCGGCTGCTGGACGAGGTGTACCTGCCGCTGATCGGCGACAGCCTGGCCAAGCAGCTCTCCACCGCCGACGCCGACCGCCGCACCGACTCGCAGGGCCTGCTGCTGCTCGTCTCCCCGCCCGGCTACGGCAAGACGACGCTCATGGAGTACGTCGCCGACCGGCTCGGCCTGGTCCTCGTCAAGATCAGCGGCCCCAACCTCGGCCACGACGTGACCTCGCTCGACCCGGCGCAGGCGGGCAGCGCCACCGCGCGCCAGGAGATCGAGAAGATCAACTTCGCGCTGGAGGCGGGCAACAACACGCTGCTCTACCTGGACGACATCCAGCACACCTCCCCGGAACTCCTCCAGAAGTTCATCCCGCTGTGCGACGCCACCCGCCGCATCGAGGGCGTACGGGACGGTGAGCCGCGCAGCTACGACCTGCGGGGCAAGCGGTTCGCGGTGTGCATGGCGGGCAACCCGTACACCGAGTCCGGCGAGCGCTTCCAGGTCCCCGACATGCTCGCCAACCGGGCCGACGTGTGGAACCTGGGCGAGGTGCTGAGCGGCCGCGAGGACGTCTTCGCGCTGAGCTTCATCGAGAACGCGCTGACCGCCAACCCGGTCCTCGCCCCACTCGCCGGCCGCTCCCGCGACGACCTGACGCTGCTGCTGCGGCTCGCCGCCGCCGACCCCACGGCCCGCCCCGAACGGCTCGAACACCCCTACGCCCCGGCCGAGGTGGACCGGATCACCGCCGTCCTGCGCCACCTGCTGCGGGCCCGTGACACGGTGCTCGCGGTCAACGCCGCGTACATCACCTCGGCCGCGCAGACGGACGCCACCCGCACCGAACCGCCGTTCCGGCTCCAGGGCTCGTACCGCAACATGAACCGGATCGCGGAGCGGATCGCGCCCGTGATGAACGACGCCGAGCTGTCCGCCGTCGTGGACGACCACTACGCGGGCGAGGCGCAGACCCTCACCAACGGGGCCGAGGCCGCCCTGCTGAAGCTGGCCGCCCTGCGCTCCACGCTCACGCCCTCGCAGGCCGAGCGCTGGGCCGCGCTCTGCTCCTCGTACGTCCGCACCCAGGCACTCGGCGGGCCCGAGGGGGACCCGATGACCCGCGCGGTGGCCGCGCTCGGCCTGCTCGCGGACCGGATCGCGGCGGTCGAGACGGCGATCGGCCGCGCGGCCGACCCCCGCCGTCTGCTGTCCAGGCCGCCGGCCGGGGACCACGACAACGGCTGACCCTACTGATCTCCGGATGGGAGCAAGGCATGCTGGGTTCCGTGTCCTCATTCCCCCAGCAACCCCAACCCTCCCCGTTCTCCGGCCACATGGTGGTCTGCGGCGACGACGCGCTCGCCCAGCGGCTCGCCGTGGAGCTGCGTTACGTCTACGGGGAGCGGGTCACCCTCGTCGTCCCCCCGGAGCCGGGCACGGCCAGGCCGGACGAGCCGCTGAGCGGGCGCGGCCGGGCCGCCGCGCTGTTCGGCCGGATGGCGTCCGCGATGAACCGCAACGGGGTCGTCCTCCCCCACGGTTCGGACGGGGACACCAACGCCGGGGTGGAGGCGGTGCGCATCCTCCAGGCGGCGGAGCCCTCCGACGAGTCGCTGGAGGAGGCGGGCATCGACACGGCGTCCGCGGTGGCCCTCGTCTACGACGACGACGAGCGCAACATCCGGGCCGCGCTGACCGCCCGCCGGCTCAACCCCCGGGTCCGGCTGGTGATCCGGCTCTACAACCGCAAGCTCGGCCAGCATCTGGAGACCCTGCTCGACCAGGCGGCCGCCGTCGCGTCCCCCGGGCTCGACCCGGCCGCGCTCGACGCCTCCACCACGGTCCTGTCCGACGCCGACACCGCCGCCCCCGCCCTCGCGGCCACCGCGCTCGCCGGATCGACCCGGGTGATCCGCGCGGAGGGCCTGTTCCTGCGCGCGGCCGAACGCCTGCCGCCCAGGACCGGCCAGGTCGCCGACCCGGGCCTGTGCACGCTGGCCCTGCTCTCCTCCACCACCCACGACCCGGCCGGCGCGGAGGGCTCCGACAGCAGCGGCGCCGAGGGCCCCCAGCTCCTCCCCGACCCTGCCCAGGTGGCCGCCGCCGCCGGACGCGGCACGGTGGTCCTGGAGGCCGTCACCCAGTTCGGACCGGCCGCCCCCAAGCCCCGGATGAGCGGCCGGAGCGCCCCGCTGAGCCAGTTCTTCTCGCGGCGGCTGCGGTGGTCCGCGCTGGGCGTCGGGCTGGCCGTACTCGGCCTCGCGGTGGCCTCCTCCATCACCACGGGCGACCACCCCCTGCACGCCGCCTACCTCACCCTGCTCGACCTGTTCGCCATGGGCGACCCGGCCATCGGCGACCCCACCCCCCGCCAGATCATCCAGATCCTCTCCGGCATCGCCGGCCTGATGCTCCTCCCCCTCCTGGTGGCCGGCGTCCTGGAGGCATTCGGCTCCCTCCGTACGGCCTCCTCCCTGCGACGCCCGCCGCGCGGCCTGTCCGGGCACGTGGTGCTGCTCGGCCTCGGCAAGATCGGCACCCGCGTCCTGGTCCACCTGCGGGAGCTGGGCATCCCCGTCGTCTGCGTGGAGGACGACCCGGACGCGCGCGGCATCGCGGTCGCCCGCCGCCTGCACGTCCCCGTCGTCCTCGGCGACGTCACCCACGAAGGGGTGCTGGAGGCCGCGAAGATCACCCGCTCGCGGGGCCTCCTCGCCCTGACCAGCGTCGACACCACGAACCTGGAGGCCGCACTCTACGCCCGCTCGCTCAAGCCGAACCTGCGGGTGACGCTGCGCCTGTTCGACGACGAGTTCGCCACGGCGGTCTACCGCACCCTGCGCACGGCCCACCCGCAGGCCCTGACCCGCTCCCGCTCGGTCTCCCACCTGGCCGGCCCGTCCTTCGCGGTCGCCATGATGGGGCGGCAGATCCTGGGCGCTATCCCGGTCGAACGCAAGGTGATGCTGTTCGCCGCGATCGAGGTCGCCGGCCACCCGCAACTGGAGGGCCGCACGGTGGAGCAGGCGTTCCGCGCGGGGGCGTGGCGCGTCCTGGCCCTCGACGTCGCCCCACCCCACACACCGGGCGCGCCCGGTGCACCCGGCGGCGCGACGGGACAGGGCAGCCTCGTGTGGAACCTCCACCCCGGCTACGTCCTGCGCCCCACGGACCGCGTGGTCATCGCGGCGACCCGCCGGGGCCTGGCGGAACTCCTGGGCCGCCGGGCACTGACGCGTCGCTGAGGAGCCCTCGGGCGGGCGGAGCCCTCGGGCGGGCGGCATCCGGGACCTCGCCCCGGTCCGGGGTGGGCGCGAGGAATACAGACCCCCCGCCTCCCGTTATAGTTCAATGTTCAACCAATACCACCGGCCAGGAGGCGGACGCCATGCAGTTCGGGATCTTCACCGTCGGGGACGTCACCACCGACCCCACCACCGGCACGACGCCGAGCGAGCACGAGCGGATCAAGGCGACCGTCGCCATCGCGCGGAAGGCCGAAGAGGTCGGGCTCGACGTGTTCGCGACCGGCGAGCACCACAACCCGCCGTTCGTCCCCTCCTCACCGACCACCACGCTCGGCTTCATCGCGGCGCAGACCGACCGCATCATCCTGTCGACGTCCACCACGCTGATCACCACCAACGACCCGGTGAAGATCGCCGAGGACTACGCGACGCTCCAGCACCTCGCGGACGGCCGCGTGGACCTGATGATGGGGCGAGGGAACACCGGCCCGGTGTACCCGTGGTTCGGCAAGGACATCCGCCAGGGCATCCCGCTCGCGGTGGAGAACTACGCCCTGCTGCACAAGCTGTGGCGGGAGGACGTCGTGGACTGGGAGGGCAGGTTCCGGACGCCGCTGCAGTCGTTCACGGCGACCCCGCGCCCGCTGGACGGCGTACCGCCGTTCGTCTGGCACGGCTCGATCCGTTCCCCGGAGATCGCCGAGCAGGCCGCGTACTACGGCGACGGCTTCTTCCACAACAACATCTTCTGGCCCATCGAGCACACGAAGAAGATGGTGCACCTGTACCGGCAGCGGTACGCGCACTACGGCCACGGCACCGCCGAGCAGGCGATCGTCGGCCTCGGCGGCCAGGTGTTCATGCGGAAGAACTCCCAGGACGCGGTGCGCGAGTTCCGTCCGTACTTCGACAACGCCCCGGTCTACGGGCACGGGCCGTCGATGGAGGACTTCACGCAGCAGACGCCGCTGACCGTGGGCTCCCCGCAGGAGGTCATCGATCGGACGCTGACCTTCCGGGACGCGGTCGGCGACTACCAGCGCCAGCTGTTCCTGATGGACCACGCGGGGCTGCCGCTGAAGACGGTGCTGGAGCAGCTCGACATCCTCGGCGAGGAGGTCGTCCCGGTGCTGCGCAAGGAGTTCGCCGCGCTGCGGCCGGCCGGCGTCCCCGAGACCGCGCCGCCGCACCCCGCCGTCGCCGCCACGATCACGAAGGAGAGCTGACCGTGTTCGCCACCGAACCGCTGAGGATCGTCGCCGTATCGGCCGGGCTCAGCACCCCCTCGTCCACCCGGCTGCTGGCCGACCGGCTGGCCGCCGCCACCCGGGAGCAGCTGGAGGCCGGGCAGGACCGCCCGGTCGAGGTCCGGGTGATCGAGCTGCGGGACCTGGCCGTGGACATCGCGGGCCACCTGGTGTCCGGCTTCCCGCCGGCCGCCCTGGAGGACGCGCTCTCCGCGGTGACGGGCGCGGACGGGCTGATCGCCGTGACGCCGGTCTTCACCGCCTCGTACAGCGGCCTGTTCAAGTCGTTCTTCGACCTGGTCGAGAACACCGCCCTGACCGGCAAGCCCGTGCTCGTCGCGGCGACCGGCGGCACCGCCCGTCACTCGCTGGTGCTGGAGCACGCGATGCGCCCGCTCTTCGCCTATCTGCGGGCCGTCACGCTGCCGACGTCGGTGTACGCGGCGTCGGAGGACTGGGGCGCGTCGGGCGACGCGTACGCGGACGGCCTGCCGGCCCGCATCCGGCGCGCGGGCGGCGAGCTGGCCCACGCCGTCACGGGCGGCCGCGCGGTCTCCGGCGCGACCAGGGCGCCCGGAGTGGACGACGAGGTGGTCCCGTTCGAGGAGCAGCTCGCCGCACTCCGCCCGGCCTGACCGGCCCCGGAGATCGCCCTTTCGCCCGTTTTGACTAGAGTCATACGGGAAGACGTGTCCCGAACGGCACCGAACGGCCCGAACGGCCCGAACGGAACAGCAGAACCCAGCTGGAGGCAGAGATGGGCAGGATCGTGGTGGGCGTCGACGGCTCCGAGTCGTCGGTCAAGGCACTGCACTGGGCCGTACGCCAGGCCGAGCTGACCGGTGACACGGTGGAGGCCGTCAACAGCTGGGAGTACCCCGCGACCAGCTGGGCGTCGATGATGCCGGGCCTGCCGGAGGACTTCGACCCGCAGGCCCTGGCCACCGTGTCGCTCACCGAGACGCTGGAGGAGGCGCTCGGCGCCGAGGGCGCCGCCGCCGTCAGCAAGGTCGTGGTCATCGGCAACCCGGCGCAGGCCCTGCTCGACCGCGCCGAGGGCGCGAACCTGCTGGTCGTCGGCGCACGCGGCTACAGCGGCTTCAAGGCGACCCTGCTCGGCTCGGTCAGCCTGCACGTCACCCAGCACGCGTCGTGCCCGGTGACCGTCGTCCGCAACTGAGGGCAGGGGCAGCAGGGAGGGGGCCCGCACCACGCGTGGTGCGGGCCCCCTCCCGTACGTCACAGCTCCACGACGTCCGCCACCGCACAGGACACGTTGTCGGGCGCACCCGCAGCCGCCGCCAGCTCCATCAGCCCGCGCACCGCCGTGCCGGGCCCGTCCGCCGCTGCCAGCACCCGGGCCAGCTCGTCCCCGTCGACGACGGCCGAGAGCCCGTCCGAGCAGAGCAGGTAGCGGTCACCGGGCCGGGCGTCCCGGACGTCCAGATCGGGCCCGGAGCCGTACGGGCCGCTGCCGGACAGCACCTTGAGCAGCATCGCCCGCTGCGGGTGCGAGAACGCCTCCTCCTCGGTCAGCGAGCCGTCGTCGATCATCGACTGGACCAGGCTGTGGTCGTGCGTGATCCGGAACAGCTCGCCGCCGCGCAGCAGGTACGCCCGCGAGTCCCCGATGTGCACCAGGCCCAGCTGCGAGCCGGTCCACACCATCGCGGTCAGCGTCGTCCCGGACTCCTCCGGCGCCCCGCTTTCCGCGACCGCGTCCCGCACCGCGAGCGCCACCCGCTGCGCCGCGTCGTGCAGGCTGTTCAGCAGCTCCGCGGCCGGCACCGCGCCCGGCGCGACCGGCTTCAGCGCCTCGATCGCCGCGGTGCTCGCGCCCGCCCCGCCCTCGCCGAACCCGTCGGCGACCGCGAGCAGCCGGGCACCGGCGTACGCCGCGTCCTGGTTGGTCTCGCGCACCGCGCCCGTGTCGGTGCGGGCGGCGTAGCGGATTCCGAGTGTGCCCACCGATGTCATGACGTCCTCCGTCGACAGCTGGTCGATGAGGAAGACCGCGAGGTCACGGCGGGCCGCCGTCTCCGCCTCGATCTGCGCCCAGTACGCCCGGATCGCCGCGGCGGCCGCGCCGGTGTCCAGCGCGATCACCTCCCTGATCCGGGCGAGCGGCATCCCGATCCGGCGGAGCCAGGCCACCAGCCGGGCCGCCCGCACCTGTGCCGGGTCGTAATACCGGTAGCCGTTCACCGGGTCGACCAGGGCCGGCGGGAGCAGGCCGAGCTCGTCGTAGCGGCGCAGCGCCTTGGCGGACAGCCGGGACAGCCGGGCGAACGCCCCGATCGTCACCAGTGCCGCGCCGGGGCCCTGCCCCTGCCCGTCGTCCGTCGTCACCGCACGCCTCCTCATACCGGGCGGCCTTCCCGCCCCGGCACACTCGATCCTTGGCCTTCCCCCGTGGAGAAGGTCAAGGACCGATGATGGGCGCCCGGGTGCGGGGAGCGACAGTCACTCCCGGGTGTAGAAGTGGTAGAACGCGGCGAGCAGCGCGCCCAGGCCGATGATCAGGCCGATCACCGACGCCCGCAGGATGCTCGCGCCGGACAGGCTGTAGAGGAAGCCGATCGAACCGCCGGCCAGTACCCCGTACGCGGCCGCCCTGAGCTCGCGCGGCAGCCGGTCCTGTATCCGGCCCAGTCCGAAGCAGAGCACCGCGAGCACGGCGCCGGAGACCAGGCCGAGGGCGAGCAGGGGGCCGGTGAGCACCCCGCCGCTGCGGACGATGGCCGTCGCGTAGCAGCCGAAGATCACGCCGAGCGTGACGGGCACGGCCCAGCTGAGGGCCGAGTGGTGCCGGGCGGGCGCGCGCCGCCTCCCGCGCGCCTGCACCGAAGCGTGTGCGGCCATGGCAGCAAGCTCCTTCCGTCGCCCCCGCTTTCCCTCCAGAGCACACCTGGTCGCGCCGCCCGGCAACTCGGATGGGCTACGGCCCGGGGCGTGTCGGCGCCATCCGGGATTCCCTTGAGGGGTGCGGACGTACATCTCGGTGGCTCTCTCGGCGGTACTGCTGGTGCTGCTGGCCGTCCTGGTGCCGCTGAGCGCGCTGTCCGCCTGGGTCGATCTGGAGATCGACGACACGGACCGTTACGTCGCCGCCGTCGCGCCGCTCGCCGGCGACGCCGACGTGCAGGGCACCGTCGCCGACCTGATCACCGACAACGCGATGAAGCAGATCGACGTCGGCCCGCTCCAGGGCACCGTCCGCGACTTCCTGCACCAGGCCGTCCAGTCGTTCACCACCACCGACACCTTCCGGGACGCCTGGACCGCCGCCAACCGCACGGCGCACGAGACGGTCACCGCCGCGCTGGACGGGAAGAGCGGCGAGAGCGTCACCATCGATCTGGCGCCCGTCACGGAGAAGGTGAAGCAGAACCTGGTGGAGAACGGGGTGCCGTTCGCCGACCAGGTGCCCGTCCAGCACACCGACATCCAGCTGGTCTCCGCCGACCGCGCGGACCAGCTGCGGCAGAGCTTCCGGTGGCTGCGGGCGGCCAGTGTGTGGCCCGCCGTCGGCACCCTCGTCTTCGCGCTGCTCGCCATCGCCCTGGCCTGGGTACGCGGCGGCCCGGGGCGCCGGAGCCAGGCCCTGGCCACGCTGGCGGCCACCACCGTGGCCGGCGCCGGTTTCGCGGTCGGGGCGCTGGTGCTGCGCGGGGTGATCGCGCTGGCCCGCGACCGGGTGCTGGCCGAGGTGCCGGGCAGCGACACCGACGCCGCGGCTGCGGTCTACGACGCGCTGACGCACTCGCTGCGCACCACGGTGTGGATCGTCTTCGGCCTGGGCCTGGCCGTCGCGGTGTGCGCGGCGGCGGCGCGGATCTGGGCCCAGCGGGTGCTGCCGGTGCCGGCCGGGGAGTGACGGCCCGGCTCCCGCCGGGGCCGGGCGCCGACGTGCGCGGGTGCGCGGGCCGGGGAAGAGTGGGGCGTGACTGCCGGGGCGACTGGGAGGTCCACGTATGCGAGCCATCGCCGTCAGCGCGTTGCGGGCCGACCCGGTGCTGGTCGAACTGCCCAAGCCCGACCCCCGACCCGGTGAGGTCCGGGTACGGATCGAGTACGCCTCGCTCAACCCGCAGGACTGGCAGGCCGTGGACGGTTCGGCCCCCGCCCCCGCGTCCTTCCCGTTCGTCGTCGGCGTGGACTACGCGGGGCGGGTCGACATGATCGGCGGCGGGGACAACCGCTTCCGCGTCGGCGACCCGGTCTTCGGCCGCGCGGGCGCGCCGGGTACGACGGGTGCGGCCGGTGCGCCGAGCGCGTGCGGGACGTACGGGCAGTACGTGTGCGTGCCGCAGGACTCCGCCATCGCGCTCGTCCCGCGCGGCCTCGACTCCCGTACCGCCGCCGCCCTGCCGACCGCCGGGATGGCCGCCGCCCAGATCCTGGAGGCGGTGGCGCTGCGCGGCCACGAGACCCTGCTCGTCGTCGGCGCGGCGGGCGGCGTCGGCTGCTGCCTGACCCAGCTCGCCCGGGCCCGGGACGTGCGCGTGATCGCAGCGGTGCGCGGTGACGAGCGGGCCGCGATGGGGTCGTTGGGCGCCGCCGCCACGATCGACCTCACGGACGGGGTGCCCGCCGACGCGCTGCGGGACGCCTGCCCGGACGGCATCGACGCGCTGGCCGACCTGGCATCGGCGACACCGGAGGCGTTCGCCGCCCACGCCTGCGCGGTACGCCCGGGCGGCATCGCACTCTCGACGCGCGGCGCCGCGTCGGGGGCCCAACTCCCCGAGGGGGTGCGGGGCGTCGACTTCCGGCTCGACCCCAGCCCGGTCCTGCTGGACGTGCTGGCGGCGGGCGCGGCGGACGGCATCCTGCGCGTGCCCATCGACCTCGAACTCCCCCTGGAGAAGGCCCCCGAGGCCCTGGACCGCAACCGGGCCGGCGGGGCGCGCGGCAAGACCGTCATCGTCCTGCACCACCCCGGGCACTGCTAGTGCCGTAGGCGGTTGTTCACTCCGCCGGGCCGGGTCCCATGCCGCGCAGCCGGTCCATCTCGCGCCGGTCCCGCTTCGTCGGCCGGCCCGCGCCCCTGTCCCGTACCGGCACCTGGACCGCGGCCTCACGCGGCGGCGGGGGCGGGCTGTTGTCGATGAAGCACTCGGCGGCGACCGGCGCCCCGACCCGCTTCTTCACGATCTTCGACACGACGACGACCCGGTCCCGGCCCGCGTGCCGCAGCCGTACCTCGTCGCCGACGCGCACCGCCTGGGCGGGCTTGGCGCGTTCGCCGGCGACCTTCACATGACCCGCGCGGCAGGCGGCAGCGGCCTGCGCCCGGGTCTTCGTCAGCCGGACCGACCAGATCCAGACATCGACCCGAACGCTGCCCGCCGCCTGCGGAGCCTCACCGGAAACCATGGGTCCGACTGTAGAGCGTGTGACCGGGTGGTACGCCCTCACGTCAACTCGCCGCCTCTGCCACGCAGGTGAACAGCGGGCGCGATGCCTTCCGGGCGGGTGCCCAGGACTCGGTCCGGGCTCGGTTGCGGCTCAGTTGTCCCACAGTCGGGCCGTGCCGCCGAAGGGCCTGATCCGGCCGCTAACCTTACGTATCCGCCCTGGCCAGGGATCAATTCCCGCAGTACGGACATTCATCGCACCCAACTCACGCGAAAGGCTCGCCCATGGGCATTCGGAGCTTGCTGCGCAAGGTGTTCGGCCGTGACCGCACGGAACAGGACGAGCCGACGACGGCCACGGTCCCGCCCCAGGGCGACCGCTCCCGGGCCGCGGAGTCGGTGGCGGTGGCGGTGGACGAGCCGGTCGCGGAGGACGAGTCGGCGTCCGAACCCGCCCCGCCCGTGAAGATCTCGGTGCCGGCCCCCGCGTCGTCGGACGTGCCCCGGTCCACGTCCTCGGCCGCGACGGACGACGGCGCGAAGGCGGCGGACCTGGTGGCGGCGGCCTTCGACAAGCCCGCGGCGCCCACGGTCCCGTCCCAGAGCACCGGCCCCCGCACGGAGCCGGCGAAGCCGGAAGCGGATGCTGAGCCGGAAGCGGAAGCGGATGCTGAGCCGGAAGCGGAAGCGGATGCTGAGCCGGAAGCTGAGCCGGAAGCGGATGCTGAGCCGGAGGCCGAGGCGGCAGCGGAACCGGCGGCCGAGGCCCCCGAGCCCGCTGCTCCCGTGGCCGAGCCTGAGCCGGTCGCTGCGACCGAGCCCCCCGAGCCGGAACCGGAACCGGCGGCCGAGGCCCCCGAGCCCGCTGCTCCCGTGGCCGAGCCTGAGCCGGTCGCCGCCTCCGCGACCCCGGAGCCCGCGCCGGTCGCCGAGCCCGAGCCCGTCGTGGCCCCGCAGCCCGTCGCCGAGCCCGAGGCGGC
>NZ_SSBI01000019.1 GCF_004795015.1 Streptomyces sp. A1277 | reverse complement strand
CGCCCGCGACGGCGGCCGCCCGCAGAACCCGCAGGGCGGGCCCGGCGCGCCGGACCCGGCGTTCCAGAACCCGCAGGGCCGGCCGCCCCAGGAGGGCGGTCGTCCGGAGGCTCCGCGTCCGGGCGGCGGCGGCCTGGCCGGCGCGTTCGGCGGTGCCCGGCTCGGCGCACGCGGCCAGGGCGACGGCTCCGGTCAGCCCAGCCTGTTCGACCAGCGGCGCCCCGAGCAGAACGGCCCCGCACGGCAGGCCCCGCAGCCCCAGCAGGCCCGGTTCGACCAGGTCGGCCCGGGTCAGGGCGGTCAGGGCCAGGGCCAAGCAGGCCAGGGTCAGGGCCAGGGCCAGGGCGGTCAGGACGGCCGCGGCGCCTTCGAGCCGCCGCGCGGCCCCGGCCGGGGCGAGCGCCAGCTGCCCCCCGTCGGCGGTCCGCGTGCCGAACTGCCCGGCGCCCCGGCGCAGAACGGGCCGGCCGGCGGCTTCCCGGCCCCGCAGCGCCCGCAGACCACCAGCTGGGGCACCGACGAGCCTTCGGCGCCGCGGCGCACCCCGCTCGACGCGCCGCGCGGCCACGAGGAGTCGGAGACCACGGGCCGGTTCCCGCAGCCGCTGCCCCCGCGCCCGCAGGCCGACGACCGCCAGGGCCCCGGCGCCACGGCCGAGTTCGCCCGCCCGGACTTCTCGGCGCCCGCGCCCGGCCCGCAGTACCGGCCCGGCCCGCAGCAGCAGGACCCGGACGCGGCGAGCACCTCGCAGTTCGCCCGCCCGGACTTCGGTGCCCAGCAGCCCGCGCCCCGGCAGCGCGGCGACCAGGACTTCGGTGCGCCGCGTCCGCCCATGGCACCGGCGCCCGACGCCCCGTACCGCCCGGTCCTGCCGCAGCAGCCGCAGCAGCCCGAGGCGCTGCCGCCGGCCTCCGGGCCCGGCGACGGCCGCACCCCGCTGTACGACACGCTGGAGACCAACTGGTTCCACGGTCCGCAGCAGGGTCAGCAGGGCCAGCAGGGTGCCCAGCAGCAGCCTCCCGCCGCACCGGCGCCCGGCTTCCCGCAGCAGTCCGCGCAGGAGCCCACCGCTCCCGCCGCACCGCAGCGCGGCGTCGGCGACACCGGGGCGACGAGCGCCTGGCGCGCCTCGCCGAACGACGAGATCGTCCGGCAGGCGGAGCGGGTGAAGAAGCCCGCGGCGGGCGGAATCACCACGTCGGGTCTGCCTCGCCGGGTCCCGCGCGCCAACCTGGTGCCGGGTACCGCCCAGCAGCAGAACCACCAGTCCGGTCCCCAGGTCTCGCGTGCGCCCGATGACGTGCGCGGGCGCCTGACCAATCTGCGCCGCGGCATCCAGCAGGGACGCCAGGCGGGCAGCGGTCAGACCGGCAGTTTCCCCCTCGGCCCCACTCACCAGCAGGAGCGTTAGTTGAGCCCGATGAGTCAGGCCGCACAGAATCTGAACTGGCTGATCACCAACTTCGTGGACAACACCCCCGGGGTGTCGCACACGGTGGTGGTCTCGGCGGACGGCCTGCTGCTGGCGATGTCCGAAGGTTTCCCGCGCGACCGCGCCGACCAGTTGGCGGCCGTCGCGTCCGGACTGACCTCGCTGACGGCAGGTGCCTCCCGGATCTTCGAGGGCGGCGCCGTGAGCCAGACCGTGGTGGAGATGGAACGCGGCTTCCTGTTCCTCATGTCCATCTCCGACGGCTCCTCGTTGGCCGTACTGGCCCACCCGGACGCCGACATCGGTCTGGTCGGCTACGAAATGGCTCTGCTGGTGGACCGAGCGGGCACCGTCCTGACCCCGGACCTCCGTGCGGAGCTCCAGGGCAGCCTGCTCCACTAGGCGGCCGTGAACCAGTGACACAGACGATCAACCCAGGTACCGCACTCAACCCTCGCCCGTCCGGCCGCTTACAGCCCCCCACCGGCCCCTTCAGACGGCAAGCCGACACCCTGCTGTCACGCCCGGAGGATTCATGACCCCGCCACCCGCCTCACCCGATCCGTACGGCGCGTCCAGTCACGCGTCGTACGAAGGTGAGGGCGACCAGCCGCTGGTCCGTCCGTACGCCATGACCGGCGGACGCACCCGGCCGCGCTATCAGCTAGCGATAGAAGCACTGGTCAGCACCACGGCCGATCCCGCGCATCTGGGGACCCTGCTCCCCGAGCATCAGCGGATCTGCCATCTGTGCCGCGAGGTCAAGTCGGTGGCCGAGGTCTCGGCCCTGCTGTCGATGCCCCTCGGTGTGGCGCGGATTCTCGTCGCGGACCTGGCGGAAGCCGGCATGGTGGCCATCCACCAGCCGGGCAACGGAGAGGCCGGCGGCGCGCCGGATGTGACACTGCTCGAAAGGGTGCTCAGTGGACTTCGAAAGCTCTAACGGCGGTACGGCGACCCGGGCCACCACCTCGGCGAAGATCGTCGTGGCCGGTGGGTTCGGCGTGGGCAAAACCACGTTCGTCGGTGCCGTTTCGGAGATCAATCCGCTGCGCACCGAAGCCGTGATGACGTCCGCGTCCGCAGGCATCGACGACCTCACGCACACCGGCGGCAAGACCACCACGACGGTGGCGATGGACTTCGGCCGCATCACGCTGGACCAGGACCTGATCCTGTACCTCTTCGGTACGCCGGGCCAGGACCGCTTCTGGTTCATGTGGGACGACCTCGTGCGCGGCGCCATCGGCGCGGTGGTCCTGGTGGACACCCGCCGGCTCGCCGACTGCTTCCCGGCCGTCGACTACTTCGAGAACAGCGGGCTCCCCTTCGTCATCGCCCTCAACGGCTTCGACGGACACCAGCCCTACACCCCCGACGAGGTCCGCGAAGCACTCCAGATCGGCCCCGACACCCCGATCATCACCACCGACGCACGGCACCGCGCCGACGCGAAGAGCGGTCTGATCACGCTGGTGGAGCACGCTTTGATGGCTCGGCTCAAGTAGCCGCAAGTAGGTAGTGACGTACGGCAGTTACAGTAGTCACACGGGGGCGGGCTGTGTCCTTTGACACGATCCGCCCCCGCCTTCATAACGTTTCGACAGAGAATTGCCCCACGTCCGACACCGGATGCGCACGAGCGGTGTCGCTGCGCTCACATGAGCCCCGCCTTTTGGCGGGGCTCGTTCTTTATGCCCGTTTTATCTGAGGCGTACGCCACTCGGAATCGCCCGTTCCAACTGTTTGGAACGGGGCAGGTAGCCGTGCTGCAATGCGACCAACTCCCGAGTAGTACGACCCTGAACAAACACGGCACAGCGTAGGTGTCGACGCCGAGAGGTTGTTGGTCGAGTGAGGCGTAACAACGAGGGCTCCCCGGCGCGGGCGGAGCGGGGCAACTTCACCCCGCCGCCGCGTGCCGCGGCGCCGTCCGCCGACGTGTCCGAAGGGATACCGGCCGGTGGCAGCACCAGCAGGCTGTCCCCGCGCAACTGGCGGGTGCCCACCCGACTGAACGCGATCCTCCTGATCCCGGTGCTGGTCGGCCTGGTCATGGGCGGCTTCCAGGTGAAGGGCTCGATCAACACCTGGCAGGAGGCCCAGGACGCGGAGAAGACCGCGCTGATCGTGCGCGCGGCCGCCGAGTACGGGCAGGCGCTGCTCAACGAACGCGACCTCACCGCCGAGCCCCTGCTGTCGAACAAGCGGGACGACGAGGTCGTCACGCAGGCACGGGCCACCACCGACGCCGCCGCCGAGAAGTTCGGCGAGGCCGTGAAGGGCATGCCCGCCAAGGACGGCCTGCAGCGCCGCCTCAAGCTGTTCAAGCTGGAGGAGCCCAAGCTCCCGCAGCTGCGCAAGGCCGCCTACACGGCCGCCATGGACCCGGTGAAGACCGAAGAGGGCTACGTCCAGGTGCAGCACTCCCTCATGGAGTTCTGCAACGAGCTCGGTCTCGGCACCGGCAACATCACCAGCTACGGCCGTACCGTCTACGCGATCGAACTGGCCAAGGCCGCAGAATCGCTTCAGCGCTCCATCGGCACGCACCTCCTGGTGCGGCCCAGCAAGGAGAACGGCAAGTTCAACGACCAGGTCAAGGCTTTCGGCTCGTACAACTACCTGGAGCAGATCGCCCTCGGTGAGTTCACCTCCGGTGGTACGGAGGCCGACGCGGCCCGGCTGAGGAAGGTGATGACCGACAAGGCCACCGCCGGCGCCGCCGACCTCAAGGCCGCCAAGGCCAAGGCCGACGCGGCGGGGGTACCGTTCGTGACGCCGCCCACCGTCGACGGCTCGGTCTACGACGGCATGGCCCAGGAGATCGGCCTCGGCAAGGACCCCGCCCAGCTGAAGGCGAAGGGGATCACCCCGGAGACCTGGATGGCCGCGGCTACCGCCAAGTTCGACGGCTACACCACGGTCGAGGACGAGCTCGTGGACCGGGCCGTGACCGAGGCCGCGGAGATCTCATCCGACGCCCGCACCGACGCCATCGTCAACGCCACGATCGTGCTCGTCGCCCTGCTGGCCGCGTTCGTCCTGGCCGGGCTCATGGCCCGGCAGATGAGCCGCTCGATGCGCCGGCTGCGCACCGCCGCCTTCGGCATCGCCGAGCAGCGGCTGCCCTCGCTGGTCGACCAGCTCTCGCGGACCGACCCGGGCCGGGTCGACACCCGTGTCCAGCCGATCCCGATCACCTCCCAGGACGAGATCGGCGAGGTCGCCCGCGCCTTCGACCAGGTGCACCGCGAGGCGGTCCGGCTCGCGGCCGAGCAGGCCATGCTCCGGGGCAACGTCAACGCGATCTTCACCAACCTCTCGCGCCGCAACCAGTCGCTCATCGAGGGCCAGCTGACCCTCATCACCGACCTGGAGAACAACGAGGCCGACCCGGACCAGCTGGAGAGCCTGTTCCGGCTGGACCACCTGGCGACCCGCATGCGGCGCAACGGCGAGAACCTCCTCGTCCTCGCCGGCGAGGAGCCCGGCCGCCGCTGGAACCAGCCGGTGCCGCTGGTGGACGTGTTGCGGGCCGCCTCATCCGAGGTGGAGTCCTACGAGCGCATCGAGCTCTCCGGCGTCCCCGAGACCGAGATCCACGGCCAGTCCGTCACCGACCTCGTGCACCTGCTGGCCGAGCTGCTGGAGAACGCCACCACGTTCTCCTCGCCGCAGACCAAGGTGCGGGTCACCGCGACCCGGCTGCCCGACGGCCGCGTGATGATCGAGATCCACGACAAGGGCATCGGCCTCACCGGCGAGGACTTCGCCGACATCAACCACAAGCTGGCCAACCCGCCGACGGTGGACGCCGCGGTCTCCCAGCGCATGGGCCTGTTCGTGGTCGGGCGGCTCGCCGACCGGCACGGCATCCGGGTCCAGCTGCGCCCCTCGGGCGAGCAGGCCGGCACGACCTCGCTGGTCATGCTGCCGGACGCGATCACCCACGGTGGCGGCGGCGACGCCCCCGACCAGGACGACTTCACCGTCTCCTCGATGATTCCGCAGCAGGAGAGCTTCGACGCCCTGCCGCACCAGCCGCAGCTGCGCACGGCGGCCGAACTCGGCTTCGACGACTCGCGGTACGAGGAGCCCTCCGCGGACGGCTCCCAGCTCGACCCGGTGGGCCGCTCGCTGATGCGCGAGGAACGCCGCGCGGCGCTGGAGGCACAGACCGGCGGCGAGCAGCAGTACGCCGAGGCCGCGTACGGCTCCGAGACCGCGTACGGCTCCGAGACCGCGTACGGCTCCGAGGCCGCCACCGGCGTCAGCGCCCAGGACGCCTACGCCGCGCAGCAGTACGGCCAGGACCCGCAGCAGCAGGACGGGCAGGCCCTTCAGACGGGCCGGCAGGGGTACGTGCAGCCGGGCTACGACGGCGGCTACGACCCGTACCGCGACGACACCGGCTACGACGGGCGGCAGCCCGGCTACGGCACCCCGCAGGGTGGCTATCCGGAGGCGGCGTACGCGGCCCCCGAGGCGCCTCAGCAGGCTTACGACGAGCAGTACGCCGTCCAGCCCCAGCAGGAAGAGTGGGCTGATCAGGGCGCGTACCAGAGTGGTTTCGAGCCGGTGGCGCAGGCGGAAGCGGAATCTGCCGCGAGCGCTCCCGCTGAGCCGCAGGACCGCGTAGGCTTCGAGCGTTCGGGCCCCCTCCCGAACGCCGGCCACGAACTCACCGAAGCCGGTCTTCCGCGCCGGGGCGGCCAGCAGCACTGGCAGCCCACGGGCAGCGGGAACGGCCGGCCCGATGCCGCGCAGGAGCGGCCGCAGCAGCAGGAACTGCCGCAGCGGACGCCGCCGGCGCAGCAGGACGCGAACGGCTCCGACGACTGGCGCTCGGCCAACGACGAGCGCTGGGAGCGGGCCGAGAAGCTCCGGGAGCCGAAGGCGGGCGGGATCACCCCGTCCGGTCTTCCCCGGCGCGTGCCCAAGGCCAATCTGGTCGAGGGCACCGCTGAACAGACCCAGCAGGGCGGCCCCCAGGTCTCCCGCGCTCCGGAGGACGTGCGGGGCAGGCTGAGCAACCTGCGGCGCGGTGTCCTGCGGGGACGCAACGCGGGTTCGGACACAAGTAATACCTACAACCAGGAGCGTTAGTGTGAGCCCGATGAGCCAGGCGGCGCAGAATCTGAACTGGTTGATCACCAACTTCGTGGACAACACCCCCGGGGTGTCGCACACGGTGGTGGTCTCCGCCGACGGACTCCTGCTGGCGATGTCCGAGGGATTCCCGCGCGACCGTGCCGACCAGCTGGCGGCGGTCGCCTCCGGGCTGACCTCGCTGACGGCCGGCGCCTCGCGGATCTTCGAGGGCGGCGCGGTGAATCAGACGGTTGTGGAGATGGAGCGTGGATTCCTCTTCATCATGTCCGTTTCCGACGGATCCTCGTTGGCCGTTCTCGCGCACCCGGACGCCGACATCGGTCTGGTCGGGTACGAAATGGCCCTTCTGGTCGACCGCGCCGGCAGCGTCCTGACTCCGGACCTCCGTGCCGAGCTTCAGGGGAGTCTTCTTAACTAGTAGACAGACAGTGCGTTTCGCGTCACCGCGCCATAGGGTGCGGTGGCGCGGACCCATTGGATTCGGGACCGGCAGGCGGAGGAGGAATCGTGGGTACACCCCCAGGCGGGCACCAGTTCGACGGTGGTCGGCACGTATCGGGTGAGCACGGGGACGAACGTTTCAACTTCCCCTCCACACCCGGCAGACAGGGCGATCAGCAGCCCTATCAGCCGTACCGGCAGCCGCGGCACGGCCAGATCTCCGACGACTGGCCGCAGCAGGAGCCCCACCAGCCCGGACGCCCGCAGCGTCCGCACCGGCTGGACGGTCCCCAGCAGCCGCCCCGCATCCAGCCCGTGCAGCCGCGGCGGGCTCCCGAGCCGGCTCCGGCGGCGCACAATCCGCTGGTCCGTCCGTACGCCATGACAGGTGGCCGGACCCGACCGCGCTACCAACTCGCCATTGAGGCGTTGGTCAGTACCACGGCTGATCCGTCCCGGCTGCAAGGGCAGTTGCCCGAGCACCAGCGGATCTGCCGGCTGTGCTTCGAGATCAAGTCGGTGGCCGAGATCTCGGCCCTCCTCTCGATCCCCCTCGGCGTGGCCCGGATCCTCGTAGCCGACCTGGCAGAGGCCGGACTCGTCGCTATCCACCAGCCCGGCGGCGACGAGTCCGCCGGCGGCCAGCCAGATGTGACACTGCTCGAAAGGGTGCTCAGTGGACTTCGCAAGCTCTAGCGGCGGAGCGGCCCGCTCCACTACCTCGGCGAAGATCGTGGTGGCAGGGGGCTTCGGCGTGGGTAAGACCACGTTTGTCGGTGCCGTTTCGGAGATCAATCCGCTGCGCACCGAAGCCGTGATGACGTCCGCGTCCGCGGGCATCGACGACCTGACGCACACGGGGGACAAGACCACCACGACGGTGGCGATGGACTTCGGCCGCATCACGCTGGACCAGGACCTGATCCTGTACCTCTTCGGTACGCCGGGCCAGGACCGCTTCTGGTTCATGTGGGACGACCTCGTGCGCGGCGCCATCGGCGCGGTGGTCCTGGTGGACACCCGCCGGCTCGCCGACTGCTTCCCGGCCGTCGACTACTTCGAGAACAGCGGGCTCCCCTTCGTCATCGCCCTCAACGGCTTCGACGGACACCAGCCCTACACCCCCGACGAGGTCCGCGAAGCACTCCAGATCGGCCCCGACACCCCGATCCTGACGACGGACGCGCGGCACCGGGCGGACGCGAAGAGCGCGTTGATCACGCTGGTCGAGCATGCGCTGATGGCGCGCCTGCGGTAGGTGCTGCCGTACGCACGAGGGTCCCGCACTCCTGTGAGTGCGGGACCCTCGTGCGTGTGCCGCTCGGCCTGGCGGCCTTGCTTGTCCTCAATCGCCGGACGGGCTCGATATGGCCCGCCCGGGGTCAGCCCTGCCAGCTGTGGGGCGCCCGGAAGCCGGGGGTGCGCTCCAGGCGGCGCCAGCCGGCCGTGTCGCGGCCCCGCCGGGCGGGGCTCTCGGCGGGCTGGGCGGCGGCGCGGGCGAGCAGGACCGCGGTGATGGCGGCCAGCTCCTCGGGGTCGGCGAGACCCTTCTCGACGCGCAGCACGGACTCGGCGGTGGCAGGGCTCATGGGTGTGTCTCTCCGTCTTCTCGGCAGTTCTTCGCGGGGCTCGCAGGGGTGCTGCGGGGGCCTCGGACTACTGCGGGGGGTTGCCGTGCTTGCGGGCCGGCAGGTCGGCGTGCTTGGAGCGGAGCATCGCGAGCGAGGCGATCAGGACCTCGCGGGTCTCGGCCGGGTCGATGACGTCGTCGACGAGGCCGCGCTCGGCGGCGTAGTACGGGTGCATCAGCTCGGTCTTGTACTCCTTGACCATGCGGGTGCGCATGGCCTCGGGGTCCTCGGCTTCGGCGATCTGGCGGCGGAAGATGACGTTGGCGGCGCCTTCGGCGCCCATGACGGCGATCTCGTTGGTGGGCCAGGCGTAGGTGAGGTCCGCACCGATGGACTGGCTGTCCATGACGATGTAGGCGCCGCCGTATGCCTTGCGCAGGATCAGCGAGATCCTGGGCACGGTGGCGTTGCAGTAGGCGTAGAGCAGCTTCGCGCCGTGCCGGATGATCCCACCGTGCTCCTGATCGACGCCGGGCAGAAATCCCGGCACATCGATCAGCGTGACCAGCGGGATGTTGAAGGCATCGCACATCTGGACGAACCGTGCGGCCTTCTCGGAGGCTTCGATGTCCAGCACACCGGCGAGCGCCTGGGGCTGGTTGGCGACGATGCCGACGACCTGGCCGTCCATCCGGGCCAGCGCGCAGATGATGTTGCGGGCCCAGCGCTCGTGGATCTCCAGGTAGTCGCCGTCGTCGACGAGCTCCTCGATCACCTTGTGCATGTCGTACGGGCGGTTGCCGTCGGCCGGGACCAGGTCCAGGAGGGCGTCGCCGCGCCGGTCGGCGGGGTCGTCGCTCGCCGCGGTGGGCGGGTTCTCCCGGTTGTTGGAGGGCAGCATGCCGATGAGGTAGCGGACCTCGGCGATGCAGGTCTCCTCGTCGTCGTACGCGAAGTGCGCGACGCCCGAGGTCTCCGCGTGCACATCGGCGCCGCCCAGGCCGTTCTGGGTGATCTCCTCGCCGGTGACCGCCTTGACGACGTCCGGACCGGTGATGAACATCTGCGAGGTCTCACGGACCATGAACACGAAGTCGGTCAGGGCCGGGCTGTAGGCCGCACCGCCCGCACACGGGCCGAGCATCACACTGATCTGCGGGATCACCCCGGACGCCCTGGTGTTGCGCTGGAAGATCCCGCCGTACCCGGCGAGCGCCGAGACGCCCTCCTGGATACGGGCCCCCGCGCCGTCGTTCAGGGAGACCAGCGGCGCACCGGCCGAGATGGCCATGTCCATGATCTTGTGGATCTTCGTGGCGTGGGCCTCGCCCAGCGCCCCGCCGAAGATCCGGAAATCGTGCGCGTACACGAAGACCGTCCGGCCCTCCACCGTGCCCCAGCCGGTGATCACACCGTCCGTGTACGGCTTCTTCGCCTCCAGACCGAAACCCGTCGCCCGGTGCCGCCGCAACTGCTCCACCTCATGGAACGACCCCGGGTCCACCAGCAGCTCGATGCGCTCGCGGGCCGTCAGCTTGCCCTTGGCGTGCTGCGCCTCGGTCGCCCGGTCACTGGGTCCGCGCCGGGCCTGCTCGCGCAGCGCCAGCAGTTCGGCCACGCGGCCGCGGGTGTCGCTCGGCTCGCCCTGGGTTTCGTCCACAACGGTCATGTATCGACCCTACGAACCCTGCCAAGAAAACCCCGCCGTCGACTCCGTACAGTCTCCTGCCCGGTTTACTGGTGGAGCCTGACATAAGCCCGGAGCCATGCAGGCGAAGTACCAGCCGGTACCCGCCATCGTTTGTGGAGGTCCCACAAAGGTCTCGCTGTGGTCTGCCGCACACACCGGTGAGCCAGGAGGGTGGTGACGGCACAGGGGGCGGGGCCTGCGCGGCCCCCGCCCCCCTGTGCCCGAGTGGTTCAGCTTCCGCAGTGGAAGCGGGCGCTGCCCCAGTCGGCGTGGTCGTTGCCGTTGCCGTCGCCGCCGTCGCCGGCGATCAGCTCGACGTACTTGGCGCCGGTGACGTCGGCCGTGAGCGACCAGGCGGCGTCGGCCGCCCTGAGCACCGGCGACTTCACCTTCTCGGTGCCGTCCGCCTTCACGGAGAACTGCACGCTCCCGGCGGTCTTCTGCACGTCGTCCACGCCCACTTCGGCGGTGAAGGAGGTGCACCGGCCGCCGAGGTAGTAGCGGATGGTGGCCGGGGCGTGGCTGCCGAGGCCCTTCTCGTAGACCGTGCCGCCGATGGTGAGCGCGGTGCCGTCACCGGTGCCGGTCTCGCCGTTGGACAGGTCGCGCTCGACCGGCCCCCAGCCGTTGGAGGAGGCCGTCCAGTCCAGGTCGCTGGCCCAGCTGTCCGTGGTGGGCGGCGGCGGCAGGGTGCGTACGGAGGTCTGCGCGCCGAGCTTCCGCTGCCCGTCGCCGGTCGTGTACGACGCCTCGGAGGCCAGGGCGTACGTGCGGTACTCCGCGTCCACCGGCGGGGTGACCTGCCAGCTCGCGGTCACCTTGGCACCGGGCGCGACCGAGTCGAAGGTGACGGCGCCGGCGGGCTCGGCCGCCCAGCCCTCGGGGAGGGTCAGGTTCACCGAGACGCCGGTGGCGGCGGTGGACTCGTGGTTGGTGAAGCTCGCTTCGACGGTGTTGGCGGTGCCCGGTTCCAGGGTCTCGGCGGCGGCCGCGACCGTGAGCGTGCCGCAGGCGGCCTGCTCGTCGGCGGGGGCCTTGCCGAGGTCGGTGACGGTGAAGCCGTCGAGGACGAAGTCGGCGCCCTCGGGGGCGTCGCCGCGCTTGCGCAGACCGGTCCAGGTGTCACCGCAGCCCGCCGTGACGGTCTCGGAGAAGCGGCCGGTGGTGTGCTGGGCGCCGATGGCGGTGGTCCGGGTCTCGACCGAGGCGGGCTTGCCGTCGGCGGTGATCCGGTCGTAGCCGTCGACCCACTCGTAGGCCCCGGCGTGGCTGGACTGGTAGTCGTACTCGACCTTGTAGCGGTGTCCTTCGGTCATCGGCACGGTCCAGGGGGCGGTGCGGTAGACGAGCCCGGTGTTCTCCTCGTGGACCTTCAGCGACTCCTTGCCGCTGAGCACGTCGTCGATGAGCTTCCCGTTCCAGCCTGCCTGGGTGTACGGGGCGTGCAGCTGGGAGATGACGGTGCGGGGGTCGGTGGAGCCGCCCGCGTCGCCCTTGAGGAAGGGGCCCCAGCCCTGGTCGACGTCCTCGAAGTCCTCGTGCACGACGGTGTTCTTCTTGGTCGTGGGCGCATTGGCGACGATGCGTACGTCGTCGGCGCGGACGGTCGCCGCGCTGCCCTTCGCGGCCTCGATGCGCAGGGTGGTGCGGCCGTTGGCGGGGGCGGTGAAGTTGACCTCGGCGCGCTGGAAGTACGTGCCGTGCCAGTCGGAAGCGGCGACGTAGTCCTTGGCGGTGGAGCGGTCCACGGCGACGGACTTCCCGCCGGCCGAGATGGTGGTGTGCCTGCTCTTGCCGGGTTCGACCTCGATGAGGGCGGACGCGGTGTAGCGGGCGCCGGGCTTCAGTCCGTCGATGCGCTGGGAGAGCGCGGCGGTGCCGGTGCCGGAGAGCTTCGCGCTGTTGCGGCCCTGGGTGTCGGTGTCGCGGACGGCGGTGCCGGTCCTGGACCAGTCGCCGAGCCGGTCGTCGTTGAAGCCGGGGTCGGCGACGAGCGTGTCCTCGCCCCACTTGGGGCCGGCGGCCTTGGGGGCCTGGTGCGGGTAGAGGACGTACGGCTGCCCGGCCTCGGCCTTCAGCGTGATCTTCCCGTTGACCGGGCGGACGGTGCCGGTCTTGACGCGGCCGTTGTCGGTGAGCTCGTAGACGGTGTACGTGCCCTTCGACGGCACCGCCCAGCTGCTCGTACCGCCCTCCTGGCTGTAGTGGTACAGCTTCTTGCCGCCGTCCCACGGGAGGAGGTAGTCGGTGCCGCTGAGCACCTTGCGGCCGTGGTCGTAGAAGGTCCGCTTCCCGTCCTCGACCGTGCCGCTGATCCCGCCGGTGAGGGTGACGTCGTTGCCGTCCCAGCGGGTGATCTGCTGCTGCTGGAGGTACTTGGCGGGCAGATTGCGCTGCCAGATGTTGTCGTAGAAGGTGTTCCAGTCGGTCTCGCCGGTCCAGCCCTCGAACTCGGCGATGGCGCTCTGGCCGAGGACCGGGTCGTTGTTCCAGACGTCCTTCTCGCCGTTGCGGATGAACCGGATGATCTTCGAGTTGAGGCCCTTGTTGGTGGCGCCGCCGTAGTCGAGGTCATTGGCCCAGTGCGACCAGAGCGAGGCCCGCTCGAACTTGTCGGCCCACTCGCTGGAGACGTTCCAGCCCTGCTTCTGGAGGGCCTGGACGGTCTTGTCGGCGATCCAGCCGTGCGTGTAGTACACGTCGATGTACAGCATGGAGAGGTTGGAGCCGGTCTCGTCGCGCAGTTGCTGGAAGCGCTTGGCGAGGTCGCCGCTGTTGATGTCGCGGCGCTGGTCGATGTAGTAGCTCTGGCCCAGCCAGTTCCAGCCCGGCTTCGTCTTGTCGACGAGCTGTTCGTCGAACGCCTTCGCCTCCGGGTACGCCTCCGTGGCGTTGACGTGGACGCCGAAGGTCGCGCCCCACTTCTTGCCGTCCTTCAGCAGGGCGTTGAGGTCCTTCAGCCCGCCGGCGCGCTTGTTGTAGTCGCCGCCGTAGTCGGGGTGGGCGGAGTCGTGGCCCTCGGAGGCGTACCCCTTGAGCAGGGCGAGCTGGCCGAGGCCGTCCGTGGACAGGGAGATCCGCTTGACGTCGTCCAGGGTGCGCAGGAAGGGGTGGGTGGCCTGGCTGGCGAAGTTGAACGGGATGTGCGTGACCACCCGGTCCGCGGTGTCCTCGCTGCCCGGCGCGACCACGCCGATCGAGCGGAACGCCACGGCGCCGTCCTGCCAGTCGACGGTCCTGTCGCCGTTGGCGTCGGGCGTGACGACGACCTTGGCCCAGGGCAGGTTCTCACCGCTCTCCGGCTTCGGCGCCCCCTCGCCCCGGTAGGTCCACTGCCCGGACCAGACGGCGACCCGGGTGGAGCCGTCGTCCTCCTTGCGGGCCTGGTGCCAGAAGCGGGCGTCGTCGCCGCCGGTGGCCCCGGAGGGCTTGTCGTAGGAGGAGTTGGACTCGACGGCGGCGGCCAGCGAGCCGGTGTTGAGGATCGCGTAGGTGGCCCCGGAGGGCGCGGAGTCGGCCGGGGTGTCCTTGGTGACGTCCGCGAAGACGTCGGCGGTCTTCGTGGAGTCGGTGTCCAGCCGGGTGAAGGCGGTCGCGGCCCCGGCGTCGGTGCTGGCGACGGAGACCAGGTCGTGGCCGGGTATGTCGATCGTGGAGACCCGGAAGGCGGCGGTGTCGCGGACGGCGGTCACCTTGAAGGTGGTGGTGCGCCCGGACACCGACAGCGTGGCGTCGATCTCGACACCGGGCAGGTCGGTGAAGGCGAGCGTGTAGCGGGCGGCCGACCTGGTGGTCTTCGGGGCGCCCTTGAGCTTCACCGGGTGCGCGGTCCCGTTCAGGGTGACGGCGGTGACCGGCCGGGTGCTGCCGGTCAGCTGCTTGCCGGAGGCGCGGTCGGTGTACGTGAGGACGCGCGGGAAGTCGGCGGCGACGGCGACCGCGAGCTGCGCGGAGGAGAGGACGGGGCTGCCCGCGGGGACGGCGCTGCCGGCCGCGGCGGGCGTGGGGGTGGCGGCGACGGCGGGGAGCGCGGTCCCCACCAGGGCCAGGACGGCGGCTGAAGCGGCGGCTGCGGCGCCCACCGGAGTGAATCTTGGTGACATGTGCATTGCGTAGTCGTCGGCTCCGCGCACCGTCAACGACGTACGGCCCCGAGGGCTTCTCCAGTCCAACAACCGCCCCGCGTTAGTCCAAGTGGGGCGGATACGGAACATCCCGGGCACCGCGTTCAGTTCCTGATCACGCGTTACGCGAAGCCCCGCGCACGAGCCCGCCAAGTGGCGCCGAACAGCGTCGAGTTGTGAAGAGTTCTTCTTTTTGAGAGCGCTCTCAGTCACAAGTCTTGACGCCCGCGCCGCGCGTCGCGAAAGTGGTGCGCACCGCGGACGCCCCCGTTCCACCTCCCCGCACGGTTCACCCGTCCGCGCCCCCACGCACCCCCCACGTACCCCCGGAGTCGCCTCATGATTTCGCGCCGGAAGTTCCTCACGGGCGGCGCCGCCGCCACCGCCACCGCGCTCACCTACCCCCTGTGGGGAAGCGCCCTGAGTCCGAGCGCGTCCGCGTCCGCGGCCACCTGCGAACTGGCCCTGGAGAACCGCTCGCTGCCCGGCCGCGTCAACGCCTACGTCACCGGCCACGAGCAGGGCACCGACCGCTGGGTCCTGCTGCGCGCCGACGGGAGCGTCTACCACCCGGACTCCCCCGCCGCCCCGCAGACCCCGCTGCCGGTGGACTGCGCCATCCCGCTGAACGGGGCGGGCGCCGGGCCCGTCGTGCTGACCCTGCCCCAGATGTACGGCGCGCGCGTCTACTTCGTCCGCGACGACACCCTGGACTTCTACCTGAACCCGGGCCCGGCCCTGGTCGAGCCGGCCTTCGCCACCTCCACGGACCCGAACTACGGACGCACCTGGTCGTTCTGCGAGTTCACGTTCAACCCGCAGCAGCTGTACGCCAACATCAGCTACGTCGACCTGGTGACGGCCCTGCCGATCGGGCTGACCCTGGAGGGCGACTCCACGCACACCGTGGCCCCGCTCCCGGACGGTGCCGTGCAGCGCATCGCGGACGGCCTGATCGCCCAGGCGGCGGCCGACGGCCAGCCCTGGGACCAGCTGGTGACGCGCGGCTCGGACGGCAGCGTGCTGCGGGTCGTCTCGCCGCAGAACCTGATGGCGCCCTACTTCGACCGCCCGGACCAGATGCCGTTCCGCGACCTGTTCACCGCGCAGATCGACGAGGTCTGGGAGAAGTACCGCTCGACCGACCTGCGCATCGACCTCCAGGGCGGGCGCGGCGTCCGCGCCGGGCGGGTCAGCGGCGACACCCTGACCTTCGACGGCGGGCACACCTTCTCCAAGCCCGTCTCCAAGGACATCTTCACCTGCAACCACGGGCCCTTCACCAACAACCCGGCGGACAACGACGACAAGAAGGCGCTGCTGGCCCGGCTCGCGGCCGGCTTCAACCGCTCGATCATGCTCAGCCACCCCGACCAGCCGAACGGCACCTCGGTGGCCGACTACTACCAGGGCGCGGTGACCAACCACTGGTCGCGGATCGTCCACGCCAACAGCCCGATCGGGTACGCCTTCCCGTACGACGACGTGCGCCCGGACGGCGAGCCGGACGTCTCGGGCGCCGCGAACGACGGCAACCCGCGGCGGTTCACGGTGAGCGTCGGCTCCTGACGCCACCGCTCCAAGACCGCGTGTGCCCCCGTCCGGGCGGGACGGGGGCACACGCTTGTCCACAGGGGTGTCCGCTCAGGCCGCGGGCCAGGTGCGCGACCCCGGTCGGACCGCGCGCCTCGAACGCCGCGCCCGGCTCCCTCGTCACCCGGCTCAGCAGCCGCCGCAGTTGTAGTACGTCACGTCCCAGTGGTTGCCCTCGTCGGCGTAGACGTTGCCGGAGGCGGACTTGTACTGGGGCGCCCCGTCACCGCGCAGGCCGATGTAGCTGAAGGCGCTCTTGATGTAGTTGGTGAGGCAGGTGGTCTTGCCGAGGTCGAGCTTGTAGCCGTTCCAGTGCGAGTACGTGCCGCCGGCGTGCCCGGTCTCGGTGCCCCCGGTGATGTTCAGGGCGCAGCCCGTGGCGCTCTTGAGGGTCTGGGCGCCCTGGGCGGTCGGCAGGTTGAGCTGGTCGAACGAGGTGCAGGTGGAGACGTTGCGGTTGGAACAGCCGCCCGAGGACGACCAGGTCACGCCGGACGAGCTGAAGCGCGAAGTCGCCTGGCTGTGGGTGAGCTTGGTGACGGCGAAGGCGTCCGTCGTACCGCTGACGACGCCGATGCCGGGGGCGAAGAGGACGCCGAGGACGAGGGCGAGGGCGGTGAGGACGGGGCGCAGCGTCATCCGGGACACGTGGGGCGCGCGGAACACCATGGGGGGTCTCCTCCTGTGCATGACAATCCTGACAGGAAGATGGTGCCCGAGTTCTACGCGCGTCACCAGAGGGCCTTCCGTAACGGCCGCGCGAACAGACGGCGAGGGCCGCAACAGTCCCGACCGGAGATGTTGAACTTTGAACAAGATGGGTCTACAGTGAATGTCGTTGAAGGTTAAACAACACGTCGGGCCTCGGCTCGACCCCGTCCCCGAGGAGGAGCCATGGCTCTGTTCAACCGCAAGAACAACGACACCGCGACCGCTGTGACCACGACCGACGTCGACCCCGCCCTGGCCGCCCTCACGGGTGACTACACGATCGACCCGGCGCACAGCAGCATCGGCTTCACCGTGCGTCACGCCATGGTCACCAACGTGCGCGGCTCCTTCGGCGAGCACGAGGGCTCCCTGAAGCTGAACGGCTCCGACCCGGCCGCCTCGGCCGCCTCGATCGACGTGAAGATCGCCAGCGTGGACACGGGCATCGCCGACCGCGACGCCCACCTGGTCAGCGGCGACTTCTTCGACGCCGAGAAGTTCCCCCTGATGACGTTCCGCTCGACGTCCGCCGAACAGCTCGGCGGCGACAAGTACCGCGTCACCGGCGACCTCACCATCAAGGACGTGAGCCGCCCGCTCTCCATCGACCTGGAGTTCAACGGCTCCGCCACCGACGTCTACGGCAACGAGCGCGTCGGCTTCGAGGGCAGCGCCGAGATCCTGCGCTCCGACTGGGGCCTGACCTGGAACGCGGCGCTGGAGACCGGCGGCGTGATGGTCAGCGACAAGGTGAAGCTGAACTTCGACATCTCCGCGATCAAGGCCGCCGCCTGATCTTCCCGGGGTCTCCCCCGGCCGAGCGCGCCCGCCGCCCGCTCCCGTTTCCGGGGAGGACGGCGGGCGCTCGGCGTGCCGGGGGTGGGTGCGGGCGCCGGTCAGGCCATGCTCTGGGCGCCGTCCAGCGCCTCGCGGATGATGTCGGCGTGCCCTGCGTGCTGCGCGGTCTCGGCCAGCACGTGCATCACCGCCCGGCGGGCCGACCACCGCGCGTCCCCGTCGAACCACGGGGCCTTCGGCAGCGCGTGCGTGACGCCCAGGTCGGGCAGCGAGGCGATCAGTTCGTCGGTACGGCGGGCCACCTCGGCGTACGCGTCCAGCACGCCCGCCAGGGTCTCCCCCGGCTGCATCGCGAATGATTCGGCCCGCTTCGCGAAGTCGGCCTCCGTCATCGCGGTGAAGTCGGGCATGTTCGCGGCCCCTTCCACCATGAAGTCGGCCCAGCTCCGTTCGGTGTTCGTGACGTGCTTGATGAGCCCGCCCACACACAGCTCGCTCGCCGTGGTCCGCTGCCCGGCCTGCTCGTCCGTCAGGTCGCGGGCGGTGAACCGCAGGAAGTGCCGCTGCTTGGCCAGTGCCTCCAGCAGGTCCGCGCGCTCGGCGTCCAGGCCGGACGTGGTGGCCGTCGTGTTGGTGTCCGTCGCGGTGTCGCTCATGGATCTGCCCTTCGTCGTTCCTGTTCCGCCTGCACGAACGACACTAGAAGCCGTATAGGACAGTCCACGCCCTATACGGCTTCAGGTCAGCGGCGCCGGACCTTCAGCGCGTTGTCCGTACGGGTGACGGGGTTGCCGTCCGGGTCGTTCTGGACCCGCTCGTGCTCCGCGCTGAGCAGCACCTCCCACTCCCCCTCCGGCAGTTCGAGCGAGGCCAGCACCTCGTCGGTGGTCGGGAGCTGCATCTGCGCGTGGTGGTGGTCCCACGGCGGGAAGCCCGCGTGCCCGACGATCAGGAGTACGCCCCCGGGCGCGACCGCCCGCGCCGCCCGGCGCAGAATCCGCTCACGCGGCAGGTCGCCCATGGAGTGCAGGAACTGCGCCGAGACGAGGTCGTACGCGCCCTCGGGGAACGTGGCCCCCAGGTCGTGGAACTGCCAGTCGATCTGCTCGGAGACCTCCGCCTCGGCCGCGTGCTCGGCGGCCCGTGCCAGTGCGACGCGCGAGATGTCCGTCGCGGTGACCTGCCAGCCCTGCCGCGCCAGCCAGACCGCGTCGGCCCCCTCCCCGCACCCGAGGTCCAGCGCCCGGCCCGGCTTCAGCTCCTCGGTCTCGCGGACGAGCACGCTGTTGGGCTTGCCGCTCCAGATGCGGTGGCTCTCGCGGTAGCGGTTGTCCCACAGCTCCGCGTCCGAGGGCGCGTCGCGCGCCTCGACCGCGCGCCGGGTGTCCTCGGTGACGAGGTCCCCGTTGATGGCGCTGCCCGCCTTCAGCCCGGCCGCCGCCGAGCCGATGACCTGCTCCATCAGGCTCGCCACATTGCCGGCCACCCACACCCCGGGCACGTCCGTGGCCCCCGTCGGGTCGGCCTCGATGTACGCCCCGAGGGTGTGCCCGCCCATCTCCAGCGGGGCCGGCCGCAGCCCGAGGCTTTCGAGTACGCCGGAACGCGCCGTGAACCGCGGCTGTACGACCACCGCGTCCCGCGCCACCACCCGGCCGCCCGCCAGCCGCACCCCGGTCAGCCGGCCGCCGCTCACCTCCACACCGGCCACCTCGCCGTCCACGATCGCGATGCCGCGCGCGGCCAGCTGCTCGTACTCCTCCTCGCCGGGCTCCGGCCCCTGGTGCAGGAAGAGCGTGATGTCGTCGCTCCACTGCCGCCACAGCAGCGCCTGGTGCACGGCCATGGGACTCGAAGCCACGATGCCGATCGCCGAGTCCCTGACCTCCCAGCCGTGGCAGTACGGGCAGTGCAGCACCTCGTGGCCCCACCGCTCGGCCAGGCCCGGGATCGGCGGCAGCTCGTCCACCAGACCGGTCGTGACGAGCAGCCGGCGCGCCGTCACGGCCGTCCCGTCCCCCCGTACGACCCGGAACCCGGCCCCCTCCGGCAGCCTCTCGACCACCGTGACCTCGCCCTCCACGATCTCGGCCCCGTAGCCGGTCACCTCGTCCCGGCCGACCGCCAGGAGCTCCGCGGGCGGCGTGCCCTCGCGGCCCAGGTAGTTGTGCACGTGGGACGCGGGGGCGTTGCGCGGCCTGCCCGCGTCGATCACCAGCACCGACCGGCGGGCCCGCGCCAGGGCCAGTGCCCCGCTCAGACCCGCGGCCCCGCCGCCGATGACCACCACGTCGTACATCTGCGTCATGTCGCTCATGCGCACACCTCCATCTACCGGAGATGGTGCGCCCCGCCCGTCGCCTCGGCAAACATCCTTGCCGGGGCGGCAAACTCGCACCACACGATCTTCCCCGGATTCCGCTCCCCGACCCCCCACGCCTCGGCGAGCGCCGCCACCAGCATCAGCCCGCGCCCGCCCTCGGCGGTCGGCTCGGGGCACGGCACGGCCTCCGGCACCTCACCGTCCCCGCTGTCGTGCATCTCGACCCGGAGCCGGCCCTCGGCCTTCTCCCAGTACAGGAACAGCCGGAACCCGCGCCCCGGCGGCACGCCGTGCACGAGCGCGTTGGTCGCGAGTTCGCTCACGCAGAGCAGCACGTCGTCCGCGCACACCTTGTGCTCCTCGCACGCCCAGTCGACCAGCACCTCCCGTACGAACTTCCGTACGAGCGGCACCGACCTGCGCTCGCGGCGGTAGAAAGCCTCGCGGAAGTCGGGGAGTTGAGTTGTTTCGTTCATGAGGCGAAGGTCACATACCGTCACTACGGTTATGCAGGGAGTCAGGTCGTACGGAGTCGATGTACGACGGCTGACGGGTCATTGAGAGGCACGAACGGGGAGAGGGACTGCATGCAGCAAGCGAAGAGGAAGCGCGTCACGTCCTGGCACGTGATCGGCGCCCAACTGGCCATGTTCCGCAGGGCGGCCCGGATGACACAGGCGACGCTCGCGGAGCGGTGCCGTGTCAGCGAGGACACGATCGCGTCGATCGAGCAGGGGCGGCGGCCGCTCCAGCTGGACTTCGCCATCATGTTGGACGAACTACTGGAAACCAAGGGGGCCTTGAAGGTCGCCGTGGAGAAGGTGCCGGAGAAGGAGCGGTTCCCGGCGTTCGTCCAGGACTTCGTGGAGTACGAGCAGGCCGCGGTGGCCCTGCAGTCGTACGAGACCCAGGTGATCCCCGGACTCCTGCAGACGGAGGAGTACGCGCGCTTCATCTTCTCCTGCCACTACCCACCCATCGAGGAGGACGAGCAGGAGGAGTGGGTTGCCGCGCGCCTGGATCGACAGCGGCTCCTCGTACGCAAACCGCGCCCCATGCTCCACTTCATCCTGGAGGAGAGCATTCTGCGGAGCGAGATCGGGGACCCCGCAGTGCTGCGGAATCAGATCGCGCACCTCCGCAAGTGTGCGGATCTACCCTTCCTGGGGCTCCAGATCATGCCGATGAAGACGCCCAAGCACGCGGGGCTCACCGGGCCCATGGTGCTGCTGGAGACCCCGGATCACGACCACCTCGCGTACGTCGAAGGGCAGCGCGTCAGCTTTCTCCACGATGACCCAGACGAGGTCAGCCTGCTCCAGTTGAAATATGCGATGCTGCGTTCGCAGGCGCTCTCACCCGAGGAGAGCATTCGCCTACTGGAACACCTGCTTGGAGAGAGATGACTCGCGCAGCACACCGCACCGGCCTCAACTGGTTCAAGTCCAGCTACAGCGGTAGCCAGGGCGGCGACTGCATCGAAGTCGCGTACGACTGGCGCAAGTCCAGTTACAGCAGCGACCAGGGCGGCAACTGCGTAGAGGTCGCCGCGCACCCCGCCGCCGTGCACGTGCGGGACTCCAAGGTGAGCGACGGGCCGGTCCTCACCGTCCCGCCGCACGCCTGGACCGCGTTCCTCCGGGCGAACGTCTAGCTACAGGCCCGCGCGCAGGGCGTTGACGCGTGCGGCGGCGGCTTCGAACGCCGCCGCGTCCAGCGCGCCGGTCCCGAGCGCGTCGCTCAGGGCGGTCACCGCAGCGTCGCCCTGGGAGACGCTGCGCGAGGAGCAGAGCAGCAGGTCCATGCCCGCGGCGGCGGCCTTCACGGCGACCTGCGAGGTGGTTCCGAAGGGCGTCAGGGCGCCCGCCTCCAGCGCGTCGGTGATGGTGACACCGGTGTAGCCGAGGCGGTTGCGCAGCTCGCCGACGACGGTCGGGGACAGACCGGCGGGACGGCTGGGGTCCAGCGCGGTGTAGATGGCCCAGGACAGCATGACGAGCTTCGTGCCGGCGGCTATGGCGTCCTTGTACGGAGCCTCGTCCACGCTGCGCAGGGTGGCCGCGGACGTGGTGATGGTGACGGGGCGCAGGTCGGTGTTCTGGCTCGCGGTGGCGGGGCCGAGGCCCGGGAAGTGCTTGGCGGTGGCGGCGACACCGACGGCCTGCTGGGCGGTGATGAAGGTCTTGCCGCAACTGGCCACCGCGGCGGCCGACTTGCTGTAGGACCGCTTGTACTGGTCCGTGAAGTCGCCGTCCGCGCGGTAGACGTCGAGGACCGGCGCGAGGTTGACGTTCATGCCGATGCCCGCGAGGTTCATGCCCGCGCCGCTGCCGGTGAAGTCGGCCCACTGGCGCGGGTCGGCGGAGGCGCCGACGTCCTTGGCGGACATGACGGGCTCCCCGGGCAGGCGGCGGATCATGCCGCCCTCCTGGTCGGTCATCAGGAGCAGCGGGGCCTTCACGGGGGACGAGGCGTGGGCCGCGTTCATCGACTTGATGACGCTCTCGATCTGGCTCAGGTTCTGGATGTTCTCGCCGAAGAAGATCACCCCGGCCGTGCGGCCCTCCTTGATGGCGTTCATCAGGGAGGCGGGGGGTGTGAGCCCGGGGTAGGAGTGGATGACGCACTGTCCGGCGCGCTGCTGCGGGGACAGGGCGGAGAAGCGGGGGCGCGCGACCTCGGGCGCGCGTGCGGCGGCCTCGGAGGCCGCCGGTCCCAGTCCGGCGGCCAGGGCCGCCGCCCCGGCGATCAGGGCACCGCGCCTGCTGAGGGGGGATGTCATGTCGTGCTCCTTCGTGAACGGTCTCGTGGAGCCGGGCGGGGCTCGGGGAGGACGGACGAGGGCCGGAGCGGCCGGTTGCGGCCACTCCGGCCCTCGTACCCCTCATTCAGAGGCCACGCCCGGGGAGGGGGCGGTGTGGTGCGGTGTCCGCCGTCACGGTGTGTTGTTGGCCAGGGCCAGCAGGCGGGAGCGGTCACCGCTGAAGCGGTCCCGGTCGACGTTGCCGGAGACACCGTTCACCGCGCCGGTGGAGGTGTACTGCCAGACCGTATAGAAGGGGAAGCCCGACGGGATGCTGGGGGTGCCGGTGGTCCAGTTCGCGACCCACAGGGGGCTGCGGGCGGACATGCCGCTCCAGCCGCCGGTGCAGGTGTTCCACCAGCTCGGGCTGGTGTAGATCACGACGTCACGGCCTGTACGGGCCTTGTACTTGTTGTAGAAGTCGAGAATCCACTGCTGCATGCCGGCCTGGGAGTAGCCGTAGCAGGTGCCCTCGATGTCGAGCACGCCGGGGAGCGTGAGGTTGTCGCGGGACCAGGCGCCGCCGTTGCTGGCGAAGAAGTCCGCCTGGGCCGCACCGCCGGAGACGTCGGGCCGCGCGTAGTGGTACGCGCCCCGGATCACACCGGCGTTGTAGGCGTTCAGGTAGTTGGCACTGAACGTCGAGTCCTTGTACGTCAGACCCTCGGTCGCCTTCATCCAGGCGAACTCGATGCCCGCGCCGCGCACCGAGCTCCAGTTGATGCCGCCCTGCCAGCCGGAGACGTCGATGCCCTCGGGGTTCGCCTTGAGGTTGGCGTCGGCGCGGGGGGCAAGGTGCAGCTGCCGGGTGTCCGGCTTGAAGTCCTTGGCGTCCTGGATGTAACCGACGCCCATGTAGCCCTGGCCGTACGGCACGGGATTGGCCGGCGCGGGCGCCGCCGACGCGGTGCCGCCGGACAGCAGACCGAGCAGCAGCACGGCGCTCGTGCCGATGACACCGGCCACGGTGAGTCTCTTCTGGGTGGGCTTGAGGGAAATGCTGCGGGGGAACACGGCGGCCTCCTGCTTGTGGGGGGACAGGCTGTCCGGCGACGGTCTACGCGCGTTGTTGTCGCGAACACGACATAGTGAGCCACAGAACCGGGTGGGCGGTAAATAGTTTTCCGTTGCCATTAGTGGTCTACACCTCTCTCCGCCTTGATGAGCTGTACAAACGACCGGCACTCGACGGAAGTTTTCCGAACTGACGGGTAGGTCCGCGCACTCGATCGAGTGGACGTTTCCGGTGGTATGCGGGATTCGATGGGAAATGCTCTCACCGGAAGCGATCATTCGGCGGTGATCATTACCCATCGGACGGCACGCCGTCCCAAGTCCACCCTGCTGGCCGGATTCGGCGGCGCACTCGCCGTCCTGACCCTGCTCCCGGCGATCCCGGCGACCGCCGCGCCGCTACCGGACTCCTCGCCCCGCGTGGTGACCCCGGCCGAGCGCGCGACCGCCGCCTACCTCAGGGACGCGCAGAACCGGCCCGCGCGGCTGCGGGCCTTCTTCAAGGACCTGCCCAAGGGCGGTGACCTGCACAACCACCTGTCGGGCGCGGTCACGACCGAGTACCTGATCAAGCTCGCGACCGACCACGACCTGTGCATCGACGCGACGATGACGGCGGTGGCCCCGCCGTGCGGCCCGGGCACCCGGCCCGCCGCCGACGCGCGGACGGACAGCGCGTTCCGGCAGCAGATCGTCCGGGCGTGGTCGATGCAGGACTTCCCGGCCGACCAGTCCGGCCACGACCACTTCTTCGACACCTTCGGCAAGTTCTCCATGGCGACCTGGTACGACCGGGGCAAGATGCTGGCCAACGTCGCCGACACCGCCGTCAAGCAGAACCAGTTCTATCTGGAGACGATGGTCAGCCCGGCCTCGGACAGCGCCAAGAAGCTGGCCGACACGGTGGGTTACGACGCCGACCCGGCCGCGCTCCACCGCAAGCTCCTGGCCGGCGGACAGCTCGACCGGGTGGTGGACGAGGGGGTCGAGGAGGCCGACGACTCCGACGCCCAGTTCCGACAGACCGCGCACTGCGACACCCCGCACCCCGCCCCCGCCTGCCGGCTGCCCGTCCGGTGGATCTCCCAGGTCTCCCGGGGCAGCAGCCCGGCCCGCGTGTTCACGCAGATCGCGGTCGGCATGCGGCTGGCCGAGCGCGACCCGAGGTTCGTCGCCGTCAACCTCGTACAGCCGGAGGACGGCGAGACCTCGCTGCGCGACTACAGCCTCCAGATGCGGATGCTGAAGTACCTGCGCGGGCAGTACCCGGGCGCCCACCTCACCCTGCACGCCGGTGAGCTGGCGCCCGGCCTGGTCAAGCCGGAGGACCTGACCTTCCACATCAACGAGGCGGTGCGGGTCGCCGGGGCCGAGCGCATCGGGCACGGTGTGGACCTGGTCCACGAGGACGACTGGCGGCAGCTGGCCCGGACGATGGCCCGGCGGCACGTCGCCGTCGAGGTGCCGTTCTCCAGCAACAAGCAGATCCTCGGCATCGCGGGCGACGACCACCCGTTCAACGCGTACCGCCGCTACGGCGTCCCGATCGTGCTGTCCACCGACGACCCGGGGGTCTCGCGGATCGACATCAGCCACGAGTACCAGTACGCCGCGAAGACGTACGGCCTGTCGTACACCGAGCTGAAGGACCTGGCCCGCGCCTCGCTGGAGTACGCCTTCCGCGACGGCCGCTCCCTGTGGGCCGCCGGTTCCGCGCCCTCCGGCTACCGGCCGGTGCCCGCCTGCCGGGCCGACCGCCCCGGTGACGGCCGCCCGAGCGCGCGCTGCGCCCAGTACCTGGCAGCGAACCCGAAGGCGGCGACCGAGTGGCGCCAGGAGGTGGCCTTCGCCTCCTTCGAGCGCGCCCACGGCGGTCGCGGCTGAGCCGGCCTGCTCGTTGCGCACAGTAAGGGGTGCGGGAATGTGGTCCCGCACCCCTTGCTCACGGCCTGCGCGGGGGCGTCAGAAGCCGCCCCCGAAGTCACCGCCGCCGCCGCCGAAGCCGCCCCCGTCACCGAAACCTCCGCCGTCACCGAAGCCTCCGCCGTCCCCGAACCCGCCGCCGCCGAAGCCGGACGAGTCGAAGTCCGAGCCGGAGAAGTCACCGCCGGAGAAGTCGCCCCCGCCGAAGTCGCCGCCCCCGTAGTCCGCCGCGTAGGCCGGGGTGGCGAGCATCGAGCCGAGCATGGTGCCCACCAGGAGGCCGGGGAGCAGGCCGCCGCCGAAGTAGCCGCCCGCCCAGGGGCCGTAGGCCGGGCCCGCCTCCCAGTAGGGGCGGCGGGTGCCGTCGCCCACCTCGACGGTGCGGCTCATCGGGTCCTCGCCGTCGCGCAGCCGCACCTCGTCGGCGGCGCACACCGGCACCTCGCGGGCCGTACCGCGGGCCGGGGCCCAGCGGACGTCGGCGACCGAGGGGCCGTGGCGCGGGTCGAAGAAGCAGGGCGGGCGGCGGGCCGGGATCTCGTGGCCCGAGCGGCGGGCGTCCAGCACGGCCAGCGAGTAGCGCCCGTCCTCCAGGGCCTGGGTCACCCCGCGCACGTCCGAGGGGTGACCGGCGTGCGCCATACGGGACTTGGCGCTCTCGTAGGAGTCGAGGGCGCGCTCGTAGTCGGCGCGCATCGCGTCGTCGGCACCGGCCTCCGCCGGGTGGAAGTCGAGCCGTTCCAAAGTCTCGCCGTACGCCGTGATGTCCTCGTCCACGACCACCCGCAGCTTGTCGAGCGCGGCCCGCTCCTCGGTCTCCCTGCGCCTGCGGCCCCGGCGTACGACCGTGTACGCGGCGGCCCCGCCGAGGACCACCACGCCCCCGGCCACGGCCAGGCCGACGGCGGTCGAGCCCCGCCCGGCCGAGGAGCCGCCGCCGCCCCAGGAGCCGGGCGCGTGGCCGCGGGCCTGTTCGACGGCCCGGTCCACGAAGGCGTTCAGCTGGGTCGCGGCGTCGGTGTCCGCGCCGGGCGTCTTCACGGCGGCGGTGAGGTTGATGACCGCGCTCCGGGACATCACCTGCGGGTCGGCGCCCGCGTTGAAGCCGTCGCCGAGGCGTATCGCGTAGACGCCGGTGATCCCGGTGTCGGTGCGCAGGGTGCGCAGGACGCTGTCCTCGGGGAAGGCGGCGCTCCTGGGCAGCACGGCCACGAAGACCGGCTTGTCCGCGTCCTTGATCTTCTTGCTGAGCGCGGCGGCCTGGCCCCGGGAGAGCTGGTCGGACGCGGCCGGGTCGACGTAGACGGGCCCCTTGCGCAGGGCCTGGGCGACGTCGTCCACGGTGGAGGCGCCGGTCGCGGCCGGGGCGGCGGGGGCCAGGAACAGGGCGAGGGCGGACAGCGCCATCAGGAGTCCCGCCAGGAGGGCCGGGACCGCAGAGGTGGGGAACGACCGGTTCCGCATACTCCCAAGCTAACGCACACGCGTGCGAAACGGGCGGGCGGAAAGACGGAGCGGGCGGGCGGCCTCCCGTGCCGCCCGCCCGCCCCGCGTCCGTCAGGCGGCCCGGTAGGCCGTCCTGAGCTTCGCCACCGCACCGGTCAGATCACCGGTGAGCAGCAGGTGGTCGGCGTCCGCGAACGGCTTGGACACCTTCTCGGTCAGCTTCCCGCCGATCTTCTGCTGGACCAGCAGCCGGGCCTGGCCGACGATGACGCGGCCCACGTCCGTGCGGCCGAGGCCGGTCTTCTCGGCGACCTGGGCGGCCAGCCCGAGCGCGGTGAGCGTGAGCTCGCCGCCCGCCGGGGGCTTGGTCAGCGTGGTGAGCCCCCAGCCGTACGGGAACTGCGGGTCGTACGCCGCGTCGCCCACGTTGATCGGCAGCTGGGATGTGGACTTCGGCCAGGTCACCGGCAGCTGCCCGGTGAAGGCCCGCTTGCCGAAGAGCACGTCGGCCACGCCGTCGCCCTCGGTGCCCGGCAGCCAGGAGGCCACCAGCGCGTCGATGTCGCCGAGCCTGTCCCCGATGAGCTGGGGGCGGCCCGAGACGATCAGGACCGCGCACTTCATCGCGGCGCAGACCTTGTCGACCGCCGCCTTGTCGGCGGCGGACAGCTCCAGGTCGTGCCCGTTGCCGACGTCTCCGACGCCCTCCGCGTACGGGGTCTCACCGACGACCACCACACCGACGTCGTAGCCGGCCGTGTCGGCGGACGCGTCCTTGGAGTACGTGACGGACGCGGCGTCCTTCTTCATGGCCGACAGGATCGTCGTGCCCGGGGTGATGTCGCCGGAGGAGCCCTGCCAGCTGACCGTCCAGCCGCCGGCCTGGTTGCCGATGTCGTCGGCGTTGGAGCCGGCCACGTACACCTTCTGCGAGGACTTCAGCGGCAGCACACCGCCGTCGTTCTTCAGCAGCACCTGGGACTTGGCGGCGGCGTCGCGGGCCACGGCCCGGTGCTCGGCCGAACCGATCTTCTTCAGGTCGGAGGTGTCCGCGTACGGCTTCTCGAACAGGCCCAGCTTGAACTTCTGGGTCAGGATGCGGGAGACCGCGTCATCGATCCGGGCCTGCGGGATGCGGCCGGCGGTGACCTCGTCCTGGAGCGTCTTGGTGAAGTCCTTGTACGCCGTCGGGACCATGATCATGTCGAGCCCGGCGTTGATCGAGGTCCGCACGTCGCTCGCGTAGTCGCCGGGGATCTGGTCGATCGCCTGGTAGTCGCTGATGACGAAGCCCTCGAAGCCCATCCGGTCCTTGAGGACGCCGTTGATCATCGCGGCGTTGGCGTGCATCTTCACCGGGCCCTCGTCGTCCCCGATGATGTCGAGCGAGGAGTACGACGGCATGACCGTGCCGACCCCGCGCTTCACCGACTCCGTGAAGGGCGCCAGGTGGACGGCCTCCAGCTCCTGCCGGGTGACCTTGGTGACGCCCTGGTCGATCGGGTACGAACCGGTGGTCGATGAGCCGTACTCCGTGCCGCCGTCGCCGACGAAGTGCTTGGCGGTGGCCAGCACCTTGTCGTTGCGGGCGAGGTCCTTGCCGGACGCGGCGCCCTGCATGCCCTGGATGACGGTCTCCAGGGACTCCACGAGGGCCGGGTCCTCACCGTAGGACTCGTAGGTACGGCCCCAGCGCTCGTCGCGCGAGACGCAGAGGCAGGGCGCGAAGTCCCACGGGACGCCGGTGGCGCGCACCTCGCTCGCGGTGACGGCGCCGGTCTTCTCGGCGGTCTTCGGGTCGCGCGTGGCGCCGAGGCCGATGTTGTGCGGCATGATCGTGGCGCCGACCAGGTTGTTGTGGCCGTGCACCGCGTCCACGCCGTAGATCAGCGGGATCTGGAAGCGGGTGGCCTGGGCGCGCAGCTGGTAGCCGTCGACCATCTTCGCCCACGCCTCGGGGGTGTTGGGCGTGGGGACCGAGCCGCCGCCGGAGAGCAGCGAGCCGAGGTCGTAGGTGGCGATGTCGCCCTGCGAGGCGAGCGCGTTGCGCTCGGCCTGGGTCATCTGGCCGGCCTTCTCGGCGGGCGACATCCGGGCGAGCAGGTCGGCGACCCGCTGCTTCACCGGCAGCTTCGCGTTCTGGTAGGGCAGCCCGTGGGCGTCGATGACGACCTGCGGGTTCTCCTTGGGCGCCTTGGCGCCGGTGACGGTCAGCTGGAGCGGGACCGTCTTCGCGGAGGCGGCGCCGGCCACCTTCTTCGTGGCGACGGAGACCTTGTGCGTGGTGCCGGATGCGGTGCCCGCGGGGAAGGTGTAGGTACCGCTGACCGGGGTGAAGTCGGTACCCGCCTTCGCGGTGCCGCCCGTGGTCTCGTAGGCGACGGTGACGGGCTCCTCCAGCGGGGCGGAGCCGGTCGTGGCGACCGTGAGGCCGAGGGTGGCGGTCGCGCCCTGCTTGACCGGGAGCACCGCCGCGTCGGTGACGACGCTCGCCTTCAGGGCCGCGTCGGCCTTGCCGTACAGCTCCACGCCGTCCATGGCGAACTTGCCGGGGGCGCCGGTCGGCAGGGTGAGGGCGTAGCCCCACATCTCGTCGAGGCCGAGGACCTGGTCGATGCCGCCGACTGGCTGGTAGTCACCCCGGTAGGTGAAGTCGGCGAACGGGATCTCGACCTGGTGCCAGCCCTCCCAGTCGTCGGTGAAGGAGGTCGTCCACAGCTCGGACGCCTCGCCGTTGGCGCCGCCGTCCTTGATCTCGAAGGCGATCCGCTTGCCCGAACCGGGCGGCAGGGGGGCGGTGTTCTGGCCGTACCACCAGAAGCGGATGCCCTTGTGGGCGGACCAGTCGTGGGCGGGCTGGTCGGCGGCGTAGTCGTGGCTGAAGCCGCCGTAGCCGCTGATGTCGTAGCTGCCTTCGAGGACCTTGGCGCCCTCGGGGGCGTCCGTCCGGTCCTTCAGCGCCAGGGCGGGCGGGTCGTCGGCGTCGCCGCCCCAGGTGAAGATGCCCTCGGCCGGCTGCTGGGCGAAGGGCACCTCGCCCTCGAACCGGTCGACGGCGACGGGCGCCGGTTCGTCGGCGGCCGGGGCGGCCGCGCTGGGGACGGCGCCGGCGAGCAGGCCGGCCAGGACGGCGGCGGCGGCCAGTGCGGCGGTCGTGGGTCTCGCCCGGTGACGGGTGCGGGGTGGCATGTGCGGCTCCTTCGTACGGTGGCCGCGCGCGGCACAGCGGGTGCGGGTGCCGTGCCGCGCGCGGGGGTTCGGTTGGGCCGGGGGGTGGCGTGACGCGAGGGGTCGGTGCGGCTACTTCTTCTGCTCGACCCGCACCCAGTCGATCTCCGCCTTGATACCGCCCTGCGCGATGCGGTCGACGCTGGACTGCGGGAGACCCCAGTAGGGCTGACTGACCTGGTTCCATCCGCCGGGGTAGGCGCCGCCGAGGGCCAGGTTGAGGATCACGTACTGGTTGTGGTCGAAGACCCACTGGCCGCGGGTGGACTCCGTCTTCTGGCGGGAGGTCGTCTGCACGACCCGGTCGTCGACGGTGAACGTCATGCCTTCGGGCGTCCACTCGACGCCGTAGGTGTGCCACTCGTCGGCGCGGCCGCCGTTCGGATAGGTCTGCTGCGCGCCGATGTTGCCGTCGGCCGAGTAGCCGGGGCCGTGCAGGGCGGAGCTGGTCCAGTCGCCGTAGCCGATGTTCTCCATGATGTCCGTCTCGCCCGAGCCGGGCCAGGAGACGTCCGGGTCGTCCACGTTGCTGCCGAGCAGCCAGAAGGCGGGCCAGAAGCCGTCGCCGACCGGCAGCTTCATACGGGCGCTGACCTTGCCGTAGGTGAAGTCGAACTTGGTGTTGGTGTCGATGCGGCCGGAGGTGAAGTCGAAGGTGCCGTTGGGCGTCGGGGTGCAGCCCTTGCAGTACTTCGACTGAAGGACGAGGGCGCCGTTCTCGGTGCGGATGTTCTCCGGCGAGTCGACGTATGCCTGCGACTCGCCGTTGACCGGGCCCATCTCCGTGCCGGTGCGCACGACCCGCCACTTGGAGCGGTCCAGGCCCGAGCCGTTGAAGTCGTCGAAGAACGTGGTGCTGTACGCGCCGCCGGGGTCCTTGGGCAGGGCCGGGTAGGCGGCGTTCGCGCTGCCTCCGGTGCCCCAGACCTGGAACTCGTAGAGGGAGTAGCCGAACTGGGCGGTCGAGGGCGCCGGGTTGTAGAACGAGCGGCGCTCGACGCCGAGCATCCGGACGTAGCGGCCGGTCGCCGGGGTGGGCAGGGTGACGGTGTCGTGGCGGCCGACCGCGTCGCCGGGGGCCTTCACGTCGGCGCGGCGGGCGGCGGCTTCGGCGGCCGAGGGCTGGTAGACGGTGCGCCAGGTGCGGTTGTCGTCGGAGACCTGGATGCGGTAGTCGACCGCGTAGGCGGCCTCCCAGTACAGGTCGACGGTGTCGATCGTGGAGGTGGCTCCGAGGTCGACGCCGACCCAGCGGTTGGCGTTCCAGTCGCTGGACCAGCGCGACTGGTCGGCCTTCAGGTCGGCCGGCCAGCCGCCGTCGGTCACGAAGGCCGGTGAGTTGCCGGCGTGCTGGTAGAGGTCGCCGTACGCGGGGTGGTTCAGGGCGAGGTTGGTGCGGGTCGTGGAGGCGGGGGCCTGCTCACCGCCGTACACCTTGAAGGAGTACAGGGAGTAGCCCCAGGGGGTGGCGCGCTGGATGCCGCGCATCCGGACGTAGCGGCCGGTGACCTCCTGCGGGTAGGTGTGCGCGGTGACGCTGCCGCCGGTGCCGTCGTCCTCGGTGTAGAAGGTGGTCCAGTCGGTGCCGTTCCTGGACACCTCCAGGACGTACTTCTTGCCGTAGGCGGCTTCCCAGTCCAGGGTGACCCGGCTGATCCGGATGACGGAGCCGAGGTCGACCCGTATCCAGGCGTCGTCGGCGAAGTCGCTGGACCAGCGGGTGGCTCCGTCGCCGTCAGCGGCGGCCCCCGGCCCGGTGGCGTCGTTCTCGCTGCCGGACGCGGTGACCGATCCGGGGTCGGCGGTGTGGGCGGCGGCCGCCCGGTCGGTGTCCCAGGCCGCGGCCTGGGCCGCCGCCGGCCGGGGGGCCGGGGCGGCGAAGGCCATGGGGGCGGCGAGGGCGATCAGAGCGGCGGTGGTGGCTGCCAGAGTCGTACGAGAGGGCACGGTGGGGCTCCCGTTCGTATCCGTGAGGGTGGCGCGGCCACGCGCGCGGGCGCGGCTACGCGTTGCGGGTGAGGCGGATGGTGTCGCGGTACCACTTGGCGCTGTCCTTGAGCGTCCGCACCTGCGTGTCGTAGTCGACGCGGACGATGCCGAATCGCTTGTCGTAGCCGTAGGACCACTCGAAGTTGTCCATCAGCGACCAGGCGAAGTACCCCCGGACGTCGGCGCCCCGGGTGCGGGCGGCGGCGACGGCGGCGATGTGGTCGGCGAGATAGGTGGTGCGGTCGGCATCGTGGATCTCGCCGTCCTCGGAGACGGTGTCGTCGAAGGCGGCACCGTTCTCGGTGATGACCGTCGGGAGGCCGTAGTCGTTCTCCAGACGGACGAGCAGGTCGGTGAGGGCGGTGGGGGTGATCTCCCAGTCCATGGCGGTGCGCGGCAGGTCGCGCTCCACGGCCCGGGTGACGGGCAGTCCCTCGGCGTCCGTGGTCGCGCCCTCCTCGGTCACGCCGGAGAAGAGCGTGCCCCGGTAGAAGTTGACGCCGAGGACGTCCAGCGGGGTGGAGATGACGGCCAGGTCGCCGTCCTGGACGGGGAGTTCGATGCCCTGGGCGGCGAGGTCGGTGACGATGTCCTCGGGGTAGGCACCCTTGGCGACCGGATCCAGGTAGATCCGGGCGCCGAGTCCGTCGGCGCGGCGGCATGCCTCGGCGTCCTCGTGGCTGTCGGTCTCGGGGGTGGCGGTGCCCAGGTTGAGGGTGAGGCCGAGCTCCAGCTCGTTGCCGCGCGCGGCGGCCTGCTCGCGCAGGTGCTGCGAGGCGAGGCCGTGGCCGAGGAGCAGGTGGTGGACGGCGTGGATCGCCTCGCCGAAGTTCTGCCGGCCGGGCGCCTGGTTGCCGTAGGCGTAGCCGAGCATCGCCGAGCACCAGGGCTCGTTCAGCGTCGTCCAGTGCTTGACCCGGTCGCCCAGCGCTTCGTAGGCAAGGGCGGCGTACTCGGCGAAGCGGTAGGCGGTGTCGCGGACCGGCCAGCCGCCCGCGTCCTCCAGCTCCTGCGGCAGGTCCCAGTGGTAGAGCGTGACCCAGGGGGTGATGCCCTTGGCCTCCAGCTCGTCCACCAGACGCTTGTAGAAGTCCAGGCCCTTCGGATTGGCGGGGCCCCGGCCGCCCGGCTGGATGCGCGGCCAGGCCAGCGAGAAGCGGTACGTGTCGACGCCGAGGTCCGCGATGAGCCGCACGTCCTCGGGCATCCGGTGGTAGTGGTCGCAGGCCACGTCACCGTTCTCGCCGCGGACGACCATGCCCGGCACCCTGCAGTACGTGTCCCAGATGGACGGCGTCCTGCCGTCCTCGGCCGCCGCTCCCTCGATCTGGTACGCGGCTGTGGCGACGCCCCAGCGGAAGTCGGCGGGCAGGCCGGATACGGCCTGGGCGGCGATCTCGCGGGCGTATGCCTGGGGGGTGACGAGGTTCATGGTTCTCCTGTGGTGTGTGGCTCAGAAACGCTACGAACGGGCGGCGGCCGCCGGGGCCTCGTGGTGGAGCCAGCAGGCCACCGAGCGGGAGCCGTCCGCGTCCGGCGTCGCGAGCACCGGGACATGGGTGTCGCAGCCATCGACCTTCTTGGCGCAGCGGGGGTGGAAGGCGCAGCCGGCCGGCATCGCCGACAGGTGCGGGGGCGAGCCGGGGATGCCGCTGAGTTCGCGGCGGGGGCCGTGCAGGGCGGGGAAGGAGTGCAGCAGCCCGGCGCTGTAGGGGTGGCGGGGGTCGCGGTAGATCTCGGAGGCGCCGGCCTGCTCCACGATCCGGCCGCCGTACATGATCGCGATCCGGTCGGAGAACTCGATCAGCAGCGAGATGTCGTGGGTGATGAAGACGACCGAGAAGCCCAGTTCCTCGCGGAGCCTGACCAGCTGGCGCAGGATCTGGCGCTGCATGACGACGTCGAGCGCGGTGGTGGGTTCGTCCATGATGACGATCTCGGGTTCCAGGGCGAGCGCCATCGCGATCATCACGCGCTGGCGCATGCCGCCGGAGAGCTGGTGCGGGTAGGCGCCGAGCCGGTCGGCGGATATCCCGACCAGGTTCAGCAGTTCCTTGGCCCGGTCGGTGCGCTTGTTCTTCCTCATGTCCGGGCGGTGGGCCTGGAGGACGTCGGTGAGCTGGCTGTGGACCGTGTGCACCGGGTTGAGGGAGTTCATCGCGCCCTGGAAGACGATCGACAGCTCCTGCCAGCGGAAGGCGCGCAGCTCGGCCGCCGACAGGGCCAGCAGGTCCAGGGCGGAGCCGTCGCGCTGGTGGTAGTGGACGTCGCCGCCGGTGATCACCCCGGGCGGGGAGAGCAGCCGGGTGACCGCGTAGGCCAGGGTGGACTTGCCGGAGCCCGACTCGCCGGCGAGGCCGAGGACCTCGCCGCGGTGCAGGGTGAGGTCGACGTCGCGCAGGGCGTGCACGGCGTCGGTGCCGGTCCCGTAGTCGACGTTGAGGCCGCTGATGGTGAGGACGGGCTCGCTCATGAGCGGGTCTCCTTATGCGGGGTGGTGCCGGTCCGGGCCACCGGGGTGAAGCCGACGCGCATCCGGATCTTGCGGGAGCCGCCGGTCTCGGTGCGCAGCCGCGGGTTGACGAACTCGTCGATGCCGAAGTTGATGAGCGCGAGGGACATGCCGAGCAGGGCGATGCAGAGCCCGGCCGGGACGAACCACCACCAGGCGCCCTGGGCGAGTGCCTGGTTGGACTGCGCCCAGAACAGGACGGTCCCCCAGTTCCAGTTGGAGATGTCGGCGACGCCGATGAAGGCGAGGGTGATCTCGGAGAGGATCGCGAAGATGACCGTGCCGACGAAGCCGGAGGCGATGACCGCGGTCAGGTTGGGCATCACCTCGAAGATGATGATGCGCCAGGTCGGCTCGCCGGTGGCGCGGGCCGCCTCCACGTAGTCGCGGCGGCGCAGCGACAGCGTCTGGGCGCGCAGGACGCGGGCGCCCCAGGCCCAGGAGGTGAGGGCGATGACGAACGCGATCAGCAGGTCGCCGGTGTCGGAGACGAAGCTGGCGATGATGATGATCAGCGGGAGTCCGGGGATGACCAGGAAGACGTTCGACAGCAGCGACAGCGCCTCGTCGGCCACGCCGCCGAGGAAGCCGGCGGTGACCCCGATCAGCACGGACAGGGCGGTGGCGAGGATGCCCGCGATGAAGCCGACGACCAGGACGCCCCGGGTGCCGACGAGGATCTGCGAGAGCACGTCCTGACCGGTCTGCGTGGTGCCGAACCAGTGCGAACCGGAGGGCGGCTGAAGCAGCTCCTGGCTCATCGCGTCGGGGTCGTACGGGGCGATCCACGGACCGATGACCGCGAGCAGTACGAAGAAGAACAGGATGCACAGTCCGACGACGGTCTTGCGGCCGCGCAGGAAGCGGAACCTGCGTTTGTTCGCTGCCGGGGTTTCGGCGGCGTCGAGTACGGCGACCTCGGTGGCGGTGACGGCCATAGCCCTACGCCTCCCTTCGGGTACGGGGGTCGAGGACCATGTAGAGGACGTCGGCGAGGAGGTTCGCCACGAGGACGGAGAGCGTGATGATCAGGAAGATGCCCTGCATGAGGGGGTAGTCCTTGGCGCCCACGCCCTGGAGGAGCTGGAAGCCGATGCCCGGGTAGTTGAAGACCATCTCCACCAGGAGCGTGCCGCCGACGATGAGGCCGAGCGAGAGGGCGAAGCCGGAGACGTTGGGCAGGATCGCGTTGCGTGCCGCGTATCCGAACATCACCCGGCGCTCGGAGAGGCCCTTGGCCTGGGCGACCATGACGTAGTCCTCGCTGGAGACGGTCACCATCATGTTGCGCATGCCGAGGATCCAGCCGGCCACCGCGCTGAGGACGATCGTCACGCCCGGCAGCACGCCGTGGTAGAGCGCGCTGGAGATGAACGGCCAGTCGAAGGCCGGGACCAGGGAGTTGTCGTACCCGCCCTCGAAGGGGAAGAGCGGCCACTTCACGGCGAACAGCGAGATCGCGATGAGCCCGAGCCAGAAGTACGGGATGGCGGAGATGAACGTGGTGACGGGCAGCAGGCCGTCCATCCAGGAGCCGCGCCGCCAGCCGGTGAAGACCCCGATGCCGGTGCCGAGGAAGAAGCTGATCAGGGTGGTGATGCCGACGAGCGCGAGCGTCCAGGGCAGCGCCTGGCTGATGACCTCGCTGACCGGGGTCGGGAAGAAGGTGAACGACATGCCGAGGTCGCCGTGGAGCAGGTGCGACCAGTAGTCGGTGTACTGCTCCCAGATCGACTGCTTCTTGTCGAGGCCGAACAGGGCCTTCAGCGAGGCGATGGCGCTCGTGTCCAGCTGGCCCTGGTAGCGGGCGATGAGGGACTGGACGGGGTCGCCGGGCATCAGCCGCGGGATGAGGAAGTTGATCGTGATGGCGGCCCAGGCGGTGACCAGGTAGAAGGCGAGCCGTTGGAGCAGGTACTTCACTTCGCAGCCTCCTTCTCGTGGTCGTCGGTGCGGGCGGTGCCGGTGCCCTCGTACAGCCAGCAGGCGGCCCACTGGCCGTCGGCGAGGTCGAAGCGCGGCGGCAGCTCGGTGCGGCAGCGCTCCATCGCCTTGGGGCAGCGGGGGTGGAAGCGGCAGCCGGCCGGCGGCTCGATGAGCGAGGGGGGCTCGCCGCTGCCGGTCTCCTCCTGCTGCTCCTCGGCGACCACCCGGTCCGGGTCGGGCGCCGAGGCGATGAGCAGCTGGGTGTAGGGGTGTGCGGGGCGCTGGGTGACGGTCTCGCTGTCACCGCCCTCGACGATCCGGCCCGCGTACATCACCAGCGTGGTGTCCGCGAAGTAGCGGGCGGAGGCGATGTCGTGGGTGATGTAGAGGATCGCGAGGCGGAGGCGGTCCTTGAGGTCCTTGAGCAGGTTGAGCACCCCGAGCCGGATGGAGACGTCCAGCATCGAGACCGGCTCGTCGGCCAGGAGGACCTGGGGGTCGGCGCCGAGCGCGCGGGCGATGGCCACGCGCTGGCGCTGACCTCCCGACAGCTCGTGCGGGAACTTGTCCAGATACTGATGAGGAGGAGTCAGCTGGACGCGGTTCAGCAGAGCGGTCAGGTTCTTTTCCAGTTCCGCCTCGCCGCTGCCCGCCCGGCCGTGGATCTTGAGCGACCGGGTCAGGTGGTAGCGCACGGTGTGCACCGGGTTCAGCGAGGCGAACGGGTCCTGGAAGATGAGCTGGACCCGGCGTACGTAACTGCGGAAGGACCGGCCACGTCCGGCCTTCACCGGCTGCCCGCCCAGGTGGATCTCGCCCGAGGTGAGCGGATACAGCTGGGCGAGCAGTCTGGCGACGGTGGACTTCCCGGAGCCCGACTCCCCCACCAGTGCCGTGACGGTGCCGCGCCGCAGTTGCAGCGAGACGTCGTCGACGGCGTGGACGGTACGGCGCTTGCCCGCGAGGAGATCGCGGCCGGTGCGCCGCACGGCGAAGTGCTTGGTGACTCCGCGTGCTTCGAGCACGACGTGGTTGTTCTCTGGCTGTTCAGACATGGCCGGTACCTGGAATCCCTGGTCCTACTTGGAGGGCTTGAGCTTCAGCACGACTTCCAGCGACGAGGGCTGGGTGTGCTGCGGGTCGGCGTACGGGTCGTCCTCGGTGGGCCAGCCCACCCAGTTCTTGGTGGAGTACTCCGCCCCGATGGGCGCGGCCGCGGTCGGGATCATCGGCGCCTCCTCGACCATGATCTTCTGGAGGGTGTTCATCGCCGAGGTGCGGGCGGTGTCCGTGGTGGCCTGGGCGAAGTCCTTCAGCGCCTCGGTCGCCTCGGTGTTCTTGAAGCGGCCGAAGTTGCCGAGCTGGGATGCCTTGCCGATGGGCTGGAGCAGCGCGCCGTCCATGATGTTCTGGTACATGTCGTACGGGGTGGCGCCGCTGTTGGTCCAGTGCAGGGTGGCGTCGAAGTTGCCGTTGGCGACGTCCGTGCCCCATGCCTCGGCGGTCTGCGTCTTGACCTTGGCCTCGATGCCGATCTTCTTGATGTTGTCCTTGATGATCGCGAGGCCGGTGATGTAGTCGTTCCAGCCGGCCGGGTCGGTGAACGTCAGCTTCACCGGCTTGCCGCTCGGGTCCTTGAGCACACCGCCGCTGAGCGTGAAGCCGGCCTTCTCCAGGACCTCCTTGGCACCCTCGACGTCCGGCTTGGTGGTGGCCTTCTTGTACTCGGGGGCGATGAACGACTCACCGGCGGGCAGCGGGATGCCGGTGGGGTTGGTGATCTCCGGGTAGAGCGTCGCCTCGGCCTGGGTGTAGATCGCGTTGCGGTCCACGACCATCGCCATGGCCTTGCGCAGCGCCGGGTTGTCGAACGGCTTGCGGGCGGTGTTGAACCACAGGCCGTGGATGCCGAGCCCGGAGGGGAACCACAGCTTGTGGTTGTCCGGGTCCTTGGCGATGAACAGCTTCTTGTAGTCCGGCATGAAGACGAACGACCACTCCAGCTTGCCGCTGGCCAGCGCGGTGGTGGCGGCGCTGTTGTCGTTGTACGTGCTGTAGCGCAGCTCCTTGACCTTCGTCGCGCCCTTCCAGTAGGTGGGCGTGGCGGTCAGCGTGGTGGTCTGCGGGGTGAAGGTCTTCAGCTTGTACGGGCCCGAGCCGACGGGGGTGCGGTTGGGCCAGGTCTCCGGGTCCTTGACGCCCTCCCAGATGTGCTTGGGCACGATGAACTGCTGGATGATCTTGTTCTGGTTGACGTACTGCGACTCGTCGAAGGTCAGGATGACCTTCTTGTCCTTGACCTTGATCCCGCTGAAGGCGATGCCGTTGCCGTTGAGCGCCGGGTGCTTCTTCAGCAGGTCGAAGGTGAACGCCACGTCCTCGGCGGTCAGCGGCTTGCCGTCGGCCCACTTGGCCCGGTCGTCGAGGGTGAAGGTGACCTTGGTGTAGTTGAGGTCCCACTTCCACTCGGTCGCCAGCCACGGGTCGGCCTTGTCGGCCGGCCGGATCTGGCTCGTCATCGCCAGCGGCTCGTAGATCATGTAGCGGTAGCCGAGGGTGGCGCCGGCCGAGGTGCTGAGGAAGGGGTTGCTGTTGTTCGTCTGCGGTCCGTCCGGCTTGCCCAGGGTCAGGACGCCCGACGCGGCGCTGCCGCCGTTCTTGTTGTGGTTCGAGTTGGCCGAGGAACAGCCTGCGGCGAGTGCGACCACCGCGGTGGCGAGCGCGGCGGCTCTGAGCGTGTGACGGCGTGCGGACATAACGACTCCAGGAGGGACTGGCGGGTCTGGGAGATCCGGAAACGGGCAGCGCTCGGCGCGCCGAGTGCGGGCGTAACGGGTGCGGTGCGGTGCGGGCCTGGGGGTGCCCTGTCCGCTAGGGCGCCGAGTGGCGCACGACCAGTTCGGTGGGCAGCACGACCGGGGCGTCGGGTACGGGCGTGCCGCCGAGGTGGGAGAGCAGCATCCGTGCGGCCGTCTCACCCATCTGCCGGGTGGGCTGGCGCACGGTGGTCAGGGGCGGTTCGGTGTGCTCGGCCATCGGGATGTCGTCGAAGCCGACCACCGCGATGTCACCGGGCACGGTCCGTCCCGCGGCGCGCAGCGCCCGCAGCACGCCTGCCGCGGTGATGTCGTTGTGCGCGAAGACCGAGTCGAACTCCGTGCCGGATGCGAGGAGTTCCTCCACGGCCAGTCGGCCGCTGCGTTCGGTGAAGTCCCCGCGGACGACGAGGCCGGTGGGCAGGACCGAGAGGAATCCCGCCAGCCGGTCGCGTACGCAGCCGAAGTCCTCGGGGCCCGTGATCACGACGGGCCTGGTGCGGCCGGCGTCCCGCAGATGACGGGCGGCCGACGCGCCTCCTTCGTGATTGGTGGTCACGACGGAGGGGAATTCGGGGTGGTGGCCGCGATCGTCGATCAGCACGATCGGGAGGCCGTCGCGGTGCAGTTCGGTGAGGTGGCCGAGGGTGTTCTCGGGTTCCACCACGACCAGTCCGTCGAAGGCCCGCGCCGACACCTGGCTGGTGAAGCGCTGGACGGACTCGGCCCCGCGGTTGCAGGTGAACAGCAGCAGCCCGTAGTCGGCGGCCTCGACGGTGTCGACGACGCCTTGCAGCACCTCGCCCATCCAGGGCCAGGTCAGCGAGGGCACCAGCATGCCGACCGTACGGCTGCTGCCGCGGGCCAGGCCGACGGCGCCCGAGCTGGGCACGTAACCGAGCTGTGCGATCACTTCACGAACACGGGCGGCCGTCGAACCGTCCACCTCGCCCTTGGTGTTGATCACCCGGGACACGGTCGTCTTGCTGACGCCGGCCTCGCGGGCGACATCAGCGATGGTGACACGCATCGAGCCTCCAGGACACAACGGGACAGAGCGCACAACGGGACAGAGAACGGCCGGTGACGGAACCGGTACCGCAACCGGTTCCGGAACCGGTACCGGCGTTGGTGGCGTGAGTTAACCCCGCTGGAACACGACCGTCAATACTTCACGTCGACATTGGTCCGTACCCATCTGATAACGGGGACGGGAAGAGCTTTTCGTTCAACTCCTGAACGCACAGGCTCTTGACGTGAGCCTGCGAAGGCAGTTCACTCTCACCCCGTACGGGGTCTCGAAACGCGCGCGCCCCCGCTCGCTCCACCGGGGACCGGCGGGCGAACGGGGGCGGTGCGTCGGGTGGTTGTGCCGTGCCGCCGTGTCAGTCGGTGGGCTCGACGCCGGCGCGCAGCAGGCCGTAGGTGTACGCGTCCTCCAGCGCCTGCCAGGACGCGGCGATGATGTTCTCCCCGACCCCGACGGTCGACCACTCGGCGGTGCCGTCACCGGTGGTGATCAGGACGCGGGTGGTGGAGTCGGTGCCGGTGCGGCCCTCCAGGATGCGGACCTTGTAGTCCACCAGCTCCAGCTTGGCGAGCTGCGGGTAGATCCGCTCCAGGGCCACCCGCAGCGACCGGTCAAGCGCGTTGACCGGGCCGTTGCCCTCGGCGGTGGCGACGATGCGCTCGCCCTTGGCCCAGAGCTTCACGGTCGCCTCGTTGGCGTGGATGCCGTCGGGGCGGTCCTCGACGATGGCGCGCCAGGACTCGGTACGGAAGTAGCGCCGCACCCGGCCCTCGGCCTCGGCGCGCAGCAGGAGTTCGAAGGAGGCGTCGGCCGCCTCGTAGGTGTAGCCCTTGAGTTCGCGCTCCTTGACCCGCTCCACGACCCGGCCGACCAGCTCGCGGTCGCCGCCGAGGTCGATGCCCAGCTCGTCGCTCTTGAGCTCGATGGAGGCCCGTCCGGCCATGTCGGAGACCAGCATCCGCATGGTGTTGCCGACCAGGGCGGGGTCGATGTGCTGGTAGAGGTCCGGGTCCACCTTGATCGCGGAGGCGTGCAGCCCGGCCTTGTGCGCGAAGGCGGAGACACCGACGTAGGGCTGGTGGGTGGAGGGGGTGAGGTTGACGACCTCGGCGATGGCGTGCGAGACGCGGGTCATGTCGGCGAGCGCGCCCTCGGGCAGCACTCTCTTGCCGTACTTGAGTTCCAGTGCGGCGACGACGGGGAAGAGGTTGGCGTTGCCGACCCGCTCGCCGTAGCCGTTGGCGGTGCACTGGACGTGGGTGGCGCCCGCGTCCACGGCGGCCAGGGTGTTGGCGACGGCGCAGCCGGTGTCGTCCTGGGCGTGGATGCCGAGCCGGGCGCCGGTGTCGGCGAGGACGGTGGCGACGACGGCCTGGACCTGGGCCGGGAGCATCCCGCCGTTGGTGTCGCAGAGGATGACGACGTCCGCGCCGGCCTCGGCGGCGGCCTTGACGACGGCCTTGGCGTACTCGGGGTTGGCGCGGTAGCCGTCGAAGAAGTGCTCGCAGTCCACGAAGACCCGGCGGCCCTGCTCGCGGAGGTGGGAGACGGTGTCGCGGACCATCTCCAGGTTCTCCTCCAGGGTGGTGCGCAGGGCCAGCTCCACATGGCGGTCGTGGGACTTGGCGACCAGCGTGATCACCGGGGCACCCGACTCCAGGAGCGCCTTGACCTGGGGGTCCTGGGCCGCCGAGCCGCCCGCCCTGCGGGTGGCGCCGAAGGCGACCAGCTCGGCGTTCTTGAACTCGATCTCCTGGCGCGCGCGGGCGAAGAACTCGGTGTCGCGGGGGTTGGCGCCCGGCCAGCCGCCCTCGATGAAGCCGACGCCGAAGTCGTCCAGGTGGCGGGCGATGGTCAGTTTGTCGGCGACCGTCAGGTTGATGCCTTCACGCTGTGAACCGTCGCGCAGCGTGGTGTCGAAGACATGGAAGCTGTCGTCGGTGGCCTTGGCCTCGGTGGTCATTGCTGGTCTGACTCCTGTCGGGTGAGTGGATCCGGACGGTCTGGCTCCACTTGCCCCCATCATCCCGCGCGCCTCGCGTCCCGGCCGAGGTGAGGGCCGGAAAACAAAAAACCCCTCGCGGGTGCGAGAGGTCTGCGCGCGGGTCTGGGGCACGGTGGCCGTGCCGTACGTGGTGGTACGGGACGGTCACTGCGGACCGGCGCGCCTGTTGCCAATAATCATGACGAACGAGGACACGGGAGCAGTCTGGCACAGGACCGCCTCCGTGCCCCGCCCCGTCTCAGGATGCGGGCGCGAAGGCCGTGCCCGGCGAGACACCGGGCACGGCCTTCGCGCACCTCCGGGCGGCGTCGTCAGCCTTGACCCCCTGGTGGGCGTCCCCGAACGGCCTTCGCGCGCCTCCGGGCGGCGTACGAACGGCGCTTACGCGAGCGGGTGCATCCAGCCGTGGGTGTCCTCGACGACGCCGCGCTGGATGTCGAGCAGCCGCTCGCGCAGCTTGAGGGTGACCGGGCCGGGGGTGCCGTCGCCCTGGGTCCACTCGGCGCCCGCGCTCTTCACGGTGCCGACGGGGGTGATGACGGCGGCGGTACCGCAGGCGAAGACCTCGGTGAGGGTGCCGGCGGCCGTGTCCTCGCGCCACTGGTCGATGGAGACGCGGCTCTCCTCGGGCTCGTAGCCGAGGTCGGCGGCGACCTTGAGGAGCGAGTCACGGGTGATGCCCGCGAGCAGCGAGCCGGTCAGGGCCGGGGTGACGATCTTGTCGCCGTAGACGAAGTAGAGGTTCATCCCGCCCAGCTCCTCGACCCACTTGTGCTCGACGGCGTCGAGGTAGGCGACCTGGTCGCAGCCCTTGGCGGCGGCCTCGGCCTGGGCGAGGAGGGACGCGGCGTAGTTGCCGCCGGTCTTGGCGTCGCCCATGCCGCCGGGGACGGCGCGCACCCGGTCCTCGGACAGCCAGATGGAGACCGGCTTCACGCCGCCGGGGAAGTAGGCGCCGGCGGGCGAGGCGATGACGACGAAGAGGTACTCGTTGGCCGGGCGCACCCCGAGGCCGACCTCGGTCGCGATCATGAAGGGGCGCAGGTAGAGGGACTCCTCGCCGCCGTGCGGCGGGACCCATGCCTCGTCCTGGCGGACCAGCGCGTCGCAGGCCGCGACGAAGGTCTCGACGGGCAGCTCGGGCATGGCGACCCGGCGCGCGGAGGACCGGAAGCGCTCGGCGTTGGCCTCGGGGCGGAAGGTGGCGACCGAGCCGTCGGGCCGGCGGTACGCCTTGAGGCCCTCGAAGATCTCCTGGCCGTAGTGCAGCGTCATGTTGGCGGGGTCGAGCGACAGCGGCGCGTAGGGGGTGAGCTGGGCGTCGTGCCAGCCGCGGCCCTCGGTCCACTTGATCGTCACCATGTGGTCGGTGAAGTACCGGCCGAATCCGGGGTTGGCCATGTACGCCTCGCGCTCCGCGTCGGACAGCGGGTTCGAGGAGGGCTTGAGCTCGATCGTGGGCGTCGTCATGAGTGCGTGTCCTTCACCGTTTCGTGTGTGGAGGACCGCGTCCGCGCCCCCTGTGCCAGACAGGTGCTAGGACGTCCGAGCTTCACTGCGGGCCACGGTCCCGTTCGATTATCGCCCGACGGGGCCCTTGCAGGAAATGGCGCGAATGCGGTCCGGGGGTTCGATGGTCGCCCCCGGGGCCGCGCAGGAGAAGCCGCCGGGTGCGTCTGCGACCCGGCGGCTTCGTGGTGGAGTCGTCGGATCAGCCCGCTACGCGTACCGCGAGCGCGTCGCCGATCTCGTCGGTGCTGCGAGCGGACCCGTCGCGCTCCGCGAGGTCTGCGGAGACGGCGTCCTCGATGCGCACGGCCTCGGCCTCGTAGCCGAGGTGGCGCAGCAGGAGGGCGACGGAGAGGATCGTGGCGGTCGGGTCGGCCTTGCCCTGCCCCGCGATGTCGGGGGCGGAGCCGTGGACCGGCTCGAACATCGACGGGAAGGCACCCGTCGGATTGATGTTGCCGGAGGCGGCCAGGCCGATGCCGCCGGAGACGGCCGCGGCGAGGTCGGTGAGGATGTCGCCGAAGAGGTTGTCGGTGACGATGACGTCGAAGCGCTCCGGCTGCGTGACGAAGAAGATCGTCGCGGCGTCGACGTGCAGGTAGTCGGTGGTGACCTGCGGGTACTCGGCCGCCACCTTGTCGAAGGTGTTCTTCCACAGGTGGCCCGCGTACACGAGGACGTTGTTCTTGTGGACCAGCGTCAGCTTCTTGCGCGGGCGGGCGGCGGCGCGCTCGAAGGCGTCGCGGACGACGCGCTCGACCCCGAAGGCGGTGTTCAGGCTGACCTCGGTGGCGACCTCGTGCTCCGTGCCGGTGCGCAGCGAGCCGCCGTTGCCGGTGTACGGGCCCTCGGTGCCCTCGCGGACGACGACGAAGTCGATGTCCGGACGGCCGGCCAGCGGGGTCCCGGTGTTCGGGAAGAGCTTCGACGGCCGCAGGTTGATGAAGTGGTCGAAGGCGAAGCGCAGCTTCAGCAGCAGCCCGCGCTCCAGGACGCCGGAGGGCACGGACGGATCACCGATCGCGCCGAGCAGGATGGCGTCGTGGCCCTTGAGGGCGTCGAGCTCCGCGTCGGGGAGGGTTTCACCGGTACGGTGCCAGCGCCGGGCGCCGAGGTCGTACTCCTTGGTCTCCAGCTTCACATCCTGCGGGAGAACAGCGTTGAGGACCTTGAGGCCCTGGGCCACGACCTCCTGGCCGATACCGTCACCGGGGATCACTGCGAGATTGATGCTGCGAGACATGTCCGGCACCTTACTGCCCGTCCCACCCCATGACACGTCACGTCCACCATACGGACACATGGGCAGTTGTACGTGCACCGTTCACCTATTCGACGGGATCGCGACAGCCGGCCGGTGGAGGTTGTCGCCCATGGACATCCCCCGTTTCGGTATCCCCGAGAAGCTCGCCGAACGCATGAGCATGGCCGAGCAGCACGACTACCTGCGCACCCGGCTGACCCGCCGCGGGGTGCTGCGCACCGGTGCGGCGACCGCGGCCGTCGTCGGGACCGGGACCGGCACCTCGCTCGCCTCCTCCTCCGCGTACGCGGCGCCCACCGTGCTCACCTCGCCCAGCACCACCCCGGTCGACGGCTCGCTGGTCGCCCCGTTCGGCCGGCACCTGGCGTACGGCGCCGATTACCCGAAGACGCAGATGGCGGTCTCCTGGCAGGTCCCCTTCGCGGTGCGCCGCCCCTACACCGCATCGGGCTCAAGCCGTGGGCGCTGAGCCGGAAGATCGACGCCGAGGTGCGCCACCTGACGACGCCGCGGCTGAACGGGGCCGGCTGGGTGCGGGAGGCTGAACGGGGCCGGCTGAGTGCGGGCGGCTGGGTGCGGCCGGCGGGGGCCGGTTCAGTGACCGGTGGAGCCGCCGTTGTCCCTGCGGTCGAGGGCGCGCTGAAGGGCGGCGGCGGCAGCCTTCCGCTCCGACTCGGCCGGGCGGTGGGCGTGACGGACACGGCGGCGGACAGTGGTCTCGGCCATGGTGGATCGACTCCTTGAGATCGCGCGGATTTCGAGATCGAACAGCGTGAAGGTGATGTCGAGATCAGTGATTTCGAGGCGCCGGAAGGGGCGGGGAGCAGGCGCCGCAGGGGTTGCCTGCTCAAGGGCGCGCGCTCACGACCGCCAGTCGCTTGATCTAGCGAGACGTTCGGCTTCTACAAAGCTAGAACAGCCGGGCCGGTCTGTCTCCACAATTACTCGGACTTCCTACTATCTGAGACGGAGGTTTACGTCCGTTCACCCGCCGCTCACTCTCAGCTCCCGGATGAGGGCCCGCACGGCGGGGGATCGTGCCAGCTCAGGGTGGTGACGTAGCCCACGGAGCGGGTCGGGCGCTCCGGTCCGAGTGCGGTGATCTCGACCGAGGCCGGTGCTCCATGGAGGGACAGTCCGGGCATGATCGCCATACCGAGACCGGCGGACACCATCGAGAGCACCGCTCCGTCGTCCTCGGCCTCCACGGTCGCCCGGGGGATCCAGTCCTGCGCCGCCCACCAGTCGCGGGTGTACGAGGTGCAGTTCTCCGCCCAGTCCAGCAGCGGGAGCGTCCGGGGCGCCGGATGGCCGGCCGGGTGCACGAGGGCGTACTCCTCCTCCCGCAGCACTCCCCCGACCAGCTCGTCGGGCCGGTCGGCGAGCTGCTGGCGAAGGCGGCACCGGACGGGATCGACGCCGTCGTGGACAACGTCGGCGGGGACCACCTGGAGGGCACGATCGCGGCGATGCGCGAGTTCGGCCGGATCGCCTGGGTCGGCGCCATCGCCCAGTACCACGCGGCGCACCGCCCGCCGCCGGCCCCGCGCGACCTGTTCGACGTGGTGGGCAAGAGCCTGCGCCTCGAAGGCGTCCTGGTGCGCAACCACCAGGACGCGCAGGGCGGGTTGGAGGAGCTGCTCGTACCGCAGCTGCGCACCGGCCGGATCACGCCGGACGTCACGGTCGTGGACGGCTTCGAACGGACCGTGGACGGCTTCCTGGGCATGCTGCGCGGCGAGAACACCGGCAAGATGCTGATCCGTGCGGCCGGGTGGACCCGGGCCGTGGCCGTGCACGGCTGGGGCTGAGGGACGCCCATGGAAACCGCCCCCGTCCGGCAGGGGAACCGGACGGGGGCGGGAATCGGGGCGGGGCGCCGGGGTTGCGGCGCCCCGAAGGGCGTCAGCCCTGGTGGGGGTAGGTGTACTCGGTCGGCGGGACCAGGGTCTCCTTGATGGCCCGGGTGAGGGTCCAGCGCTGGAGGTTCTGCGGGGCGCCCGCCTTGTCGTTCGTACCGGAGGCGCGGCCGCCGCCGAAGGGCTGCTGGCCGACCACGGCACCGGTCGACTTGTCGTTGATGTAGAAGTTGCCCGCGGCGTACCGCAGCTTCTCCATCGTGTACGCGGCCGCCGCGCGGTCGTTCGCGATGACGGAACCGGTCAGGGCGTAGTCGGAGACCGACTCCATCTGCTCCAGCATCGCGTCGTACTTCTCGTCCTCGTAGACGTGGACGGCGAGGATCGGGCCGAAGTACTCGGTCGTGAAGACCTCGTTCTCGGGGTCGGTGCACTCGATGACGGTCGGGCGGACGAAGTAGCCCACCGAGTCGTCGTAGGTGCCGCCCGCGATGATCGTGCACGCCGGGTCGGCGGCGGCGCGGTCGATGGCGGCCTTGTTCTTCGCGAACGAGCGGTCGTCGATGACGGCGCCCATGAAGTGCGACAGGTCGGTGACGTCGCCCATGGTGATGGAGTCGACCTCGGCCGCGAACGCCTCCTTGAAGCCGGAGTTCCAGATGGAGGCCGGGATGTAGGCGCGCGAGGTCGCCGAGCACTTCTGGCCCTGGTACTCGAAGGAGCCGCGGGTCAGCGCGGTCTTCAGGATCGCGTGGTCGGCCGAGGGGTGGGCGACGACGAAGTCCTTGCCGCCGGTCTCGCCGACGAGCCGCGGGTAGGTGCGGTAGTTGGCGATGTTGTTGCCGACCGTCTTCCACAGGTGCTGGAAGGTCGGGGTCGAGCCGGTGAAGTGGATGCCGGCCAGGTCGCGGTGGTTGAGGGCCACCTCGGAGACGGCGATGCCGTCGCCCGTCACCAGGTTGATGACGCCCTTGGGCAGGCCGGCCTCCTCCAGGAGCCGCATCAGCAGCACGGCGGCGTGCGTCTGTGTCGGGGACGGCTTCCACACCACGACGTTGCCCATGAGGGCGGGCGCGGTCGGCAGGTTGGCCGCGATGGCCGAGAAGTTGAACGGGGTGATCGCGTAGACGAAGCCTTCCAGCGGGCGGTGGTCCATGCGGTTCCACACGCCCGGGGAGTTCGCCGGGGGCTGCTCGGCGAGGATCTGGCGCGCGTAGTGCACGTTGAAGCGCCAGAAGTCGACGAGCTCGCAGGGGCAGTCGATCTCGGCCTGCTGGGCGGTCTTGCCCTGGCCGAGCATCGTGGACGCGGCCAGCGTCTCGCGCCAGGGGCCGGACAGCAGCTCGGCGGCGCGCAGGATGATGGCGGCGCGGTCGTCGAAGGACATCGCGCGCCAGGCCGGGGCGGCGGCCAGGGCGGCGTCGATCGCGTCCCGGGCGTCCTGCTCGGTGGCGCCGGCGAAGGTGCCGATGACGGCCTTGTGGTTGTGGGGCTGCACGACGTCGACGCGCTCCCCGCCACCCATCCGCTTCTCGCCGCCGATGGTCATCGGAAGGTCGACCGGGTTCTGGCTGAGCTCCTTGAGCTTCGCCTCCAGCCGGGCGCGCTCCGGGGAGCCCGGGGCGTAGGAGTGGACCGGCTCGTTGACCGGCGCGGGGACCTGGGTCACAGCGTCCATGGGTTCCTTTGCTCCTTCAGGTAGCGGGATGGAAGGGGCTCAGCCCTGGGTGAGGATGGAGCGGCCGAAGAACAGCAGGTTGGCCGGCTTCTCCGCGAGGCGGCGCATGAAGTAGCCGTACCAGTCGGTGCCGTACGCGGTGTAGACACGCATGCGGTGGCCCTCGGCCGCGAGCCGGATCTGCTCGTCGCTGCGGATGCCGTACAGCATCTGGAACTCGTACTCGTCCAGCTTGCGGCCGGCCTTGCGGCCCAGTTCCTGGGCGATGGCGATCAGGCGGGGGTCGTGGGACCCGATCATCGGGTAGCCCTCGCCCTCCATCAGGGTCCGCAGGATGCGGACGTACGCCTTGTCGATCTCGGCCTTGTCCTGGTACGCGACGGAGGCGGGCTCCTTGTAGGCGCCCTTCACGATCCGCACGCGGCTGCCGGCGGCGGCGAGGCGGCGGGCGTCCTCCTCGGTGCGGAACAGGTACGCCTGGATGACGCACCCGGTCTCCGGGTGGTCCTTCCGCAGCTCCTCGTGGATGGCGAACATCGAGTCCAGGGTGGTGTGGTCCTCGGCGTCCAGCGTGACCGTGGTGCCGATCGCGGCGGCGGCCTCGACCACCGGGCGCACGTTGGCGAGGGCCAGCTCGTGGCCGTCCTCCAGCGACAGGCCGAACATCGAGAGCTTGACGGACATCTCCGCCCGGGCCCCCAGACCGAGGTCCTTCAGCCGGCCGGTCAGCTCCAGGTAGGCGTCGCGCGCGGCGGCGGCCTGCTCGGGGGTGGTGATGTCCTCGCCGACGACGTCGAGGGTGAGCTCCAGGCCCTTGCCTGCGGCGTCCTGGATCACCGTGACGACCTGGTCGACCGTCTCACCGGCGATGAAGCGGTCCACGACCTGCTTGGTGCCGGGCGCGGCCGAGACGAACCGGCGCATCTTGTCGCTGCGGGACGCGGCGAGAATCACGGGACCCAGCACGGGGCACCTCCACGGAAAGTACGAACAAGACCGCACCACCACATATGCCCGGTACGGGGCACAAGCGGTACAGCACGGAGAACCACCGTGAAATCTAAGGATTGCTCCGATCCTCGGCCATCGACAGCTGTCACGCATCCGTGGACTGGATCTCAGACATATGTCTGAAGGGGTGCGAGAATGGGCGGGTGAAGGGCGATTACCAGGAGCTGGTGGACGAGATCTCGGCGCTGCTCGGCGTCCCGGCGACGCTGGAGAACCGGGACTTCGGCCTGGTCGCCTTCGGGGCCCACGACAGCGACGACACCACGGCCATGGACCCGGTCCGCACCCGGTCGATCCTGACCCGCCGCTCCACCCCGGCGGTCCGCGCCTGGTTCGAGAACTACGGCATCACCCGCGCCACCGGCCCCGTCCGCATCCCCGCCGCCCCCGAGGCCGGCGTCAACCGGGACCGCATCTGCCTGCCGGTACGCCATCGGGGCGTCGTGCTCGGTTACGTATGGCTGCTGGACGCCGACCCCGGGCCGACCGACCGGCAGCTCGACGCGGCCATGGAGGTGGCGGCCCGGATCGGCGCGCTGCTCGCCGACGAGGAGCGGGCGGGCACCGATCTGTCCCGCGAGTTCGGCGCGGTCCTCGGCGCCGGGCGCGGCTGGCAGCGGGACATGGCGGTGGCCGCGCTGGGCGAGGCGCTCGGCCCGGACGCGGAGGGGTTGCACACCGTGGTGTGCGTGACCCCGTGGCCGGACGGGGCGCCCGCGGTGCGCACGGTCCCCTCGGCGGCGGCGCTGACCGGCGCCCCGCCCCCGGGCCGGTCCGGGCCTCCCGCACTGGCCGCCCTGATCCGGCTGCGCTCCCCCGACGTGCTGGACCCGGCGCTCACCGCCGCCGACCGGCTGCGCGCCGACGCGGGGACGGCCGCCACCGCCGGGATCGCCGTCCCGCGCCGCGGTCTCGCGGAGCTGGCCGACGCCTGGCACGAGGCGTCGGCGGCGGCCCGCGCCGCGGCGGCGGAGAGCCGGTACGGCCCGGTCTCCGAGTGGTCGGCCATCGGCCCGTACCGGACGCTGACCGCGCTCGCCCCGGACACACCGCCGGACCACGTGGCGCGCCCGCTGCTCACCCCGCCGCACCGGGACCTCGCCCGCACCGCCGAGATGTTCCTGGACTGCGCGGGCCAGGCGTCGCGGACCGCCGCCGAGCTGGGCATCCACCGCCAGACGCTGTACTACCGCCTCTCCCGCGTCCAGCAGCTCACCGGCCTCGACCTGAACGACGGCGAGGACCGGCTGCTGCTCCACATGGCCCTGAAGGCGGCCCGGCTCTGAGCCGCCGGCGCCCCGGCAGTCAGCGTGAGCCCTCGCGCGCGGGCGTCCGCCCGGCAGTCAGCGCGAGCCCTCGCGCGCGGGCGTCCGCCCCGGTGGTCAGCGCGAGCCCTCGTGCCCGGGCGTCCGCCCGGCAGTCAGCGCGAGCCCTCGTGCCCGGGCGTCCGCCCTTCCAGGACCGCCTTCAGCCCGTCCGTCAGGTCCTGCGCGGAGGGCGCCGAATCGGTGTCCATCAGCCACTGGACCATGACACCGGCGAGCAGCGCCTGACAGAAGAGGCCGGCCACCCGGGCCTTCTCGGGCTCGGCCTCGGGGTCGATGCCGAGCATGTTCTCGGCGAGCCCGTCACGGCCCGCGCGCTGCGGAACGGCGAGGGCCTTCTGCAGTTCGGGGTCGGAGTCGATGCGGGAGATGACCTCCATCTGGAGCTGCCAGACGGCGCGGGTCTGCTCGTAGCTCCCGATGACCCGCTCCCAGGTCTCGCGGAACTGGTCGAGCGGCGCGGCCGGCACCTCGGGCTCCGCCTCGGCCGCGTCCTCCTCGCCGCCCTTGGTCAGCATCTCGCCCCACTCCTCCGTCACCTTGACGAAGGCGAGGTTCAGCAGGGCCTCCTTGGAGCCGTAGTGGTAGCCGATGGAGGCGAGGTTCGTCCCCGACGCGGCCACGATGTCGCGCGCCGTCGTGCGCGAGTACCCCTTCTCCAGCAGGCAGCGCTTCGCGCCTTCGAGCAGATCCTCACGATGTCCCATGACAGCAGCGTACCCGGCATGCAGACGTTTGTGTAAGACGCGCGTCTAAATGCCGGGCACGGTCACCTGCCGGACACGGGAGCCGGCGGCGGGATGTCTCAGTCGGTGAGGTTCACCGAGCGGGCCGAGGCCGCACCGATCTCCGAGGAGATCTCGGCCAGCACCGACGGCGGGACGTCGTCGTCAACGGTGAGGACGACCAGCGCCTCGCCGCCCACGTCGGCGCGGGAGACCTGCATGCCCGCGATGTTCAGCCCGGCCTCGCCGAGGATCTTGCCGACCGCGCCGACGACGCCGGGGCGGTCCTCGTAGCGCAGCACGACCATGTGGTCGGCGAGCGCCAGGTCCACGTCGTGCTCACCGATGGCGACGATCTTCTGGAGGTGCTTGGGGCCGGCCAGCGTGCCGGAGACCGCGACCTCCTGGCCGTCGGCCAGCGTGCCGCGGACGGTGACCACGTTGCGGTGGTCGGGCGACTCGGAGCTGGTCGTCAGGCGGACCTCGACGCCGCGCTCCTGCGCGAACAGCGGGGCGTTGACGTAGGACACGGTCTCGTCCACGACGTCCTCGAAGACGCCCTTGAGCGCGGAGAGTTCGAGCACCTTGACGTCGTGCTGGGTGATCTCGCCGTAGACCTCGACGTCGAGGCGGGCCGCGACCTCACCGGCGAGCGCCGTGAAGATCCGGCCGAGCTTCTCGGCGAGCGGCAGCCCGGGGCGCACGTCCTCGGCGATGACACCGCCCTGGACGTTGACCGCGTCCGGCACGAGCTCACCGGCGAGCGCGAGGCGCACGGACTTGGCGACCGCGATGCCCGCCTTCTCCTGGGCCTCGTCGGTGGAGGCGCCGAGGTGCGGGGTGCAGACGACCTGGTCGAACTGGAACAGCGGGGAGTCCGTGCAGGGCTCCTTCGCGTACACGTCGAGACCGGCGCCGGCGACGCGGCCCTCCTTGAGCGCGGAGGCCAGCGCCTCCTCGTCCACGATGCCGCCGCGCGCGGCGTTGACGATGCGCACGGTGGGCTTCACCTTGTGCAGGGCCTCGTCGCCGATCAGGCCGAGCGTCTCCGGGGTCTTGGGCAGGTGCACGGTGATGAAGTCGGAGACCTCGAGCAGTTCGTCCAGCGAGAGGAGCTTGACGCCCATCTGCGCGGCGCGCGCGGGCTGCACGTAGGGGTCGTAGGCGACGATCTTCATGCCGAAGGCCGACATGCGCTGGGCGACCAGGACGCCGATGCGGCCGAGGCCGACGACGCCGAGGGTCTTCTCGCTCAGCTCGACGCCGGTGTACTTCGAGCGCTTCCACTCGCCGTTCTTCAGGGCGGTGTTGGCCTGCGGGATGTGGCGCGCGGTGGCCACGAGCAGACCGCAGGCCAGCTCGGCGGCGGTGACGATGTTGGAGGTCGGCGCGTTCACGACCATCACGCCGGCCTTGGTGGCCGAGGAGACGTCGACGTTGTCCAGGCCGACGCCGGCACGGGCGACGACCTTCAGCTTCTTCGCGGCGGCGATGGCCTCGGCGTCGACCTTGGTGGCGGAGCGCACCAGGATGGCGTCGACATCGGCGATCGCGGGGAGGAGCTCGGCGCGGTCCGCGCCGTTGCAGTGCCGGATCTCGAAGTCCGGGCCCAGGGCGTCCACCGTGGCGGGCGACAGCTCTTCAGCGATGAGTACGACAGGTTTCGAGCTCACGTGAGTCCTCACAGATCCAGTGCGGACGGCCGTCCCGACGGCCGCAGGCGTGGAGGGGCTTGCCGCGTGGAAGACGCACGACACTGTGGGCCTGACGCGTGTATGTGGAGAAGTGTAGTCATGCCCGGGGACGCTTTCGGCGCCCTTGGAAAGGATCACCCACACGAGGCCGGCCGACTTGTACACACGTACGACGCCGCCTCTTCCAGCGGTGAAGTGACCCCGGGGGCGGGCCGGGACCCGCCCCCGGAGCGCCGGTGTTACGCGTCCTCGTCGTTGACCCAGCTCATGAGCTTGCGCAGCTCGCGGCCGGTGGTCTCCAGCAGGTGGTCGCCGTCGGCCTTCTTGTACTCGTTGTACTTGGGCAGGCCGTTGTGGTACTCGGCCATCCAGTTCTTGGCGAAGGTGCCGTCCTGGATCTCGGCGAGCACCTTCTTCATCTCGGCCTTGGTGGCGTCCGTGATGATGCGCGGGCCGGTGACGTAGTCGCCCCACTCGGCGGTCTCCGAGATGGACCAGCGCATCTTCTCCAGGCCGCCCTCGTACATGAGGTCCACGATGAGCTTCAGCTCGTGCAGGCACTCGAAGTACGCGATCTCCGGCTGGTAACCGGCCTCGGTCAGGGTCTCGAAACCGGCCTTGACCAGGGCGGCGGTGCCACCGCAGAGAACGGCCTGCTCGCCGAAGAGGTCGGTCTCGGTCTCCTCGGTGAAGGTCGTCTTGATGACCCCGGCGCGGGTGCCGCCGATGCCCTTGGCGTACGACAGGGCGAGCGCCAGGCCGTTGCCCGATGCGTCCTGCTCGACGGCCACGATGCACGGGACGCCGCGGCCCTCCTCGTACTGACGGCGGACCAGGTGGCCCGGGCCCTTGGGGGCGACCATGCAGACGTCGACACCCGCCGGCGGCTTGATGAAGTCGAAGCGGATGTTCAGGCCGTGGCCGAAGAACAGCGCGTCGCCGTCCTTGAGGTTGTCCTTGATGGACTCCTCGTAGACCTGGGCCTGGATCGGGTCCGGGACGAGGATCATGATGACGTCGGCCTCGGCGGCGGCCTCGGACGGGGTCACCACGCGCAGGCCCTGCTCCTCGGCCTTGGCCTTGGACTTGGAGCCCTCGTGCAGACCGACACGGACGTCGACACCCGAGTCACGCAGCGACAGCGCGTGGGCGTGGCCCTGGCTGCCGTAGCCGATGACCGCGACCTTGCGGCCCTGGATGATGGACAGGTCGGCATCGTCGTCGTAGAACAGCTCGGCCACTGGGTCTTCTCCTTGGTGTGCAGGTGTTGCGTCCCACCGTACGGCGGGGTGCGTCAGATACGTTTTCGGGTCTCGCCATACGAGCGGCGCGGCGGGCCCTTGATGGTTGCGCCGTGCTTACGCCGTGCGGTCCAGGGCGCGCAGGGACCGGTCGGTGATCGAGCGCGCGCCACGTCCTATGGCGATGGTGCCGGACTGGACGAGCTCCTTGATGCCGTACTGCTCCAGCATCTTGAGCATCGCCTCCAGCTTGTCGGCGCCGCCGGTCGCCTCGATCGTGACGGCCTCGGGCGAGACGTCGACGGTCTTGGCGCGGAACAGCTGGACGATCTCGACGATCTGGGAGCGGGTCTCGTTGTCGGCGCGGACCTTCACCAGGACGAGCTCGCGCTGGATCGCAGCGGACGGCTCGAGTTCGACGATCTTCAGGACGTTGACCAGCTTGTTGAGCTGCTTGGTCACCTGCTCCAGGGGCAGGTCCTCGACATTCACGACGATGGTGATGCGGGAGATGTCGGGGTGTTCGGTGGTGCCGACCGCGAGCGAGTCGATGTTGAAGCCGCGGCGGGAGAACAGGGCGGTGATCCGGGCCAGGACACCGGGCTTGTTCTCGACCAGGACGGAGAGCGTGTGCTTGGTGGACATGGAAGTCGGTCTCTCTCTGTCTCTCAGTCGTCTTCGTTGTCGCCGAAGTCGGGGCGGACGCCGCGGGCGGCCATGACCTCGTCGTTGGAGGTGCCGGCGGCGACCATCGGCCACACCATGGCGTCCTCGTGGACGATGAAGTCGACGACGACCGGGCGGTCGTTGACCGCGTTGGCCTCGGCGATGACCTTGTCCAGGTCGGCCGGGTCCTCGCAGCGGATCGCATAGCAGCCCATGGCCTCGGAGAGCTTGACGAAGTCCGGCACCCGGGTGCCCTTCGCCGCGTTGCCGTCCGTGTCGGTGCCGGAGTGCAGCACGGTGTTGGAGTACCGCTGGTTGTAGAAGAGGGTCTGCCACTGGCGGACCATCCCGAGCGCGCCGTTGTTGATGATGGCGACCTTGACCGGGATGTTGTTCAGGGCGCAGGTGGTGAGCTCCTGATTGGTCATCTGGAAGCAGCCGTCGCCGTCGATCGCCCAGACCGTGCGGTCGGGCATGCCGGCCTTGGCGCCCATCGCCGCGGGGACCGCGTAGCCCATCGTGCCGGCGCCGCCGGAGTTCAGCCAGGTGGCGGGCTGCTCGTACTGGATGAAGTGCGAGGCCCACATCTGGTGCTGGCCGACGCCCGCGGCGAAGATGGTGTCCGGCGGGGCGAGTTCGCCGATGCGCTGGATGACCTGCTGCGGGGAGAGGCTGCCGTCCTCGGGGAGGTCGTAGCCGAGCGGGTAGGTCTCGCGCCAGCGGTTGAGGTCCTTCCACCAGGCGGTGTAGTCGCCGGTGTTGCCCTCGGTGTGCTCGGCCTGGACGGCCTGGACGAGGTCGGCGATGACCTCGCGGGCGTCACCGACGATCGGGACGTCGGCCGCGCGGTTCTTGCCGATCTCCGCCGGGTCGATGTCCGCGTGGACGATCTTGGCGTACGGGGCGAAGCTGTCCAGCTTGCCGGTGACGCGGTCGTCGAACCGGGCGCCGAGCGCGACGATCAGGTCGGACTTCTGCAGCGCGGTGACGGCGGTGACCGAACCGTGCATGCCGGGCATTCCCACGTGCTGCGGGTGGCTGTCGGGGAAGGAGCCGAGCGCCATCAGCGTGGTGGTGACGGGCGCTCCGGTCAGCTCGGCCAGCACCTTGAGTTCGGCGGTGGCCCCGGCCTTCATGACGCCGCCGCCGACGTACAGCACCGGGCGCTTGGCCTGGGTGATGAGCTTGGCGGCCTCGCGGATCTGCTTGGCGTGCGGCTTGGTGACCGGGCGGTAGCCGGGCAGGTCCATGACCGGCGGCCAGCTGAAGGCGGTCTTCGACTGCAGCGCGTCCTTGGCGATGTCGACGAGGACGGGGCCGGGGCGGCCGGTGGAGGCGATGTGGAACGCCTCGGCGATCGTGTGCGCGATGTCCTCGGCGCGGGTGACCAGGAAGTTGTGCTTCGTGATCGGCATGGTGATGCCGCAGATGTCGGCTTCCTGGAAGGCGTCCGTACCGATGGCACCGGAGGCCACCTGGCCGGTGATCGCGACCATGGGCACGGAGTCCATGGCCGCGTCGGCGATCGGCGTGACGAGGTTGGTGGCGCCGGGACCCGAGGTGACCATGCAGACGCCGACCTTGCCGGTGGCCTGCGCGTAGCCGGTGGCCGCGTGGCCCGCACCCTGCTCGTGGCGGACCAGGATGTGGCGGACCCGGGTGGAGTCCATCAGCGGGTCGTACGCCGGGAGGATGCAGCCGCCGGGGAGGCCGAATACCGTGTCGGCCCCGACTTCCTCAAGAGAACGGATGAGGGACTGCGCGCCCGTGAGGTGCGGGGCGGAGGCGGCGGGCGATCCGCCGTTACGGGCCCGCGGCTGGGGATGGTGGGCCCCGGTGGCCTGCTCGGTCATCGGCATTCTCTTCTCGAAGCTGAGGTTTCTGCGAGTGTTTTACGGCGTTTTGCGAGGTTCGGTGCAACAAAAAACCCCTCGTGCCGTGAGGCAAGCGAGGGGAGCGCGCCGGTGCGGTCTGCAGAGTGTCATGGAGGGACTCTGCTTCAGCCGACGCGCTTTCCAAGTACGAGAATTCGGGTGCGCATGGCATTGACCCTCTCTCCGACGCACGCGGAGTGTCAAGTGGGTGGGACGGGTGTCTCACCATGTGAGCCGGTGAGCGACGGGACCGAACCGCCCGCCAGAGCAGGCTGCGCGGGCACGCCGCCGGGGACCGGGAACGTACCGCGGGCCAGGGTGCGGCGCAGCCGGTATTCGTCGAGCGGCCCGGAGAAGGCCATGCCCTGGCCGTGCGTACAGCCCATGGCGCGCAGCGCGAGGACCTGTTCGGGCACGTCCACGCCGTCGGCCACGGACTGCATGCCGAGGTCGCAGGCGATCCGCAGCAGCCCGCTGGTGATCTTGTGCAGCCGGGCGGACTCGACCACGCCCTCGACCAGGCCGCGGTCCAGTTTGAGCACGTCGATGGGGAGCCGGCGCAGGGCGTTTATCGCGGCGTAGCCGCTGCCGAAGCCGTCGAGCGCGATCCGCACGCCGAGGCGGCGCAGGGCGGCGAGGCGCTGTTCCAGGTCCTCGAAGGAGACCCGTGGGTCGCTGTCCGCGACCTCGATCATGAGCGCCCCGGACGGCAGGCCGTACCGCGTGAGCAGCGCCTCGACGGAGGCGGCGGGCAGCGCCCGGTCGAGCAGTCTGCGGGCCGGGAGGCGGACGGCGACGGAGACCTGGTGGCCGGCCCCGGCCCGGTCGGCGGCCTGCTCGACGGCCTCTTCGAGGATCCAGCGGCTCAGCTCGGCGGTGCGGTCGCTGTCCTCGGCGATCCGCAGGAACTCGGCGGGGGTGAACAGGATGCCCTGGGCGGAGCGCCAGCGGGCCTGGGCGGCGACGGCGGCGACGGTGCCGCTGGCCAGGTGCACCACGGGCTGGTGGAGCAGCGCGAACTCGCCGTCGCGCAGGGCGCCGCGCAGCCGGGTCGCAAGCTCGGAGCGGCGTACGACGTCGGCCTGCATCTGCGGGGCGTACAGCTCGACGCGGTTCTTGCCGCCCGCCTTGGCGCGGTACATGGCGAGGTCCGCGTTGCGCATGAGGTCGTTGGGGGTGATGCCGGGCTCGGCGAAGGCGACGCCGATGGAGGCGGTGACCCGGACCTCGCCGGCCCCGATGCGGTAGGGCTCGGAGAGCGTGAGGCGCAGCCGGTCGGCGATCTCGTGGACCTGGAACTCGCGGGCGTCCTGTTCGCGGCTGCCGTCGCCGACGATGAGCGCGGCGAACTCGTCGCCGCCGAGGCGGGCCGCGGTGTCCCCGGCGCGGACGGCGTCCTGGAGGCGGCGGGCGGCCTGGATGAGGAGTTCGTCGCCCGCCTGGTGGCCGAGCCGGTCGTTGGCCGCCTTGAAGCCGTCCAGGTCGATGAAGAGCACGGCGGTGCCCGCGTCCCCGGCCCGGCGCCCGCCGAGCGCCTGGCGGACCCGGCTGGTGAACAGCGCCCGGTTGGGCAGGTCGGTGAGCGGGTCGTGCTCGGCGTTGTGCTGCAACTGGGCCTGGAGGCGGACCCGTTCGGTGACGTCCCGGCTGTTGAGGATCAGGCCGCCCTGGTGGCGGTTGACGGTGGACTCGACGTTCAGCCAGTCGCCGGAGCCGGAGCGGAAGCGGCACTCGATGCGGGTGGTGGGCTCCTCGGCCGGCGGGGCGGCCAGGAACCGCCGCACCTCGTGGACCACCCGGCCCAGGTCGTCGGGGTGGATGATCGAGGAGAGCTCGGTGCCGACCAGCTCGTCGGCGTCGCGCCCGTAGACGCCGGCCGCCGCGGGGCTGACGTAGCGCAGGATGCCGCTGGGGTCGGCGATCATGATGACGTCGCTGGAGCCCTGGACCAGGGAGCGGAAGTGGTTCTCCTTCTGGGCCAGTTCCTGGGTGAGGGCGATGTTGTCGACGAGCATGATGCCCTGCCGGACGACGAGGGCGAGCACCACCGTGCACCCGGTGAAGACCACGACGCGGTCGACCCGGCGGCCCTCGATGACGTTGTACAGGATGCCCAGCGTGCAGACGGCGGCGGCGAGATACGGGGTCAGCGCGGCCAGCGAGCCGGCGATGGGACGGCTGGTGGGGCGCGCGCCGGCATCCTGGTCCTGGACAGCGTTGCCCGCCTCGCGCGCGGCGCCCCAGGGGGCGTAGGCCAGGAGCAGCGAGCCGGCGAACCAGCCCGCGTCGAGCAACTGGCCGGAGTGGTAGGTCTGGCGCAGCAGCGGCGAGGTGAACAGGGCGTCGCACAGGACGGTCAGGGCGAGCGCGGCGATGGCGGTGTTGACCGCGGCGCGGTTGACGCTGGAGCGCCGGAAGTGCAACGCGAGCACCATGGAGACCAGCACGATGTCCAGGAGCGGGTAGGCCAGCGAGAGGGCGGCGCGGGCCACGCTGTCGCCCTCCACGTCCGCGACGTGCGCGGTGTGGGCGAGGGCGAGGCTCCAGGACAGCGTGAGGAGCGAGCCGCCGATCAGCCAGGAGTCGAGGGCCAGGCAGACCCAGCCGGCCCTGGTGACGGGCCGCTTGGCGAGGACGAGGAGGCCGACGATGGCGGGCGGCGCGAAGCAGAGGTAGAAGAGGTCGGCGAGCGAGGGGCTGGGCACCGGCGCCCCGCGCACGAACTCGTACCAGCCCCATACGGCGTTGCCGCCCGAGGCCATCAGCGAGGAGAGCGAGAACAGCAGCCAGGCGGGCCGGAACCGGTTGTCCGCGGCGCGGGCGAACAGGAAGCAGGAGACGGCGGCGGTCAGGGCGGCGGCGCTGAGGCCGAAGTCGCCCATGAACAGGGCGACCTGGGCCGAGCCCCAGCCGGTGGCCGCGCCCACCGCGTATCCGCCGCAGACCAGGCCGAGGACGAGCTGCGGGAGCAGCGCGGATGTGCGGGCCACCCCGGACTGCCCGGCGAGGAGCGCTCCGCGGGTGCTCGCCGGGGCGCTCACCGCGGTGCCCCCGAGGTGCCCGGCCGGCTGCGGCGCCGGTACACCGGCCCCTCGGCCGGCCGCCGGCCCCGCCGTGTCGGATCGTTCGCCCATCGGCCGTCCATCGCCCGTCGCCCCCCTCGCGTGTGGCTGGCTCCTCGGCGCCGCCCCTGCCCGGCGCGGCCCCCCTTTCGGGACGATACACCAGACTCGTCACTCAGCGACATAGTTCCTCTACTCTCCGTGACGACCTGCGGTGTTGTGGCCACGGAGCGGAGCCGGACGTGCTCGGTGCGTGCTCAGCCGGTGGTGCGTACGACGTTGTCCAGCGGCTCGCCCGCGGCGAACCGGGTGAGCTGTCCGGCGATCAGCCGCTTGGCGCGCGGCAGGAACGCGGAGGTGCTGCCGCCGACGTGCGGGGTGATGAGGACGTGGGGAGCATGCCAGAGGGGGTGGCCGGACGGCAGCGGTTCCGGGTCGGTGACGTCGAGGGCGGCGTGCAGCCGGCCGGACTCGAGTTCGGACAGCAGGGCCTCGGTGTTGACGACCGGGCCCCGGGCGACGTTGACCAGGAGCGCCCCGTCCCGCATCGCGGCGAGGAACTTCGCGTCCACCAGCCCCTGCGTGGAGGGGTTCAGCGGGGTGGACAGAACGACGATGTCGGCCTCGGGCAGCAGTGCGGGCAGGTCGTCGAGCGTGTGTACGGGTCCGCGTGCGGTTGTCCGTGCGGAGCGCGCGACGCGTGCGACCCGCGCGCACTCGAACGGCGCGAGCCGGTCCTCGATGGCCGAGCCGATCGATCCGTAGCCCACGATCAGCACGGACTTGTCGGCGAGCGCCGGGTAGAAGCCGGACCGCCACTCCTCCTCGTCCTGGCCGTGCACGAAGCCGGGGAAGCCGCGCAGCGAGGCCAGGATCAGCGCGAGGGTCAGCTCGGCGGTGGACGCCTCGTGGACGCCCTTGGCGTTGCACAGCCGTACCCCGGCGGGCAGTCCGGCGAGACCCGGCTCGACGTGGTCGATGCCCGCCGACAGGGTCTGCACGACCTGCACCCCGCTCATCCGCGCGAGCGGCCGGACCGCGACCTCCAGGCCCTTCATGTAGGGGACGACGTAGTAGGCGCAGTCGGCGGGGTCGGCGGGGAACTCCTGCGAGCCGTCCCAGAAGTGGTACGTCAGCCCCTCGGGAAGCCCCTCGATCTCATCGGCCGCGAACGGCATCCAGACGGCGGGGGCGGGGGCGGAATGCGTGGTGGAAGTCATGGTCAGGAGGCTATGCGAAGCCCGGCGGGGCGCAGAGGTTAGTTTTGGGGGTGCGGTGCGAGGCGGTGGGAGGGTTCGGGGAGTTGGAGCGCAGGAGTCTGGGTGCGGCGGCGCTCGCCGTGGGTGCGGTCGGTCTCGGCTGCATGCCGATGAGCTGGGCGTACAGCGCCTCGCGGCAGCGGGGCGACCGTGCGCTGCGGGCGGTGCACGCGGCGCTCGACGCGGGCGTCGACCTGCTCGACACCGCCGACATGTACGGCCCGTTCACCAACGAGCTGCTGGTGGGGCGGGCGTTGAAGGGGCGCCGGGCGCAGGCGTTCGTCTCCACCAAGTGCGGGCTGCTCGTGGGAGACCAGCACATCGTGGCCAACGGCAGGCCCGGCTATGTGCGGCGGGCCTGCGACGCCTCGCTCAGGCGGCTGCAGACCGATGTGATCGACCTGTACCAGCTGCACCGGGCCGACCCCGAGGTGCCCGTCGAGGAGACCTGGGGCGCGATGGCGGAGCTGGTGGGCGCGGGCAAGGTCAGGGCGCTGGGGCTGTGCGCGGTCGGGGCGCGGGCATCGCGGCGGCCGGGTGCCCGGATGCATGACGGAACGATCCGGCAGCTGGAGCGGGTGCAGCAGGTCTTCCCGGTGAGCGCGGTGCAGGCGGAGCTCTCGGTGTGGTCGCCGCAGGCGCTGGAGTCGCTGCTGCCGTGGTGCGCCGCCCGGGGTGTGGGCTTCCTGGCCGCGATGCCCCTGGGCAACGGCTACCTGACGGGGACGCTGACGCCGGGGCAGGGTTTCGAGCCGGAGGACCTGCGGGCCAGGCATCCCCGCTTCACGGCCGAGATGATGGCCGCGAACCAGCCGGTGGTGGTGGGGCTGCGCCGGATAGCCGAGCGGCACGGGGCGACGCCCGCCCAGGTGGCCCTGGCCTGGGTGCTGCACCAGGGGCCCCAGGTGGTCCCGGTGCCGGGCACCAAGCAGGCGCACTGGGCCGTGGAGAACGCGGGGGCGGCCGGGCTGTCGCTGACGGCGCGTGACCTGGCGGAGATCGACCGGCTGCCGGCGGCGCGCGAGTCCTGGGACTGAGTGCGCGAACCCCTGATCGCCGAGCGGGAAAGTCCGCCGGCTTGGGAACCTGGGGCGCGGCCGCAGTGTAAGAACGAGGTACAAGCGGCCGTCGAAGGGATCGGTGCGGTGTTCGGATCAGTGCAGGACCCGGTGGGGCCTACGGGGCCCGGCGGGAGCGGTCGCGGGGCGCGGCGGGGCGCGGTGGCCGTGCTGGCGGCCGGCGCCCTGCTGCTCGCGGCGGGGTGCACCTCGCAGGAGGGCGTGGAGAGTTCGGCGGGCCAGGGCGCGAGTTCACCGGCCGGCTCGTCCTCGGCCTCGCCCGGGAAGTCCGCCTCGCCGTCGCCGTCCGCCTCGCGTCCCCCGGTCGATCTGCCGCCCGCCAAGGGCTCGGTGTCGGTGGTCTCGACGCTCACCGAGGGGCTGAAGTCTCCGTGGGGCCTCGCGGAGCTGCCCGGCGGGGACCTCCTGGTGGGTTCCCGGGACAAGGGGACGATCACCCGGATCGACGCGAAGAGCGGCAAGAAGACCCTGCTCGGCACCGTCCCCGGCGTGGCCCCGGCCGGCGAGGGCGGGCTGCTGGGCATCGCCGTCTCGCCGGACTTCGGCACCGACCACCTGGTGTACGCGTACTTCACCACCGCGTCGGACAACCGCATCGCCCGCATGCTCTACGACGAGAACGGCTCCACGCCCGGCCAGCGGCTCGGCGCCCCGGACACCATCCTGCGCGGCATCCCCAAGGGCATGATCCACAACGGCGGCCGGATCGCGTTCGGTCCCGACCACATGCTGTACGCGGGCACGGGCGAGACGGGCGACGACGGGCGCGCCCAGGACGAGAAGTCCCTGGCCGGCAAGATCCTGCGGATGACGCCCGACGGCGAGCCGCTGCACGGCAATCCGGAGGCGGACTCCGTGGTGTATTCGTACGGGCACCGCAACGTGCAGGGCCTCGCCTGGGACGCGGACAAGCGGCTGTGGGCCTCGGAGTTCGGCCAGGACACCTGGGACGAGCTGAACCTGATCGAGCCGGGCGGCAACTACGGCTGGCCCGACGTCGAGGGCACCGCGCACAAGAAGGGCTTCCACGACCCGGTCGCGCAGTGGAAGACCTCCGAGGCGTCACCGAGCGGCATCGCCTACGCCAAGGGCTCGATCTGGATGGCCGGGCTGCGCGGCGAGCGGCTGTGGCGGATTCCGCTGTCCCGTGAGGACGGGGCGGCCAAGGAGCCCATGGCGGACCCGCAGGCGTTCCTGAAGGGCGAGTACGGGCGGCTGCGCACGGTTCTCGCGGCGGGCGGCGACAAGCTCTGGCTCGTCACGAGCGAGACGGACGGCCGGGGCACCCCGAAGTCCGGCGACGACAAGATCCTGCTGCTCAAGGTGGAGTGAGGCCCCACCGCGGCCGTCTCACGGATTCTCCGGCACGGGGTACAGGCGCAGCCGGTGGGCCAGGGCGGCCGCCTCGCCGCGGCCGGTCACGCCCAGCTTGGCCAGGATGTTGGAGACGTGGACGCTCGCGGTCTTCGGCGAGATGTACAGCTCCTCGGCGATGCGGCGGTTGGTGAGGCCCGCCGCGACCAGCCGGTGCACGTCCTGCTCGCGCCGGGTCAGGCCGAAGGACTCCACGGCGGCGGCCGCGGCCCGCAGCTGCTCCTCGGAGGGGTCCCGGACCGGGGACGGCTCGCCGGCGCCGGCCTCGTCCGGGACGACGACCGCCGCGGGCACCTCCTCGGCTGCCGCGTCCCCGGTGCCGGCGAGGGTGATGCGGGCGCGGCCGGCCAGCAGTTCGATGGTCTCGGTGAGCGGGCGGGCCCCGAGGCGTACGGCGGTGCCGTGGGCCTCGCGCAGCAGGCCGGTGGCCGCGGCCCGGCCGCCTGAGGCGACGAGCAGGGCCTCCGCCCAGCGGTGGCGGATCTGCGCCAGCTCGTACGGGCGGTGCAGCGGGGTGAAGGCCCGGGCGGCGCCGGCCCAGTGGTCGGGGGTGTCGGTCCCCTCGGCCCTGGCCAGCTCCGCCTCGATCAGGAGCACGTGGGCGGCCCACACCGGGACGAGGGCCGGCAGCCCCTTGAGGTGGGTGCGGACCAGGTCGAGGATGGCGGGCCGGTCCGGTTCGGTGGCGGGCAGCCCCCGGGCGTCGGCCTCCGCCGCCGCGACGACGTGCAGCATCGGGAAGGCGTACCGCTGGGTCCCGGTGGGAAAGCCCTCGGCGGCCTGGGCCTCGAAGGCGGCGCGGGCCTCGGGGAGGCGCCCCTGCCGCACGGCGAGCTGGATGGCGTGCCGGACGGGGTTGAGGAAGTGCTGCGGCTGCGGATCACTGGAGCCGAAGCACCGGCGGGTCAGCACGAGTTGGCGCTCGGCCTCGGCGAGGTCGCCGCGCGCGAGGGCCACTTCGGTACGCCGGGCCGCGACGAGCCCCTGCGACTTACGCGACAGCGACTTGCGGGCGGCCGCCTCGGTGGTGGCCTCCGACTCGTCCCAGCGCCCCAGCGAGAACAGGGACATCGCCTGGTTGGTGCGGACCCATGCCTCGATGTCGGCGACGCCGTGCTCGTGGCAGATCCCGATGCCGTGGTCCGCGGCGGTGACCGCTTCGAGGGAGCGGCCCATGGCTTCCAGGGTAGAGGGGAGGTTGATGCTGGCGCGGCCCATGATGTCGATGAGGCCCAGCTCGTCGGCCCGGTCGCGGACGGCGTACATCTCGGCGATGCCCTCGTCCACGGCTCCGGCGTCCGCGTTGAGCCAGCCGCGGGTGAGCCGGGCGTGCAGCTCGATGTACTCGTCGCCGACCAGTTGCGCGTACTCCACGGCCCGTTCGGCGGCGGCCAGGGTGTCGGCGCCCGGGCGGTGCAGGGCGCCCCAGCCGGCCACCATCATCAGGACGTCCGCGTGCACCGCGGACGGCGGCAGGCCCCGGACCAGCCGCTCGGCCGTGGCCAGCTCCTCCCAGCCGTCGCCGCGGGTGAGGTCCTGGACCAGGCGGGAGCGCTGCACCCAGAACCAGGCGGCGCGCAGGGCGTCGTCCTCGCCCTCCAGGATGCGCAGCGCCTTCTTGCAGATGGCGAAGGCCCGCTCGCGCTCACCGCCGAGGCGGGCGGCGACGGTGGCCTCGGCCATCAGGTCGAGATAGCTCAGCGGGGTGGTGCCGTCCCGCCCGCAGGCGGGGTAGACCTCGGCGTAGTCGATGGGGCGCAGGGTGGCGCGTACGGCTTCGGGTGCGTCGTCCCACAGCTCCAGCGCCCGTTCCAGCAGGCGCAGTTGTTCGGCGTAGGCGTTGCGGTGGCGGGCTTCGACGGATGCCCTGAGGACGGCGGGCAGGGCCTTGGCCGGGTCGTGCGCCCCGTACCAGTAGCTGGCCAGGCGGGTGGCGCGCTCCCCGTCGCAGACGAGGCCCGGGTCGGCCTCCAGGGCCTCGGCGTAGCGGCGGTTGAGCCGTGAGCGCTCGCCGGGGAGCAGGTCGTCGCTGACGGCCTCGCGGACCAGGGAGTGGCGGAAGCGGTAGCCGTCGCCCTCGGGGGTGGTGAGCAGCAGGTTGGCGCCGACTGCGGTGCGCAGGGCCTCGATGAGGTCGTCCTCGGCGAGGCCGGCTACGGCGGCGAGCAGTTCGTACTCGACGGCGGAGCCGCCCTCGGCGACGATCCGGGCGATCTTCTGGGCGTCGTCGGACAGGGCCTCGACGCGGACGAGGAGGAGGTCGCGCAGCGAGTCGGGCAGGCCGGCGCCGTCACCGCACTCCAGGGTGCAGGCCAGCTCCTCGACGAAGAAGGCGTTGCCGTCGGAGCGCTCGAATATCTCGTCCACGAGGGCCGGTTCGGGGGTGCCGGCGAGAATGCCGGCGAGCTGGCGGCGGACCTCGGACCGGGTGAACCGGGACAGCTCGATGCGGCGGACGGTGCGCAGCCGGTCCAGTTCGGCGAGGAGGGGGCGCAGCGGGTGGCGGCGGTGGATGTCGTCGGCGCGGTAGGTGCCGACGACGACGAGGCGGCCGCTGCGCAGCGTGCGGAAGAGGTAGGCGAGGAGGTGGCGGGTGGAGGAGTCGGCCCAGTGCAGGTCCTCCAGGACGAGCACGACGGCCCGGTCCGCCGAGATGCGCTCCAGCAGCCGGACGGTGAGCTCGAAGAGGCGGGCGGTGCCGTGCTCGTCGAAGCTGCCCTGGCCCGGCTCGCCGAGCTCGGGCAGGAGGCGGGCCAGCTCGCCCTCCTGGCCGGCGCAGGCGGTGGCCATCTCGTCGGGCAGGGCGCGGAGCAGGGCGCGCAGGGCGGTGGAGAAGGGGGCGTACGGCAGGCCGTCGGCGCCGATCTCGACGCAGCCGCCGACGGCGACGACGGCTTCGCGGCGGACCGCCACGGCGAGGAACTCCTCGACCAGGCGGGTCTTGCCGACCCCCGCCTCGCCGCCGATGAGCAGGGCCTGCGGTTCGCCGCCGAACCCTCCGGCGGCACCGGAGGGTTCGGCGGTGGCGCGGGTGAGCGCGCCGGTGAGCGAGGTGAGTTCGCCGGTGCGGCCGACGAACACGGGGCTGACTGACCTGGTCTCCACGTGGCCGAGCATCGCACACGGGTCCGACAGTGCGGTCGGAATTTTCCGGGCGTTCATGCCGTCCGGCCCTGGTCCACCGGGCCCGTCCTACGCGGCGGGGGTGAAACGTCGCCGTTCGCCGCCGGTACTCACCGTCCTCCCGTCCTCCTGGCGCGGGGAGCGGCCGCCGGACCTGCGGGCGCGGCGGGCTTCCACGAGGAGCCGCCGATGGTCGGCGCGGCGCAGGAGTTCGGCCTGCATGATCTTGTGGAGTTCGAGCTCGTACATGGGATGTCCCCCTTGGGTGAGGGCCCGTTCGGGCCTCGGTGGCACGGCGGTCGTCCGCCGTGCCACCACTCTCGTCCCCCAGGGGGGTGCGCCACATCGGGCGAGTTCCGCATCTGCGGGGTGCGGCGGCCTTAGGCACGGGTCCGCACCACCGCAGAGGTGCGGTGGTGCGGCCCGTCCATGCCTTAGGCCGTGTCCGGGAGGTCACCTATCCGGCCGTCGCGGGCACCTATCCGGCCGTCGCGGGCGACTCCCCGGCCGTCGCGGGCGACTACCCGGCCGTCGCGGGCAGCGCCACGATGAGGTCGAAGTACATGGCCACGGAGATCAGCACGCCGAGAGTGCCCAGCGCGATGCCGCCCTTGGCCACCGCACGGACCCAGCCGGCCTGCGGGTGCGCGGTCGGGGCGCCGAACGCGGGCCGGACCAGGACGTAGCAGCCGACCAGCAGGGCGAGCAGGCCGAAGAGGCCGTTGACCAGGGCGGTGGCGTGCCAGGCGTCGCCGTATATCTCGGAGATCTGCTGGGCCGCGGAGCCGCCGGAGGACGTCTTGATCTGACCGATCAGGGTCTCGCGCTCGGCGGCGACCCGGCCGCTCCAGCCGCCCGTGAGCGCGGCGACGCCGAGTCCGGCGGAGACGACGGCCGCCGCGGCGGCGACGAGCCCGGAGGACTCGGCGTCGGCGTCGGCGTCTACGTCGACGTCCTCGGCATCCGCGTCCGCCCCGGCCCCCCGGCCCGCCTCGTCGAGGTCCTGCTGGTCCGTCTCCTGCGCGGTGGCGTGCTCGGGCTTGTCGGTCGTCTGCTCGCCGTCGGTGACGGCGGCTTCGGGCGTCGTGGGGTTCATGGGGCGCACGCTAGGTGCCGCAGATGAGAGGCCCCTTAACGCCCGCCGTCGCCCCGGCGCGCGGTCAGTGGACGCGCTCGGCCCGCTCCTCCTCGCGGACCCGCACCCCCGGCACCGGCAGGCGCGGCACCGCGCGGTCGGGCGGTTCGATGCTCAGGCGGGGCAGCCGCCGCTCCAGCCAGCCGGGCAGCCACCAGTTCGCCCCGCCCAGCAGGTGCATCAGCGCCGGGACGAGCAGGGTGCGCAGGACGAAGGCGTCCAGGGCCACGGCCGCCGCCAGGGCGATGCCGAACATCGCGATGACCCGGTCGCCGCTCAGGACGAAGGCGAGGAACACCGAGATCATGATCACCGCGGCCGAGTTGATCACCCGGCCGGTCTCGGCGAGGCCCACCCGGACCGCGCGCCGGTTGTCGCCGGTCTCCAGCCACTCCTCGTACATCCGGCCCACCAGGAAGACCTGGTAGTCCATGGAGAGGCCGAAGAGCACCGAGACCATGATCACCGGGAGGAAGGGCTCGATGGGGCCCGCGCTGCCGAGGCCGAGCAGTTCACTCCCCCAGCCCCACTGGAAGATCGCCACGACGACGCCGAACGACGAGGCGACCGCCGCCACGTTCATCGCGGCCGCCTTCAGCGGGATGCCGATGGACCGGAAGGCCAGCAGCAACAGCAGGCAGCCGAGCCCTATGACGACGCCGATGAAGAGTGGCAGCTTGCCGATGATGATCTGCGCGAAGTCGTCGTAGCTCGCGGTCACCCCGCCCACATGGGTCTCCAGCGAGGTGTTGTCGGCCGCCCTCGGCAGCACGTCCGTGCGCAGCCGCTCGACCAGGGCGCTGGTCTCGCGGGACTGCGGGGAGGAGTCGGGGACGACGGTGACGTACGCGGTGTCGCCGCCGGCGTTGTACGTCACCGGGTAGGCCCGGGCCACCCCGTCGACGGCCCGCAGGGTGGCGGGCAGGGCGTCCATCGCGAGCCGGTCGTCGGCGCCGTCCAGGTGCGCGGCGACCGTCAGCGGCCCGTTGACACCGGGGCCGAAGCCGTCGGCGAGCAGGTCGTACGCCTGCCGGGTGGTGGAGGACTCCGCGTTGTTGCCCTGGTCGGAGCTGCCGAGGTGGAGCGAGAAGGTGGGCAGCGCGAGGACCAGCATCACGGCGGCGGCGAGCGAGCCCAGCAGTTTGGGGTGCCGCTCCACGAAGGCGGACCAGCGGGCGGCGAAGCCGGTGGGTGGTTCGGGCTGCGGCCCGTGGGCGGCCAGCCGGGCGCGCTCGCGTCTGCTCAGTGCCCGCAGGCCGATCAGCGAGAGCAGGGCCGGCAGCAGGGTCACCGAGGCGGCGACGGTCAGGACGACGGTGAGCGAGGCGGCGATGGCGACGCCGTTGAGGAAGCTCAGCCGCAGGATCAGCATGCCGAGCAGGGCGATGCAGACGGTGGCCCCCGCGAAGGCGACGGCCCGCCCGGTCGTCGCGACCGCGTGCTGGGCCGCCTCGGGCACGGTCATGCCCCGCCGCAGCCCCCAACGGTGCCGGGTGACGATAAACAGCGCGTAGTCGATGCCGACGCCCAGCCCTATCAGCATGCCCAGCATCGGCGCGAAGTCGGCGACGGTCATCATGTGCCCGAGCAGCACGATGCCCGCGTACGCCGTGCCGACCGAGACGAGCGCGGTGGCGATGGGCAGCATGCTCGCGGCGAGCGAGCCGAAGGCGAGGAAGAGCACGACCGCCGCGACGGCGACCCCGATGGCCTCACTGAGGTGCGCGGCCGGTGCCTCGGTCAGAGCGACGGCCGAGCCGCCCAGTTCGACGCGCAAATGCGGGCTCTCGGCCGCCTTCGCGGTGTCCACGACCTCCTGCGCCTGCGCCACGGGGACGTCGTCGGCGCGCTGGTGGAAGGTGACGGTGGCGTACGCGGTGCGCCCGTCCGCGCTGATCTGCGCGGCGCCGGTCTGCGTGTACGGTCCGTCGACCGCCCCGACGCCCGGCAGCCGCTCGACGGCGTGCAGGGTCCGGGTCATCTTCTGCTGGACGTCGGCGGCCCGCACGGTGGAGTCGTCGGTGTGCCAGACGATGGTGTCGGTGTCACCGCCGAGATCGGTGAACCCGCTCTTCAGCAGCGCGGCGGCCCGGCCGGACTCGGTCCCCGGCGCCTCGTAGTCGTTGGAGTAGGCCGACCCCGCGATCGCCGCGGCGGCGGCCGTGCCCCCGAGGGCGAGCAGCCAGATGAGGACGGCGAGGAGGCGGTGCGTGACGCACCAGCGGGCGATGGCAGCCAAGGGACGTACTCCCTGCGGGTTCGTGCCTCCCCGGGGGCCCGGCAGAGCCGCCCGCAGGAAAACGCATGACCTGAGAACCGCCACTCTGGCAGCCTTATGTGATCATTTGCCCGTTTCGTGGGGAGGGTCACAGGGTGCGGATCACCTTATGGGCGACATCACACCCCCGTACGAGGGACCCGCGGGCACGGCGCGTGGCCCGGCGGCGGGCGCTCGCAGCCGGCACCCGCGGGTGCGCGTTGCGCGGCCCCACCCCACTCCCCGCGCCCGCCCCGTTACCTTATGATCCGTCAACTACCGTCTGCGGGGGGATCATTGACCAGCGCCACGCACCACATAGGGCCGGACTCGGCGCCCGACCGCTACCGCCTGCTCAATTCCATCGGACGGGGCGGCGAGGCCGTCCTGTACCGGGCTGAGATCGAGCTCGACAACGTACCCGAGACCGTCGTCGTGAAGGTCCTGGACTCCAGGACCACGATCACCGTCGAACAGTTCCAGCGCCTCAGCGCGAAGTGGCGGGACCAGGCCGAGCTGCTGCGCTTCGTGAACCGGCCGGGCGTCGTCGGCGTGCGCGAGCACTTCGAGGGCCCGCCGATCCACAGCCCCGGGGACGCCTCGACGGCGGCCGGCCGGGCCCTGGTCCTGGTGATGAACCAGGTGGACGGCCTCGACCTGCGCGACTGGCGCGCCGAGCGGACCCTCGCCACGCACGCCGAGCGCCGCGAGGTACTGCGGACGCTGGAGCAGCTGGCGGACGTGCTGGACTGGCTGCACTCCGGCCGGGCGACCCCGTCCGGCCGTACCGTCGTCCACGGCGATCTCTCCCCCGGCAACGTCATGGTCGACGCGCACGGGCAGGCCACGCTCGTGGACTTCGGTCTGAGCAAGCTGACCGCCGACCACCAGACGGCCGAGGTCTGGTTCACCCCCGGTTACGCCGCCCCCGAGGTCTTCGAGGGCAAGCGGTCCCCGGGCACCGACCGGTACGCGTTCGGCGCGATCGCCTACTTCCTGCTCAGCGGCCAGGCGCCGCCCAGCACGCCCGAGCAGCTGCGGGCCGCGCTGGGCGCGCTGCCGCAGGTGGCCGCGGCCACCCCCGAGCGCCGCGAACGCATCCTGTCCGTCTGCGCGGCCGAGCCCGGCAAACGGCCGGAGAGCCTGTCCTCATGGGTGAAGGACGTCCGCTCGGCGGTGGTGTCGACCACGGTCACGGGCTCGTCGGCGCGTGACGCGGCGCCCTCGGAACACGTACGCGACGCCCCGCCGGCCGCGCCTCCCCCGCCGCTGCTGCCGCCCCCGGCGGGCCCGGGGCACCCGCCACGGGAAGCCCCGGTGCCGACCATGCCGCTGCGGCAGGACCCGCCGTTCGCCACGGAGCCCGACGCGGCGGCGGCACCCGCGTCCCCCGCGAAGAAGCGCCGCCCGGTCCTCGTCCCCCTGCTCTCCCTCGCCCTCGTGGCCGCCCTGGCCGCGCTCGGCATCCAGGCCCTGCGCGCGGACGACGACAAGGGCGACGGCAAGGGCGCGCAGGCGGCGCCCACCGTGACCGTCACGGCCACCGTGCCCGCCGGGCAGGACGACGAGGCCCAGACCTCGCCGAGTGCTTCGCCGGGGGAATCGGAGGCGACGACCACTCCCCCGGAGGCGGCCACGGCCGACAGCCAGTCGCTGACGCTCATGGAACCCGTCGCCTCGGGCAATTTCGCCGGGCTCACCGTGGGGAGCGGCACGCTGAACAGCAAGTACTACGACACCGCCCTGGTCCCCGACGACGGCATCGACGCGGAGTGCACGGGCTCCGCGAAGTACAACCTGAGCCGCGAGTGGAAGACCCTCACCATGGTGGCGGGGATCGACGACGACTCGGAGCACGAGACCGCCCGCGTCACGATCACGGTGGACGGCAAGGCGGGTTTCACCGGCGAGGTGTCCGTGGGCAAGCCGAAGACCATCTCCGTGCCGGTCACCGGCATCCTCCGCGTGACCATCACCTACGCCGACCCCGCCGACCACTGCGACATGGGCGATCTGGTGCTGGGAGCCCCGACGCTCAAGAAGTGACGCCGAAGGGGCGGCGCCCCGGTCCAGGACCGGAAGCACCGCCCCCAGGGCGTGTACGGAAGGGCTCAGCCCTCGACGCCGAGCTTCTCCAGGATCAGCTCGCGCACCCGCGCCGCGTCGGCCTGGCCGCGCGTCGCCTTCATGACGGCGCCGACCAGCGCACCGGCCGCCGCGACCTTGCCGCCGCGGATCTTGTCCGCGATGGCGGCGTTGCCCGCGATGGCCTCGTCCACGGCCGTGGACAGGGCGCCCTCGTCGGAGACGACCTTCAGGCCGCGCTTCTCGACGACGGTGTCCGGGTCGCCCTCGCCCGCGAGGACGCCTTCCAGGACCTGGCGGGCGAGCTTGTCGTTGAGGTCGCCCGAGGCGACGAGCTCGGCCACCCGGGCGACCTGCGCCGGGGTGACGGGCAGCTCGTCCAGGCCGCGGCCGGTCTCGTTGGCGTTACGGGCCAGCTCGCCCATCCACCACTTGCGGGCCTGGTCCGACGGGGCGCCCGCCTCGATCGTGGCCACGATCAGCTCGACCGCGCCCGCGTTGAGGATGGACTGCATGTCGTGCTCGGAGACGCCCCACTCCTCCTTGAGCCGGGCACGGCGCAGCCGCGGCAGCTCGGGGAGCCCCTTGCGCAGCTCCTCGACCCACTCCCGGGCCGGGGCGACCGGCACCAGGTCGGGCTCGGGGAAGTAGCGGTAGTCCTCGGCGTTGTCCTTGATGCGGCCGGCCGTGGTGGAGCCGTCCTCCTCGTGGAAGTGCCGGGTCTCCTGCACGATGGTGCCGCCGGAGTTCAGCACCGCGGCGTGGCGCTGGATCTCGAAGCGGGCGGCGCGCTCGACGGAACGCAGCGAGTTCACGTTCTTCGTCTCGGAGCGCGTACCGAACTTCTCGGTGCCGTGCGGGCGCAGCGACAGGTTCACGTCGCAGCGCATCTGGCCCATCTCCATGCGGGCATCGGAGACGCCGAGCGCCTTGATGAGCTCGCGCAGCTCGGCGACGTACGCCTTGGCGACCTCGGGGGCGCGCGCCCCCGCTCCCTCGATCGGCTTGGTGACGATCTCGATGAGCGGGATGCCCGCGCGGTTGTAGTCGAGCAGGGAGTGGGACGCGCCGTGGATACGCCCGGTGGCGCCGCCGACGTGCGTCGACTTTCCGGTGTCCTCCTCCATGTGGGCGCGTTCGATCTGCACCCGGAAGACCTCGCCGTCCTCCAGCTGGACGTCCAGGTAGCCGTCGAAGGCGATCGGTTCGTCGTACTGGGAGGTCTGGAAGTTCTTCGGCATGTCCGGATAGAAGTAGTTCTTCCGGGCGAAGCGGCACCACTCGGCGATCTCGCAGTTGAGCGCGAGGCCGATCTTGACGGCGGACTCGACGCCGATCTCGTTGACGACCGGCAGCGCGCCGGGCAGCCCGAGGCAGACCGGGCAGGTCTGCGAGTTGGCGTCCTGCTTCAGCTCGGTGGAGCAGCCGCAGAACATCTTCGTCTTGGTGCCGAGCTCCACATGGACCTCAAGGCCCATGACGGGGTCGTACGTCGCGAGGGCGTCCTCGTACGACTCCAGGTCGATGACAGTCACGGTGAAAACTTTCCCTCTCAGCCCAGCAGAACGTCGTCGTCGCCGAGACGCTTCAGTTCGCGATAGAGGATCGCGAGGCCCGTGACGATGGCGGCGGCGGACACCGCGGCGTCGACGAGCCGCAGCATGTCGTTGTCGTTGCGCGCGAGCTTCGCCTGCTTGGCGACGCTGATCGCGCCGAACGCGGTGGTGCCGAGCGATACGTACAGCCCGGTCTTCGACTTCTTGAAGTTCTTGGCCTGCTTTGCCATGGCACTCACAGCGACGGAGCCTCCTCGATCAGCGGGTGTCCCCACTTTTCCACGAATGCGGCCTCTACGGCGGCTCCGACCTTGTACAGCCGGTCGTCCTTCATGGCGGGGGCGATGATCTGCAGCCCGACCGGGAGGCCGTCCTCGGGCGCCAGGCCGCAGGGCAGCGACATGGCGGCGTTGCCCGCCAGGTTGGTCGGAATGGTGCACAGGTCGGCCAGGTACATCGCCATCGGGTCGTCGGCGCGCTCGCCGATCGGGAAGGCGGTGGTGGGCGTGGTCGGCGAGACGATCACGTCGACCTGCTCGAAGGCCCGCTCGAACTCCCGCGTGATCAGGGTCCGGACCTTCTGCGCGGAGCCGTAGTACGCGTCGTAGTAGCCGGAGCTGAGCGCGTACGTACCGAGGATGATGCGGCGCTTGACCTCGTCGCCGAAGCCGGCCTCGCGGGTGAGCGCGGTGACGTCCTCGGCGGACTTCGTGCCGTCGTCGCCGACCCGCAGGCCGTAGCGCATGGCGTCGAACCGGGCGAGGTTCGAGGAGCACTCGGACGGAGCGATCAGGTAGTACGCCGAGAGGGCGAGGTCGAAGGACGGGCAGTCCAACTCGACCACCGTGGCGCCGAGCGACTTCAGCAGCTCGACCGATTCCTCGAAGCGCTGGACGACGCCGGCCTGGTAGCCCTTGCCGGAGAACTGCTTGACGACGCCGACGCGCATGCCCTGTACGGAGCCGTTGCGCGCGGCCTCGACCACCGGCGGTACCGGCGCGTCGATCGACGTGGAGTCCATCGGGTCGTGCCCGGCGATCGCCTCGTGCAGCAGGGCCGCGTCCAGGACCGTGCGGGCGCAGGGGCCGCCCTGGTCGAGCGAGGAGGAGAAGGCGACCATGCCGTAGCGGGAGACCCCGCCGTAGGTGGGCTTGACGCCGACGGTGCCGGTCACGGCGGCGGGCTGGCGGATGGAGCCGCCGGTGTCCGTGCCGATGGCGAGGGGGGCCTCGAAGGAGGCGAGGGCGGCCGAGGAGCCGCCGCCGGAGCCGCCCGGGATGCGGGTGAGGTCCCAGGGGTTGCCGGTGGGGCCGTAGGCGCTGTTCTCGGTGGAGGACCCCATGGCGAACTCGTCCATGTTGGTCTTGCCGAGGATGACGACGTCGGCGGCCTTCAGCTTCCGGGTGAGGGTCGCGTCGTACGGCGGGACCCAGCCCTCAAGGATCTTCGAGCCGACGGTGGTCGGCATGTCCTTCGTGGTGAAGATGTCCTTCAGCGCGAGCGGGACGCCGGCCAGCGGGCCGAGCTTCTCGCCGGACGCCTTCTTGGCGTCCACGGCGCGGGCCTGCGCGAGCGCGCCCTCGCGGTCGACGTGCAGGAAGGCGTGGACCTTCTCGTCCACGGCCTCGATCCGGGCCAGGTGGGCCTCGGTGACCTCGACGGCCGTGAGCTCGCCGGAGGCGATCTTCGCGGCGATCTCGGCCGCGGTGAGCTTGATGATGCTGCTGATGTCCGTCATGGCTGTCAGTCCTCCCCCAGGATCTGCGGCACCTTGAAACGCTGCTGCTCCTGGGCCGGGGCCCCGGAGAGCGCCTGCTCGGGGGTGAGGGACGGGCGGACCACGTCCGCCCGCATGACGTTCGTCAGCGGCAGCGGGTGGGAGGTCGGCGGTACGTCTTGGTCGGCGACCTCGGAGACGCGGGCGACCGCGCCGATGATGTCGTCGAGCTGTCCGGCGAAGTGATCGAGCTCTTCGCCCTTCAGCTCCAGACGCGCCAGCCGGGCGAGGTGGGCGACCTCCTCGCGCGTGATGCCAGGCATGCAGCGATCCTCAGGGGTTGGTGTGTGGTTTTGGCCCAATCCTATGGGGTCGCCCGCACCGCCCACGGCCACCTGCCGGATTCGCCGCCCGGGGACGGCTCTACGTCGGAGACGGCCGTGAACCGGCCGTCCGCCCGGAGGGCCGCTGCTCCAGCTCGGGGGTCGGCGCCGCCGCCGCCACACTCGCCGCCGCCGCTGCCGCGGCCGCCGCGGCGGCCAGCTCGGCCGGTCTGCGCCAGCCGTGCTCGCCCCGGGCCCGCAGCCACGCGGTCGTCTCCTGGGGCGGCATCGCGGCCGCCACCAGCCAGCCCTGGACCGCGTCGCAGCGCAGGTCCCGCAGCCGCTCCCAGGTCTCGTCGTCCTCGACGCCCTCGGCGACGACCAGCAGGCCGAGCGAGTGGGCCAGGTCGATCGTGCAGCGGACGATCTCCGCGTCCTCGTGGTCGATGGCGAGCCGGGCCACGAAGGACCGGTCGATCTTCAGCTCGCTGACCGGCAGCCGGCGCAGGTGGACCAGGGAGGAGTACCCGGTGCCGAAGTCGTCCAGGGACATCTTCACGCCGTGCCCGGTCAGCCCGGCCAGTGTGTCGGCGGCCCGCTGCGGGTCCTCCAGGAGTACGTGCTCCGTTATCTCCAGCTGGAGCGCTCCCGCCGGGACGCCGTGCCGGGCGAGCCGGGCCGCGACGCCGCCGGCGAATCCGGGGGTGTGCACGTCGCGCGGGGAGACGTTGACCGCGACGGGCACGAAGAGGCCCTGCGCGCGCCACCGGGCGACCTGGGCGAGCGCCGTCTCCAGGACGTACTCCGTCAGGTGCGGCATCAGCCCGGAGGACTCGGCGATGGCGATGAACTCGTCCGGGGGGACCCGGCCGCGCTCCGGGTGCACCCAGCGCACCAGCGCTTCCAGCCCGGCCACCTGTCCGTCGAAGCGGACCTTGGGCTGGTAGTGCAGCTCCACCTCGCCCGCGTCCAGCGCGCGGCGCAGGTCGCCGAGGAGGCCGAGCCGGTCCGGGGTGTTGCTGTCGCGCTTCGACTCGTACACCTCCACGCCCGTGCGGTCGCGCTTGGCCTGGTACATCGCCACGTCCGCCCGGCGCAGCAGCCCCTCCGCGTCCAGCGCGTGGTCCGGGTAGACGGCGACGCCGGCGCTGGCCTCCAGGACCAGGGTGAGGCCGTCCAGGTCGAGCGGCGAGGACAGCTCGGCGACCAGGTGGCGGGCGACGCGCTGGGCGCTGGTGGTGGAGTCGGCGGTGGGCAGCAGGACGGCGAACTCGTCGCCGCCGAGCCGGGCCGCCTCCGCGCCGCGCGGCAGGGCGAGCCGCAGCCGCTCCGCTATCTGGAGCAGCAGCCGGTCGCCGGCGAGGTGGCCGAGGGTGTCGTTGACCGCCCGGAAGCGGTCGAGGTCGATCAGGACCAGGCCGACCCGGCTGCTGAGGCTCTCGGCCTCCTCCAGCGCCGTCCAGGTCCGCTCCAGCAGCCACTGCCGGTTGGGCAGCCCGGTCAGCGGGTCCTTCAGCTGCTCCTCGGCCCGGGCGCGGGCGATCCAGAGCGTGGAGTCGAGCGCGATCAGCGGCACCGCGAAGAGCGGCAGCAGGATGGGTCTGGCCATCGCGACGACGCAGATCAGCGGGGCGATGCCGAGCAGGGCGACCGCGACCAGGCCCTGGCGCAGCATGGCGGTGCGGGCGACGGTGGGCAGCCCGCCGCCCGGCTGGGCCCGCGAATACCACAGCAGGACCCGGGTGACGAGCAGGTAGGTGGAGGCGGCGAGCAGGACTTCCGGGACGGCGTCGATGCCCCAGTCGAGTGGTTTCCACGGCGCCTCGACGGACTGCACCTCGCCGAACGCGGCGAGCACCAGGGCCGCCGCGCCGACCCCGAGGATGTCCACAGCCCCGTGCAGCAGCCCCTGCCACCAGCGGTGCCTGCGGGCGACGCCGACGAGGACGACCACGACGAGGCTGACCAGTCCGGCGGGCACCCAGCCGTAGAGCAGCAGGACGGCCAGGGTGAGGGCCGCGCCGGAGCCTGTGCCGCCCCACCAGCGGTCGCGGCCTAGGGCGACGAGGTGGCCGACGACGATGCCGGTGAGGACGGCGAGCGACCAGCCGGCCCGGCCGTCCGGGAAGAGGGCGTGCCCGTGGCTGAGGGCACGGTAGAAGCCGGTCGCGAGCTGGACCGTGGCGAGCGCCACGACGACGGCACCCACTTTGGGGGTGAGGCCCACGAAACCTTGCAGCCGCGCCACCGGTGCGGCGCTCTCGGTCGGTTTCATTCCGTCCCTCTCACAGCCGGCGATGCCGATGTCACCCGATGATTGCGTTCCGTGCCACCACGCCCCGGACCTCGCCCGGTGGCCGGGTCCGAGGGCGCATCTTCCAACAGTAGGCCGCGGAAGGCTTCTACGGGCAGCGGTCTACCGCTCTTGCCCGAATGCGAACCGACCATCCGTCAGCATCTGCTATGCACCCGATCGGGTGAAACGGGCGGTGTGTTGGGGCCTCTCACGCTCCGGGTCCGGCCGCCTCCCCCGGCGCCTCGGCCGCCGGTCCCTCCGGCTGGACCGCCGCCTCGCGGGCCGCGCCCGCGCCCTGGTCGAGCAGTACCGCGAAGCCGGTGTCGTCCAGCACGGGGACCTTCAGCTGCACCGCCTTGTCGTACTTGGAGCCCGGGTTGTCGCCCACCACGACGAAGGAGGTCTTCTTCGATACGGAGTTGGTGACCTTCGCTCCCCGGCTCTGCAGGGCCTCTTTCGCGCCATCCCTGGTGTGCCCGGCCAGGGTGCCCGTGACGACGACGGTGAGCCCTTCGAGGGGCCGCGGCCCCTCGTCCTCGCCGGCCCCCGCGTCCTCCATCCGGACTCCGGCCTCCCGCCACTTGCGCAGGATCTCGCGGTGCCAGTCCTCGGCGAACCACTGCTTGACCGAGGCCGCGATGACCGGCCCGACCCCGTCGGCGTCGGAGAGCTCCTGCTCGGTGGCCGCCTCGATGCGGTCGATGGAGCGGAACTGGCGGGCCAGCTCCCGGGCCGCGACCGGGCCGACGTGCCGGATGGAGAGCCCGGTGAGGATGCGGGCCAGCGGCGCCTGCTTGGCGGCCGCGATGGCGTCCAGCATGGCGACGGCGTTCTTCTTCGGCTCGCCCTGCTGGTTGGCGAAGACCAGGGCCGTCTTCTCCTCGCCGGTCTTCGGGTCGCGCTTGGGCAGCCCGCTGTCCGGGTCGAGGACGTAGGCCCGGATCGGCAGCAGTTCCTCGACGGTCAGCCCGAAGAGGTCCCCCTCGTCGCGCAGCGGCGGCTCGGTGGGCTCCAGCGGCCTGGTCAGGGCGGCGGCGACCACGTAACCGAAGTGGTCGATGTCCAGGCACTTGCGGCCGGCGAGATAGGCGACGCGCTCGCGCAGCTGTGCGGGGCAGGAGCGGGCGTTCGGGCAGCGGACGTCGACGTCCGCCTCCTTCATGGGCTTCAGCTCCGTCCCGCACTCGGGGCAGTGCGTCGGCATGACGAACGCCGTCTCCGTGCCGTCGCGGTCGGCGACGACGGGGGCGAGGATCTCCGGGATCACGTCACCGGCCTTGCGGAGCACCACCGTGTCGCCGATCAGGACGCCCTTGGCGCGGACCACGTTCTGGTTGTGGAGGGTGGCGAACTCGACCTCGGAGCCCGCCACCACGACCGGCTCGACCTGGGCGTACGGGGTGACGCGGCCGGTGCGGCCGACGCCGACGCGGATGTTGAGCAGCTTGGTGTTGACCTCCTCCGGGGCGTACTTCCAGGCGATGGCCCAGCGCGGGGCGCGCGAGGTGGAGCCGAGACGGCCCTGGAGCGGGATCTCGTCCAGCTTGACGACGACCCCGTCGATCTCGTGTTCCACGGAGTGCCGGTGCTCGCCGAAGTAGGCGATGAACTCCCGTACGCCGGCGAGGGAGTCGACCACCTTGTTGTACTTGGCGGTGGGCAGACCCCACTCGTGCAGCAGCTCGTAGGCGTGCGAGAGGCAGTCGATGTCGAAGCCCTCGCGGGCGCCGATGCCGTGCACCACCATGTGCAGCGGGCGGGAGGCGGTGGCCTTGGGGTCCTTCTGGCGCAGTGAACCGGCCGCCGCGTTGCGCGGGTTGGCGAAGGGCTTGTCGTCGGCCTCCACCAGCCGGGCGTTCAGCTCCTCGAACCCCTCCATCGGGAAGAAGACCTCGCCGCGGATCTCGACCAGCGGCGGGACGCGGTCGCCCTTCAGCCGGTGCGGGATGTCGGCGATCGTACGGACGTTGGGCGTGATGTCCTCGCCGGTGCGGCCGTCGCCCCGGGTCGCCGCCCGGGTCAGCACGCCGTTCTCGTACGTGAGGTTGACGGCGAGGCCGTCGATCTTCAGCTCGCACAGGAAGTGGTAGCCCGGGGAGCCCACGTCCCGGGCGATCCGCTCGCCCCAGGCGGCCAGCTCCTCGTCGTCGAAGGCGTTGTCCAGGGAGAGCATCGGCTCGCGGTGCTCGACGGAGGTGAACTCCGTGCGGTAGGGACCGGCGACCTTCTGGGTCGGCGAGTCGGGCGAGCGCAGCGAGGGGTGGGCGTCCTCCAGGGCCTCCAGCTCACGCATCAGCCGGTCGAACTCGGCGTCGCTGACGACCGGCTGGTCGTTCACGTAATACCGGAAGCGGTGCTCCTCGATCTGTTCCGCGAGGAGCTTGTGCCTCTCCCGCGCCTCCACTGGCACTGCCGTCTGCTCTTCGCCGGCCATCGTCCCGTCCTCCCGTTACCCAGCGCCCCGTTACTCAGGGTTGTCTGCGAGCGATTCAGCGGCCCGGGCGCAATGGGCGAGCGCGGCCCGTGCGTACGCGGGCGACGCACCCGCGAGACCGCACGAGGGGGTGACCGTCACGGACTCGGTCAGAGTCCCCGGATTCAGCCCCAGCCTGCGCCACAGCGTCCTGACACCCATGACGCTACCGCCCGGGTCTGACAATCCGCCCGAGGCCGGGTCGGTGCCCGGCACCACCCCGAGGAACAGCCGGGTGCCGCTCTCGACGGCTTCCCCGACCGCCTCCTCCTCACGCTCGGTGAGGAGGGAGAAATCGAACGAGATCCCGTCCGCCCCGGCCCGGCGCAGCAGGGCGAACGGAACCTCGGGGGCGCAGGTGTGCACGAGCGTGGCGGCCTCGCCCGCCGCGGACAGCACCTCGCGCAGCGTGTCCTCCACGACCTGGCGGTCCACGGCCCGGTAGGTGCGGTAGCCGCTGGCGGTCCTGATCCGGCCGAGCAGGACCCCGGTGAGGGAGGGTTCGTCCAGCTGGAGGGCGAGGCGCGCGCCGGGCATCCGGCGCCGCACCTCGGCGAGGTGGCCGCGCAGCCCCTCGGCGAGCGAGTCCGCCAGGTCGCGGCAGGCGCCCGGGTCGCCGAGGAACGCCTCGCCGCCCCGGCGCTCCAGGGCGGCGGCCAGCGTCCAGGGCCCGACGGCCTGGACCTTGAGCGGGCCCTCGTAGCCCTGGGTGAACTCCTCCAGGGCGTCCAGGTCCTCGCCGAGCCAGGACCGGGCCCGGCGGGTGTCGCGGCCCGGCCGGTCGCTGATCCGCCAGCCGCTGGGCTCGACGTGCCCGTACATCTCGGCCAGCAGCCCGATCGTCCGCCCGGTCATGTCCGCGCCCGGCCCGCGTCCGGGCAGCTCCGCCAGATACGGCATGCCCTGGCCGTCGCCGAAGGAGCCGGTGACGGTCTTCGCCGCCTCCCGGGCGTCCGATCCGGGCATCGAGCCGATTCCGGTGGCCGGGCAGTCCCTGAACTCGCTCTTCTCGCTCACGCGGGAAGCCTACGGCGGTCCGCCGCCCGTGCGGTCAGCGGCCGGGGCGCACCGTGAGGTCGTTGACCTCGGCGTCGCGGGGCAGGTCGAGCGCCATCAGGATGGTGGTGGCGACGGACTCGGGGTCCAGCCAGCGGGCCGGGTCGTACTCCTTGCCCTCCTGCTGGTGGACCTTGGCCTGCATGGGGCTCGCGGTGCGGCCGGGGTAGACGGACGTGACCCGGACGCCGTTACCGTGCTCCTCGTGGCGCAGGGAGTCGGCGAGCGCCTTCAGCCCGTGCTTGCTCGCCGCGTACGCGCTCCACTCGGCGCTCGCAGAGAGCCCGGCCCCGGAGTTGACGAACAGGACGTGGCCCTGGGCGACGCGCAGCTGTGGGAGGACGAGGCGGGTCAGCTCGGCGGGGGCGACGAGGTTGGCGTTGAGCTGGAGGTGCCATGCCTTGGGGGTGAGCTCGCCGACCCGGCCGAGTTCCACGACGCCCGCGATGTGCAGCAGCGAGTCGAGCCGTTCCGGCATCGGCTGCTGGGCGAAGGCCCAGGAGAGCCGGTCCGGGTTGGACAGGTCGCCGACGAGGGTGCGGGCGCCGGGGTGGAGCGCGGCCAGCTCCTTGGCGCGGCCCGCGTCGCGGGCCAGCAGGACGAGGTCGTCCCCGCGCTCGGTGAGACGGCGGGCGACCGCTGCGCCGATGCCGGAGCCGGCACCGGTGATGAGGTGAGTGGACATGGCCCCATCGTCGCACCCGGCACCACGGGTCACTGCAGGCCGGCCCACTCCTCCAGGTAGGCCAGGGCGCCGACCCCGTCCTCGGCGAAGAAGACCAGCTCGGTCAGGGGCAACGGCAGGAAGCCCTCGTCCTCCATCCGCCGGAACTGCTCGCGCAGCCCGTCGTAGAAGCCCGCGGTGTTGAGCAGGACGACCGGCTTGCTGTGCTTGCCGTGCTTCTTCAGCTCCAGGATCTCGGTGGCCTCGTCCAGCGTCCCGGTGCCGCCGACCATGATCACGATCGCGTCGGCCTTCGCCAGGAGGAGGGCCTTGCGCTCGGCGAGGTCGTGGGCGATCACCATCTCGTCGGCGTTGCTCCGCGCCTTGGCGGCCAGGAAGTCCACCGACACCCCGACGAGCCTGCCGCCCGCCTCCTGGACGCCGTCGGCGACGACCTTCATCAGCCCGCTCTCCGAGCCGCCCCAGACCAGGGTGTGCCCGCCGCGGCCGATCAGCTCGGCGAACTCGCGGGCGGGCACGGTGTAGCGGTCAGGGAGGTCGGCGGCGGAGAGGAAGACGCAGATGTTCATGGCTGCCACGGTAGAGCCCGCCGCCGGCGGGGAGGCGACCGGGGAAGAATCCAGCCCCGGGGACGGCTGAGAGAGGTATGACTACCACCCGAGGACACCGCATCACCGTCGAGCCCGGCACCGAGCACGTGCGCGTGGTCTGCGACGGCCTGCTGCTCGCCGAGAGCCGCCGCCCGCTCGTCCTGCGCGAGACGGGCTGTCCGGACCGCTACTACCTGCCGCCGGAGGACGTGCGTACGGAGTTGCTGACGCCGTCTGACACGCGCACGCACTGCCCGTTCAAGGGGGACGCCTCCTACTGGTCGCTGCCGGGCGCGGCCGATCTGGTCTGGGCGTACGAGGAGCCGAAGGCCGAGGTGGAGGCGATCAAGGACCACTTCTGCTTCTACGACACGGAGCTGATCGCTCACTGACTGGCCGTCAGGCAATCTTTTCCCCGGCGGTCTGCGGCGGGTCCAGCTCGGCCACCGCGAGGTCGGCGACCCGGCAGCCGGCGGACGCGCTGCCCGGGGCCGCCGCCGGACGCTGACGGGCCGGACCCGCGAGCCGGGATCCCAGGTGATCGCCCGGGTGCCGGCGGAGTTCTTCGGCCGTGACGCGTACGCCCGCCAGGCGTCCTGACCCGCGCCGGGCGGGTCCGGGGGGCCGTGAGCGCCCCGCGCGGCCACGCCCGTACTGGGGTCGGGCGTAGCCGTGCGGGGCTTCCCCGCACGGTGCTCAGCTCGCCGCCGCCCGCTCCCGGCGCACCGTCGTCGCGATCGTCGCGGAGCCGACCACGCGCGTCCCGTCGTAGAGCACGACCGCCTGGCCGGGGGCCACGCCCCGGACCGGCTCGGTGAAGGTGACGTGGAGGGTGGCGTCGGTCAGCTCGGCGGTGACCTCGGTCTCGCCGCCGTGGGCGCGCAGCTGGGCGGTGTACGTCCCCGGGCCGGAGGGCGGGGTGCCGCACCAGCGGGGCTTGATCGCGGTGAGCGCGGTGACGTCGAGGGCCTCGACCGGGCCGACCGTGACGGTGTTGTTCACCGGGGAGATGTCCAGGACGTAGCGCGGCTTGCCGTCCGGGGCCGGGTGGCCGATGCGCAGGCCCTTGCGCTGGCCGACGGTGAAGCCGAAGGCGCCCTCGTGGGTGCCGAGCTTCGCACCTGACTCGTCCAGGATGTCGCCCTCCGCCTTGCCGCCGAGGCGGTCCGCGAGGAAGCCCTGGGTGTCGCCGTCCGCGATGAAGCAGATGTCGTGGCTGTCCGGCTTCTTGGCGACCGCGAGGCCCCGGCGCTCGGCCTCGGCGCGGATCTCGTCCTTGGTGGTGAGGGTGTCGCCGAGCGGGAACATCGCGTGGGCGAGCTGGCGCTCGTCCAGGACGCCGAGCACATAGCTCTGGTCCTTGGCCATGTCCGAGGCGCGGTGCAGCTCCCGGCTGCCGTCCTCGGCGAGGACCACGGTGGCGTAGTGCCCGGTGCACACCGCGTCGAAGCCGAGCGCGAGGGCCTTGTCCAGGAGCGCGGCGAACTTGATCTTCTCGTTGCAGCGCAGGCACGGGTTGGGGGTGCGCCCGGCCTCGTACTCGGCGACGAAGTCCTCCACGACGTCCTCGCGGAAGCGTTCGGCCAGGTCCCAGACGTAGAACGGGATGCCGATGACGTCGGCGGCGCGGCGGGCGTCGCGGGAGTCCTCGATGGTGCAGCAGCCGCGGGCGCCGGTCCGGAAGGACTGCGGGTTCGCGGAGAGGGCGAGGTGCACGCCGGTCACGTCGTGGCCCGCCTCGGCGGCGCGGGCCGCGGCGACGGCGGAGTCGACACCGCCCGACATGGCGGCGAGCACGCGGAGGGGGCGCTGGGGAGTCTCAGTCATAGCTCCCCCAGGGTACGTGGGGGCGGGAACCGAAAGCTCGCGGATAAGCGTTGTCCGTCACATGGGGACCAAGGGGACGGCGGGGTCCGGCACCGGGACCGGGATCAGCCGGCGCTCGGTGCTGATCGGCGGCGCCGTCACGGCCGTGGGTACGGCGGCGCTGGCGCGGGACCGGCTGAAGCACGCCTGGTGGCGGCTGCCGGGCGTGGAGAAGCCGCGTACGCCGGGCGCGGTGGACTACGCCCGGGCCCGGTGGGTGGCGGCGTCCGACGCCAACTGGCGGCGCGCGGACCGCCCCGACGACTACGGCATCGACCGCGTGGTCATCCATGTCACGCAGGGCAGCTTCAGCAGCGCGGTGCGCGCCTTCCAGGACCCGGGGCACCGGGCGGCCGCCCATTACGTGGTGCGCAAGGACGGCCATGTGACGCAGATGATCCGCGAGCTGGACGTGGCGTTCCACGCCGGCAACCGCTCGTACAACGAGCGCAGCGTGGGCATCGAACACGAGGGCTTCGTGGACCGCCCCCAGGACTTCACCGGCGCGATGTACGGGGCGTCCGCCAAGCTCACCGCGGCGATCTGCGGGCGGTACGGGATACCGGTGGACCGCGAGCACATCATCGGGCACGTGGAGGTGCCGGGGGCCGACCACACGGACCCGGGCCGGGGCTGGGACTGGGACCGCTACCTGGAGCTGGTCCGGCGCGCGGCCTCGGCGCCCGCGTCCGAGAAGTCCTAGCCCAGGCAGCCCGGACCGGGCATGCCCGGCCTAGCTGAGCCCCGCCGTCCTGGCCCGTTCGACCGCCGGTCCGATCGCGCGGGCCACGTCCTCGACGTCCTGCTCGGTGGAGGTGTGGCCGAGCGAGAAGCGCAGGGTGCCCCGGGCCAGGTCCGGGTCGGTGCCGGTGGCGAGCAGGACGTGGCTGGGCTGGGCGATCCCGGCGGTGCAGGCCGAGCCGGTGGAGCACTCGATGCCCTGGGCGTCCAGCAGCAGCAGGAGCGAGTCGCCCTCGCAGCCGGGGAAGGTGAAGTGCGCGTTGGCCGGCAGCCGCCCGCCGGGTGCCGGGTCGCCGCCGAGCAGGGCGTCGGGGACCCGCGCCAGGACGGCGTCGGCCAGCTGGTCGCGCAGCCCGCCGATCTCCCGGGCGAAGTCCTCGCGCCGTTCGGCGGCGAGCCGCCCGGCGACGGCGAACGCGGCGATGCCGGGCACGTCGAGGGTGCCGGAGCGGACGTGGCGCTCCTGGCCTCCGCCGTGCAGGACGGGCACCGGGGTGTACTCGCGGCCCAGCAGCAGCGCGCCGACGCCGGTCGGGCCGCCGATCTTGTGCGCGCTCACCGTCATCGCGGCCAGCCCGGACGCGGCGAAGTCCACGTCGAGCTGTCCGAACGCCTGCACCGCGTCCGCGTGCATCGGCACGTCGAACTCACGGGCCACCGCCGCCAGTTCGCGTACCGGCATGATGGTGCCGATCTCGTTGTTGGCCCACATCACGGTGATCAGCGCGACGTCGTCGGGGTCGCGGAGGACCGCCTCGCGCAGCGCTTCGGGGTGGACGCGCCCGTAGGCGTCGACGGGGAGGTATTCGACGTTCGCGCCCTCGTGGGCGGCGAGCCAGTCGACCGCGTCCAGCACCGCGTGGTGCTCGACGGGGCTGGCGAGGACCCGGGTGCGGCGGGGGTCGGCGTCGCGGCGGGCCCAGTACAGGCCCTTCACCGCGAGGTTGTCCGACTCGGTGCCGCCGGAGGTGAACACCACCTCGCTGGGGCGTGCGCCGAGGGCGTCGGCGAGGGATTCTCTGGACTCCTCGACGGTACGGCGGGCCAGGCGGCCGGCGGCGTGGAGTGAGGACGCGTTGCCGGTGACGGCGAGCTGCGCGGTCATCGCCGCGATCGTCTCCGGAAGCATCGGCGTGGTCGCGGCGTGGTCGAGGTAAGCCATGGTGGGCTCGATTCTACGAGCCCGGGGCGGGGCGTATGCCGACCGCATGGGGTCCCGGGGCCGCGCACCGCGGCGGGCGGGGCCCGGTCAGCCGCCGAAGCTCCAGGCGACGACGCCGTTTCCGGTGACGAGGAAGGCCAGGACCACCAGGTCGGCGATGCCGAGCGCGAGGCCGAGGAAGGCGCGGCCGCGCCGGGCGGTGGAGCGGGCCAGGGCGACGAGCGCCATGACGATGGCCGCGGGGCCGAGCAGGATGTTCATCACCAGCAGCCCGACGAGCCCCAGCACGAAGGAGGCGACGGCGAGCGCGTCCGCGTCCCGGGTGGAGCGCCGACGGGCGGGGGCGGCCTGAGCACCATCGGCCTCGGGCCCGGGCGCGGCGCCGGTGCGGGGCTCGGTCTCGGGCCCCGCCCCGGTTTCGGTCCCGGTCTCGGACGTGGTGCGGCGGGCGTACACGGTGTGCGTCATGGTGCGGACTCCTTCGGGTACGAGACGGTACGGATCGGGGCGGCCGTCACTGCGAGCGGCGCGTCCTCTCGCGTACGGCGAAGACGAGCAGCCAGCAGCCGATCAGGGCGCCGAGGACGAGCGTCAGCGGAAGGGGAATCTGGGCCACCGCTCCCAGCACGATCCCCAGCAGGAGCAGGGCGGCGACAAGGACGATCATGTTCGGCCTTTCCGTGTGCGGGTGAACCATTCGGAGTACGAGTGTTCACTGACTTATGAGTCTAAACCTGTGCGCCCCTTTCCCGCGTCAGAGAACAGTTGTTTACTGAATGGCATGAGTCACACCGCCGGCATCCGGCAGAGCCAGAAGCTGAAGACGCGCCAGGCGCTGCTGGACGCCGCGCTCGGGCTGCTGGAGCACCAGAGCCTGAGCAGCCTGGGCCTGCGGGAGGTGACCCGGGCGGTGGGCATCACCCCCACGGCCTTCTACCGGCACTTCGAGAGCATCCCCGCACTCGGTGTGGCCCTGGTCGAACAGACGCTGGGCAGCCTGCACGGCATGATCGGCGCGATACTCGCCGGGACGGGCGACAGCGAGGTCCGGCTGGACCGCAGCGTCGACCTGATCGCGCGTCACGTGCGGGAGCAGCCCGCCCACTTCCGCTTCATCGCCCGCGAGCAGCACGGCGGGGTCGGCCCGGTCCGCGAGGCCATCGCGGCCCAGCTCCAGCTGTTCGCCGAGGAGGTGGCGGCGGCCCTCGCGACGGAACCGGAGTCACAGGGCTGGACCGAGGAGGACCTCCTGATGCTGGGCGGCCTCTACGTGGACCACATGGTGGTCACCGCCTCCGCGATACTGGACGCGGGCCCGGACGGCGCCGCGCGGGTGGCCCGCGTCGCCCGGCGCCGCCTCCGGCTGATCACGCTCGGCGCCCTGCACTGGCTGGACGAGCCGGAACGGGGGCCCCGGGGCGGGCCGGCGGGACGGTCATAGGCTGCACGGCATGAACGACGCCGCCGGCTGGTGGACGCTGGGCCGCACGTTCGCCAGCTTCGCCGGGGAGGTCCGCTGGGACGTCCTGGGCGGCGCTGCGGCGCCTCCCGTCGTCCTGGTGCACGGAACACCCTTCCCCTCGGTTCGTCGAAGGGGCCGGGCACCTCGTGCAGGAGGATGCTCCGGCGGAGCTCACCGCCGTGCTCACCCGTTTCCTGCGGACGCCCCCCGGTACCCGTATCGCTGTATGACCCGCACCGCCTGTCCGTGAAGACGGGCGGCGTGGAGCGGGTCCGTCACGGGGTCAGCTGCGCGGGGCGCGGGCCAGCTGGCGGGACTGGGCGACCAGGCGGTCGGCGCTGTCCCAGACGTCCGCGTCCTCCTCCAGGAAGCCGCCCGCCAGGTTGCGGGTGGTGATGGAGACGCGGAGCGGGCCGGGGGCCGGGCGGCAGCGGATGTGGGTGGTGAGCTCGATGGTCGGGGTCCAGCCCTTGAGCCCCAGCTCGAACGAGGTCGGCGGCAGCGCGTCCACGGTGAGCAGCAGGGAGAGCGGGTCGGGGTCGCGGCCGTCGGCCAGGCCGAACCAGCCGCGCATCTCGCCCTTGCCGGACGGCTGCCCGATCGCCCAGCCGACCGTGGCCGGGTCGAGCTTGATGTCGAGCCGCTCGGTGATGGCGGAGCTGCCCGGGATGGGGGCCGGGCCGTCGCTCGGGCCGAGGCAGTGTTCGCGGGGCGGGATGGCCGGGGCCTTGGCCGAGGTGCGGACGTCGTCGGTCAGCGCGTCCAGGTCGCCGTAGGTGGCGAGGACCCGGATGCGCTCGACCTCGGTGCCGTCCTCGGCGTACTGGAAGAGCGACGCCTGCCCGGTGGACAGGGTGCGGCCGGTGCGGACGGTCTCGGTGCGGATCATCGCGGGGCCGGGCACGGACGCGGTCAGGTAGTGCGCGGAGACGGTGAACGGGTCGCTGTGCGGAAGGGCCTCGCCGAGGGCGCGGCCGAGCATCGCCAGCAGGTAGCCGCCGTTGACGGCGTGGATGATCGTCCAGCCGGCCGAGAGCTCGGCGTCGTAGACGCCCTCTTCGCGAAGGGTGACGGCGGTGTCCCGGTCGAACTCGCTGTCTCCGATGGTTGCCTGTGCCATGGAGGCACCGTACACCGATCGTATTACTGAGCGGTAGCTTTTCGATGTATCGGTGTATCGGTGTATCGGGCCATCGGAATCCGCTACGCCTCGTCCGCCCGCGCCGAGCGCCGGTTGTAGGCGCGCGGGGCCCGCCAGTGGAAGCGCAGCGCGAGCAGCCGCAGGGTGAACGCGGTGATCACCGCCGCGCCGCTGGTCAGCGCGTTGAGGGTGTCGAAGCGGATGCAGAGCACGGTCATCGTGGCCCCGACGATGGCGGGCACCGCGTACAGGTCGCGGTCCCAGCGCAGCAGCGACGGCACCTCGTTGGCCAGCACGTCCCGCAGCACACCGCCACCGACCGCCGTGGCCAGGCCCAGCGCGGCCGAGGAGGTGAGCCCCAGGCCGTAGTCGTACGCCTTCACCGTGCCGGTGACGCAGAACAGGCCGAGGCCGGCGGCGTCGAAGACGTTGACGCCGACCTGGATGCGCTCCACGTGCGGGTGCAGGAAGAACACCAGGCCGGCGGCGAGCAGCGGGGTGGTGAAGTACCCCAGGTCCGTGAAGGCGGCCGGCGGTACCGCGCCGATGATCAGATCACGGAAGAGCCCTCCGCCCAGCGCGGTCACCTCGGCGAGCACCGCGATGCCGAAGACATCGAAGTTCTTGCGCACGGCGAGCAGGGCACCGGAGATCGCGAAGACGAAGATCCCGACGATGTCGAGCGCATGCTGGACGGAGGGCGTGAACAGTTCGTTGAGCACCGGACAATTGTGCCCGTACTACTCCTTCGGGCCGTCCTGGGACGAATCCGGGGACTCGGCGGGCTCGGGGGCCCCGGCGGGCCCGGTGACCTCCGTGGCCCCGGCGGTCTCGGCGCTTTCCGGAGCCTCCGGCGCGGCCGACTCCTCGGGCGCTTCCGACCCCTCCGGCGCTTCCGGCGCTTCCGGCGCGGCGGGTTCCGCGGCCGGCACCGTCGCGCCGGCCGACTTCACGGTGATGACGTCCGCGACGAGCGGCGCGTCCCCCGGCACCAGGTCCTCGCCGTTCTCCGGGTGGTGGCAGGCCACCTGGTGCCCGGTCTTCAGCTGGAGCAGCGGCGGTTCGGTCGTCCCGCAGACCTGTGTCGCCTTCCAGCACCGGGTGTGGAACCGGCAGCCGGCCGGCGGCGAGATCGGCGACGGCACATCGCCCTTGAGCCGGATGCGGTCGCTCTTGGCACCGCGGCGGCGCGGATCGGGCACGGGCACCGCGGACATCAGCGCCTTCGTGTACGGGTGCATCGGCGCCTCGTACAGCGACTTGCGGTCCGCGAGCTCGACGATCTTGCCGAGGTACATGACCGCGATCCGGTCCGAGACGTGGCGGATCACCGACAGGTCGTGCGCGATGATCATGTACGTGAGCCCGAGCTCGTCCTGGAGGTCGTCCAGCAGGTTCACCACCTGCGCCTGGATCGACACGTCCAGCGCCGAGACCGGCTCGTCCGCGACGACCAGCTTCGGCTTCAGTGCGAGCGCCCGGGCGATGCCGATGCGCTGGCGCTGACCGCCGGAGAACTCGTGCGGGTAGCGGTTGTAGTGCTCGGGGTTGAGGCCCACCAGCTCCAGCAGCCGCTGGACCTCCGCCTTCACGCCTCCCGCGGGCTTGACGCCCTGGAGCCTGAAGGGGGTGCTGACGATCCCGCCGACCGTGTGGCGCGGGTTCAGCGAGCCGTACGGGTCCTGGAAGATCATCTGGATGTCGCGGCGCATCGGCCGCAGCCGCCCGGCGGACATGTGGGTGATGTCGCGCCCCTGGAACTCGACCTTTCCGCCGGTCGGCTCCAGCAGCCGGGTCACCAGCCGGCCCATGGTCGACTTGCCGCAGCCCGACTCGCCGACGACGCCCAGGGTCTCCCCGGGGCGCACGTCGAAGGTGAGCCCGTCCACGGCCTGGACCGCACCGACCTTGCGCTTCAGCACGCCCTTGGTGATCGGGAAGTGCTTGACCAGGCCGTCGACCTTGAGGAGCGGCTCGGGACCGGACCCGTCCGACCCGGCCGCGGCGGGCGCGGGAGTCTTCTTGTTCAGCTCAGTCACAGCTTCGGCGCAATCTCTTCGGTCCAGATCCGGTCGCGCTGCTCGGGCGACATGTGGCACGCGGAGAAGTGCCCGTCGCCGACCTGCCGCAGCTCCGGACGCTCGGTGCGGGTGATGTTGTCGGGCGGGACGTCGGCGTACGGGCAGCGCGGGTGGAAGGCGCAGCCCGACGGGACGTTGATGAGGCTGGGCGGCGAACCCTTGACCGGGACGAGCCGGTCGGTCTGCTCCCGGTCGATGCGCGGCATCGAGCCGAGCAGGCCCCAGGTGTAGGGGTGCTGGGGCTCGTAGAACACCTTCTCGGCGCTGCCGCGCTCGATGCAGCGTCCCGCGTACATCACGAGCAGGCTGTCCGCGATCTCGGCGACGACGCCGAGGTCGTGGGTGATCATGACGACCGCGGAGCCGAACTCCTTCTGGAGGTCGCGGATCAGGTCGAGGATCTGCGCCTGGACGGTGACGTCCAGGGCGGTCGTCGGCTCGTCGGCGATGAGCAGCTGCGGGTTGTTGACCAGGGCCATCGCGATCATCGCGCGCTGGCGCATGCCGCCGGAGAACTGGTGCGGGTAGTCGTCGTACCGGCGGTGCGGCTCGGGGATGCCGACGCGGTCGAGCATCTCGATGGCGCGCTTCTTCGCGGTCTTCTTGTCGACCTTGTTGTGGACCCGGTGGGCCTCCACGATCTGCGTGCCGATCGTGTAGTACGGGTGCAGGGCGGAGAGCGGGTCCTGGAAGATCATGGCCATCTTCTGGCCGCGCAGCTTGCGTACGCGTTCGGCGCCCGAGCCGATCAGCTCCTCGCCGTCGAGCCAGATCTCGCCGCCGATCCGGGCCCGCTCCGAGGTGTGCAGGCCCATGATCCCCAGCGAGGTCACGGACTTGCCGGAGCCGGACTCGCCGACGATGCCGAGGGTCTGCCCGGCCTCCAGGTCGAAGCTGACGCCGTCGACGGACTTGACGAGGCCGTCGTCGGTGTCGAAGTGGACGGTGAGGTCGCGTACGGAGAGGAACGCGTGTCCGTCGCCGGACCGGGGCCCCGGAACGGCGTCCGTTGCCCGGGAAGCCTTGCTGATTGCGTCGCTCATGAGAGCCTCACCCGGGGGTCGATCGCGGCGTACACGAGGTCCACCAGCAGGTTGCAGATGACGATGAAGAAGGCGGCGACCAGGGTCACGCCCATCACCTTGGGCAGGTCGGCGGTGGTCACGCCCTGGATGGCGAAGGCGCCCAGGCCCTGGAAGGAGAAGACGCGTTCGGTGATGACCGCGCCGCCGAGCAGCAGCGCGAAGTCCATGCCGAAGATGGTGACGAGCGGGGTGAGCGCGGAGCGCAGCCCGTGCTTGACGACCACCTTGCGTTCCTGGAGGCCCTTGGCCCGCGCGGTCCTGATGTAGTCCTCGCCCATGGTCTCCAGCATTCCGGCCCGGGTGAGCCGGGCGTAGAGCGCGGAGTAGAGCAGGGCGAGGGTGCACCAGGGCAGGACCAGGCTGCCGGCCCACGCGACCGGGTCCTCGGTGAAGGGGACGTACTCGCCGTTGCCGAAGAGCGCCAGGACCACGAGGCCGGTGAAGAACATCGGCAGCGAGACACCGGCGAGGGCGACGCCCATGGAGAGGCGGTCGAAGAAGGAGCCCCGCTTCAGCGCGGAGACGACGCCGATCGCGACACCGGAGACGACCCAGATGACGGCGGCACCGACGGCCAGCGACAGCGTGACCGGGATCCGGTCGACGAGCTGCGGCCAGATCTCGGTGTGGGTCTTGAACGAGTAGCCGAAGCACGGGGCGTTGCAGGTGACGGGGTCGGGGCCGAACTGGTACTCGGCGCCGACGACGATGCCCTTGATGAAGTGCCAGTACTGGAGGTACAGGGGCTGGTCGAGCCCCAGGTTCTTCTTGACCGCGGCGATGACGTCGGGGTCGGGGCTCTTCCCCACGTACTGGGCGGCCATGGAGTCGAGGGTCTGCCCGCCGAGGCGGGGCACCAGGAAGAAGATCGCGAACGTGACTGCGCTGACCACCAGCAGCAGCAACACCGCGGCGAATACGCGTCGGATGATGTACGCAGCCACAGCCGTGCGGCGCCGGGCGAGCGGGCGGGGTACGCCCGCCGGCCCGGCGCCTTCACCTGCCTTTCAGGGGATGCTTTTGGTGAACAGGTGTTACTTGCTGGACGTCATGAGCACGTAGTCGTACATGCCGAGGTACGCGTCGGTGACGGTGACGTTCGCCGCGGAGTCCGGGCGGTAGAGCAGGTTCTTGCGGTAGAAGAGGGGAACGACCGAGGCGTTCTCCATGACCTTCTGGTCGACCTCGCCCCACGTGGCGTTGCGCTCCGCGGTGTCGACGGTGCCGATGCCCTTGACGAGGAGGTTGTTGATCCCCTTGTCGTCGAGCTCCATCAGGTTCGTGCCGCCGGAGGGCTTGATGGCCGAGCCGTTGACGATCTGGTCGAGGAAGCCGAAGCCGGTCGGCCAGTCGGCGCCCCAGGCCATCATCATCATGCCCGCGTTGTTCTTGTGGACCCAGTTCGGGACACCGGCGAAGTCGGTGAAGTACTTGTCCGCGGGGAACTGCTTGATCTCGGCGGTGACGCCGATCGCCTTCAGGCTGTTCTGGAGCTGCGTGGCGGCGGTGACCTCGTCAGGACGGTCGGAACGCGCGGTCAGCGTGGTCTTGAAGCCGTTCGGGTGACCGCACTTGGCCAGGTGCTCCTTGGCCTGGGCCGCGTCGCCCTTGCTGCCCTCGGTCTGGTACAGGTCGAACTTCTTGTAGCCGGCGACGGTCGGCGGGATGACCGTGCTGGCCGGGTCGCCCTTGACCGAGCCGCCGATCGAGTCGACCATGCTCTGCTTGTCGACGGCGTACTGGACGGCCTTGCGGCACTCGACGTTGTCGAACGGCTTCACGTTGACGTTCAGCGCGAGGTACTGGAGGGCGCCGGCGTACGGGTTGTCCGTCTTCGCCTTCTCCGCCGCCTTGCGCAGGACCTTGGGCTGGGTCTTGGACTGCAGACCCGTACCCGCGATGTCCGCGGTCGTCTCGTCGTTGAGCAGGTGCTCGTCGACCGTGGTGGGGTTGACGTTGAACTTCAGCTGGATCTTGTCCGGCAGCGCCTTGCGGATCGGGTCCGTCTTGGCGTCCCACTGCGGGTTGCGGACCAGGGTCGCGCCCTTGCTCTCGTCGTACGCCGAGAACTTGTACGGACCCGAGGAGACCATCTTCTGGACGTAGCTGGCGCCCGTGTCGGCCTTCTGCTGGATCGGCGCGGTCTGCGAGAACGCGGCGAGGTAGTCCATGTCCGCGAACGGCTTGTTGAGGTGGAAGACGATCGTGTACTTGTCCGGGGTCTCGATGGACTTGAGGCCCTCGGCGGACTTGTCCTTGTACGGACCCTTGTACTTGTCGCCGCCGTCCAGGTACGCCTTGAAGTACGTCGGGCCGTTGGACAGGGCCTCCGGCGCGAAGTTGGAGCGCTCGACGGCGTACTTGACGTCCTGCGAGGTGATCTCGGAGCCGTCCTCGAACTTCACGCCCTTGCGGAGCGTGTACGTCCAGGTCTTGGCGTCCGCGCTGGCCTTGCCGAGGCCGGTGGCGAGGTCGGGCACGACCTCCAGGCTCTCCTTGCCGGCGGCCGGCTTGAAGGTCACCAGCGAACGGGCGTACAGGCGGGCGAAGTTCTGCACCCAGCCGTAGTACGTGTTGCCGGGGTCCAGGGAGTCCGGGCCACTGGTGTGCTCGTAGGTGACCGTCCCGCCCTTCTTGTCCGAGGCGTTGACGATGCTCGTCAGGCCGGCGTCCGCCTTGGCGTTGCCGCCGCCCTTGCCGCCGCCGCCGTCCGAGTCCTTGCTGCACGCCGTGGCACCGAGCGACACCGCGATCGCGACGGCTATGAGCGCCGCTGTCTTTCTGTTCTGCATGCTGAGGAAAGCCCCCTCGCTAGTCCTGTGCGGCACTGCCGCGTTTACTTGCCACGAGGGTCGAGTGCGTCACGCAGCCCGTCCCCCAGCAGGTTGAAGGCCAGCACGGTGATGAAGATCGCCATGCCGGGGATGACCATGAACATCGGGTCCACCTCGTAGAGGTCGACCGCCTGGGTGAGCATGCCGCCCCAGGAAGCCTGGGGCGGGGCGATGCCCACGCCCAGGAAGGACAGCGCCGCCTCGAAGAGGATGTTCGTGGGGATCAGCAGCGTCGCGTACACGAGGATCGGCGCGACCAGGTTGGGCAGCAGCTCGCGGAAGAGGATGAACGGGCCGCGGGCGCCCAGCGACCTGGCCGCCTCGACGAACTCGCGCTCGCGGAGCGACAGGGTCTGCGCGCGGACGATGCGGCCGATGTAGGGCCAGCTGAAGAAGCCGATCACGAAGATCAGGACCGCGATCCGCAGCGTGAGCCCTTCCATCCCGAAGGCGTTGCCCTGCAGGGAGGCGGAGATGGAGATCGCGAAGAGCAGCAGCGGGAAGGCGAGGAAGGTGTCCATCAGCCGGCTGATGAGGCTGTCCACCCAGCCGCCGTAGAACCCGGCCACGACGCCCATGACGACGCCGATGGCGACGGACAGCAGGGTCGAGCCGACGGCGACCACGAGCGAGACCCAGGAGCCTTCGAGGATGCGGGCGAGGATGTCGCGGCCGGTCTGCGGCTCGACACCGAGCGGGTGGTCCCAGCTCATCCCGCCGAAGTCGCCCTTGGGCGCCAGCATGATGGGGTCGACCAGGCCCTGGTTGAACGCGTCGGGGTCGAGCCCCAGGAGCGACTGGAGCGGCTTGGAGAACACCGCGGTGAGGATCAGCAGCACGACAACGATGCCACCGGCCATCGCCGCCTTGTCCCGCTTGAAGCGGGTCCAGGCGATGCGGCCGAGCGAACGGCCCTCGATCTCCTTACGGCCCGCGCCTTCCAGCACCGCTTCGGGCCGCGCATCCGCCCCAGTGGTCTCGATAGGTGCCGTCATTGCGCTGGAGACCCCTCTCGGCCGGCGATGGCCGGCCCGTGACCGCCGCGGTAGCGGCTTCTTCGTAGCTGAATGGCGCGAGGGCTCGGCCGGACATGCCCTGGTGAGAAGCGGGGCACGTAGGGCAGGGAGCACCTGCTGCGTGGAGTCTTCAGTCACTTCGCGACCCCCCGCCAGACCTCACGGGGAATGTTTGCTCAAACGTGATGCCGTCAGAATGCTTCCGGTATCCGGACAACCATGCTCACCGAGCGGACCTCTCGGTCACTTATCAGCAATAACGGTCATACCGCGCAAGAGCGTTGAGCAGCTGACGAATGCCCCGAGAATGCGCAGGCCGCCGACGCGCCGTCAGTACGCGTGCGGAGCCGCGCCGGGGGCCTGCGGGTAGCCGTAACCCGGGGCGGCGTGCGCCTCGCGGTCGTAGAAGGGCCGGGCGCCGGCGCGCAGCCACATCGCAACGGGGTCGTACTCGTCGGACAGGGCGACCGTGGAGACGGGCAGCCCGTCCGGGACGGCGCCGACCGACTGCCGCATCATCGCGCGCACCGCGTCCACGGACGGCGAGCTCGTGTCGTACAGGTCGAGGCCGATGGCGAGGTACGGGACGCCGAGCGCGGGCTGCACCCAGGCGCGGCGCAGCGAGCGGATCGCCGGCGTGTGGTGGGCGTTTCGCGCGAGCTGGGCGTAGAACTGCGGGATCTCGATGGCGGGCTCGCTGATCCGCAGCGGCCCCGCGGGCATCCGGTCGAGGCCGGTGGCGATGCGGCGCAGGTCCAGCCAGGGGACGCCGACGCCGCCGCCGGGGCCGTGCGGGTTGAGCCAGATGCCCCAGCGGTCGGGGTAGAGGGCGCGGGCGATGTCGAGGCCAGCGACGACCTCGTGGTCCCGGTTCCAGCCGCTGGCGGAGAGCTCCTGGGCGGAGGTGACGCAGGGGGCGTAGCCGAGCCCGTCGACCTCCATGTTGCCGTACTGGGCGTCGGGGGCGCCCGGGCGGCCGTGCCAGAGGAGCATCCAGACCCGGTCGGCCGCCAGGGCCTGCAGCAGCGCCTCGTACGCGTCGTAGCGCCCGGGCGTGACCTGGCGCAGCATGTGCTCGACCTGTCCCGGACCTCTCGGCTCCGCTCGAGCGGGGAAGACCCCGTCGGCCGCCCCCGTGCCTGACGCACTCACCCTGGGTCCCGCCCCTCGTCGATCCTCTGTTTCGGCCTGCCGCCCCGGGGCACTCGGGTGCGGCGCGGTGCCGAGCCGCCGGCCTTCGGCCACCGGGCACGGGCCTTCGGCCATCAAACCAGCTTATGCGGCGGTACTGTCACCGGCTTGACGCCGCGGGCCGGCCCCGTCATCCCGCGAACGGGCCGGACCCCTGAGCGCCCGCGCGCGTGTAGAACGGCCGCACCCGCTCGCGCATCCAGTCGGCGACCGGGTCCTGCGCCATGTCGAGCAGCACGAGGTTGACCGGCCAGGGCACCTCGACGCGGCCCAGCGCCCGGCCCAGGGCGTCCATGGGGGCGCTCTGCCCGGCGCCCTCCCAGGTGGAGAGCTCGACACCGACGAAGAGGACGGGGTCGCCGCCCTCGATGCTGGCAAGGGCCCGGCGGGCACCGAGCACGACGCCGCTCTCCTCGAACTCGCCGGCCGCGGCGGCCAGGAAGTCGACGGGCTCCTCCTGCCAGTCCGGCTCGAACAGCCGCACCCTGCCGCCGACGGCCGGGCCGTCGAGCGGGGTTCGTCCGGCCCTGCAGAGCTCCGCGACGGCGGGCGGGGGCAGCGGCATGCCGACGGCACCGCCCGGGTTCACCGCGATGCCGAGCTGCGGGGGCAGACCGCGGGCGAAGTCGCGGGCGGGGGCCACCGTGAACGACATGTGCGCGCCGACGCAGGCGAGGAACTGCTGCTCGGAGCTGAAGACGGGGACGTACGCGGCGCCCTCGATCTCCAGCGTGGGCAGGTCGAGGTCGCGGGCGTCGGGCCCGCCGCCGCCCGGCAGGGGCACCCAGACGTTGCTGCGCCCGAGCACCTCCACGAGGCGGCCGCCCGCCTCCGGGACGCCGAGCGAGGCGCCCAGCACCTCTTCGAGTTCATTGGCCGGCCATCCGCCCTGCGGCTGGCTCCCGGCCTGTGCAGGAATGTCCACTGCTTCCCTCTCTCACCCCGATGCCGTGCAGCAAGAGGGTAGGGCCTGTTCCGGTGCGCGCTGTCCCGCACCCTTCGTCTCGTGGCTACTGTCCGGCTTTTGGACGGACCGCGCTCAGCTGTCGGTCTGTGCGTCAGCAAACGTGATCCGCGCGAGGAGCCCGGCCGCGTCCCGGTCCAGCAGCACGGCCGAGGCGCAGCCGCGCGGCAGCAGTCCGGTCGAGATGTCCCGCAGCAACCGCCGCACGGCCCTGCGGTGCCGGGCGAAGGCGTATCCGGAGACGCCGCGTCCCCGGGCGCGCTGTCCTTCACGGGCGGTCCGCGGGCTGACGTCGAGCAGGACCAGGTGCAGGCCGCGGCCGCGGCGGCGGGCGTGGCGGGCGAGCCGGGCGCGCACCCATGCCTGGGTGCCGCAGTCGTGCACCACGACGGAGGCGCCGGAGCGCAGGACCCGCCGCAGGCCCCAGTAGTGGGCGAGCCGGACGAGCGGGCGGTAGAGGAGGTAGGGGACCGAGCGGGGCAGCCGGGCGGCCCAGCGGTCCCGGGCGTCCTGGGAGTCGACGGCGTGCGCCGGGGCGGCGCGGGCGATCAGGGTGGACTTGCCGCTGCCGGGCAGCCCGGAGACCACCACGATGTCCCCGGCGGTGAAGCGCAGGACGCGCGGGCCGCGCCCGGCCCGGCCGCGCAGGTCCCGGACGACGGGGGCGCGTAACGCCGCCGCGCGGCGGGCGGGCGAGCCCGGCTGCGCGGGCGGCGCGTCGCGCACCGGGCCGTGTCCGCGAAGCCCCGCGGTCGTCGCGTATCGCAACGTCATCGCCTCCCCCTGCCGTATGGCCGGCGCGTGCACGGCCGGTACATACCCGCGAAGTGTAAAGAAAAGGTAATGCGCCACAACCGTGCGACCCGCCGGAATCCGGTGACCGACCGCACCTGTCCCGGCGCCCCACTCCTCCCGGATGCGTGCGATGATGACCCCGCCAACTGCATACAGGCCGCTTGAATCCGCGCGGGAGAGTCCCGGTCACCGTGCCGGGCGCCGAAGGAGCAAGATCCTCCCTTGAATCTCTCAGGCCCCGTACCGCGTGGATGAGGCAGATCTGAAAAGCGAGCCGCGCCGCGGCTCCACCCAAGGTGCAAGCCGAACCCCCGCGGGGTCTCTCGGCGAACCTCTCAGGTTCCGATGACAGATGGGGAGGATCGTCCTCGTCGTCATGCCCTGGGAGCCCCGTCCATGAGCACCACCCCCCGTCTCACAGCCCTCGACGCCCTGCACCGCTCGCTGGGCGCCACGATGACCGACTTCGCGGGCTGGGACATGCCGCTGCGCTACGCCAGCGAGCGCGACGAGCACAACGCCGTCCGCACGAAGGCCGGCCTCTTCGACCTCTCCCACATGGGCGAGATCACCGTCACCGGCCCCCAGGCCGTGGACCTGCTGAACTACGCGCTGGTCGGCAACATCGGCACCGTCCCGGTCGGCCGCGCCCGCTACACGATGATCTGCGCCGAGGACGGCGGCATCCTGGACGACCTGATCGTGTACCGCCTCCAGGAGGAGGAGTACATGGTCGTCGCCAACGCCGGCAACGCCCAGCTCGTCCTCGACACGATCACCGAGCGCGCCGCCGGCTTCGACGCCGAGGTGCGCGACGACCGCGACGCGTACGCGCTGCTCGCCGTCCAGGGCCCCGAGTCCCCCGCGATCCTCGCGTCCGTGACCGACGCGGACCTGGACGGCCTGAAGTACTACGCCGGGCTGCCCGGCACGGTCGCCGGGACGCCCGCGCTGATCGCCCGGACCGGCTACACCGGCGAGGACGGCTTCGAGCTGTTCGTCGCCCCCGAGTACGCCGAGCAGCTGTGGAAGGCGCTCACCGAGGCCGGCGCCCCGCACGGCCTGATCCCGTGCGGGCTCTCCTGCCGCGACACGCTGCGCCTGGAGGCGGGCATGCCGCTGTACGGGCACGAGCTGACCACCTCGCTGACCCCGTTCGACGCCGGGCTCGGCCGGGTCGTGAAGTTCGAGAAGGACGGCGACTTCGTCGGCCGCAAGGCGCTGGAGGCCGCCGCCGAGCGCGCCGAGACCGCCCCGCCCCGCAAGCTCGTCGGCCTGGTCGCCGAGGGCCGCCGGGTGCCGCGCGCCGGGTTCCCGGTCGTCGCGGACGGCCAGGCCGTCGGCGAGGTCACCTCCGGCGCCCCCTCCCCCACCCTGGGCAAGCCGATCGCCATGGCGTACGTCGACGCGGCGCACGCCGAGCCGGGCACCGCGGGCGTCGCCGTGGACATCCGGGGCAGCCACGAGCCGTACGAGGTCGTGGCGCTCCCCTTCTACAAGCGGCAGAAGTAGAAGCGTAGGACCCGGCGGGCTCCGCGTACGTGACGCAGTCCCGTCTCACACCGTAAGACCACCGTTCATCAGCACTCCCCCGCGTACAGGAGAATTCAGGTCATGAGCAACCCCCAGCAGCTGCGGTACAGCAAGGAGCACGAGTGGCTGTCGGCCGTCGAGGACGGTGTGGCCACGGTCGGCATCACGGAGCACGCGGCCAACGCGCTCGGCGACGTCGTCTACGCCCAGCTCCCCGAGGTCGGTGACACGGTGACCGCGGGCGAGACCTGCGGTGAGCTGGAGTCGACCAAGTCGGTCAGCGACCTGTACTCGCCGGTGACCGGTGAGGTCACGGCCTCCAACCAGGACGTCGTGGACGACCCGTCACTGGTGAACTCCGCTCCGTTCGAAGGCGGCTGGCTGTTCAAGGTACGTGTCGCGGAGGAGCCGAAGGACCTGCTCTCCGCCGACGAGTACACCGAGTTCTCCGGCAACTAAAGACCCCAAGGGACCACCTGATGTCGCTTCTCAACTCCTCCCTCCACGAGCTGGACCCGGACGTCGCCGCCGCCGTCGACGCCGAGCTCCTCCGCCAGCAGTCCACGCTCGAAATGATCGCCTCGGAGAACTTCGCTCCCGTCGCCGTCATGGAGGCGCAGGGCTCCGTCCTGACCAACAAGTACGCCGAGGGCTACCCCGGCCGCCGCTACTACGGCGGCTGCGAGCACGTCGACGTGGTCGAGCAGATCGCGATCGACCGCATCAAGGCGCTCTTCGGTGCCGAGGCCGCGAACGTCCAGCCGCACTCCGGTGCGCAGGCCAACGCCGCCGCGATGTTCGCGCTGCTGAAGCCGGGCGACACGATCATGGGCCTGAACCTGGCGCACGGCGGTCACCTCACCCACGGCATGAAGATCAACTTCTCCGGCAAGCTCTACAACGTGGTCCCGTACCACGTGGACGACACCGGCACCGTGGACATGGCCGAGGTCGAGCGCCTGGCCAAGGAGTCCAAGCCGCAGCTGATCGTCGCCGGCTGGTCCGCGTACCCGCGTCAGCTGGACTTCGCCGCCTTCCGCCGCATCGCGGACGAGGTCGGCGCGTACCTGATGGTCGACATGGCGCACTTCGCCGGTCTGGTCGCCGCGGGCCTGCACCCCAACCCGGTGCCGCACGCCCACGTCGTCACCACCACCACGCACAAGACCCTCGGCGGTCCGCGCGGCGGTGTGATCCTCTCCACCCAGGAGCTCGCCAAGAAGATCAACTCGGCGGTCTTCCCGGGTCAGCAGGGCGGCCCGCTGGAGCACGTGATCGCGGCCAAGGCGGTCTCGTTCAAGGTCGCGGCGGGCGAGGAGTTCAAGGAGCGCCAGCAGCGCACCCTGGACGGCGCCCGCATCCTGGCCGAGCGCCTGGTGCAGCCGGACGTCACCGAGGTGGGCGTCTCCGTCCTGTCCGGCGGCACGGACGTGCACCTGGTCCTGGTCGACCTGCGCAACTCCGAGCTGGACGGACAGCAGGCCGAGGACCGGCTCCACGAGCTGGGCATCACGGTCAACCGGAACGCCATCCCCAACGACCCGCGGCCGCCGATGGTCACCTCGGGCCTGCGGATCGGCACCCCGGCCCTGGCCACCCGCGGTTTCCAGACGGAGGACTTCACCGAGGTCGCCGAGATCATCGCCTCCGCCCTCAAGCCGTCCTACGACGCGGACGACCTGAAGGCCCGGGTCGCGAAGCTCGCCGAGAAGTTTCCGCTGTACCCCGGCCTGAAGTAGCCGGACCAGCACGTTTGCGTTTCCGGGAGGGGCACCGCGCACACTGAACAGTGAGCACGGTGCCCCATCCCTTGCCCCTTGTTCTTCGGGCCGATCCGGCCCGTACCGCACCACCCGGCGGACAACGGCGTCTACCAACCCTTAGGAGTCACCCCGTGGCCATCTCGGTCTTCGACCTGTTCTCGATCGGCATCGGCCCGTCCAGCTCCCATACGGTCGGCCCCATGCGCGCGGCCCGTATGTTCGCGCGCCGCCTGAAGAACGAGGGCCTGCTCGCCCACACCGCCTCGCTGCGCGCCGAGCTGTACGGCTCCCTCGGCGCCACCGGCCACGGCCACGGCACCCCCAAGGCGGTCCTGCTCGGCCTGGAGGGCGAGTCCCCCCGCACGGTCGACGTCGAGACCGCCGACGACCGGGTCGAGGCGATCCGCACCACCGGCCGGATCAACCTCCTCGGCATGCACGAGATCGACTTCGACGCGGACGAGCAGCTGGTCCTGCACCGCCGCAAGGCGCTCCCGTACCACGCCAACGGCATGACCGTCTTCGCGTACGACGCCGAGGGCGCCCCACTCCTGGAGAAGACGTACTACTCGGTCGGCGGCGGCTTCGTCGTGGACGAGGACGCCGTGGGCGAGGACCGGATCGTGCTCGACGACACGGTCTTGAAGTACCCCTTCCGCACCGGCGACGAGCTGCTGCGCACGGCCCGCGAGACCGGCCTGTCCATCTCCTCGCTGATGCTGGAGAACGAGCGCGCCTGGCGCACCGAGGACGAGATCCGCTCCGGCCTCCTGGACATCTGGCGCGCCATGCAGGCGTGCGTGTCGCGGGGCATGGCCCGCGAGGGCATCCTGCCCGGCGGCCTCAAGGTCCACCGCCGCGCCGCGAAGACCGCCCGCCAGCTGCGCGCGGAGGGCGACCCGCAGACCCACGCCATGGAGTGGATCACGCTCTACGCGATGGCGGTCAACGAGGAGAACGCCGCGGGCGGCCGCGTCGTCACCGCCCCGACGAACGGCGCGGCCGGCATCATCCCGGCGGTCCTGCACTACTACATGAACTTCGCGGCGGGCGGCGCCACCGAGGCCGAGAAGGACGACAGCATCGTCCGCTTCCTGCTCGCCGCCGGCGCCATCGGCATGCTGTTCAAGGAGAACGCCTCCATCTCCGGCGCCGAGGTCGGCTGCCAGGGCGAGGTCGGCTCCGCCTGCTCCATGGCCGCCGGCGCCCTCGCCGAGGTCCTGGGCGGCAGCCCCGAACAGGTCGAGAACGCCGCCGAGATCGGCATGGAACACAACCTGGGCCTGACCTGCGACCCGGTCGGCGGCCTCGTCCAGATCCCGTGCATCGAGCGCAACGGCATGGCCGCGGTGAAGGCGGTCACCGCGGCGAAGATGGCGCTGCGCGGCGACGGGAGCCACAAGGTATCCCTCGACAAGGTCATCAAGACGATGAAGGAGACCGGGGCGGACATGTCCGTCAAGTACAAGGAAACGGCCCGGGGCGGGCTCGCGGTGAACATCATCGAGTGTTAGGCAGATTGGCCCTGACCAGTGCGTTTGTATCTTTCAGCGCTGTCAGGGCCTTCCCTGCTTACGCGGCGGAAAGTCCCTGAAAACGCGCCCTGGGACAGACGTGAAAGTCCCTGAAAAGTCCCTGGGACATCCCCCTGGAAGGCGTTTTCGACCTGCGGGTTCGCGACATGTGATCAACGCCGGATGTGCCGCTCACCCACCAGCTGATGTATCAAAACGTCCCCCCACTCCCACCCAAGGGGGATCATTTCGATACGCGAACGCTGCGGAAAACCCGCGCTTGGAGCAGCGACTGGCCGGCCTCTCCCCCACATTCACGACGGCGCAGGCGCGACAGGCCCTGCTCTCCCCTCGCGATCTGGCGCACTTGGTCACGGAGGGGGAGATAGACGAACTGTCCCGTGGGGTGTACCGGCGGGCAGACGCCCCGGAAACGGCGCACGCGGATGTGCTGGCCGTGTGCGCACGGGCCCATCGCGCCGTCGTGTGCGGTGAATCCGCCCTGGCCCTGCATGAACTGATCGACGACATCCCCGCAGCAGTACACATCGCCGTGCCGCGCGGTTCACGCCGCCCGACGATTTCCTACCCGCCGACCGTGGTGGCGCAGTACGCCGCAAAGACCTTCGACCTCAGTATCGAACGGTTCGAAGCAGCCCCGGGAGAAACCATCCCCATGTACAACGCAGCTCGCAGCGTCGTCGACGCAATGCGCCACCGCAGCCGCCTCGGCGAAACCCTCGCCCTGTCCGCGCTCGGCCGCTACCTGCGCCGGAGCGGGCGCGGCGGGGTTGGCGAACTCCAGCACATCGCACGCGAGTTGGGCGCCCTCTCCGTCGTCCGCCCCGCCGTAGAGGCGGTGCTCGCCCGATGGCCGACCCCACCCGCGACACCACCGCCGGCCGCGTCTACAAGGACCTGCGCAACCTGGCGCGCCGCAACAGCCGGTCCACGGACGAGGTCATGGTCGAGTACATCCTCGAACGGTTCCTCTACCGCCTGGCCTCATCGGCCCTGGGCCGGAAGCGCTTCGTCCTCAAAGGTGGCCTGCTGCCCGCTCAGTTCGGCGCACGTCGAATGACCCGGGACGTCGATATCCTCGGTCGATCTTTCCCAGGCACAGAAACAGAGATCATCCACAGAATCGCGGCCATCGCCGCCACCGAGAGCGACGACGGCGTCGTCCCGAAAAACTCTCCACCGCCATCTCACTCGGCGACCTCAACACCCGCGACCGCGACTACGGTGACCTCTACCGCCTCCTCACCCTCAACGACCTGGACGGCCAAGAACTCACCACAGCGCTGACCGCCACCGCCACACACCGCGGCATCACTCTGAAACCCCTCAGCACCACCATCACCGACCTCGGCGAGCGCCGCCAGACCTCCTACACCGCCTGGCGCCGCCGGCAAGGCACCGCCGGCAAGGCACCGCCGCAACGAGCTACCCCGGACGCTTCACGGACGTCGTCCGGCAGGTCACCGCCTTCGCGGACACACTCCTCAACGGCGAGACTGTCACCTTCAGCGAGCTCCCGCATCGCCGATCCACGCCGGCCGGGACTCGCCGCTCACGATTCGCCCCGTACCCCTCACGCAGTTCCTCGTGAAGACCGCGCGTTCCCCCAAACGGCACCACGGTGGTCTGGCGAGGTCTACCGCAGTCCGAAATGGGCAATCCTCATATACGCGTGCGGTGTCGGCGCATCGCCCAGCCGCGACAGGGAAAGAAGCCAACGCATGCAGGAAAAATCACCATCCCAGGTCCGGGCCGATATGGCCCGGACGATGAATCCGATCTCGTTCCGCCTTCCACGTCCTCCTCGTTAACAGGCGCGCCAGGAAGCGTCCCCTTCGAGCGAAGCTCAAATCGCGCATAACACTTGTGGAGGTTTGCATCATGCATCATGGCGTACACAAGGAAGGTGCGCTGCTGCAAAGGGCAGGAGCAGCCTTTCGGCGAGTGAACAAGGGCTACTCACCGCCTGAGGAGCATGATCTCGCCGGGCACCTCGGTGCACTGGTCGCGTTCGGTGTGTACACGGCCGGCTGGGGCACGGCGGTATGTCTGCGAAGGGACGTGCTCCAGGACCGCCACCGCCCGCTCGATCTCGTATTGACGGCAGCCGCCGTGTTCCGGCTGGGCCGGCTGCTCAGCAAGGGGTCCGTCACGAGCCCGCTGCGGGCACCGTTCACACGGTACGAAGGAGCGGCGGGCCCCGCCGAAGTGAAGGAGAGTCCCCGTGGGGGCCGCATCAGGTCGACCGTAGGTGAGCTCGCTACCTGCCCCTTCTGCCTCAGCGTCTGGCTGACAACCACCTTCGCCGGCGCTCATCAGCTGTGGCCCCGCGCCACGCGCACCGTTACCGAAGCGGTCGCCGCCTTGGCGATGGCCGACGCCATGCAGCTGGGATACGACTGCCTGCTCCAGAAGAACAGCGGCTCTGACTGATGACATCGACTTCTCACGGCTTGGCCGTGGCGACTGGAGCCCGCAGGCAGGCAGTTCCTTGACGGAGGGACGCGGCGCGCAGCGAAGAGCAGGGGGAGGAAGAGGAGACACGTGATGCTCGACGAGGTCCTGGCCCGCGAACCGCTGGATGCGGAGGACCGGCGGCGCGCGACCAGCGCGCCGTCACCGTGTACGAGCCGGGGGCGTCCAGCCACGGCACATCCCAGCGCGTCACTCGTGCGGGCACGTCCAAGCGGCCCGCCATGGTCAGCCCGTCGGGATGCAGAGCCGGCAGGCTGCCGCGTCCACGGGCTGCGGCTCGGGCCGTCCGGAAGCGAGACGGTCGAGACGATTCGTGCAACTGTCCATACATCGTGCGCACGGCGGCGCGAGCGGTTCCGCCCCACCAGCGGATGCCCGCTCTCCGTCTCACCATCCGGTGTCCGGCACGGACGGATGGCGGCGTGGCGCTGCCCGCAGGCAGCGAGTGCGTCGGCTACGGCGCCGGTGACAAGGGCGTACACAGCCTTGTGGACGACGTCGATGACGAGTTCTCTGCGGGGCCAGGTGGAGGGGCCGCCCGACCGAAATGCATGGATGCGGCCGGTTGAGTTCTGCCGCGGGTGCGTCCGGTGGCGCGAGGCCCGGTATCGGCTTGGTCGGGACCGAGGAGTGCAGTGCGGGCTGTTTCCTGCGGGCGCTGTGGGTTACACGGGGTACATGAATATCTCTGGGACGCGGGACCGGTTGCTGGGCGCCTTGCATACGGTTCTGCCATCCGCGGCGGGTCCGGGGCGGCTTCTGATCGCGCTGGACCGCTTGGAGCATACCGAGCGCGTGGACCGGTTGATCGACGTGCTGCGGGCCGGTGTGCGGGCGGTGCCCATGGGCCGGGGTCGGGATGTTCTGCATGGCCGGTGGCTGGGGCATCCGGCGCATCCGCTGATGGTGCAGTTGCCGTTGGGCAGCTGGATGTCGGCAGCGGCCCTGGACTTTGTTCCGGGCCGGCAGCGGGCGGCCAGGACGTTGGTGGGAATCGGGCTGGTGGCCGCGCTCCCCGCGGCGGCGGCCGGCTGGGCGGACTGGGCGGAGCTGCGACGTCCGCAAATGCGCGTCGGCTTGGTGCACGCCGTATCCAATGCGGCTGGTGTGGCTCTCTACGGGGTCTCCCTCGCCGCCCGGGCCCGCGGCCGGTTCGCTCGCGGCCGGTTGTGGGGCCTGGGCGGGCTCGCCGCGGTGAGCGTGGGTGGTGCGTTGGGCGGCCACATGGCGTTTCGGCAGGCGTCGGGCGCCAACCACGCCGAGCATGTTCCTGAACTGGTCGGAACCGGCTGGTGGCCGGTCGGCGACCTGGCCGATTTCCCGGTCGGGACACCTCTGCGCAGCCGTTTGAACGACGAGCCGGTGGTCGTGGTGCACGAGTCGTACGGGTCGGTCCGGGTGCTGTCCGACCGGTGCAGTCACATGGGCGGGCCGCTCTCCGAGGGGGAGGTGGTTGACGGCTGCATCCGCTGCCCCTGGCACGGCAGCACCTTCCGTCTGTCGGACGGCTGGAACACTTCGGGCCCGGCCACCGCGGCCCAGCCGGCGTTCGAGACCCGTATCACCGGCGCTCTCGTGGAGGCCCGGCTCCAGCACCTCGGCAAGGACGCGGCTTCCGCAGCTGCTGGGGAAGAAGACGGGCGGTAGAGCCGGTGTCCCGGGCAATCTCGGCCGAGAGGGGAACGCCACGGGTCCCCGTCCTGTGATGTCCTTCTGGGACTGCTCGGTCGCTGTGTCCTCCTATGCCGGCCCCGGCTGGTCGCGGCCGTGCTCATCGGGCCGACCGGAGCTCGGGGACGGCTCGCCGCCGTGGATGGAGTCCTGCATCGCCTCGAACCGCTCGTGGGCCTCGCGCACGTGACCGGTGCCCAGCGTGGTCAGGTCGAGCTGGTTGGCGATCAGACCCCGTAGGTATGCCTTGTCCGGCTCGAACGTGAGCACGTTGGCGACGGCGCGCACGCTTCGGCCGCTTCCCGGCCGTCGTGCCGGCCCATCGGATCGGCCGCGATGTGCAGGTGCTCCAGCTTCAGCTCCAGCTCCAGCTCCAGCTCCATGTTCAGGTGCGGCTCCCAGATCGCCTTCACCGTGGGATCGCTCTCCCGCTCCGTGAAGGAGTGGTAGAGGTAGCACTCGTTGTACTCGTGGTGGACGAGCTGCTCCCACCACGACTCACCCGGGTCGACGAGCGACTCGTAGTGCCTGACGTGCTCCTCCTCGATGAGACCGATCTGCTGGTACAGCTGCCGGGCGATCGGCTCCATGTAGGTGGGGCCGGTGTTCATGCAGAAGTTCATCGTCTGCTGCCCGGCCGACATGATCGTCAGTGCGTGGAGCCGGGAGAGCGGGTTGACGGTGTTCTTGGACGACTCCAGAGATCGGGGACCACATCCGTTCCGCGTACCCCGTACCAAGCAGCCCGTGCAGGGCATCTCCCACACCACTGGCCCAACGGCCGGACCAGCACGCCCACGCCCAGTCCTACCCCGAGGCCGTCATCTTCGACGTCAACCAGACCCTGAGCGACAGGCAACCGCTGCGAAGCGCTTGACAGTAGCAGGGGCGCCACCTGTTCGGCTTTTCAGTGCACCGGGATGTACCCGGAGGTCTACGAGTACCGCAGTGGACACCGCGGGGCCCGGTGCTCACCTTTCGGGCGACGTCGATCGGGATTTCGCCGAGTCAGGTGGGCCCCCTCCGGTGGCGGCGTGAAACGGGCGAGATTAGAAAGGTCCCGAGTCCGCATGTGCCTGTACATCAGCGTTCCTCTGGGGCAACGCCCGGAATCGAAAGGCAGTCATGACGACCGAACCGGAACCCCTTACTCGCGGCGTGCCGCCTATACCGCCTTCGCAGGAGATGAGTGAACCGGTGACGGCTGGTCCGGTGCTCGCGCTGGATGATGTCCAAAACCTCCTCCATCCGAGCGCGCCGCAAAAGCACGAAGCCTGTGCAGTGCCGGACCACGAAGTCCGCGTGAACCCCATCGGCGGCCTGGTGAAGACGGCTGTCACCGCCCGGTCGCTGGATGAGGTCATCCACCTCATCCGGATGCTGGAGGAGTCGCCGGGTGGCGAGGAAGCCGCAGGTGAGGCCCTGCGCGCGGCCGCTGTGGAACGGCCCGTGCCCGACGTCGCCGAACTGATAGCCCGGCTGTCAGAGCCACCGCAATTGCTCGCCCGGGCCGACGAGGTGATTCGTGCGGCGGCCGCGCGGCGGTCCATCGACGACATCAGCCGTCTGGTGGCCCTCCTTCACTGCCCGCCCCACAGCCCACAGACCGGGAAGGAGGCGGTGCACGCGGCTGCCACGGAACTAGCCGTCGACGAACTGGCGGAGCTCATCAGCCGACTGGAGAGCGAGCGGTTGCCGGAGGCGATTACTGCCTCGGACGCCTCGCCCGTGTCGGCAAAGGACCCGGACGAGGGGCTGGGTGAGGGGCTGGGTGAGGGCAGCCCGACCCGCGAGGTGCACGCGGGGGGTGTTCCGGCAGGCGAAGCACCGGGCGCAGCCGGGCTGCCGGGCGCCGGAGACGTACCGACCACCGAAACCTCACCCTCGCACCCCGAGCGCGCCTTCGAGCCCGCTCGCTCAAGGCCACCGTCTCCCGAGCTCGTACGGCCCAAGCCGCCGTCCCGCTCCCTCGGGTCTCTCCTCACCCGTGCGGGAGAGAAGGGCACGCCAGGCCGAACATCACTGCCTCATTGGCTTCGGTGGACGACCGCTGCCGCGCTGCTTCTCTGTGGCGCCACGCACTTCCCCCTCCACCGGGCTGACATGTCGACGAGCGCCTACGCGGTGTTGGCAAGCGTTGCAGGTCTGTGCCTCCTCCTCGCGGGCACCACTCTGTTGTCTCGAGGGCTGCCGGTGCTCGTAGCCGATGTCGTGTTCCTGGGCGCGCTGACCGCGGCGCATCTGCTCGCCACCAAGACTTCGGCCGCTACCCTCGCCTCCGCTGCGGAGACGGGCGGCGCGTTCGCGGCCCTCACAGCCATACTGGCCACCTTGATCGCTCTGCTGGCCCTGGCGGTCGCTCTCACGCCCGGCCGGGCGCCCCATGTGAGTTGAGGCCACGCAGCCTCCGGCACTGCACCTGGCGTTCAAGGTCCCCGTGGTCAGCTCGTTGAGCTGACCACGGGCTTCGTCGTTCTGCAGACAGCGAGGTGGCGTGCGCCTGCGGCTTCTACTTCTACGCATGCCTGCCCGACGGTGAAAACGCATGTTCGCATTGACGAACGCGAACGCGCGCTGCTGTGCAGAGGGGCCGGCCGGTCGAGTCGTCGCCCGCGACCGAGCACGGCGGCGGAGGCGGGGCCGCAGCGCGCTGCGAGGCGGCCTCTCCAGATCATGCCGGACGATTCCCCGGAGGCAACATTCACGCGGCTTCGGCAATGCCTGTGGTCCCCGGCGTTCTCCACACCGGAATCAAGGAGCCACGCAATGGGCCACAGAAGCGCTGGAGCCGCGCATGCCGCGCTGACCGCAGTCGGAGCCCTGCCGCTGACGGGCCTGCCCGTCGCGTTCGCCGCCGAGCCGCCCACGTCGGCGACCGGATCCGCGACCTCCGGCAAGCCGGCAGTCGCCGCCGCGGCTCCCGGGGCCGAGAAGCCGTCCGCCGCCATGCTGAGCGCGCTGCAGCGCGATCTCCACCTCACGCCCCGTCAAGTGCGCGAGCGGCTCAGTAACGAGGCGGAGGCGGGAGCACGCGCCGGCCACCTCCGGACCGCCCTGGGCAAGAGCTTCGCCGGCGCGTGGGTGCGCGGCGGGGAATCCGGAATTCCCACCGTGGCCACCACCGACGCGGCCGATGCCCCCGCCATCGAGTCCGCGGGCGCCGAGGCACAAGTCGTGCGGTACGGGCTCGGTGAACTGCGGAACGCGGCGGCGAAGCTGGACGTCGGGCGTCTCTCGCTCTCCTCCTGTGAACTGGCTGCTTATGGGAACAACAGGCGGTCGCTCACCGAGATTCGGGGCGTCACCTGAATCTCAAGGGTGCCCGCGCACTCGCCCGTGTGGAAGTCGATGGAAATTCCCTTGACCGAATTCCCGGAGGTGAAGAAGAGACGCGTCGCGCTTTCACGGAAGACGTCCAGCATCTCGGCCCCCTGATCGTTCACCCAGCGGATCCTCACCGATCTCCCCAATGCGTCGTAGGAGAAAAAGATCGATTGCCCTGCATCATCGTGCAGGGTGAGAATCCGCGCGCCGCTCTCGTCCGCATCCGGCCATTCGCCGGTGGCCTCGAAAACCTCTTCGTCGTCGGGGGTCAGGAACTCTCGGTACATATCCACCTTCCGCCGTCGCCCAACGATGGCGACTCCCGCCCATTCCCACCAGACGTGCCCACAGGGTAGTGCGGCTCGTCGGCCAACGACTTGAGTACGCGCGTGGTGACCGTCAATCCGTCGCTGCCGTTGAGGAGTCTGTCCCATTGGCCGGCAGGTCGATGTAGTCCTCGACCAATTGGCTGATGAACGTGCGCAGAGCGTCCGCCCGGTGGGGGGCCTCCTGCTGGCCGCGCAGGGCCTGATCGGCTGCCCGAAGCCGTTCCAGGGCGGCCGGTTCACCGTCTTCCACGTCGAGGATCAGGGGCTGGGTGATCAGGTCCAGACACTCGGTGAACAGCCTTCGGACGGCGGCTGTCGGTGGGTTGGGGTCGGGGTCGGTGTAGGAGGCGGTCAGGTACCGCGCGGGGTCGGAGAGGCTCCATCCGACGACACTGCCGTGCTGGACGAGGAGCGCCAGGTCCTGGGCGATGCCGATGCGGGCGTCCAGGGGCCCGTCGAGGACATCGAGGTCGCGCAGGCATGTCAGTACGGCGTCCCCGGGAGCGCGGCAGTGCACCGAGGCCATCTCGTGCCGGAAATCCCGTGCCTCGTCGGCACGAAGCCCGCCCGGACGTACGGGAGGTCGGAGCGGTACGCGGGCGCAGTCCTCGGCGGCCGCGGACCCCTCGGGCACACGGAACTCGGCCCCGACGAGCTGCCGGCCGGCTGGGGTGAACCGAAGGACGTCGGGCATGTCCCACAGACATTCCTGGCTGCCGAACGTATTCAGGAGGAACTCCTCCCGCTCAGTCACGTCCGCATAGGACACGACGCGTACTGTCCGGCCTTCGAAACGAGGGACGAGGCTCAGCGGCTCCTCCGTCACCGTCGCGCACCAGTTGCCGTCGAAGCTCAGTCTCATGGTCGACTCTGCCTCATCTGATCTGCTTTGCTGGGGTTTGAACCCGTCTCTACTCGGGATCCTGCCTTCCACGATGGCCTCGTGCGTAACCGGCCCACCGGGATCCGTAGCATTGCCACCGAGCGCCGACGCCCCGGAGCTTCCCTTGATCCCCGACGGCCCGTATGCGGTGATGACCTGGCCGGCTTCGGAGCCGGGTCCATCCGCCCGACCACAAGCGGTCCCCGGACATCGGCACCAGAAGAACCGAACGCCGCATCTCACCGACCAGCGCCCGCGGGTCCCCGACCCCGCTCCTCCGCTCGGCTATGCGCTCGGCAAGCGCTGCGCCTGATCGCTCCACGGCCCCTCCCCTCTCCCGCGAACTCACGACACCGTAGATCAGGACGCCCGACGGGACGGCCGCGGTTCTCGCCGGGCCCTGGCCGCCGCCGCGGAAATCCGGTAAGGGCCGCCTCCCCCCATTCGATAGGATGCCCATGGCCTGCAACAGAGGCACCGGCGCGCTCCGCGCGTGAGCGGTGCCGCCTCGGCAGGAATCCGACCTCGACTCCATTGCCGGGCCGCAGACGGCTCATCGCAGTAGAAATTGGGAGCATCCGACGATGACTCGACACCTGATCACCAGCGCGCTTCCCTACATCAACGGGATCAAGCACCTGGGGAACCTGGTCGGGTCGATGCTCCCGGCGGACGTGTACACGCGGTATCTGCGCCAGCGGGGCGAGGACGCCCTGTACATCTGCGCCACCGACGAGCACGGCACCCCGGCGGAGCTGGCCGCGAAGGCGGCCGGGCTGCCGGTTTCGGAGTTCTGTGCCGAGCAGCACGAGGCGCAGAAGGCGGTCTACGACGGCTTCGGGCTCGCGTTCGACTACTTCGGCCGCAGCTCCTCCGAGCAGAACCGCGAGATCACGCAGCACTTCGCGCGCAAGCTCCAGGAGAACGGGTTCATCGAGGAGCGGGCGATCCGGCAGGTCTTCTCGATCGCCGACGACCGCTTCCTGCCGGACCGCTACATCGTCGGTACGTGCCCGCACTGCGGGTACGACAAGGCCCGCGGCGACCAGTGCGAGAACTGCACCCGGGTGCTGGACCCGACCGATCTGATCGAGCCGCGCTCCGCGATCAGCGGCAGCAGCGAGCTGGAGGTCCGCGAGACCAAGCACCTCTTCCTCCTCCAGTCGAAGCTGGAGGGCGAGGTCGAGGCGTGGATCGACGCGACCAGCGACGAGTGGCCGCACCTGGCCTCCTCGATCGCCCGCAAGTGGCTCACCGAGGGTCTGCACGACCGGTCGATCACCCGTGACCTGGAGTGGGGCGTGCCGGTCCCCGCCGACACCTGGCCGGAGCTGGCGGCGGAGGGCAAGGTCTTCTACGTCTGGTTCGACGCCCCCATCGAGTACCTCGGGGCGACGAAGGAGTGGGCGGACCTGGAGCCGGAGACCCGGGACTGGAAGTCCTGGTGGTACGAGGCGTCCGACGTCCGGTACACCCAGTTCATGGCCAAGGACAACGTCCCGTTCCACACGGTGATGTTCCCGGCCATGGAGATCGGCACCCGCGAGCCGGTCAAGCGCGTCGACCACGTCAAGGCGTTCAACTGGCTGAACTACTACGGCGGGAAGTTCTCGACGTCGCAGCAGCGCGGCATCTTCTCCGACACCGCCCTCGAACTGCTGCCGGCCGACTACTGGCGCTACTTCCTGATGGCGCAGGCGCCGGAGTCGGACGACACGTCCTTCACCTGGGAGCTGTTCTCCACCTCGGTGAACAAGGACCTCGCCGACACCCTCGGCAACTTCGTCAACCGGGTGCTGTCCTTCTCGCGCAAGCGGTTCGGTGACGCCGTCCCGGCGGGCAAGGAGGCCGGGGAGGCGGAGCAGAAGCTGGGCGAGGAGATCGCGCGCCTGCTCGCCGAGTACGAGGGCCACATGGAGGCGCTCCAGTTCCGCAAGGCGGCCCAGGCCCTGCGGGCGCTGTGGAGCGCGGGCAACTCCTACCTGGAGGAGAAGGCCCCCTGGCTGGAGATCAAGACCGACCAGGAGGGCGCGGCCCTCACCCTGCGTACCGCGATGAACCTGATCCACCTGTACGCGGTCGTCTCGGAGCCGTTCATCCCGTCGTCCGCGCGGGCCATGCGCGAGGCGTTCGCCCTGGCGGACGACACGGCGACGTGGGTGAGCGCCGACGAGGCCCGCGCCCTGGCGTCCGTGCCGGCCGGGACCGCGTTCTCGGTGCCGCCGGTGCTCTTCGCCAAGATCACCGACGAGGACCTGGAGAGCTGGCGCGCGCGCTTCGGGGCCCAGTAGGGCGAAACGGCGAAGGCGGGTTCGCGCACCGGTGGCCGGTGCGCGGGCCCGCCTTCGCCGTTTCGGCGTCCCACACCTGGCCTCCCGCCCGGGTCCGTGGTCTCCTGGACCGGACGCCCCGACGACCGCGGAAGGGCTGATACGTCATGACAGCGGCACCCCCTCCGACATCCGGGCCGTCCGCCGGGCGGCCCGCCCCGCACGCCGACACCGTCCACGGGACCGTCCGGGGTGCGTACGAGCGGGGCGTCGCCGTGTTCCGGGGCATCCCGTACGCGGCGGCCCCGGTGGGCGCCCTCCGTTTCCGCCCGCCCGAGCCACCGGAGCCGTGGACCGGGGTGCGGGCGGCGGTGGACTTCGGCCCCACCGCGCCCAAACGGCCGTACGCCCCGCCGCTGGACCGGCTGCTGGCCGACCCCTCGGTGCCGGGCGAGGACTGCCTCAACCTGAACGTGTGGACGCCGTCCACCGACCGCACCGGGCTGCCCGTCCTGGTCTGGATCCACGGCGGCTCGCTGCTGCACGGCTCGTCCGTCCTGCCGCTGTACGACGGGACGGCGTTCGCCCGGGACGGTGTGGTGCTCGTGTCGCTCAACTACCGCCTGGGCATCGAGGGGTTCGGGGTCTTCCCGGACGCCCCCGCCAACCGCGGTCTCCTCGACCAGCTGGCCGCCCTCGCCTGGGTGCGGGACAACATCGCGGCGTTCGGCGGCGATCCGGACCGGGTCACGGTGTGCGGCGAGTCGGCGGGCGCCATCGGCATCGGGGCGCTGCTCACCGCTCCCCGGGCCCGGGGGCTGTTCCGGCGGGCCGTGCTGCAGAGCGGGGTACCGGACGCGGTGCCCGCGGCCGAGGGCCGCCGTACGACCGCGCTCATCGCGAAGCGGCTGGGGGTGGCGGCGACGGCCCGGGCCCTGGCCGCCGTGGACCCGGCCGCGCTGCTGGCCGCGCAGGGCGAGGTGACGGGCGGCGCTTCCCCGCTGACCGGCGGCAACGCCTTCCGGATCGTGGTGGACGGCGAACTGCTGCCCCGCGACCCGGTGGAGGCCCTGTGCGACGGGGCCGCGTCCGGCGTCGACCTGATGATGGGCTCGAACACCGAGGAGTACCGGCTCTGGTTCGTCCCCAGCGGCCTGACCGAACGGCTCTCGCGCACCAAACTCCGGCTGGCGCTGCTGAAGTTCCGGGTGCCGCGCGCCACCACCCGTACGTACCGCGCCAACCGGCCCGGGGCCACGCCCGGCGAGCTGCTCGGCGCGCTCGCCACCGACCTGCTGCTGCGGGTGCCGCTGAACCGGCTGGCCGACGCCCGCGCCGGCGCTCCCGGCTCCACCCACCTCTACGAGTTCGACTGGCCCTCCCCCGTCATGGGGCTCGGCGCCTGCCACGGGCTGGAGATCGGCTTCGTCTTCGACACCCTCGGCGGCCCCGACGCCGAGGCGCTGGCCGGGCCCGACGCCCCGCGCGAGCTGGCCGCCTCGATGCACGCGGCATGGGTGCGGTTCGCGACGTCCGGCGACCCGGGCTGGCCGGCCTGGGACACCTCGCGCCCGGTGATGCGCTTCGGTCCCGGCGCCCCGGAGCTGGTGCGCGCCCCGCGCGACGACGAGCTGCGCGGCTGGCCGCCGTACCGGTAGCGCCAGGGCCTGTCTTCAGCGGGTGCTGAGCCAGTGCGGGTCCGGGACGACGGTCAGGACGGCCGAGACCACCACGACGGCCACCAGCGCGGCCACTTCGCGGCGCGCGGCCCGCTGGGCACCGGCCGGGCCGGCCCCGTTCCGCAGCCGGCGGCGTGCGCTCAGGGCCAGGGCGCTCACCACGGCCATCAGCACCAGCTTGGCCAGCAGGGTGCGCCCGTACGCCGAGGTGAGGACGGTGTCCGCCGGCAGCCGGCGCACGGCACTGCACGTACCGGTCACCGCGAGCGCCGCGTACAGCCACGCGGCGAGGCGCGCGTACCGGGCGAGCAGCGCGCGGGCCGCGTCCGGGGCCGCCCGCCACAGCCGCGTGGTGCGCAGGACGTGGACGAGCCCGCCGGTCCACAGCGAGGCGGCGGTCAGGTGCACGACGGTCAGCGCGGCGCCCACCAGCGGGCTGTACGCCTCGGGGTGGGCCCGCAGCGCCTCCGCGCCGACGACGAGGGCGAGCGGCAGGACGGCGAGGCCGGGGCGCCTGCTCACAGCGCAACAGGCGGCGAGCGCGAAGCCGTTGGCGGTCAGGAGGAGGAGGCCGCCCTCCCGCGTCGCGTACGTCTCGACCAGGCCGAGGTCGCTGACATGGGCGAGCCGGGCGATCTGGCCCGCCGCGGCGAGGGCGCCGGCGACCGAGGCGGCCGCGGCCCAGCTGCGCGGGACGGTGTCCGGGCGGCCGGGTACGGAACGGGTGAGCGCGGCCGCGGCGAGGGCGCCCAGGTGCACGGCGAGGGCGCCGAAGAGGAGCGCCCGCAGCAGGGTCGCGGTTCCGGCGCCGGGTATGCGCAGCTCACCGGTGCCGTGGGTGGCCGCCGCCGCGCCCAGCAGGGCGGCCGCCACGGCGGGGGCCCAGGCCGCCGCCCTGACGAGGACGGCGGCGGCGGGCCGGCGGCGGGCGGGTGCCGGTGCACGGGCAGGAAGCACTGGTCCCCCTCCTTCGCCCGGCCGCCCGCCCCGTGTCAGCCCTTGTTCTGCGCGGCCCAGAACTCGTCGAAGGTCAGGAGCCCGTCGCCGTTGGCGTCGTGGGAGTTGATCACGGCCTGGGCGACCGGCTCGGTGACGTGGGGGTCACCCAGCTGAGCCATGACGCTCTTGTACTCGGCGGCCGAGATCAGCCCGTCGCCGTTCAGGTCGTACCGCTCGAAAGCCTTGCGCGCCGACTCGATGTCCGCCACGTTTCCACCCCTTCGTATGACTGTCTGACGATGGTCAGATTAACGGGCGCCCGGGGTGGCCCTCGCGGCGGCCGGTGGCCGATCATGGACGGGCCGTCCGCCGCCCGGTGGCCGGTCACCCGGAGAGGGAGGCGCGGGGCGCCGATGAGCGAGGCACTGGCCAGGATTCTGGCCGACGCGGCCGAGGGGCGGTTCCCGCCGCCGGACGGTTCCACGGCGGTGGTGGCACAGCCCAACCGCCGGGACGCCGGGGTGCTGGCGTTCACCGCGCACTCGGTGGTGTTCTTGGACGAGGACCCGGGGTGGGTGCGCGACACCCTGGCCGCGACCCCCGGCGACGCGCTCGCCGCCACGATGAATCCGCACTTCCTGGGCGCGCTGATGGCCCGGACCGGCCGCCATATGAACACGGCCGATCTGCTCACGGCCGCCCCCGCGCTGGCCGGTGCGCCGGAACTCGCGCTGCGGGAGATCGACGACCCGGAGCACCCCCGGGTGGTGCGGGCGGTGAAGTACCGCGACGAGGTGCGGGTCTGGTCAGCCGATGGCGGGGTGCTGATCCTGGGCCGGGGCGTGGCGGGCCGCTGGGAGGCCGCGATCGAGGTGGCCGAGGAGGCGCGCGGCCGCCGGCTCGGCGAGCGTCTGGCGCGGGCGGCCCGGCATCTGGTGCCGGGCCGGGTGGTGTGGGCCCAGCAGTCGCCGGGGAACGCCCGCAGTGTGCGGACGTTCCAGGCGGCTGGCTACCGGCCGGTGGGTTCGGAGGCCCTGCTGATCGCGGGGTGAGCCACCGGCCGGTGCGCGGGTTTCCGGGCCGTGCTCAGCGGAAGACGCCGGTGTGGCCGAGCGAGTAGCGGCCCGGCTGGGGGTAGACGGCGAGGCCGTGCGGGCCGCTGCCGACCGGGATGCGGGCGAGCTGCTTGCCGGTGGTGGTGTCGATCGCGTACACCTCGGCGTCGTAACGCCCGGACAGCCACAGGACCTTGCCGTCGGCCGAGACGCCGCCCATGTCCGGGCTGCCGCCGTTCGGCAGGTGCCACTTCTTCGCCAGCTTCTTGTGCGCGAAGTCGAAGACGGAGACGGAGCCCTCGCCCCGGTTGGAGATGTACATCTCCTTGGCGTCGCGGCTGACGTAGAGCCCGTGGCAGCCCTTGCCGGTCGGCAGCAGCTTCGGGGTGGTGAACTTCTCCCCGTCCAGGACCCACATGCCGTCGGCCTTCATGTCCGCGATGTAGAACGTGCCGCCGTCCGGGGAGAGCTTGACGTCCTGCGGCATGGCGCCGTCGAACGGCAGCTTCTGCTGGGCGACGACCTTCATCTTCTCGGTGTCGACCTTGAGGAGTTCGCCGGAGAACTCGCAGGAGACGATGAAGTAGCGGCCGTCGGCGGAGAAGTCGGCGTGGTTGACGCCCGCGCAGCTGACCGGCACGGCCTTGGCGGTCTTCATGGTGTGCGCGTCGCGGAAGACCAGCTCGCGGTCCATGGAGGCCATCACGATGGCGTACGTGCCGTTGGGCGTGAAGTAGAGGTTGTACGGGTCGGAGACGTCGACGGTCTTCCCCGGCTTGCCGGTCGCCGGGTCGATGGCGGTGAGGCTGTCGCCGACGTCGTTGTTGACCCAGAGCGTCTTCAGGTCCCAGGACGGCACGACGTGCTGCGGCTGCCGGCCGACCGGGATGGTCTCGATGACCTTGTACGTGGCGGGGTCGATGACCGTCACGGTGTCGGAGTTGGTGTTGGGCACGTAGACGCGGGAGGGGAAGTCCTTGACGACCGGGGAGAGCTTTCCGGGGGCGTCGGCCGCGTACACGTTCTCCGGGTCGAGCACCGGCGGCATCCCGGTGAGCCCCGGCGGTTGGGGCGGGGTGACGTGCCGGGCGCGGACGGTCGGGGTGGCGGCCTCGGACGCGGGGGTGGCGGCCGTCTTCCCGGCGGGGGTGCCGCAGCCGGTGAGCACGGCGAGCAGGACGCCGCCGAGCAGGGCGGCGGTGCGTGGGGTGGTGGGAGGCATCAGGTCAGCAGCTCCGTGGTCGTCACCGCGCGCAGTTGGCGGCGGTCGATTTCGGTGAGGAGGAGGGGCAGCGCGGCGACCGTGTCCGCGTAGCCGAAATGCATGCTCACCACCGATCCGTTGCGGATCTCACCGGCCACCTTGCGGGTGACGGCCGCGGCGCCGGGCGAGGTGAAGTCGAGGGAGTCCACGTCGTAGGACAGGACGTGGGGGTAGCCCGCCCGGACGGCGAGCCGCTGGACGAGGGGGGTGGCGTACTGGGTGCGCGAGGGGCGGAACCAGGTGCCGATGGAGCCGGTGAGCCGGCGCAGCCGCTGGGCGCAGCCGGTGATCTCCGCGTAGGCGCGGGTCTCGTCCAGCGCGGAGATGTCGATGTGGTTCTGCGTGTGGTTGCCGAGGTCGTGGCCGCCGTCGAGGATGCGGCGGGCCATCTCGGGGTGTTCGTCCAGCCAGCTGCCCACGGCGAGGACGGTGACCCTGGCGTGGGCGCGTTCGGCCTCGGCGAGCACGGTCCTGGCGATGGCGGGGTCGCCCTGGCCGTGGAAGGTGAGGGCGACGCGCGCCCGGTCGCGGGGGCCGCTGCTGATCTGCACCGGCTGCCCGGGGAAGCGGCGCGGGACGGGCGCGGGGGCGTGCGCTGCGGCGGGGGTGGCGGCGGGTGCGCTCGGCGTCGCGCGGGCGACGGGCC
>NZ_SSBI01000018.1 GCF_004795015.1 Streptomyces sp. A1277 | reverse complement strand
CACCGGCCCGCGTCGAGCCCGTCGACCAGGCGGCCCAGGAAGCGGTCGAAGGTGGCGTCCGGGGTGACGGGCCGCCCAGCCGCGGCAAGCGCCCCGGCCAGCTCCGGATGGTGGCCGTCGCCCGCGACCTCGGCGAGGTAGCGGGCCTCGGCGGCGGCCCGGCCGGGCGCCTCGGCGACCCGCGCCCGGCCGACCTCGTACGCCACATGGCCCGCCACGAACGCCGTGAGCTGGGCGAAGATCTCCAGTCGTGCCGCCCCGTCGAGACCGATGGGCCGCAGGGCGGTCAGGGCGTGCTCCAGGAAGGCGAGGGCCCGGGGGCCGAGCGTGCGGCGGTCCTGCACGGCGGCGGGCAGCCAGGGGTGGCGGAGCATGTGGGCGCGCTGGAGACGGCCGATGGTCTTGAGGTCGGCGCGCCAGTCGCCGGTGAGCGGGCCGGTGGTGGGCAGCTCGCCGGAGACGTGGTCGATCATCAGGTCGAGCAGCGTCTCCTTGTCGGGGGCGTAGCTGTACAGCGACATGACGCCCGCGCCGACCTCGGCGGCGACCCGGCGCATGGTGACCGCGTCCAGCCCCTCGGCGTCCGCGACGGCGACGGCCGCCGCCGTGATCGCCTCCCGGCTGAAGGCGGGCCTGCGCCCCCGGCGGGGCCGGTCCGGGGCCAGCCACAGTTCTCGCGGGTCGACGCCGCCGGCGCCGGGCCCCTCGGTGCGGGTCACGGTCTCAGCCCCTCTCACCTGGGTCGTTCCACTGTCCCATCCAAGCATCTACTATTCTCGTACACAGTACGAGAATGATGGCTCATGGAGGCGAACGATGACACCACCCACGCCCGAAGCCCGACCGGGGCCCGCATGGACGCCGTCGTCCGCGAGGCCGCCGCTCGCCTCCCGGCTGATGCGCTCCACCTGGCGCGACCTCCCGGCCGCACGCCACAAGGCGGGCGTCGAGCGGAGCCTGACCGTCCCCGCCGCCGACGGCAGCCCGCTGGTCACGGACCACTACTTCCCGCGCACCCAGGGCGACTTCCCCACCCTCCTGGTGCGCTCGCCCTACGGGCGGGGCGTGCCGTGGTCCCCGCAGTACGGGATGCTCTTCGCCGAACAGGGCTTCCACGTCGTCCTGCAGAGCTGCCGGGGCACCGGCGGCTCGGGCGGCGACTTCCACCTCTGGCGCAACGAGGCCGCCGACGGCCTGGCCGCCGTCGACTGGCTGCGCGAGCAGCCCTGGTTCGACGGGAACCTGGGGACGGTCGGACCCAGCTACCTCGGGTACGTCCAGTGGGCGCTGGCCCTCGAACCGCCGCCGGAGCTGAAGGCGATGGTGGTGCAGGTGGGGCTGCACGACCCGTACGCCCTCTTCCACACCGATGGCGTGCTCCACCTGGAGACCGCGCTCGCCGTCGGCGCGGGCATGACGTACCAGCACCGGGGCATGGGGCCGTTCGTCCGCGCGACGCTGCGGCTCCAGCGCCGGATGCGCTCCCTCGTCGCCGCACGCCCGCTGCGCGGCGCGTACGCGGACGCGCTCGGCGGCGAAGTGCCCTGGCTGGACGGGGTGATGACCCACCCGGACGCGGACGACCCGTACTGGGGCGGCGCGTCCCTGGCCGGTGCGGCGGACCGGGCGGCCGTCCCCACCGCGCTGATCACCGGATGGCACGACGCCCTCGCCGACCAGACCTTCGGGCAGTACGACCGGCTGCGCCGGGCGGGCGCCGAGGCCACCCTGCTCGTCGGCCCGTGGACCCACACCTCGGCCCTGCAGAAGGGCTGGCCCGAGGTGTTCGCCGAATCACTCGCCTGGCTCCGCGCCCACCTGTGCGCCGACCCCTCCGGCCTGCGTCCCACCCCCGTACGCGTACACACGGGCGGTACGGAACCGGCCGTGCGGGACCTCGAAGCGTGGCCCCCGGCTACGGCGGCCACCGCCTCGTGGTTCCCGGCCCCCGGCGGCCACCTCACCGCCGAGCCGCCCACCGACGCGGCGCCCCTGGCGTCCTTCCGCCACGACCCGGCCGACCCCACGCCCTCGCTGGGCGGCCCCCTCCTCTCCCGTACCGCCGGGGCGCGCGACAACGGCGCGCTGGAAGCCCGCGAGGACGTCCTGACGTTCACCGGACCGGTCCTCACCGAACCCCTCACCGTCCTCGGCCCGGTCTCCGCCCGGATCAGCGCGTCCACGGACACCGGGTACGGGGACGTGTTCACCCGCCTGTGCGACGTGGACCCCGAGGGAGGCTCCACCAACGTCTGCGACGGCCTGGCCCAGCTGCGCACCACGGGCCCGGACCCGGTCCGGGTGACGGTCCCGATGAGCCACACGGCCCACCGGTTCGGCGTCGGCCACCGCGTCCGCTGGCAGATCAGCGGCGGCGCGCACCCGCGCTTCGCGCCCAACCCGGGCACCGGCGAGTCGCGGGCGGAGGCGACGGAGTCCGTACCGGTACGGGTCACCGTCCACGCGGACTCGGAGCTGACCCTGCCCACGGGGTGACCGGCATGCGCATGCGGGTACTTGCGCCGTGTTACGCAAAAAAATGACGAGGCGACGCACCTGTGCGCCAGTAAGTTGAAAACTGATCGCAGGAGTCTTGTGGACGGGGAGCCGGGGGTCCTACTGTCGCCTCACTCATGACGGCGGCGACTCCCCACGCGCGCACGGCCGTTGACCCCCTCAGAGAAACGGGCACGCGATGTCACGGATGACCACCGACGCTTCGGTGAGGGCGCGAAGACCGCGCAGGACAGGGCTGTACGCGACCGCCGTCGCCTCGGTGACCGCGGCGGCCGTCGGGCTCGGGGTGCTGGCCGGTACGCCCGCGCTCGCCGGCCCCCGCGCCGCCGCACCGGCCCCGGTCGTCACCCGGGCCGCCCTCGACCCGGCCCTGGTCGCGGGGAAGGGCGCCAAGGTGGCCTTCGCCGAGCAGGAGGCCGAGAACGCGGTCACCGACGGCACGGTCATCGGCCCGGACCGCGACGCGTACACGCTGCCGTCCGAGGCGTCGGGCCGCAAGGCGGTCAAGCTGGCCCCGGGCCAGCACGTCGAGTTCACGCTGCCCGCGTCGGCCAACGCCATCACCGTGCGCTACAGCATCCCGGACGCGCCGGGCGGCGGCGGGATCACCGCGCCGCTCGACGTCGCGGTGAACGGTGCCAAGCGCTCCACCATGACGCTCACCTCGCAGTACTCCTGGCTGTACAACCAGTACCCGTTCTCCAACGACCCGGGCGCCGGGCTCCTGCACCCGGACTGGTGGATCACCGAGTGCTCCTGCGTGCCCGCCGAGACGACGCCCGCCCCGGTCATCGACAAGCCGTACCGGCCCAGCCACTTCTATGACGAGCAGCGCCTCCTGCTCGGCCGGACCTACCGCGCGGGCGACACCGTACGGCTGACCGTGCCGGCCGGCAGCCGGGCCGCGTGGACGGCCGTCGACCTGCTGGACTCCGAACTGGTCGGCCTCCCGCACGTGGAACTGCTCGCCGCCAACGTATGGGCGTTCGGGGCCGATCCGACCGGCCGGCGGGACGCGGCGGACGCGATCGACAAGGCCATCGCCTTCGCCCGGCGCACCCACCTCAAGGTGTACATCCCGCCGGGGACGTACCGGGTGGACCGGCACATCGTCGTGGACGACGTCACGATCGTCGGCGCGGGCGACTGGTACACGAAGATCAAGGGCCGCGAGGTCGCGCTCGACAAGCCCGCCGCCGACGGCTCGGTGCACACCGGCGTCGGCTTCTACGGGAAGTCCGCGGCCGAGGGCGGCAGTCGCAACGTCCACCTGTCCGGCTTCGCCATCGAGGGCGACGTACGCGAACGCGTCGACACCGACCAGGTCAACGCCATCGGCGGCGCGATGAGCGATTCGACCATCGAGGGGCTGCACATCAGCCACACCAAGGTCGGCATGTGGTTCGACGGCCCGATGAAGAACCTGCGGATCTCCAAGAACATCATCGTCGACCAGATCGCCGACGCCATCAACTTCCACACCGGCGTGACCGATTCACGCGTCACGGACACCTTCGTACGCAACTCCGGTGACGACGGCCTCGCCATGTGGGCCGAGAAGACGACGAACGCCCGCAACACCTTCGCCCACAACACCGTCCAGACCCCGGTCCTGGCCAACGGCATCGCGATCTACGGCGGCACCGACACCACCGTCTCGGACAACCTCGTCGCCGACCCGGTCCGCGAGGGCAGCGCCCTGCACATCGGCGCCCGCTTCGGCGCCGAGCCCTTCGCCGGGAAGCTGAACGTCACGGGCAACACGACGGTCCGCGCGGGCACGTACGAACTGAACTGGAACATCGGCCTCGGCGCGCTGTGGGTCTTCGCCCTGGACCGGAGCATCGACGGAGCCGACATCCGGGTCACCGGCAACGACTTCCTGGACAGCACCTACAACGCGATCATGCTGGTCTCGGACTGGGCGGTGAAGGACCAGTACGTCATCGAGAACATTCACTTCAAGGACATCCGCGTCGACGGCACGGGCACCTCGGTCCTGAGCGCCCGCGCGGCGGGCGGCGCGACCTTCGAGAACGTGGACGCGCGCAACGTGGGCGCGGTGGGAGTGAACAACTGCGGCTCGTTCAACTTCCCGTCCACGGGCTCCGAGTTCGCTCTCACGGACCTGGGCGGCAACGACGGCGGCTGGCTCGCGCCGTGGCTGCTGCCCAACACGATCACCTGCGACGACCGCCCGGAGGTGGTCCCGCCCCCGGCGCCGGGCGCGTGGTGAGGACGTACGGCTGACTACGCGTCGGTGGCCGGTCCGGGCGGGCCGGCCACGCCGACGCACGCCTCGTTGCCCTCTGGGTCGGCGAGCACCCAGTTCGACGGCGCGTCGGCGTCGCTCACCAGCCGCCCTCCGGCCGCCAGCGCGGCGGCTATCCGGGCCTCGGCCAGGTCGTACGGCACCCAGACGTCGACGTGGACGCGGTTGCGCTGCGGGCGCGGGGCATCCATCTGCTGGAAGTAGAAGGGTGCGCCGCGCCGACGCGGATCCACCAGGTCCTCGGGGCTGCCCGCGCGGTTCTCGTAACCGAGCAGGGCGCGCCAGAACGCGACCACCGAGGGGCCTTCGAGGGCGTCGACGGTGACCTGGACGGTCTGCACGGCGGACGGGTCGGCGGGCACGTCCAGGGTGCGGGCCAGCCCCGATATCTCGCGGGCGAGGTCGATATGGCGTGTCGTCAGCCCGTAGTAGTCGTCCGTGAGCGAGATCAGCCGCACGGTCACACCGTCCTGCCGCACGTCGACGTCCGGGTGGTCGCCCGCGGCGCCCGGCAACTCGCTGATCGCCTGCACGAACCGCGCTCCGGCGGCGAACGATTCGGTGCGGAAATGCGCGCAGGCCCCTTCGCCCACGACGCGCCAGTCCTCCAGTCCGGCGGTTTCGTGGAACCGCTGCGGCCTGATGCGTTCGGTGCTGCTGTCCCCAAAGGTCATACGCTCAACGTAGCGCCCGGGTCCGACAACGCCCGGCGCGCGCGGCAACCAGCCGCCCACTCGAACAGCGGGAGAGACTTTCGGTATGGCCGTCATCCACCGCACCACCCTGTCGCCGACCAAGCTCGAACTGCTCACCACCTGGCTCCCCACCCGCCCCTGGTACCGAGGCGGCGAGGGGAAGCCGGAACTGTCCAGGTCCGGCGGGTTCCGGCTCGACGACCCGCAGGGCGAGGTGGGCATCGAGTTCATGGTGGCCACGGATACCTCGGGCGCCGAGCCGGTGGCGTACTTCGTGCCCCTCACCTACCGGGGCGCCCCCCTCGGCGGCGCGGAGGACGCGCTCGTCGGCACCTCGGAGCACGGCGTGCTCGGCAGGCGCTACGCGTACGACGGCTGCCACGACCCGGTCCTGGTGGCGCAGCTGTTCGCCCTGCTCGACGGCCGCGCCGAGGCCCAGGCCCAGAGCGAGAGCGACACCCCGGACCCCACGATCACCCACTCCTCCACGGCGGGCCCCTTCGGCACGGTCGTCGCCAGGGTCTCCGACACCCCGGAGGGCACGGACCTGTCCGTCACGGGCGCGACTTTGCACCTGAACCGCGTCCTGCGGCCCGCCGGGGAGGGCGACACGCTGCCGGAGGGCGCGACGGGCCACGTCTCGGGCCCGTGGCGCACGCCGAAGGACGCGGAGGTGCGGGGGTTGTTCGCGGAGCTGCGTACGGCGTAGAAGGCGCAGCCCGTCAGGCCCGTCGTTTCCCGCGGCCCAACGCGATGACGACCAGGGCGAGCACCGCGCAGACGGCAGCCATCGCCCAGAGCAGCGCGTGGAACGCGGAGTCGTAGGCGGCGGCAGGGGTCGTTCCCGTCTCCTGCCGCCCGGCGACGAGGCCGGCGACCGCCGAGCCGAAGACCGCCACGGCGACGGCCTCGCTGCCCAGGCGGAGGGTGTTGAGGAAGCCCGCCGCCATGCCGGCCTTCGCCGGTTCGACGAGGGCGAGGGCCTGGGCGTCCACCAGCCCTGCCGACAGCCCCATGCCCGCACCGGTGAGCAGCATGGGCGCGGCCATGACGAGGGTGGAGGTGTCCGGGCCCAGGAGCAGCAGGGCGAGATCGCCGGTGACCAGGAAGCCCAGCGACGCCAGGACCACACCGCGTGCGGAGGCGCCGCGTTCCACCATCTTCGCCCCGGCGAGGGGGAGTACGAGGACGGGCAGCGTCAGCAGCAGCATGGTGGCCCCCGCCGAGGACGGGCTGTGTCCGGCGACGGTCGTCAGGTACGTCGGCAGGTAGGTGAGCTGCGTGACGAACCCGAAGGAGGCCGCCACGGGCACCAGGCAGTACGCGAGGAACGCCTTGTCGCGCAGTACGGACAGGTCGAGCAGCGGGGCCTTCGTCCGCTTCGAGCGCGCGGTGAAAAGGACGAGCAGTACGAGGGCCGCCGCGAGCAGGCCGAGCGTGCCCGGGGCGGTCCAGCCCCACTGCGAGCCCTGCACGATGGCGTACGTGAGCGCGAGCATCGCGAGGACGAAGACGGCGGCGCCGCGTACGTCGAGCCGGGGTGCCGCGGTGTTGCGCGTCTCGCCGACCGTACGGGCCACGGCGGGCAGGCAGACGAGTACGAGCGTCAGGGCCACGGCGTGCAGCCCGAAGATCCAGCGCCAACCGAGCAGGTCCACGGCCGGTCCGGAAACGGTGGGACCGAGCGCGACGCCCACGCCGGCGACGGTGCCGAACAGCGCGAACGCCTTGGCACGGGCGGCGCCGTCGAAGGCCGTCGAGATGATGGCGCTCCCGCAGGCGAAGATCGCCGCCCCGCCGACGCCGGAGACCGCGCGGGCCGCGTCGAGGACGTACACGTTCGGCGTGACGGCGCAGGCCAGCGAGGCGGCGGTGAAGACCGCGGCGCCGGTGGCGAACGCACGGACGCGGCCGATGGTGTCGGCGAGCGTCCCCCATACGAGTGTGCAGCAGGCGAACGCCACGTTGAAGGCGTTCACCACCCATTGCAGGGCCGCCGGGCCCGCGTGGAGATCGGCGCCGATGGCTGGCAGCGCCACGGCGGTGCCGGAGATCGAGGTCGGGACCACGAAGACGGCGAGCAGGACGACCGCGAGCGTCAGCCCCTGCCGGTCGGGGGCGGGGCGCGTCGTCGGGGCGGAGGCGGTCTGCGACACGGGTGGGCTCCGTGGGTGAGGGGGCAAGGGAGACCGCAGGTACGAATTTGCTCGTACCTGACGGTGGACGGCCAGACTGGCACGGCATTCAGGTACGACGCAAGTAGTACCTTGGTGGGAGGGGGACCAGTCACCGAAGCGGAGGAGGTGCGCCATGCCGGACGCCGAAGGGCATCCGAGCCCCGAGGAGATGGAGCTCCAGGCCGTCATGAAGGCGCTGTCCGACCCCATGCGCTATCTGGTCGTCGCCACCCTGGCCGCCCAGCCCGAGGGCACCGAACGCTCCTGCACGTCGTTCGGCCTGCCCGTCTCCAAGTCGACCCGGACGCACCACTTCCGCGTCCTCCGCGAGGCCGGCCTCGTCCGCCAGGTGGACCGGGGTAACAGCCGCATGGCCCAACTCCGCCGCGCGGACATCGAGTCCCGCTTCCCGGGTCTGCTGAAGCTCATCACGGACAGCCCGGGGCCGGTGGTCTGAGATGTCGTCCCCCGAGGAAGCGCTCGCCGACGCGAAGAAGCGTCTGAACCTCCCGCGCATCGTCGTGATCTGCGGTTCCACCCGTTTCATGGCCGAGATGACCGGGGCCGAACTGCGGGAGACCGAAGCCGGAAGGATCGTCGTCAAGCCGGGCTGCGACCTGAAGACACCGCACGCATTGTGGTCCGACCCCGCCGAGGCCGAAGCGCTGAAGGCCCGCCTCGACGAGCTGCACCGGGCGAAGATCCGGCTCGCCGACGAGGCGCTCGTGGTCGGCGACTACATCGGGGACAGCACCCGAGCCGAAATCGCCTACGCCCGGTCGCTGAACAAGCCCGTGCGGTTCACGCACCCCGAGGTCGACCCCGGCGCCTGACCGTGCCCCCCAAACCCTCCGCAGGCCCGTCTTGGGTAGCGAACCCAGCGAGCGACACCCGCCTGGCCAACCGCGTCACCGTGCGCCAGGACCGCGACCCTGCACGGGCAAGTGCTGCTGGATCGGCGCGAGTCGATTCGCAACAAGGTGTCCGGTGCGGCGTCGGTCGGGCAGTCCCTCTCGGGGGCAGTGTCCTCGTGTGCAACCACACCGCTGTTGACAGGCGGCAGGCCGTCACCGCCTGGGGCGCTCCGACTTGGGCAGCATTGCCGCCCGGACCGCCTGCGCCCTCGCCCTTACCTTCTGCTCGGGCAGGGTGGGCTTTCGCTGGGCGGGCTTGCCTCGGCAGGGGCCGCACTTGCCGCCGGGCAGGGCTTCGGCGGTGCCCGGTACGCGGCATTCGCTGCATTCCAGCGTGCGCAGCACCGTGCGTGGTTCGCGGGCCGGAGGCAGCTTGGTGCGGAGGCGGTTGGCGACGAGGGCGGCCGGGTGGTGGATGCGGTCCGGGAGGCCCGTTGTCAGGGCGTGCAGGATTTCCGGGGGCGTGGCGCCTCGGTTCAGCCACTCGGCCACCTGCGGTTCCAGCGTTACGCAGTCGCGGTGGGACAGCGACAGGGCGGGGGCCGTGCGGCCCAGCGCCGCGAGCAGGATGAACGCGCGGGTACGCGTGGCCCGTGGGGTGTCCTTCGGTACGTCGCCCCGGCTGAAGGCCGCCCACCACGCGTCGTCGCGCGCGGTACGGGAGAAGAACGTCCGGGTCACCCACAGCAGGTTCTCCCCGCTGGCGACGCACTCGCTGCCCCGGCGCAGGTGTCCCGCCTCCTGGAGGCGGTTCAGCGTGGTGCGGATCGCGCACTGCCCGTACGGGAGTGCCTTCGCGAGGGTCTTCACAGAGATGTCGGCGCCGTCGCACAGCGAGTCGATGTACGCGGCGATGGCGGCGTCGCGGGGGATGAGGTGGGTGAAGTCGGCGCCGGCACGGGGGCGCTGGTCCGGGGCGGAGCGCTTGCCGTAGCCGGGGTTGGCCATCGGGTGGTCGGGCGCGGGTGCACCACTAAACTGGCTGGCAGCCATCAGATCGGTTCCTTCGCTAGCTGTCGATCGAGGTGGTCAGGCCCTTGGCGGTGTTTGCGCACCGGCAGGGGCCGTCTTGGTCTGTGTCCTCGCTGAAGCTAGAGCGCGACTACCTTCCGTCGCAACTCGATCGCGAAAAGTGAACCCTTGGGGGTCACGAGGGTGGGCGGGTGGGTACAGGCCCTCCCAACCATTCCTCTGAAAGAGCGCTCGGGGCTCGGGACTTGAGCCCCGAGCCGGGTGGTTCAGCCGTGCTTGAGGTCGGCGACGAAGGGGTGCCACGCGGTCGCGTGGAAGACGATGGCCGGACCGTTGGTCACCTTGGAGTCGCGGACGGGGACGACGTCGGGGACCCCGTCGAGGACTTCGAGGCAGTTGCCGCCGTCGCCGCCGCTGTAGGTGGACTTGCGCCAGGTGGCGACCTCCACGCAGTTGCCGCCACTTGCGCCGCTGTAGCTGGACTTGTGCCAGATGGCCGTGGACAGGTCGTAGTCAGAACCGCTGCGCTTCATGCTCGTAATCCTCCGCCACCGACTCGATCAAGGCCAGGGACGCTGCCGGTGAGATCGCGCTGGCCACGACCAGATCGTAGGTCAGGCCGCATTGCCGAACCGTTCCCGGATCGTCTTGCAGGTGGCCGATGCCCATGCCGTCAACGTAAGCGAGTGGCGGCTCGTCCGCGAACGACATCAGCTTGAGGGGCCCCGTCAGCGCTGCATGGGCGCCCGCAGAGAATGGCAGCACCTGCACGATGATCCGGTGCCGCGCAATCAGCCCCGCGATATGACGAAGCGCCGCTGCCATGACCTCAGAGTCGCCCACCTGCCGACGTAGCACCGCTTCATCCAGTACGACCCACAACATCGGCCGTGTTGGATCGGCGAGCAGCTGGGTGCGTTCGAGACGAGCCGCCACCAATTCGTCGATCACGCTCTCGATCGCCGTCGGCTGGTACTCCCGGAACACGGCCCGTGCGTACGCCTCCGTCTGCAACAGGCCCGGGATGAGCTGGGGCGCGTACTCCTTGATCGTGGTCGCTCTCGCCTCCGCCTCGGCGGCCTCCGCGAAGTGCTCCGGGTACTTGGACTTCTTCAGTGCCGCGCAGTTGCGTACGAAGAAGCCGTCCGCGCCCAGGATCTCGTCGAACTTCTCCGCTTGGTCCATCTGCATCCGCCGCACCCCGGACTCCAGCTGGCCGATGAACGAGCCGCTGACGAAGAGCGGGGCGCCCAGTTCGGTCTGGGAGAGCCCGGCTCGCTCTCTTCGGTGGCGGAGTTCCGCGCCGAGGAGGGCGCGCGGGGAGGAGGAGGGATCGAGTTTTCTGGGACCTGGCATGACAACTCCCGGTTGCACACGTGCGGTTGTTGGGCCTGTGCCTCTTCCAGGCTAACGAGAGAATCACCACTCTGGGTATGCATTGTCATTACTCAGCGTGGAAGGAATGGATCATGACGACTACGGAACGGCGCAGGGCGGCGGCGGGCAGAGTGCGGGAGGCCGAGGAGGTGGTGGCGCGGCTGAGGGAAGGGTTCGCGGGGGTCGGGGTCACGCTGCCGTCGCTGCGGGTCGACCCGGTCTCGTGCGCGGGTGATGAGGTGAACGTGCTGGTTGACCTCGGGCGCTGCAACCTCGACACGGCGCTGCGGCTGTGCAGCGCGCTGGACGGGAAGGCAGCGGGCCATGGCGGGTGAGGGAGGCGGACTGGAGGCGTGTACGCCGGAGCCGGGGTCGTTCGCCGTGGATGTGCGGGACGGGCGGGTGGGCCGGGTGATGGGGCGCGTCGGGCCGTACGTGCAGCTTCGGCCGCCGGGTGGCGGGCCGGAGTGGGACTGCCCGCCCGATTCCGTCCGGCCGGCCCCGCCGGGGGTCGTGCTGCGGGCGCGGGTGACCGAGCTCAACCGGGAGGGGAAGCTGCCCCGGTGAGGCAGGGCGGGCCGCCGATAGGTGCGGGCATGGTGACCATGGACATGAGCATGGGAAACGATGCCCGACTGGCCGTCAGGGCGGCCCGCGTGGGCGCGGCCGTCGTGCGCGGAGCGCAGGTGGCTGGTCGATCCGCTGTGCGGCACGTTGGACTACGCGGTGGGCAGCATGCTGGTCGCGGTGAACGTCGCCCTGCGGGCGGGCTCGGGCATCACGGCGGCGGCCTCCGCCGATCCGTTCAGCGGCGAGGTCTTCTGGACCGATGGTGCGCAGGCGTGGGTGCGGGCGGGTGACGGGGTGGACGAGAAGCTCGTCCCCTCGGCCGGGGCGCGACTGGCCGACGTCAACCTCGACCCGCCGTTCCCGCACGCGCCCGGCTTCCGCGCGGTGGACCTCCTGGCCGCGCCGGAGTTCGTCGCCGGGATCGCGCTTCGTGAAGCCGCCGGATGCGTCGTGACCGGCATCGACGGCGAGCCCGTGCACACGGGAGCGGGCGGCCTGGTCGTGGCTGCGGACCGCCAGACGCACGACGCGTTGCTGTCGATGGCCGGGGAGCGGGGCGTGGCCGGGGAGTGAAGCCCGCGCGGTGGTCGGTGCGCCGCTCACCCGATCGTGGGACGCTGAGGAAAGCGGCCCCCGCGCCGCTGAACCGTCGATCTACGCTCCCCCGACAGGCTTCAGAAGAAGGGACCCGCGATGACCGCCGCGATGGTCGAACACCAGCAGGACTCTGAAGGCCGCCCGTGGGACTACCTGCTTCGCACCTGGCAGGGACTGGACGTGCCCGAGGGGTGGCGCGCCGAGATCGACGAAGGACGGATCTTCTTGGTACCGCCGCCGCATGCGCATCACAACGGGATCGCCGAGAAGGTGCAGCGCTGCCTCTACGCGAACCTGCCCGACGAGATGGGGATCTACCAGACCCTGGGTGTGCACGTGGCACCCCTCGGCAAGCTCTACGTTCCGGACCTCGTGGTCATGCCTTCCGAGCTGATCGATTCCGCCGATCCCGACACCAGCGCCCCCATGGACGCCTCGGACGCCCTCCTCATCGCCGAGATCACGTCGAAGGGGAACGCCCGCGAGGACCGTACGAAGAAGTACCGCGCCTACGCCCGCGCGGGCGTGCCCATGTATCTGCTGATCGACCGGTTCGATACGCGCGGGGCCATGGCCACCCTGTTCACCGAGCCGAACGAGGACGGCACCTACAAGCAGTCCGACCCGGCGCCGTTCGGCAAGCCGCTCGTGCTGCCCGCACCCTTCGATGTGACGCTGCCCACGGACGGCTTCCCGGGCTGAGGCCCTACGGCAGAGCGGCGGCACCCCATCGGGTGCCGCCGCTCTGCCGTACGCGGTCCGGGGCCTCAGACCGCCGCCGGTTCCTTCGGCGTGGCGGACGCCGTGGCCGTCGTCGCCGGGTCCGGGGTGGCGGTCGGGGTGGCCGCCGCCTCCTGGGACACGTTGAACTCCGCCAGCAGGTCCTTGCTGAAGCCGAAGAAGTACGTGGCGACGAAGCCCGCCAGGTAGCCCACGACCAGGCCGCCCGCGTAGATCGCGATCGTCGCGCCCAGGCCGTGGTTGCCGTCGAGCAGGGGGAACAGGGCCCAGCCGGAGGGGCCGATCGCGGTGGAGCCGACCGCGTCGCCCAACTGGTTGAAGAAGCCGACGAACGCGCCGCCGAACGCACCGCCCACGCAGGCCGTGACGAACGGGCGGCCCAGCGGGAGCGAGACGCCGTAGATCAGGGGCTCGCCGACGCCCAGGAAGCCCGCGGGCAGGGCGGACTTGATGGTCTTGCGGATCGACTCGTTGCGCGGGAGGCGGAAGTAGACCGCGATGGCCGCGCCGACCTGGCCCGCCCCGGCCATGGCGAGGATCGGGAGCAGGACGGTGTAGCCCTGCTGCTCGATCAGCGTCGTGTGGATCGGGATCAGCGCCTGGTGCAGGCCCAGCATGACCAGCGGGAGGAAGAAGCCGCCGAGGACGAGACCCGCGCCCGCGCCACCGTTGGAGAGCAGCCAGTCCGCGAATGTACCGATCGCGGTGGAGACCTCGCCCGCCACGTACATCAGGCCGAAGATCGTGACCAGGCCGGAGATCAGGACCGTCAGCGTCGGCGTGACCAGCACGTCCAGCGCTTCCGGCACCCAGCGGCGGCACCACTTCTCCACGTACACCGCGAGCACCGCCGCGCCCAGTGCGCCGAGGACGCCGCCCTGGCCGGGGGAGAGCTTCTGGCCGAACGCCTCGATGTTCGCGACGCCCGGGAAGACGATGATCGCCGCGACCGCGCCGCCGAGGATCGGCGTGCCGCCGAACTCCTTCGCCGTGTTGTAGCCGACGAAGACCGCGATCAGCGCCATGAAGCCGGACGCCATCGCCGCGAGCGCCGGGGTGACCGAGGGCAGCCAGCCGAGGTTGACCAGCAGGCCGTTGAGGCCGGCGATGATGCCGCAGCCGATCAGGGCCGGGATCAGCGGCACGAAGATGTTCGCGATCCGGCGCAGGAACAGCTTGAACGGTGTGGCGTTCTTCGCCTTGCGGGCCGCCCGCATCTCGGCGCCCTGCGCGGCCAGCTCCTCCGCGGTGAGCGGGGCGGCGGCCGGGGCGGGGGCCTCGGCCCTGCCCGCCTCGACCAGCTTCTCGAACTCCGGGGTGACGCGGGCGACCGTACCGGGACCGAGCACGATCTGGTAGGTGTCGTCCTCGACCACGCCCATGACGGCGGGCACGGCTTTCAGCGCCTCGTCCTGGACGAGCGAACGGTCGTGCAGGCCCAGCCGGAGCCGGGTCATGCAGTGGGCGATGGAGCTGACGTTCGCGGCGCCACCGACGAGCGGAAGGATCGCGGCGGCAGTGGCGCGGTTCTTGTCTTCTGTAGCCATGGTGCGTGGTGCCTTGCTGTGCGGGGGAGGGTCAGGTGGTGCGGGGGGCGGCGGCGAGCGCGGCGCGCAGGTGGCCGTCCGACGCGGACAGGAGCGCGGCGGCGGTGGGTCCGTCGACCTGGCCGAGGATGGTCAGGATGGCGTTCTTCACCTCGCCGTCCGTGGCGGCGAGCGCCGTCTCGATCTCCTCGTCGGACGCGCCGGTGGCCAGCGCGACGATGCGCCGGGAGCGGGCCCGCAGCTTCTCGTTGGAGGCGCGCACGTCGACCATGAGGTTCCCGTACGTCTTGCCGAGCCGGATCATCGTGATCGTGGAGATCATGTTGAGGACGAGCTTCTGGGCCGTGCCCGCCTTGAGCCGGGTGGAGCCGGTCAGCAGCTCGGGGCCGACGACGACTTCGAGCGGGTGCTCGGCGGCGGCGCCCAGCGCGGAGTCCGCGTTGCACGACAGGCCGAGGGTCAGGGCGCCCTTCGCGCGGGCGTGCTCGACGGCCCCGATCGCGTACGGCGTGCGGCCGGAGGCGGAGATGCCGACCACCGTGTCCTTCGCGGTCAGCCCCAGCGCTTCGAGGTCGGCGGCGGCCAGCTCCTTGCTGTCCTCGGCCCCCTCCACGGCGGTGACCATCGCGGACGGGCCGCCCGCGATGAGGCCGATGACGTCGGCCGGGTCCGTGTTGAAGGTGGGCGGGCACTCGCTGGCGTCCAGCACGCCGAGCCGGCCCGCGGTGCCGGCGCCCGCGTAGACGAGCCGGCCGCCCCGGGCCATGCGGTCCGCGGTGGCGTCGATCGCGGCGGAGATCTCGGGGAGCCGGGCGGCGACGGCGGCGGGGACGGTCTGGTCCTCGCCGTTCATGATCCGGGCGATCTCGGCGGTGGCCAGCCGGTCGATCTCGGCCAGCTCCGGGCGGAACTCCTCGGTGGTGAGCGTCGCGAGCTGGGCGCGCAGCTCGCCGTACCCGTCTGGGGTGGCGGCGTCGGCGTCGGTGAGGGAGGTCATGGAGGGCGGCTCTGCTTTCTCGTAACGCGTGCGGTTGTGCGGGTGCGGGTGCGGAAGTGGTCCGGCGGGGGTCAGCGGGTGCGCGGGTTGTGCCGGTGGGCCAGCGCCTCGTAGGAGGCGGCGAGCGCCGGGGCCGCCGTCTCGTACGTACGCTGCGCGACCCCTATGAACAGGCAGTCCACGACCAGGAGCTGGCTGGTGCGGCTCGACATGGCGGCCGGGCGCAGCTCGCTCTCGCGGGCGGTGGACGTGGTCAGGACGTGGTCCGCGTACTGCGTGACGGGGCCGTCGGGACGGCCGGTGATCGCGACCGTCGTCGCGCCCCGGTCGAAGGCGACCCGCAGCGGCTCTATGACGTCGCCCGTCGAGCCGGAGTGCGTGATCGCGATGGCCATGTCACCGGAGCGCAGCTGCACGGCGTTGGTCACCGCGAGGTGCGGGTCCGTGTGGGAGTGGGCGATCAGGCCGATCCGGGACAGCTTCTGGGCCAGGTCCTGGCCGACGAGGGAGGAGGCGCCCACACCGTAGATGTCGATCCGGCGGGCGGCGGCGGCCGCGGCGACGGCGGCGCCGAGCTGCACGGTGTCGAGCCCGGCGGCCGTGTCGGCGAGGGTCTGCTGCTCGTCGTAGGCCAGCTTGGCGACCACGTCGGCGATCGGGTCGTCCACCGCTATGTCCGCGGTGACGGCGGGGGCCCGGCCGGACTCCTGGTGGGCGGCGAGACCGGCCAGCGCGAGGCGCAGGTCGCGGTAGCCGGGATAGCCGAGGAGGCGGGCGGTGCGGACCACGGTGGCCTCGCTGGTGCCGGTGAGCTCGGCGAGACCGGTGACCGTCAGGGCTGCGCAGCCGGCCGGATCGCCGGCTACGGCCTCGGCGACCCGCTGCATGGAGCGGGTCATGGACGGCGACAGCGTCCGCACCTTGGCGGCCAGGGCGGCCGGGGCCGGCGGCGAGTCCGGACTGAAAGTTTCCTTCAGGTCATGGGTCACCTTTGAAAGATATTTTCAACCGCGGAGTCCGTCAACCCCCCTTTGGTACCGACCTGTGGCAGAAGCCGCGGAAGTCCCGTCGGGCAGGTGGACAATGGCTGCATGGAGCCGAACCGTCTGGAGCCGAACCGCCTGGAACAGGCGCTGCACACCGCCCGCGCACTCGTCATGGCCGACCTCGCCGCCGGAGACGTGGCCGAGGCGCAGATCGTCTCGATGGTCGAGGACGCGGTGACGCACCGGCGCTGGTGGGTGGAGCAGTGGCCGGAGGGCGTCGAGTTCGTCGTGGGCCTGGTCGCCCAGGACGTGCAGGACGCGCTCCTGGAGAAGTACGGCCGCTGGCCGCTGTGCCCGGTCTGCGACGCGGGCGATCCGCACGCCCTGGACGTCGAGCCGGAGCTCGGCCCGCACCCGCACTGGGTGTGCACCAAGGCCGCCGTCGCGGTCGCCCCGGTCGGCGGGCTCAGCGGGATACTGCGCCCGTGACGCTCTACATCGACCCGCCGGACTGGCCCGGACACGGCCGGTTCTGGTCGCACCTGGTCAGCGATGTGTCGTTCGAGGAGCTGCACGCCTTCGCGGCGTCCATCGGCTGCCCGCCCCGGGCCTTCGAGCGGGACCACTACGACATCCCGGCCGCCCGGTACGAGGACGCGGTACGGGCGGGCGCCCGGCAGATCGGCTCCAAGGAGCTGGTCCGCCGCATCACCGAGGCCGGCCTGCGCCGCCCGAAGCACCGCCCGGCCCCGCGCGTGTGAGCCTCCGGCTCAGCCGGTCGTGCAGTCGGCGGCGGACTCCACCGCCGCGCCCTCGGCCGACGCGCCCTCCACCGCCGCGCCCTTGGCCGCCGCGCCCTTCGCCACCAGCCGCGAGCCGGACGCCGACCCGCGCGCCCGCTGGAGCCGCAGCGAGACCACCACGGTCGCCAGCGCGGCCACCGTCATCGCCGCCCCCGCCCACGCGGTCGCCTCGAACCCGAAGTCCGCGTCGATCACCGCGCCGCCCAGCCAGGGCCCGCCGGTGTTGCCCAGGTTGAACGCGGCGGTCGTCGTCGCGCCCGCCAGCGTCGGGGCGGCGCCCGCCACGTTGAACATCCGGGCGTTGAGCGCCGGGGCCGTGTAGAACGCCGACAGGCCCAGCAGGAACGACAGCGTGATCACGGCCGCCTGGTTCGAGGCGAACAGCGCGAGCGCGGCCAGGAACACCGTGGACGCCGCGATCCCGCTCAGCAGCACCCCGAAGAGGTGCGCGTCCGCGACCCGGCCGCCGATCGTCGTACCGACCAGCGCGCCGATCCCGAACAGCGCCAGCACGGTCGGGACCCAGCCCGAGTCGAGTCCGGCGACATCCGTCAGCAGCGGCGCGAGATAGCTGAACGCGCAGAACACACCGCCCGCCGCGAGGGCGGTGAGCACGACGGACAGCCACACCTGCCGGTCGCGGTAGATGCCCATCTCGCGCCTGAGCTGCGGCTTCTCGGCCGGGAGCGGGATGCGCGGGATCAGCGTCATCACTCCGGCCAGGGCCACGGCCGAGGCCGCGCCGACCGCCCAGAACGCGGAGCGCCAGCCGAGGTTGTCCCCGAGGAACGCCCCCAGCGGCACGCCCAGCACGTTGGCGATGGACAGCCCGCCGATCATCACGGCCATGGCGCGCGCCCGCGCGTTCACCGGCACCATCGCGATGGCGACGGCCGCACCGACCGCCCAGAACCCCGCGCACGCGAACGCGCTGACCACCCGTGACGCGAACAGCACCTCGTACGTCGGCGCGAGCGCGCCCGCGACCTGCCCGAGGCCGAAGACCGAGATCAGCGCGATGAGCGTGGTGCGGCGCGGCAGCCGCAGCGTCGCCACGGCGAGCAGCGGGGCACCGATCACCATGCCGATCGCGAAAGCGGATATGAGGAGTCCGGCGCGCGGAATCGACACGTCCATGTCCTCGGCGATCGGCGGCAGCAGCCCGGAGAGCATGAACTCGCTCGTTCCGAGGGCGAAGACCGAGAGGCCGAGGATGTAGACGGCCAGAGGCATACGGGAACGGCCGCGAGCGGCGGAGTCAGGCATGACAGCTGCCAACAGTGAAAACAGCCCTGGCATTCCCCCGGGATTCCCGGGGTGTTCCTGGCAGCCGTTGCCATGGGTGCCTACTGGCCGCGCGCTCCGGTGCTCCCGCCGGCGCGTGCGCCGGGTCACGCGCCGGTCAGCAGCTCCAGCTCGGTCAGCAGGTTCTGCCGCGCCCTCGGTTCCCACTCGGCCGCCCCGTACGGCGTACGGAACAGCCGGGGCAGCCCCAGGAGCTGCCGGAGCACCGCCGCCCGCCCCTCCCGGAACGCCTCCTCCGGGACGAAGCCGTACTCCTCGCGCACCTGGGCCGCGTACCGCGCGTACTCCTTCGGCAGCGCCGCGAGGATCGCCAGGTCCGCGTCGCACAGCACCTCGCCGTCCGTGTCGCCGGCGGCCGGGTCGTGCGTGACGGTGAGCCGGACCAGCCGGGCGACCTCCGCCGTGACCTCGGCGGACACCCCGGCCTCGGGCAGCGCGCGCTCGGCGAGGGCCGCGCTGCGCTCCTCGTTCTCCGAGCGGTCCGGCCGGTAGACCGCGTCGTGGAACCAGGCCGCCAGGCGCACCGCGTCCGGGTCGGCGGCATGACCGGCGAGCGTGTCGATCCGGTCGAGCACCGCCGCCAGATGGGCGGTGGTGTGGTACTTGCGCTGCGGTTCGGCCCAGCGCGCCAGGAGGTTGTCGGCGTACGGCAGCGGGTCGGGGCCCTCGCCGCCGCCCCGGGCGGCGACGAGGGCTTCCTGCCAGCGGATGCGCAGACTCTGCGCGCTGTCGGTCATGGCGGCGACTCTAGGGGGTGTTCGCATCGCGGGAGTGGCCGCAGGTCAGTCGGTGGGGCTGTCGCCCGGCCGGTCCACGCAGGAAAGGGCCATGACCTCGTCCTCGGTGGGTTTGGCCTCGTCCCGGGCCGCCTTGGGGACGGCGGGAAGGCTGTTCTGGAAGTCGCGTTCCCAGGCGGTCGCCTGGCGGATGTACTGCGTGAGCATGTCGCGCAGCCGGACGCAGTCCTTCCGGTGGCCCTTGGCCATCGCGATGCCGTAGTCGTTGGGCTCCCCGAACTTGATGCCGGGCACGACCCTGAGCGACGGATTGGCCTGCATGAACCCGTACAGGATCAGCTGGTCCGTGGAGACCGCGTCGACCTCCTTGTCCTTGAGCGCGTTGACGCAGTAGTTCGCGTCCTCCTCGGTCCGCTTGACGATCTTGTCGTACGCCGCCTTGCGGAGTTCGTTGGCGGACGTGGTGCCCTTCCAGACGCAGACGACCTTGCCGTTGAGGTCGGCCAGGGTGCGGATGCTCCGGTCGTTCGCGCGGATCAGGAAGCCCTGGAGGGTGGAGGCGTACGGGCCGACGAAATCGAGGTCGTCGCCGCCCTTGTCCTTGGGCGCCATCCGGGTCGGCGTGATCGAGAACGTCGCGGCCACCAGCTGCACGTCGCCGTCGTGCAGCAGCTTTGCGCGGTTCTTGGACAGCACCCCGCTGAAGCGCGGGGTGTCGTAACCCAGCATGTTCATGAGCGTGCCGACGACGGCGACGTCGAAGCCGTTGTACTCGCCGTCGTGCGGCGAGAAGCTCGTGCCGGGCTGGTCGCTCTTGGCCCCGACCTCCGTCCGGTCGCTGAGGATCGACGGGGGCTCGGAATCGCAGCCGGTCGTGTACACGTACAGAAGGGCCACCGCGGTGAGGGCCGCCCAGCGGCGCCGAGCTGCTCCTGCCATCTCCTGCCTCGCTCCCTGTGAGTTGTCCGTCAGTCGTTGTGCAGGACGCCCTGCCAGTCCACCAGGCGCAGGGTGCAGCCCTCATCGGTCCGCACCCGCAGCTCGAACGCCGCTCCGGTCCGTCCGGCGAGATCACCGAGGTCGAAGTCGGTGGTGGAACGGGCGGGCAGGTCGGACCGGCGCGGGGTGACGCCCTCGGTGACCGCGGTGAGCAGGACCCTCGTCTTGTGGGAGCACGCCGGAGCGTCCGGGTCGTCCTCCCCGATCTCCAGGGTGAGGCGGAGCCGGTCCCGCCGGTCGCCACGGTCGGGCTGGACCAGTGTCAGGGTGAGCGCACTGCCCAGGGCGCCGGTCAGCGGTTGCGCCCCGCGCACCTGGACCGTCGCCGCCACCTCGCCGGTCCGCACGACGTCCTCGAACGCCCACCAGCTGATCAGGGAGAAGACGAGCGAGGCGACGAGGAGCAGGTCGGGAAGCCGGAGCCCCGAACCGTCCTTGCGCCTCTGCCCCTGCCCCTGCCCCTGCGCCTGCGCCTGCCCCTGCCCCTGCCCCTGCCCCTGCCCCTGCCCCTGCCCCTGGGGTCCGGCTGTTCGGCCGCGCTCGGGACGCCGCAGGCTGATGTGGACGACGGAGGCGAGGAAGGCGAGGAGCAGGAAGGTGAAGAAGAGGACGTACTGCTTGCGGGAGCCGCCGGGCCAGTTCCACACGGCGTAGCCGGCGAGGGCGACGGCCAGGACGAGGAACAGCCAGCCCGTGACGAAGGAGGCCCGCTGGATGAAGATCTGGAACAGTTTGTCGGCCCGGCCGACGACCGTGTTGTTGTGACCGATCGACTGGTTGGAGGGCCCACCCGAGCCACCGGAGTACTGGCTCATGGCCGGTCGTCTCTCGGGTACTGGTTGAAGGTGCCGACGCTGCCGATCACCATGTTGTTGTCGCCGTACGACACCACACGGTTGCCCGGTCCTGGCGGCGCGGCGTCCGGCTGCCGGGCGGCCACCAGCTCGACGAGACCGGGCCGGTCGTCCTGCGGGCTCCGCAGCCAGGTGAGCAGTGCCGCGGCGAGCCGGACCCGCTGCTCATCGGTCAGCTCCCCGAGCCTGCGGTCCAGGTCGTCGGCGGTCTGCGAGGTGAATGCGTCCCTGTCGTCGGCCGCCGATCCGTCCGTGCCGACAAGGCTGCGGAAGGCGCCCTCGCCCGCGCTGACGGTCCGGCCCGCGACCCGGTCCGCGACGCCCTGCATCACACCGTCGGCCATGCGGGAGGCGAAGAAGGAGAAGTGCGGGGCAAGTTGGCCGGCCAGATCGATCAGCAGGGACACGATGGCTCCAGGAGGCTTGGGGTATCTGCCAACTCTCTTGATGCAGAGGGTAATTGAGTATGTGCGAATCCGGCATCGCAAGCGAGAGGTCCAGCCGCCGGCGGTTGGGCGGGGGGAGGCGCCGCGCGTTCCGGCGGGTTCGGGGTTCCGGCCGGTTCGGGGTTCGGGCCGGCCCGGGGTTCCGGCCGGCTCGGCGTTCGGGCCGGTTTGGTGCTCATCCGGTGGCGCTCACCCGGTGGCGCTCATCCGGTGGCGCTCACCCGGTGGCGGGCAGGCCGAAGTGGTCGGCGATGATCCGCAGTGTCACGGCTCCGTCATCGTTGAACCCGGGCTCGGCCTCGTAGCGCGGGGTCTCCCGGCCGACGATGCCCGCCTCAAGCAACTCCCGTACCAGCAGGTCGCCTTGGCGGCGCGACTCGCGGCGACGACCGACGTTGAAGTACGTCGTCGCGAACCCGCGCCGGCTGTGGAGGAACTGGAACGGGTGCGCGTCGCAGTGCGGCACCCCGTAGTTCTGCCCGTGCGGGCACTCGCAGGCCGGAGTCGAGGCCAGGAACACCGTCTCCACGGGGTTGGGCCGCCCGAACCGGTCCTCGTAGCGGTACCCGGTGACGTAGCCCGCCTGTTTCGCGACCTCGCCCCCGCTCACGCCGGCCGCGTCGTGCGTCACCCAGACCCAGCCGTCCGAGGCGCCCTTCGTGCGGGCGGGAAGCCCCGCGTCGGCGTAGATCCCGCTGAGCGCGGGCAGGTCCAGGCCCCTGGCGTAGGTGACGAAGGTGCCGGGGGCGATGAGGGGCGTGTTCACTTGGCGGTCACCGCCAGGGCGAGCGGCGGCGACGGCAGGGCGAAGCACTGGGCGATCGCCCTCGCGATCCGCTCCTCACGGTCTTCCTCGTGCTCGCAGCAGTCGTGGCCCTCCTCGGTCTCCCACTTGTCGCACTCAGACTCCGGGCCTATGAGCTTGGCGGCCAGCAGCTCCTGCGACATGTAGTCGGGGTTGTCGCCCATGCGCTGCGTCAGGTCCTCGAAGCTGAAAGAGAGCGTCCACTTGCCGTCGCGCAGGTAGTCGAACCCCGGCCCATGGGCCTTCGCGCTGCACGGCTCGGTCACGAACACCACGACCTCGGCCCCCTGCGGACAGACCCGCCGGTAGTCGATGTCGTCCCAGTCCTCGATCTCCACGTTGACCATGTCGTGCACCGCCCACGCCCAGCCGCCCGCCTCACCCTCGGCGAGCGGCTCGCGGTCCAGCCCGCGCAGACCGGCGGTGAGGGCGGACAGGGACAGGCCGCGGGCGAAGACGAGGTTGACCTCGTGCCCGGGGAACGCGTCGTGCAGCAAGTCACTCATGGCAGGAGCGTAGGCGCGGGTACTGACAACGGGCCCGCGAGGCGGCGTTGGGGGCGGGTCCGGTTCTGCGGTCAGGGCAGATACGTTTGCTGCCATTCGATCGAGGTCATGGTGAGCGCGGCGTCCGCGAGGGACTGAGCGGAAGCCGTCTTGAGCTTGGCGATGCTGCTGTCGATCCAGGGCTGCACGTTCGAGCAGCCCTGTTCGCGGTACTCGACGGCTTGGAGGAGGCATTCGAGCTTGTCGGCGTCGTGCGCGCAGATGACTTCGAGGGAGTCGCCGTTCTCGTACTCCTCAACGATCCGCTGAGCACCGGCTCTGACGGCCGGGTGCGCGGCGGATACCTGGTCAGCGGTGACCTTCTCGTTGCCGGCGGCTTCGAGGTAGCGGCGGCCGATGTGCGGGATGTCGCTGACGCGGGTCTCCTGGGTGTCGTGCCACAGGCCGAGGAGGGCCGTCTTCGCCGGGTCTGCGCCCTCCATCATGGCGAGCACGGAGCCGATGAGCGCGACCCTGAAACTGTGCTCGGCGATGGTCTCGGGGTCCTTCACCCCGGCGATCCACCAGCCGCTCCGCTTGGCGCGCTTGAGCATCCCCATCTCCAGCAGGAAGCCCGCGGTGCCCTTTGCCTGCTCCTGCTCTGCATCCGCCATGAAATGCGCCCTCCGATGTGTCATGTGCGGTTCTTGCGTAGAACGTAATGCACCGCACTGAGTTCACGCCTCGCCCGCGGAGAGATCCCGCCGTGGTCGAGGAGCCTGGCGGTGTGTGCGGCCAGCCTGCCCGTCAGGACGGCGTCTGCCAGGGGGAGCCAGGGGTTGGCGTTCAGCAGGGCCCACAGCGAATGGACGTACAGGTCCATGTACGCCGGGGCTTGGTGGAGGCCGGCGGCGAGCCCCCGCAGGAGCCGTACGGGATCCCAGTCGGTCGGCCCGTGCCGCATGAAGCTGTCGTCCGGTTGCGGCTCCTGAATCGAACCGAGCCAGTACGCCCAGTAGTTGAGGTTCGCGCTTTCGGCGTAGTCGTCGCCTGCCAAGCCCCTCTCGATGAAATCCAGCAGCGGCTGCTGATCGCCAAGCCGAACCAGGGCGGCGGCAGTTGACCGCGCCGTGGCCCAGTGCGGTGTCCACCCGCGCGCGGAGATCAAGTCGCGGCGGCTGTGCAGAGCGTGCACAGCCCACGATGTCGCCTCGGGGGTCCGGTCGTAGGAGCAGAGGTAGAGGGTCTGGCGGTGAAGCAGCAGCCCGTCGTCTCCGGCGCGCAACGCGGACTCGGCGGTCTCCCGGAGACGGGCGAAGAACACGCTGCGGTCGGGAGCGGGCATGAGCGGGGCCTTGGTGACGGGCCCACGTCGTTCCGTCACGGCTCTGTGCGCGAGAGCGGGCGGAACGGTCCCGTTCAGCGCCCAGGCGATCATGTGGGCCGTGTCGCGGGTGTGCACCCAGCATGCGAGGGGGTGGCGGACGTTGACCTCCGGGTGGATCGTCGCGGTGATGACACGGTCCGCGTCCATCGCCGGGTCGAGGAGGTGAAGGACATGGGGATCCGCGCCCAATGCGAGTAATCGGCGGCGGATGCCGAGAAGAGCGCCGGCCTTCACGTTGGCCAGCGGGCGCCGTCCTGTTTCCCAGCCCTGCCAGGTGGTGAGATCAACCCCCATCGCCTCGGCCATGCCGGCCTGCGTGCGGAGGACCGTACTCTCCCGGGCGACCCGAAGGACGAACCCGGCGATTGTGCCCGTGGTGGCACGTCCGCGCGCACCGCCGGTCGCCGCCATGCCGCCCCCTGTGCGCTCGGTCATCCAACCCGTACCCACAGTCAGTCCTACTCCATCCGCGGTGACCGTAGCTTCGGATTCGGCAACAACCACCGTCATCAAGGAGGCCAGGATGTCTACCGCAGTTGAGACCGGCGTGCGCCCCTGGGGGGCCGGTCGGCTCGCCCCCTATCCGACCGTCACCCGTCTCCCCCACACTTCGGTCACGCTCGACCCCGACACCCAGCTCGGGGTCTACACCGACCAGACCGGCACGGTGATCGAGATGGGCAAGCACGGCACCAGCAAGGGCACCGAGACGAACACGACCACGAACAGCGACTCCCAGAACGATCAGGGGCACGACCAGGACTCCCAGCAGGACTGACCGGTGACTGACGAGAGGCCGGTGCTCGTGGCCACCGAGGCGGACGACCTCACCGCCGACATGGTGATCACCGAGCTGAACCGGCGCAACGTGCTGGTGACCAGGTTCGACCCGGCGGACATCGGGGCGTCCCTGACGGTCTCCGCTCAGTTCGGAAGCTGCCCGGCCCCCGTGGCCGGGCAGCTTCGGACCCCGTCGCGGACCGTGGACCTGGCCCGCGTCCGGGCGGTCTACTGGCGCCGCCCGGTGTGGCCCGCCTTCGACCACCTCGGCGCCGACGACGCGCGGTTCGCGGCTGCCCAGGTCCGCCACGGGCTCGGCGGAACCCTGTACGCCCTCGCCGGGCCGCTGTGGGTCAACCACCCGCTGCACAATGCCGCCGCCGACTACAAGCCCGCCCAGCTCGCCGTCGCCCAGCGCCTCGGGCTGAAGGTACCGCCGACCCTGGTCACGAACGACCCGGAGGCGGCGCGGTCCTTCGTCAGTGATAACGGTCAGGTGCTCTTCAAGACCCTCCGGTGGACGCCGTACCAGCGTGACGGCGTTTCCGTGACCGGCTGGGCCGACCTGGTCACTGCCGGGGAGATCGACGAGAGCGTGGCTCTGGCGCCCCACCTGTTCCAGGCCGTGGTGGACAAGGTGGCCGACCTCCGCGTGCTGGTTGTCGGCCGCGAGGTGTTCGCCGTACGGATCGAGTCCGGATTGCTGGACTGGCGCAAGGACTACTCGGCCCTGTCCTACCGCGTGGTGCACCTGCCCGACCGCGTGGAGAGGGGGCTTCTGGCGTACCTCGACCACTTCGGACTGGTCTCGGGGAGCTTCGACCTTGCCGTGGACAAGGCCGGTGATCTCTGGTGGCTGGAGCTGAACCCGAACGGACAGTGGGGATGGCTGGAGGAATCCACCGGCCTCGCGATGTCCGCCGCATTCGCTGAACTGCTGACACAAGGAGACGCGCCATGACCGACACCGCTTACGAGCGACGCGCCCTCGCCGCCCGCCTGGCGCGGGCGGGCGTCCTCACCGGCCCCCGCTGGCGGGCAGCGGTGGAGGCCGTACCGCGCGAGCTGTTCTTGAACCCCGGCGTCTTCCTGCCTGCGGAGGGCGGCCGGTGGCGGCCGGTGACGGCGGTCGGAAGTGACCCTGCCGAGTGGGTGCGGACCGCCTACCGCGACGAGTCCCTGACCACGCAGTTGGACGGGCACCTGACGGCCGACCAGACCTGCGACCTCGTGACCGGCTCCCCGACCTCCTCGTCCACTACCCCGTTCACGGTCGTGGACATGCTGGAGAAGCTTGAGGTGGAGGACGGGCACCAGGTGCTGGAGATCGGTACGGGGACCGGATACTCCTCCGCGCTGATGTGCTTCCGCCTCGGGGAGGACAACGTCACCACGATCGAGGTGGACCCGGACGTCGCGGCCCGCGCCGACGCCGCCCTGGAGGCCGCCGGATACTCGACCTGGACCGTCACCGGCGACGGACTGCTCGGCCACCCCCGCCGCGCCCCGTACGACCGTGTCATCGCCACCTGCGCGGTACGCCGCATCCCGTACACCTGGATCAGGCAGACCGAACCGGGCGGCATCGTGCTCGCCACGGTGGGCGGTGCGTGGAACTACGGGACGGGGCTGGCGAAGGTCACGGTCGCCGACGACGGCACCGCCGAGGGCAGGATCATCGGCCGCAGCTCGTTCATGCGGGCCCGGTCCCAGGCGGACATCCCCATCGACGGCGACCTGTCCGCCCGAACCGCCTATGCCGACACCGAGCGCGAGTCCAAGGTGTCCCCGCTGCTGCTCGAAGAGTGGATGCCGGCCTTCCTCGCCCAGCTCACGGCCCCGGGGGTGCGCTTCTCCCGCGCCACGTCGCTGGAAGGCGACCGGCTGCTGCACCTTTTCGACCCGGACCGGGAGTCCTTCGCCGCATTCACGGAGAACGACGGGACCTGGACGGTGCGCCAGGGCGGCCCGGCAGCCCTGTGGGACACGATCGAGCAGGCCCTCACCGCCTGGCAGGACGCGGGCCACCCCGACATCACCGCAGTACGGCTCCGCGTCACCCCGGAGGCCCACGCCTACTGGATCGACGGCCATCCGGAGCTTCGTTGGCAGCACCACCTCGTCTGACCGAGTGAACGCAACGTCGGCAGCTCACTGGCAACGAGGTGGGGAGCGGGTGCGTTCGGCGGGGACCGCAGCCGAATTCGCGCGACACCTGGCCGAGGGCTCTGGAACCCTACGCACGGGCCCGCGCCCCTGTGACCTCTGCCGCTACTGATGACTGGATGGGTGAGCGATGACTTTCGTGCCCGGATGCCCGGTCCACCTGCACGTACGGCACGAGCTTCCCGTCGGCCGCACGGCCCAATTGTGTGGCGCGGGTCGACCTGAAGACGGACGCGCGCAACAGCCCGTCGCGGGCCGCGATCGAGTCGGTGGGCGCGCGCTTCGAGGGCGTCCTGCGCAACTGGTCCCGGTCGTGGGCGCCCGGTGAGGAGGGGCGGCTGCGGGACTCGGCGGTCTTCTCGATCACGGCGGAGGAGTGGCCGGAGGTGCGGGAGCGCTTGAGGGCGCGCATCGCGCGCGGGCACAGCGGGGAGCGGCCGGAGACCCGCCTCCCTCTCGGAGGCTGAGCCCGACCGCCCCTCGGGACGCCCAACGGGGGCGTACCCCCTACGCCCCCGCCCGGAACCCGCGCAGCCGCAGCGAGTTGCCGACCACGAACACCGATGAGAACGCCATCGCCGCGCCCGCGATCATCGGGTTCAGCAGGCCCGCCGCGGCCAGCGGCAGCGCGGCCACGTTGTACGCGAACGCCCAGAACAGGTTCGTCCGGATGGTGCCGAGCGTCCGGCGCGCCAGCCGGATCGCGTCGGCCGCCGCCCGCAGGTCGCCGCGCACCAGCGTCAGGTCGCCCGCCTCGATCGCCGCGTCCGTGCCGGTGCCCATCGCCAGGCCCAGGTCGGCCTGGGCGAGGGCGGCGGCGTCGTTCACCCCGTCGCCGACCATCGCCACCGAACGGCCCTCGGCCTGGAGGCGCTTGACGACGTCCACCTTGTCCTGCGGCATGACCTCCGCGTACACCTGGTCGATCCCGACCTCGGCCGCGACCGCCTCGGCCACCGCCCGGTTGTCGCCGGTCAGCAGGATCGGGGTCAGGCCGAGCCCGCGCAGCCGCACGATCGCCTCCGCGCTGGTGTCCTTCACCGCGTCGGCCACCTCCAGCACCGCGCGCGCCTCGCCGTCCCAGGCGACCGCGATGGCCGTACGCCCCTGAGCGGCGGCCTCCGTCAGTGCGGCGGCCAGTGTGTCGGGGAGGCCGATTCCGGCGTCGGTGAGCAGCCGGGGGCGCCCCACCAGGACGGCGTGGCCGTCCACGACGCCCCGGACGCCGAGGCCGGGGACGTTGGTGAAGTCCTCGGGGGTGGGCAGGGGTGTGCCGGTGCGGTCGGTGGCGCCGGTGGCGACGGCTTGGGCGATGGGGTGTTCGGAGGCGTGTTCCAGGGCGCCGGCGAGGCGGAGGGCTTCGGTCTCGGTCGTGGTGGGCGTGGTGTGGACGGCCTGGAGGGTCATGCGGCCGGTGGTGACCGTGCCCGTCTTGTCGAGGACGATCGTGTCGACCTGGCGGGTGGATTCCAGGACTTCGGGGCCCTTGATGAGGATGCCGAGCTGTGCGCCGCGTCCGGTGCCGACCATGAGGGCGGTCGGTGTGGCGAGGCCCAGGGCGCACGGGCAGGCGATGATCAGGACGGCCACCGCCGCCGTGAACGCGGCCGTGAGGCCCGCCCCGGTGCTCAGCCAGAAGGCCAGCGTGCCGAGCGCCAGCACGATCACCACGGGGACGAACACCGCCGAGATCCGGTCCGCCAGCCGCTGCGCCGCCGCCTTGCCGTTCTGCGCGTCCTCGACCAGCTTCGCCATCCGGGCCAGCTGCGTGTCGGCGCCGACCCGGGTCGCCTCGACGACGAGCCGGCCGCCCGCGTTCAGCGTCGCGCCGGTCACCGGGTCGCCGACCGCGACCTCGACGGGGACCGACTCACCCGTGAGCATCGACGCGTCCACCGCCGAACCGCCCTCCACGACCACGCCGTCCGTGGCGATCTTCTCGCCCGGGCGGACCAGGAAGCGGTCGCCGACCCGCAGGTCCGCCGTGTCCACGGTCACCTCGCGGCCGTCGCGCAGGACGGTGACCTCCTTCGCGCCGAGCTCCAGGAGCGCCTTCAGCGCGGCGCCCGCCTTCCGCTTGGAACGGGCCTCGAACCAGCGCCCGGCGAGGATGAACGCGGTGACGCCGGCGGCGGCTTCGAGGTAGATGTTCCCGGCGCCGTCGCCGCGGCCGATGGTCAGCTCGAAGGGGTGCGTCATGCCGGTCATCCCGGCGGTGCCGAAGAACAGCGCCCACACCGACCACAGGAACGCGGCCGAGGTGCCGACCGAGATCAGCGTGTCCATCGTGGCCGCGCCGTGCCGGGCGTTGGTCCACGCGGCCCGGTGGAAGGGCCAGGCGGCGTAGGTGACGACGGGCGCCGTGAGGGTGAGCGAGAGCCACTGCCAGTAGTCGAACTGGAGCGCCGGGATCATCGCCATCGCGATCACAGGCACCGCGAGCAGGACGGCCGTGACCAGCCGCTGCCGCAGCGGACGCAACTCGTCCGCCTCCTCGGCCGGGGCGTCGGCCGCGCCCTCGGTACGCACCGGGGGAGCGGGCTCGTGCGCGGTGTACCCGGTCTTCTCGACCGTGGCGATGAGGTCCTGGACCGAGACGTCGGCGCCCTCGTAGCTGACGTGGGCCTTCTCGGTGGCGTAGTTGACGGTGGCGGTGACGCCGTCCATCCGGTTGAGCTTCTTCTCGATACGGGCCGCGCACGAGGCACAGGTCATGCCCCCGATGGCGAGCTCGACCTCTGCGGCGCCGACGGTCGTGCCGGCAGCGGTGCCGGCAGCGGTGCCGGCAGCGGTGGTGGCTGCGGTGGTGGCTGCGGTTTGCGCGGACACAGTGCCCTCCTCTGCGAGTGGAGTAATACCCCGGGGGGGTATCCCCTTGTGTCTCCTGTATACCCCCACCCCCTATCCATCCGCAAGGGTGATCCTTCGGCGGGGCCCGGCCCGCGCGCGGCCGGGCGCCGGTCGTGCGTTTGACCTCGCGTATCTTCACGTTCACGGTGAGGGCTGCGCCGCCGGGCTACCGCCCCGTAGGCTGGCCATTGGACTAGACCTATAGCTGCTTCCTGGAGGATTGGGTTCCCATGAGCAACCGTGCAGTCCTGGAGGTGATCGCTCTCGACGCGGAGGACGCGGTCGCTGCCCAGGCGGGTGGTGCGGACCGGCTTGAGCTGGTCACCGACATGGCGGCGGACGGCCTCACCCCGTCCTGTGCGACCTTCGCGGCGATCCGCGCCGCGGTGGACATTCCGCTGCGCGTGATGCTCAGGGTCGCCGACGGCTTCGCGGCCGGCGACGTCGACGTACTCGTACGCAAGGCCCGCGAGCTGCGGGCCGAGGGCGCCGACGAGTTCGTGCTCGGCTTCCTGGACGCGGACGGCAACCCCGACCTGGTCGCGGTCGAACGGCTCGTCGCCGAGCTGGAGGGCTGTCACTGGACGTTCCACCGCGCGATCGACCGCGCCGCCGACCGGGACGCCCTGCGCAAGGCCCTCGCGGATCTGCCGGGCCTGGACACGTACCTCACGGCCGGTTCGGCCGCCGGGGTGGACGAGGGCATCCCCACGCTGGTGGTCGAGGCGGCCCGCAAGGGCGAGCCGGGGTACGAGGCGCAGATCCTCGTCGGCGGCGGCCTGCGCCTGGACCACCTGCCGGAGCTGCTGGACGCGGGCATCGACGCCGTGCACATCGGCGGCGCCGCCCGCCCGGCCGGCTGGTCCGGCCCGGTGGACGCGGCGGCGGTGCGCGAGTGGCGGGACGTGCTGGACGCGTAGCCCTTGGGCGAGCGGCATTCCTGAAGGCCGGCCCGGTCCGGGGCGGGGGTTTTGTCCTCAAGCGCCGGACGGGCTGGGTTCGGCCGTACGCGGGGTGCGCCTTCACCCGTTGGGCGGGGGCGGGCCCCGGACTCCTCAAAATGGCGCGTTCACCCGGGTACGCGGGGGGCCCGGGGCGTATGCCGTTTTCTGCGGGGACCGCCCTGTACGCCCCCACCGGCCGCCTCGCGGGTGCGCGCCGGTGGTCATGACTGTCGCGGACGCGGGTCCCCGGGTGCGGTTTCCGAGTGCGGCTGTCATGACCCTGGCGTAACAGCGGCACCCCGCTCCACAATGGCTGCGCGGTGATGGGAACGCTCCCATGATGCGCCTCCCCGGCATGCCCGTCTGTCGTGGGAGCGCTCCCATCGCCTTGAACCCGCTCGGCTGCCCGTCACACCCCACCCGCTCTGACGAAAGGCCCCCGGTGAACGCCTCCCCACCCCCGTCCCCCGCCCGCCGCAGACACCGCGCGCTCGGAGTGCTGGCCCTCGCCGCACTGTTCGGCGGCGCCCTCACCGCGCCCGGCGCCGCCGCCGCGGACGACGACCCCGCCCCGGAGCAGATCACCAACGGCGACTTCTCCGCCGGGACCGCGCCCTGGTGGTGGACGGCCAACGCGCCCGCCGCGGTCGTGGACGGCCGGCTCTGCGCCGACGTGGAGGCGGGAACCGCCAACCCGTGGGACGCGATCGTCGGCCAGAACGACATCCCGCTCATCGCCGGGGAGACCTACACCCTCACCTACACGGCCACCTCCACCGTCCCGCTCTCCATCCACACCAACGTGCAGATGGCCACCGAGCCGTACACCACCGACCTCTCCGCGACCGACCGCATCGGCGCCGAGGCGGTCCCGGTCACCCATGTCTTCACCGCGACCGCCGACCGGGACGCCGCCCAGGTCGCCTTCCAGATCGGCGGCGGCGCCGAGGCGGCCACCTTCTGTGTGGACGACGTGTCCCTGCGCGGCGGCGCCGAACCGCCCGTGTACGAGCCCGACACCGGCTCGCCGGTCCGCGTCAACCAGGTCGGCTACCTCCCCAAGGGTCCCAAGACCGGCACCCTGGTCACCGACGCGACCGACCCGCTGCCGTGGACGCTGAAGGCGGCCGACGGGGCGGCGGTCGCGAGCGGGACGACCGTGCCGGGCGGGGAGGACCCGACCTCCCGGCAGAACGTCCACACCTTCGACTTCAGCGACGTCACCACCACCGGTGACGGCTTCACGATCGAGGCGGACGGGCAGGTCAGCGAGCCCTTCTCGATCCGCGCCGACCTCTACGACAGCCTGCGCTCCGACTCGCTCGCGTACTTCTACCAGAACCGCAGCGGCATCGCGATCGACGCGGACCTCGTCGGCGAGGAGTACGCGCGCCCGGCGGGCCACCTGGACGTCGCGCCCAACAAGGGCGACACCGACGTGCCGTGCCAGCCCGGGGCCTGCGACTACCGGCTCGACGTGCGGGGCGGCTGGTACGACGCCGGCGACCACGGCAAGTACGTCGTCAACGGCGGCATCGCGGTCGCCGAGCTGATGGACACCTACGAGCGGACCCTGACCGCAGACGGGGCGGAGTCCGCCGAACTCGGCGACGGCGCGCTGCGGGTGCCCGAGCACGGCAACGACGTGCCCGACATCCTGGACGAGGCGCGCTGGGAGCTGGACTTCCTGCTGCGCATGCAGGTCCCGGCCGGGAACCCGCTGGCCGGAATGGTCCACCACAAGGTGCACGACGCCCAGTGGACCGGCCTGCCGATGCGGCCCGAACTCGACCCCGAGCAGCGCGAACTGCACCCGCCGACCACCGCCGCCACCCTCAACCTCGCCGCGACCGCCGCCCAGTGCGCCCGGCTGTACGAGCCGTTCGACGCGGACTTCGCGGCCGAGTGCCGTACCGCCGCCGAGACGGCGTGGGCCGCGGCGAAGGCCCACCCGGCCGTGTACGCCAGCCCCGCGGACGGCGTCGGGGGCGGCACCTACGAGGACGACGACGTCAGCGACGAGTTCTACTGGGCCGCCGCCGAGCTGTTCACCACCACCGGCAAGGACACCTACCGCCGGGCCCTGCTCGACTCGCCGCTGCACGGTGACGCCGACGCGGCCTTCCCCGCCGACGGCGGCATGTGGTGGGGCGGCACCGCCGGGCTCGGCGTGCTGACCCTGGCCACCGTGCCCAACGACCTGACCGCCGGCCAGCTCGCCGACGTACGCGCGGTCGTCACCACGGCGGCCGACCGCTACGCGCGGCAGACCCGGGACCAGCTGTACGGCGTGCCGTACGCCCCCGCGGGCCAGAACTACACCTGGGGCTCCAACAGCCAGGTGCTGAACAACATGATCGTGCTGGCCACCGCCGCCGACCTCACCGGCGAGGCCGCCTACCGCGACGCCGTCCTGCGCGGCGCGGACTACCTGTTCGGGCGCAACCCGCTCAACCAGTCCTACGTCACCGGGTACGGCGAGCGCTTCTCGCGGAACCAGCACCACCGCTTCTGGGCGCACGAGTCCGACCCCGCCCTGCCCCACCCGCCGGCCGGCTCCCTCGCGGGCGGCCCCAACCTCACCGCCCCCACCTCGGGCGACCCGGAGGCCGCGGCGAAGCTCAAGGGCTGCGCGGCCGCGATGTGCTACCTCGACGACAACGGCTCGTACGCCACCAACGAGGTCGCCATCAACTGGAACGCCCCGCTCGCCTTCGTCACCTCCTACCTGGACGACGCCGGCGACGGCGCCGGCCCGGACCGCGCCTGCCGGGTCACGTACTCCTCGCACCCGTGGAGCACCGGATCGACCACCACGGTCACGGTGAAGAACACCGGCACCGAGGCCGTCACCCCCTGGTCCCTGACCTGGCTGCTGCCCGGCGACCAGAAGCTCAGCCACACCTGGAGCGCCGAAATCGCCCAGTACGGGCGGACGGTGACGGCGGCCCCGCTGTCCTGGAACCGGACCCTCGCACCGGGCGCCTCGGTCGACTTCGGCTTCAACAGCACCGTCTCCGGCCCGGCGGCAGACCCGGGCACGGTCAAGCTGAACGGGAGGGCCTGCACGGCCGGCTGACCGGGGCGGGGGCGGGGGTGTGCACAGGCCCCCCGCCCCCACTCCGCCTCCTACGCCAACTCCTCCGGCAGCGGCGCGGAGTGAAGCACCGTAAGCCCGGACACCGCACGGGTCAGCGCCACGTACAGCCGGCGCAGGCCCGTGCGCGCGTCCGGCTCCCCGTCGACCACCGCCGCCGGTTCGTCCAGCACCACGTAGTCGTACTCCAGGCCCTTGGCCAGCGACGCCGGGACCAGGGTCAGCCGGGACTCGGCGGTCGTCTCCTGGCCGGGGGAGAGGTAGGGGTGACCCGCCGCCGTCAGGGCCTCGGCCAGCGCCGGGATACGCGCGTCGGCGGCGATCAGACCGGTCGACCCCTCGTGCCCGAGCGCCTCCTCGCACGCCGCGACCACCGCCGCGTCCAGCGCCTCCGGGCCCGCCACCTCCCGTACGGACAGCGAACCGGGCGACTCACGCACCGACTCCACCGCCGTCAGCCCCGGCGAGATCACCGGCAGCAGCCGGGAGGCGTACGCGATCACATCGCGCGGCACGCGGAAGCCCGCAGTCAGCTCCTCCACCACCGCGTCCGCCTTGCCCAGGTGGTGCAGCGCCTGCTCCCAGCTCTGCGTCGACCACGGCGTCGTGCCCTGCGCCAGGTCGCCGAGCACGGTCGCCGAACCGGTCGAGCAGCGGCGGCCGACCGCCCGGTACTGCATGGGGGAGAGGTCCTGCGCCTCGTCGATCACGACATGGCCCAGCGAGTGCGTACGCGCCACCAGGTCCGCCGCCTCGTCGATCAGCACCGCGTCCGCCGCCGACCACTTCGCGGACTTCACACTGCGGGCCGGCTTCGTCCACAGGATCGCCTTCTGCTCGTCCTCGGACAGCAGCCCCTGTGCGTGCGCCGCCAGGAACTCCGGGTCCGACAGCAGCCGCAGCACCAGCTTCGCCGGGTCCACCGCAGGCCAGACCGCCTTCACCGCCGCCTTCACGGCGGGGGTGCGGGCCACCGCGTTCTGCACCCGGTCGTCGGGCGCCTCGCCCGCCTCCTCCATCCGCACCAGCACCGCGTGCGCGATGCGCTGCGGCAGCGCCTCGTGCGCGGCCCCGTACCGCATGTCGCGGGCCAGCAGCTCCTGGACCATCTCCTCGATCTCGTACGCCGGGACCCGCCAGCGCCGCGAGCCGCGCACCACCATCACCGGCTCGGTCGGCGGCGTCACGTGCGACCTGAGCGCCCGCCGCAGCACCTCGGCCATCCGCGCGTCGCCCTTCACGACGGCGGCCCGCGCCTCGTCCGTGCCCCGCACCTCGACCTGCGCGCCCACCAGGTCCTCGACCGTCGCCTGCTTCACCTCCAGCTCACCGAGGGCGGGCAGCACCTGCTCGATGTAGTGCAGGAACGACCGGTTCGGCCCGACCACCAGGGTCCCGGTGCGGGCCAGGCGCTCGCGGTGCGCGTACAGCAGATACGCCACCCGGTGCAGGCCCACGGCCGTCTTCCCGGTGCCGGGCCCGCCCTGCACGCACACCGTGCCGCCCAGCTCGCTGCGGACGATCTCGTCCTGCTCCGGCTGGATCGTCGCCACGATGTCCCGCATCGGCCCGACACGGGGCCGCTCGATCTCCGCCTGGAGCAGCTTGCTCGTCTGCTCCGCCTCCGCCGGGTCGGTCAGGTGCTCGTCCTCGTACGCGGTCAGATCGCCGCCCGTGTACCCGAAACGGCGCCTGCGGCCGACGTCCAGCGGGTCCTTGCGGGACGCCCGGTAGAACGGCTGCGAGACCGGCGCACGCCAGTCGATGACCATCGGGTCCCCGGCGGCGTCGTGCACGTGGCGGCGCCCGATGTAGAACTGCTCGCCCTCCGCACCCTCCGCCTCCTCGGCCCCGACCACGTGGAGATAGTCGAGCCGCCCGAAGAAGAGCGGGGTGTGCGAGAGGTCGGCGAGCGACTTGATGCGCTCGTCGATCTGCGCCTGAAGCACGGCTGCGTTCACCCAGTTCGCCGTGACATCGCGGATGTCCAGGGCCTGGGCGTCCTCCCGCATGGCGCGCAGCGCGGCGCGCGAGGCCGCGAGATGGGCGCGCTCATGGGCGAGGGGGTCGGTGGTGGTGTCGCTCTCGAATTCGTGCGCGGGCACGGTGTTGCCTCCGGCATTCAACGCAGGACGGCGGACCGCAACCCGTCCCCGGTGCAAGGGGGTCGATGCGGTCCGCTCGGGGATCGATCACTGGTACGTACGGGGACGCACGTACGGTTGTCGGCCGGTTTCCGTCCGGTCGGCGGCGCTCCCCCGGCTGCCGGCGCGGGCCCTCACGGGCCGCCGGTACCACGGTGCGGGAGGCGGGCAGAGCGGCGAGTGTACCGGCGGCCCGTCCCGCGCGCGAACGGATTACCGCCCTCCCGAAGCCCCTCCCTCGGCCCGTCCGTCCCGTAGGGGGCGTGTCCGTCCCGTAGGGGACGCCGTGCGACCCCAGGCGTACGCGCGTCGCCCCGTGCTTCCGACTCCGGGCCGACGCCCCGGCCCGGCCGCCCGGAGCACCATGGATACATGAGCACCGTCACCCTGGACCCACGAAGGACCGGCGCCACCGCGGCCCCCGGTCACCCCCACAACCGCGCCTCCGGCGCCCTGCGCGCCGTCAAGGTCTTCGCCCAGGCGGTCTTCGGCGTCGTCGTCCTCGGCGAGTACGCGGAGGAGGCGGGGGTACGCCGTACGCGCTGAACGCGCGCCCCCGCCCCGCCCCTCAGCTCTCCGACAGCAGCTCGTCCGCGTCCACGATCCGGTACGCGTAGCCCTGCTCGGCCAGGAACCGCTGGCGGTGCGCCGCGAAGTCCTGGTCGATCGTGTCGCGCGCGACGACCGAGTAGAATCGCGCCTCGTGCCCGTCCGCCTTCGGCCGCAGCACCCGGCCCAGGCGCTGCGCCTCCTCCTGGCGCGAACCGAACGTCCCCGACACCTGGATGGCGACCGTCGCCTCCGGCAGGTCGATGGAGAAGTTCGCCACCTTCGACACCACCAGCACGTTCAGCTCGCCCTGCCGGAAGGCTTCGAACAGCTTCTCGCGCTGGGCGTTGCTCGTCTCGCCCTTGATCACCGGGGCGTCCAGGTGCTCGCCCAGCTCGTCCAGCTGGTCGATGTACTGCCCGATGACCAGCGTCTGCTCGCCCTTGTGCTTGCGCACCAGCGCCTCGGTGACCTTCCGCTTCGTCGCGGTCGTCGCGCAGAACCGGTACTTCTCCTCCGTCTCGGCGGTCGCGTACGCCAGCCGCTCCGAGTCCGTCAGATTGACCCGGACCTCGACGCAGTCCGCCGGGGCGATGTAGCCCTGCGCCTCGATCTCCTTCCACGGGGCGTCGAACCGCTTGGGCCCGATCAGCGAGAAGACGTCCGACTCGCGCCCGTCCTCGCGCACCAGCGTCGCGGTCAGCCCGAGGCGGCGGCGGGCCTGGAGGTCCGCGGTGAACTTGAAGACCGGGGCCGGCAGCAGGTGCACCTCGTCGTAGACCACCAGGCCCCAGTCGCGGGAGTCGAACAGCTCCAGGTGCGGGTAGACGCCCTTCCGGCGCGTCGTCAGCACCTGGTACGTGGCGATCGTGACCGGCCGGATCTCCTTCCTGGTCCCGCTGTACTCGCCGATCTCGTCCTCGGTCAGCGACGTCCGCTTCACCAGCTCGTGCTTCCACTGCCGGGCGGAGACGGTGTTCGTCACCAGGATCAGCGTGGTCGCCTTCGCCTGCGCCATCGCGCCCGCCCCGACCAGCGTCTTGCCCGCGCCGCACGGCAGCACGACGACCCCGGACCCGCCGTGCCAGAACCCCTCGACGGCCTGCTTCTGATACGGCCGCAGCGACCAGCCGTTCTCGTCCAGCTCGATCGGGTGCGCCTCGCCGTCCACGTACCCCGCGAGGTCCTCGGCCGGCCAGCCCAGCTTCAGCAGCGTCTGCTTGACCTGCCCGCGCTCGGACGGGTGCACCGCCACGGTGTCCGGGTCGATCCGCGCCCCGACCAGCGGCTGCACCTTCTTCGACCGCAGGATCTCCTCCAGCACCGGCCGGTCCGTCGTCGTGAGCACCAGCCCGTGCACGGGGTGCTTCGACAGCGTGAGGCGCCCGTACCGGCCCATCGTCTCGGCGATGTCGACGAGCAGCGCGTGCGGTACGGGGTAGCGGGAGTACGTCACGAGCGCGTCCACGACCTGCTCGGCGTCGTGCCCGGCCGCTCGGGCGTTCCACAGCCCGAGCGGGGTCAGCCGGTAGGTGTGGATGTGCTCGGGCGCGCGCTCCAGCTCCGCGAACGGCGCGATGGCCCTGCGGCAGGCGTCGGCCTGCTCGTGGTCGACCTCCAGAAGGAGCGTTTTGTCGCTCTGGACGATGAGGGGTCCGCTCACGCGCTTCGGCCCTTTCGGCTAGGGGAAACGTCCAGTGTGCCGTATGCGGGGGCGGGCGTGTCGGTGCTTGCCCCGGTCCGGGGCGCGGGGTTCCGTCCTCTAGCGCCGGACGGGCTGGGTTTGGACCTGCCCCCATTCACCGGGTGGAGGCGACCCGCGCCCCGCGGAGCGACCCGCACAAGCCCAGCCCGTCCGGCGACTGTGGATGGAATTCCGCCCGGCAGTCCGAGTCCGACCGCCTTCCGCGACTGCTGTTCGGCACGGCAAGATCGCCGTCATGAAGATTCTCGTACTCGGCGGAACCTGGTTCCTGGGACGGGCGGTCGCACAGGCCGCGCTCGATCGCGGGTGGGAGGTGACGGTCTTCAACCGTGGCCGGTCGGGAATCGCACCCGAGGGCACCCGGGGGGTCCACGGTGACCGCACGGTCGTCGCGGACTTGGTGCGGCTGGCGGGCGAAGGCCCTTGGGATGCCGTGGTGGACACCTCCGCGTCCGACATGGCACCGCGCGACGTCCTCGCCGGCGCACATGCCCTGGAACCGGTAGCGGGCCGATACGTCTACGTCTCCACGGTGAACGCCTACCGCGGCTGGCCCGACGAACCGCTCTCCGAGGACTCGCACGTGCTGGACGGTCCACCGGACGCCGATGCTGATTATGGGCGGCTCCCCGAGGGCTGGGACGGACCGGACTGGTACTACGGCCGGCAGAAGGCTGGTGCTGAGAGGGCCGTCACCACGATGTTCGGCGACGACCGCACGGCCGTCCTTCGGCCGGGCGTGATCCTCGGGCCCGGTGAGTATGTCGGCCGGCTCCCCTGGTGGCTCAACCGCGCCGCGCGCGGCGGCCCGATGCTCGCCCCGGGCGCCGCGGACAAGGGTATCCAGCCCATCGACGTACGTGACGTGGCCGCGTTCGCGCTGGACCGGGCCGCAGACGACCACGGTGGCGCGTACAACTGCGTCGCGCCGATCGGCCGGGACACCATGGGGGACCTTCTTGCCTCCTGCGTTCTCGCCACTGAAGGCGGCGCACGATTGGCATGGGCGCCGGACAAGCTGCTCCTGGACCATGGGGTCCAGCAGTGGACGGAGCTGCCACTGTGGCGTACGCACTCCGGTGTGTGGCGGATCGAGTCCACGCGGGCCCAGGGAGCAGGGCTGGTGTGCCGACCACTGGCGGACACCGTTGCCGACACCTGGGCGTGGCTTCGGGGCGGGGGCATGCCGGTGGAGCACCCCCGCTGGGCCGAGCACGGGATCACGCCCGAGAAGGAGGCTGTGATCCTGGCCGCGCTCGGCCGGTAGCAGTCAGGCTTCGATCGCGAGCGGGTTCGCAGCGCCGAGCCGACGGGTCGGGGACAGCGCGCTGAACGCCTCGATCTGTTCGGCCAGCTCAAGCGCCACAGGCGCGTTCCGGAACTCGGTGCGAGTGAGCTCGATCCGCGCCGCTGTGAGCCGCTCCAACAGACCGGAGCCTCGCCAGCCCGGCGGCACATGAAAAACTGTGGTCAGCGCCTCCTGGGCTCCCTCGACCTGGTTGCGAAGCAATCGTGCACGGGCCAGGTCGACGGCTGCCGGGCCGGACACCGGGATCTGCTGCTCATCGGCGGGGCGCGCGTGGACCAGGGCGAGTGCCCTTGTGGCGAACTCCTCCGCGCCCTCGGCGTTCCGCAGTAGCAGGCATGTCGTCGCGTTGCTCATGGCCGTACGGGCGGCGTCGAAGGCGAACTCGCCGCCGATGTCGTCGTGCAGCTCGTCCCGGCGGCCGCTGCTCTGGCCGAGTGCATCGCGGACGGCCCGCTCAGCCTGGTCTTCGTTGCGCAGATGCCCGTGCGCTCGGGCCTCGATGGAGTAGAGGCGGCGGCGGGCGGTATCTCCCAGCCCGCCGAACTGCTGGCCCGACTTCGCGAGCCGTACGGCCTCTCCGGGACGCCCGCCCCAGAACGCCATGAAGGCCATCATCCCGTAGGCGTACGCCTGCACCGGTCCGTTGTTGATGGTCTTGCCGTACTGCGCGGAGGACCGGGCGAAGGTGACGGCGGGCGCCAATGCGCCTAGGTCGAAAGAGACCGCGGCGAGCATCGCGCTGGCCTGCGCCGCCGCGTAGTAGAGGCGTGTGTGCTGCTCGGGGGACCGGGTGCGTTCGACCAGCACCTGTGCTTGGTTCAGCAGGTTCGTCGCGTTCCGGTAGACCTCGCCCGGGACTGTCTGACCATACGTACGCGCCAAGTGAGCCAGATCGTCATGGAGCTGGTCCAGGGTCAACTCGTGCAAGTGCAGCGAGGCGGCCTCACTGGCGTGTGAGGCGGCATCCCGAGCGGTCATCAGCAGTTCACTTTCGTCGAGCACGGGCGGAGCAGGGGCCCGAGCGGATCCCCCCGGCTCGAGCTCCCGGACGGCGGAGGCCGAGCCGAACAGGTCTCCCACGGGCATCCGGAACATGCGCTCCAGCACCCGGGCAGTGGGAGCGTGCGGCGTCGTCTTGACTCCCCCGTGCTTGAGGAAGCGCTCGTAGTGACGCGCCACGGGAGCTGGGGCGACTTCATGGCCCTCGCTCCGTACTGCTCGGCAACGCGGGCGTATCACCGGCCCGCTCCTCCTCCTGGCTCAAGCCCTGCGCCTCGGCATCACCGTCAACGGTCACCGCGAAGCCATGTGGACCATCTGCGAACACCTCGACACCTGGTGCCGGCGCAGTCCCTCCGGTGCCTGGTGGCCCGAGCACATCTCGCGCCGTGACTTCGACCGTACGCAGCCTCACCATGACGCCCCCACCCGACCGAGTTGGTGCTACGGGACGACGGGCATCGCACGGGCCGGCCAACTCGCCGGGATCGCCCTGCACGCTCCCCATCTCCAGGCGTTCTACGAGGGCGCCTTGTACCGGGCCCTGACTGACCCCGAACAACTCGCCCACGTCACCGACACCGGCCTGTGCCACGGCTGGGCAGGCATCTACCAGACCGCCTTCCGTGCCGCCGCCGACGCCCTCGATCCCCGCCTCCGGACGCTCCCACAGAGCCTCGGGGACACTCTCGCGGCGAACGTCCGACCCGGCGGCCTCCCGGCTACCGGGCTGATCAGCGGCGCCGCCGGCACCGCGCTCGCCCTCACGACCTACGCCTCGCAGCAGGCCCCGATCACCGGATGGGACTCATGTCTCCTGATCAACTGACTCAGGCGGAACCGCCCTCCATCCGGAGCGCGGCCCTCGCTGTGCTCACCGGACTACCGATTGCCGACGCCGCACGCCGGTGCCGGGTGGACACCGTGACCTTGGCCGACGCCGTGAAGGTCTACGACCAGGCCGGCCGAGAAGCCCTGGGCCGTTGCTTCGCAACCACCAACTGGTGGCAGGCATACCTCCACTTCACCGACTGGGCGAATGCCGACACCATCTTCACCACGCACGTGCTGCCTGTCCTGCGAGACGCTGAAGCCGACCACGCCGTCGATGGCTGGTGGTACACCCGGAAGTACCCGTGCTGGCGCCTGCGTCTGCGCGTACGACCGGGATCCGGCGTTGGGTTGGCTGTCGGCGACGACTTGGATCGCCTCGTCGCCGACGGGCATGTCCAACGGTGGTGGCCCGGCATCTACGAGCCGGAGACCGCGGCATTCGGAGGGGCGGCCGGCATGGCCGCCGCGCACGGCCTGTTCATCACCGACAGTCGGCAGGCGCAACAGTTGCGGCAGCGCAACGAACTGGCCGTGGGGCCTCGCGAGCTGTCGGTTCTCCTCTGCACGATCATGATGCGCGCCGCCAAGCTGGAGTGGTACGAGCAGGGAGACGTCTGGCACCGCGTCATCACGGAAGAGGGCCGCTCAGTCATCAACGATGTCCCGACCAGCAGTCTCGAAGCCCGCGCCCAGGAGATCCGGCCTCTGCTCCTCGCAGACAGCAACATCCTGCTGCGCCCCGGCGGACCGCTGGAGCCCGTCAGCGAGTGGGCCGCCGCCTTCCGCGACGCGGGACAGGAACTCGGCCATGCCGTCAAGGAAGGAACGCTCGACCGCGGGTTGCGACGGGTACTCAGCTATCACGTGCTCTTCCACTGGAACCGCCTCGGACTGTCCATGCGGGGACAGAGCATCTTGGCCGGGGCAGCCAGGTCCGCGATCCTCGACACCAGGAACCAGGCATAGCAAGCCGTGTCTGCCCATCCGGCCACCGCTCGGGTACGAGTTCCCACACGGTTTGTCGGGCTGATCAGCCTCTTGCTCACTTTCCTTCACGTACCTTCCACATGTGTGGCACCCTGCCTTCACAAGAAACGAAGGGGTGCCAGTGACACAAGTGTCAGGTCAGGGCGGACAGATCGAGTTCGATGGCCAATACATCACCATCACCCGTAAAGGGTTTCTCGCTCGCGCCACCCATGGCAAGGGTGAGAAGCGGCTTCACATCAGCCAAGTCGCCGCGATCCAATGGAAGCCGGCGGGCCCGCTGGTCAACGGTTTCATCCAGTTCACCGTTCCCGGAGGGAACGAGGTCCGGGGCAGGCTCGGCTCGCAGACATCGAATGCTGCGAAGGACGAGAACTCAGTCGTCTTCACCAAGCAGCAGATGCCGGCCTTCGAGGAGCTGCGCGCCCGACTCGACGCGGCAATCCTGGCTCAGCACACCTCGCAGCACGCCGCACCTGCCGCTACGTCGTCATCGGTAGCTGACGAGCTGACCAAACTCGCCGGTCTCCGAGAGGCAGGCATTCTTACCCCCGAAGAATTCGACGCGCAAAAGTCTCGCATCCTCGGCCAGTGACTCCGAGTCCGGCCTGCTTCCGCAGTTCAGTGGGCGATGCATTGCGCCCCGACGAAACAAACGCCACTCAAGCCCGTCCGGCGATTGAGGACGGAACCTTCCGCCCCTGACCGGGGGCAACCGCTACTCCGCCAGCTCCGCCACGCCCGTGATCCGGTGGAGGGGATACGTGCGGACCTCGTCCGCCGTGTGGTCGTACGCGGTCACGAAGCCGCCCTCCACTCGTACCGGGGCGATCACGCGCTGGCTCGCGGTGCCTTCCGCGTTGACGTAGCCGATCCAGACCGCGGAGCCGGTCATCGCGGCGGCCTGGACGGTGACCAGGGTCTCGGCGGGTGTCGTCCGGGGCAGGGGGCCGCCGGGCGACGCGGCGGCCTCGGCGTCCTTGTGGACGACCGTCGCGGCGGTGTCGCCGGCCCGGATCGCCCGGACCGCCGCGCCGAGCAGCGTGGGGTCGGGGACGGGCGGGCCCTCGGGGACGGGGACGGGCGCGGAGCGGGGCGGGGTGCGGTGGGCGCCGGCGCGGGTGATCAGGACGTCGCCGTCGGCGGACTCCGCGGCGGGCGCGTAGCCCATGTCGCGCAGGCCGTCGAGGAGGGCCGCCGGGTCGGTGCGGGCGGCAAGGACCGTCGGGGCGAGCCTGCGCAGCCGCAGCGCGGCGGACCGCTTGTCGGCCAGGATCTCGTTGAGGACGGCCTCGTCGTCGCAGCGCACGTAGGAGGAGGCGGCACCGATGCGCAGGTGCCCGTGGCGGCGGGCCACGTCGTCGATGAGGTAGCTGAGCGGCTGCGGCACCGGCGTACGGCTGTGCGCGGCGAGGAAGGCGTGCAGGTCGGCGGCGGTCTGCCCGGCGTCCAGGGCGCGCCGCACGGACCCGGGCGTGAACCGGTACACCGTCGCACCGCCCTTCGACTCGATGTCCGCGAGCGCCCCGAGCACCTCGGCGAGCGGGCGTTCCAGCGGGCCCGGCGCGACGGCGGTGAGGTCGGCCTGGAGGAGGACGTGGTCGAGGGGTTCGGGGAGGAGCGGGGCGAGCCGGGCGGCGGCCTCGGCGGGGCCGCCGGTGAGCAGCGCGCGGGTCTGGGAGGCGAGCGCGCCGCGCCCGGTGATGCCGAGGAACTCGGACTCGGTCAGCGTCCACAGGGCGATCCGGGACCGCAGATCCGTGGCGTCCCCGGCGGTCGCGGCGGTCCCGCGCAGGGGGCGTTCCCAGCGGAGCCGGGCGAGCACGGTCTCCGGGTCGGGCGCGGTGCCGGCGGGCAGTTCGGCGAGCAGGGCGAGGACGCGGTGGCGGACCTCCGGCGCGGCGGAGCGGTCCAGGTCGGGGCCGAGGGCGGACAGCGCGCGGCCCTTGGCGTCCTGGCCGCCGACCAGCCCCGAGGCGCGGGTGGCGGTGAGCCAGGCGGTGGCGAGGGCGACCCAGCGGTCCTGGGCGGGCAGCTCGGCCCATTCGTCGTACGCAGGGGTCGGCGCGTACCGCTCGTCCGCCTCGCCGTCGGAGGCCAGCAGCCCGGCCGCGTACGCGAGTTCGACCCAGAACGCGGCGACGGGTTCGGAGACGTCCAGCGCGGCGGCGGTCTTCCTCAGCTCGCGGACGCTGAGCCCGCCGGCCCGCAGGACGGTGGGGCCGCCGCCGTTCCACGCCTTGAGCAGTTCCTCGACGGTGGCGACCGCCAGGAACGCCTGGCCGGCCGCGGCGCTGTCCACAGCCTGTGGATCGCGTTCGGCGACGGCGGCCACGGCGGGCGGCCGCGGCTCGGGCACCCGGTGGGCGCGCCCGGCCCGCAGGTGCAGCGCGGCCTCGCGGGGCAGTACGACGGTGCGGGTCGAGACGGGCAGCAGCAGGCCCCGGTCGCGCAGCCACCTCACGGGCGGGGTCGGGTTCGGCGTCACCTCCCCGTACGGCGGCCCCCAGACGAGCCGGTCGAGCACCGCCAGGGCCTCCATGGGGGCGGTGTCGAGGAGTTCGCCCATCCGGGTGCGGTCGGTGAACAGCGCGGTCAGGGCGGTCACCGCGGAGACCGGGTCGTGGGTGGCGGGCAGCCCCGCGGCGGCCAGGATCTCCTGGAGCCGGCCGGGCGACATCCCGGCGGTGGCCTCGGCGACGGTCGGCCCGAGACCGGTGGGGGAGGGGTGCTGCGGCGACGGCGACAGCAGCTCCCTGGCCGTACGCACCAGCCGCAGCCGGTCGTCCTCGCCCCACACGAGGGCCTGCTCGCGCAGGGTTGCGAGGGCGCCGGGCAGCGCGGCGGTGATCGCGGCGCCCGCGTCGTCGCGGTGCTCGCCGTCGTCCTGCCCGTCACCGGTGAGCAGGCTCAGCAGGGTGGCGTACGGGGCGGGGTCGGGCGTGACCGCCAGCGCCTCGGCGGTCTGCAGGGCGAACCGGTCGAGGTGTTCCAGGGCGCGGACGACGGACGCACGGGTGCCGGCCCGCGTGGCGAGCTGCGTGATGTCGCCCGGCACGGGGGAGAGGAGATCGGGTCGCGCCCGCAGCAGCCCGGCCAGTGACTCGTCGTCCCGGGCGCGCAGAGCCTCGGCGAGCGTGCGCGGTGGTGTGGTCGTCCCCATCCGCCCCACGGTAGTCGCTCCGGACAGCCGCGAGGGCGCTACCGTCGGTGCAGTGCGGTAGCGGGGAACCGAGGGGAACCATCGCGTGGGGATCGAGAGCGACCAGCTGGTCTACGACTATCTGAGCCGGGTCGGGGACCTGGCGCAGCGGCAACAGCTGTCGTCGGGCGTACGGATGCGGCTCGTGGCGGAGCTCCGGACCGAGATCGAACGGCAGCGCGCGGCCCAGGCGGCTGACACGCCCGGGGCGGTACGCCGCATCATCGGCACGCTCGGTACGCCGGACGAACTCGTCGAGGCGGCGGCGCGGACGGGCGTGGCGGCGCCGGCGCCGCAGACCCGGGAGGAGGGCCGGCCGGAGGCCACCACCAAGATCCCCAGCCCGCGCCGGCCGAAGCTCCGCCTCCGGAAGGACCCCCTCAGGAAGGACCCTCTCCGCAAGGACGCGCCCCAGGAGCGCGAGCCGGTGCCGCCCCCGCCCCAGCCCTCCGCCCCCCACCGGGCCGGCACGGACGAGCTGGGCCCCGACGGCGGCGAACCGGACTGGTGGCGCGTCGAGCCGGGCCCCTTCGGCGAGTTCGGACCCGGGACGGAGGTCCCCGGCTTCCGGGGCGGCGTGGAGATCCCCGAGATCCTGCGCCCCCCGGCACCGGAGGAGGACGAGGAGGACGAGGAACCGGAGCGATCCGGGGAGCCTCGCGAGCCCGAGGACGAAGAAGAGGCGGCGCTCCCCGAGCGGCGCCGGAGGCGCTGGCTGCCGAAGGTACGCCGCTCCCGCCCCACGGACGCGGCACCCGCCGCCTCCCCCCGGGGCTTCGGCCACCCCCTGCTCCTGCTCGCCGCCGCCCTGCTGGTCACCGGCGCGGTGATGGGCTCACTGCTGGCCCTGGGCGGCGGCTGGCTCCTCGCGTACGGCTCCCGGAAGCTGTCGCGCGCGGAGGCGAAGTGGGCGGCCCTGGGCCTGCCCGGGGTGGTCGCGGCGGGCGCCGTGGTCTGGCTGTGGGGCCGCATGGAGGGCCGCTGGGGCACCCCCATCCCGGAACACGGCATGGCGGACGCCCTGAGCGACGTGTGGCCGATCACGGTACGCACGGCGGCGGTGGCCTCGGCGGCCTTCCTGCTCTGGCGGGCAAGGCGCCGATAACCGCCCTTGCCGGCCCGCCCGCGGCCTTCCCGCGGCCCCGGCCCGTCCGCGCCCCCACCCGTCCGGCGCCCATCCCAGCCCGTCCGGCGTTTGAGGACGGAACCGTCCGTCGGGGGGAAGGCCGGGCTCACGTGCGTGGACGAGCAATGGCTCGTAACCCCGCCCCCGGCCGCAGGCCGGCCCGGCACAATGGACGCCATGGCCTCGCACCCTCTTACGGTCGGCTTCGACCTGGACATGACGCTCATCGACTCCCGCCCCGGCATCAGGACCGCCTTCGTGGCGCTCGCCGCCGAAACCGGCGCCGTGATCGACGCCGACCTGGTGGTGAGCCGTCTCGGCCCGCCGCTGGAGCACGAGCTCGCGAACTGGTTCCCGCCCGGCGAGGTGGCCGTGATGGCGGAGCGGTTCCGGGAGATGTACCCCTCCCACGCGATCACCTCGACGCTCGCCATGCCGGGCGCCCGGGAGGCGGTCGACGCGATCCGGGAGCGGGGCGGGCGGACGATCGTCGTCACCGCCAAGTACGAGCCGAACGCGAAGCTGCACCTGTCGCACCTCGGGATCGAACCGGACGTGCTCGTGGGCGACCTCTGGGCGGAGCAGAAGGCGGTGGCCCTGAAGGAGCACGGGGCCACGGTCTACGTGGGCGACCACATAGGCGACGTACGCGGCGCCCGCGCGGCGAACGCCGTCTCGGTGGGCGTCACGACGGGCCCGTGCGACGCGGAGGAACTGCGTGCGGCGGGCGCGGACATCGTCCTGTCGTCGCTCACGGAGCTGCCCGCCTGGCTGGAGGCGTACGCGTCGTAGGGCCGGAAGAGCCCTACTCCCCGGCCCCCGCGCGTGCCCCCGCCCGTACCGACCGCACCACGCCCGCCGCGGCGATCAGGAAACCGGCGCCCATCAGCATGCAGAGGGACCAGAAGACGGACGGCAGGGGACGGGTGCCGAGGAAGAGGGGGGCCATGGTGGCGAGGGTGGAGAGGGCGCCGACGAGGAAGACGATCGCGCCGATCCGGACGAGCCGGTCGCCCGGGCCAGAAGATGGAGTACTCACCCCGCCAGGGTAGTTCCCGGGCACGCCGAAACCGCGCCCGGGCGCCCTGCGGGTGAAGCAGGTGCCGTTTCCGGACACAGTCCGGATGACCAGGCTTGACGAGGGGTACTTCACCTGTGGAGGCTTCAGCCAGCAGGGGAAGCACGACCACAGGACGGCCTGACCTGCTGAGGGCTTTGTTCCGGCATACGGGTTGAGATGGGGTGCGTGCTTTGCCGACTGGCAAGGTCAAGTGGTTCAACAGCGAGAAGGGCTTCGGCTTCCTCTCCCGCGACGACGGCAGCGACGTCTTCGTGCACTCGTCCGTGCTCCCGGCCGGGGTCGACGCCCTCAAGCCCGGCCAGCGCGTCGAATTCGGCGTGGTCGCCGGTCAGCGCGGTGACCAGGCGCTTTCCGTGGCGATCCTCGACCCCACCCCGTCCGTCGCGGCCGCCCAGCGGCGCAAGCCGGACGAGCTGGCGTCGATCGTCCAGGACCTGACCACCGTCCTGGAGAACATCACGCCGATGCTGGAGCGCGGCCGCTACCCCGACAAGGCCGCGGGCGCCAAGATCGCCGCTCTGCTGCGGGCGGTCGCCGACCAGCTCGACGTGTGAGCCGTGGCGCGACCTCGACGTGTGAGCCGTAGCGCGACCTCGACGTGTGAGCCGTAGCGCGACGCGGGTGCGGACGCCCTGACCGGGCCGCTGGCACCCGCTTCTCGTGCGAGCGACGGCGGCACCGACCGCGCAACGGTGTGCCCGGGCACGTCAGACGAACGACAGCGCGTCCGGGCCGAGCGGCGGGACCAGGCCCTCGGCGGCGGCGCGGGTCAGCAGGCCGCGGATCGCGGCGTAGCCGTCCTCGCCCAGATCGGCGGTGAACTCGTTGACGTACAGGCCGATGTGCTGGTCGGCGACGGACGGGTCCATCTCCTGCGCGTGCTCCAGCACGTACGGGCGGGACGCCTCCGGGTCGTCCCAGGCCATCCGTACCGACGCGCGCACCGACTCGGCGAGCAGCTTCAGCGTGTTCGCGCCGAGTGACCGCTTGGCGATGATCGCGCCGAGCGGGATCGGCAGGCCGGTGGTGTCCTCCCAGTGCCGGCCCATGTCGGCCAGGTTGTGCAGGCCGTAGTTCCGGTACGTGAAGCGCGCCTCGTGGATGACGAGACCGGCGTCCACCTTGCCGTCCCGTACAGCGGGCATGATCTGGTCGAACGGCATGACGACGATCTCGCCGACCCCGCCCGGCACCACGTCGGCGGCCCAGAGACGGAACAGCAGGTAGGCGGTGGAGCGCTCGCTCGGTACGGCGACGGTCTTCCCCGTCAGGTCGGTGTCCGCCCCGCGGGTGAGGACGAGCGGGCCGCAGCCCCGGCCCAGTGCCCCGCCGCACGGCAGCAGCGCGTACTCGTCGAGGACCCAGGGCAGCACCGCGTACGACACCTTGAGCACGTCCAGCTCGCCGCGCTCGGCCATGCCGTTGGTGAGGTCGATGTCGGCGAACGTGACGTCGAGCGCGGGCGCGTCGGGGACCCTGCCGTGCGCCCAGGCGTCGAAGACGAACGTGTCGTTCGGGCACGGCGAGAAAGCGATGCGCAGCGCGTCAGCTGCCGGTGTCGTCTCGGTCATGGCGGGTCCAGCCTTCCAGTACGGGTATGAGCTTCCCGAACGCCTCGGTCAGCGCCAGCAGCGCGTCGCCGATGCGCCAGGCGTCGCGGTCGCGCGGGCCGACCGCGTTCGACACGGCCCTGATCTCCAGGGCGGGCACACCCCGCAGGCCGGCCGCCTCCGCGACCCCGAAGCCCTCCATGGCCTCGGCGAGGGCGCCGGGGTGCGCGGCGATGAGGGCGGCGGCGCGTTCCGCCGTGCCGGTGACGGTGGAGACGGTGAGGATCTCGCCGGTCCGGGCGCCCGTCGCGGCGGCCGTCTCCCGTACCAGCGCGGGCGGCGGCGCGAACCGGTCGCGGCCGAAACCGAGCGCCGTCACCGGCAGGAAGCCGTCCGGAGTGTCCGCGCCCAGGTCGGCGGCCACGATCGCGCTCGCGACGACGAGCGAGCCCGGCGGGGCGGACGGGGCGAAGCCGCCGCCGATGCCCGCCGAGATCACCAGGTCGTAGCACGTGGCCGCCAGGGCGTACGCGGCCGAGGCCGCCGCCGCGGCCGGTCCCGCGCCGCCCGCGAGGACGTCGAGCGGGCCCGCCCGGTGGATCTCCGCCCCCGGCACCGTACGCACGGCCACGTCGGAGGCGTCCCCGTACGCACGCGTGACCGCGTCCCGTTCCACCGGGACCGCGGTCACGACGAGCACACGCACGAAGAGGGTCCTTCGAGTTCAGGAGGGGGTCAGTCGGTCTTCTTCAGCTCGAAGTGCCAGATACCGACCAGGTCCTTGCCCTTCGTCTCCACCACGCTGATCTGCGTCTTGTCGGTGGTCTCGCCGGTCTGGCTGGAGAAGAAGGCGCTGCCGGGGATGGAGCGGTACGTCTTCTTGTACGGCTCCTGCTCGGCCTGCTGGCCGTTGATGAACAGCGTCCAGCCGTTGTCCGCGATGGTGGGGTCGACGCCGAAGCGGACCTTGTCGTCCATCCCGACCTTGACGGTCTTCTCCGCCTTCTCGTTGAGGCAGCTCTTGTACTCGGATTCCTTGAGGGCCTTGCCGTCGTTGTAGCAGGTGGCCTCGGTGTTCACCGAGTCGTCGCCGACCGTCACGGTGGCGAGCGGCGTCGGCTTGTCGCAGGCGGAGAGGACGAGGAGTCCCGCGGACACGGCACCAAGAGCGACGCCGATTCGACGGCCCTTACCGGAGAAGAACGCAACGGTCATGGGCCGAAGGCTATCGGTCGCTCCGGCTCACGCCACGCGGGGGTGCGGCGAGCCGCGCCGCGCGGCGCCCAGCAGCCCCCGTACGGAGGTGGACGCGCCGAGCGCCAGGAGGCCCGCGGCGACCGACATGCCCAGTACGCCGTTGAGGGGGAGGGCGATCCCGATCGCGCCGCCGGCCACCCAGGCCATCTGGAGCAGTGTCTCGGAGCGGGCGAACGCGGAGGTCCGCACCTCCTCCGGCACATCGCGCTGGATCATCGCGTCCAGCGACAGCTTCGACAGGGCCTGGGTGAGCCCCGCCGTCGCGGCGAGCGCGGCGACCATGACCGTACTGAAGAAGACGGCCGCGAGGACCGCGACGCCCAGGGCCAGGCCCAGCACCGAGGCGATGATGATCTCGGGGCCGCGGGCCCGGAGCCAGGAGCCCACCGCCGTGCCCAGCGCGTTGCCCACACCGGCCGCCACGCCGACGATGCCCAGCGAGATCGCGGCGCTCTGCCCGGCCAGCGGGTGCTCGCGCAGCAGGAACGCCAGGAAGAAGATCAGGAAGCCGGAGAGCGCGCGGTGCGCGGCGTTGGCCTGGAGCCCGTGCATGACGGACGGGCCGACGGAGCGCAGCCCCGGCCGCCTCTCGCCGTTCTCCTTCCGCTTGCGCTCCTTGCGCCCGCTCCTGCGGTCCGAGGACCGCAGCGGTTCCGGCCGGGGCGCGCTCTCGCCGTGCGGCGGTACCAGCTGCGCCTTGCGCTCGCCCTTCGCCGAGTCCACCTTGGGCGGCAGCGTGAACGCCAGGGCCGCGCCGCCGGCGAAGATCACGCACGCCCCGTACAGCGGCCACGGCGGGCCGATCGTCTGCAGCCCCGCCCCGATCGGCGCGGCGGCCCCGGTGGCCAGCAGCCCGGCGAGGGTCACCCGGGAGTTCGCCTTCACCAGCGAGAACCGCGGTGGCAGCAGCCGCGGTACGACGGCGCTGCGCACCACCCCGTACGCCTTCGAGCAGACCAGCACGCCGAGCGCCGCCGGGTACAGCTCCAGGCCGCCGGTGGCGACCGCGGCCGACATGGTGAGCGCCAGCAGGGCACGGGCCAGCATGGAACCGGCCATCGCGGCCCGCCGGCCGTGCGGCAGGCGGTCCAGGAGCGGGCCGATGACCGGGGCGAGGAGGATGAACGGCGCCATCGTCACCGCGAGGTACAGCGCGACCCGGCCGCGCGCCTGGTCCGTCGGTACGGAGAAGAACACGGTGGAGGCGAGCGCGACGGTGATCATCACGTCGCCCGCGCCGTTCACCGCGTGCAGCTCGATCAGTTTGCCGAGGCCGCTCTCGCCGGCCCCGTGCGCGTGCGTCGCCCTGCGGATGGAGCGCGCGGCGCCGGTGAACGGGTACTTCAGGGCACGGCCGATCGACCGCCCCGTCCTGCGGAGCGGGCCGGGACCGTCGTGCGACCTGGCAGAAGCCACTTGGTCATAGTGCCCCAGGACCGGGCGATGCGAACCGGCATACGGGCGGGGCACGAGCGGGACCGCCCCGTCGGGTCAGTGATCGACCAGGTGGCGGGGGGTGCGCGGGGGCCTGCGGGGGTGCTCGGGCGGCCTCGCTCAGGCGCGTCGCGGTGCCGGATACGCGGTCGTTCGGGACGGGCAGGTGGGCGGGGAGCGGCGGAGAGGGTAGCGTGCGTAGCGCGCCACCGGCGGTTGTTCTCGGCCGCGCGCCTCTCGGCGATCCCGCAGAATGGATTACGGAAGGCGTGCCCGAGGCTGGCCCAACGGGTGTGGACGTCGACGCGGCCCCCAGGTCCGCTCCGTCCGCGACCGTATGGCCGGAACCGATGGATGTGCTGGCGCGCTCGTGAGACTGGCGTAGGAGAGAAGCGAGACCTGTGAGTGCTGCGACGACGCGAGGCCGTACGGCCCGTACCGCCCGTACCCCTGTGCCCGACCGTTTGTGCGCCGAGGCCGTAGACCTCGCCCGCGCGGCGGCCGAGGAGGCGGCCGCGCCAGGGGTCGTGGGTGAGCATGTGGCCGTGGTCTCCGAGGGGGACCGGGTCGTCACGCACTACTTCGAGTGCGAGGATCCCGGCTACCGGGGCTGGCGCTGGGCCGTGACGGTCGCCCGCGCCTCCCGCGCGAAGAACGTGACGCTGGACGAGACGGTGCTGCTGCCGGGCGGCGACGCGCTGCTCGCGCCGGAGTGGGTGCCGTGGAGCGAGCGGCTGCGGCCGGGCGACATGGGGCCGGGCGACCTGCTGCCCACCGAGGCGGACGACCTGCGCCTGGAGCCCGGGTACACCGGCGCGGACGAGCCCCCGCCGAACTCGGCGGTCGCCTCGGTCACCGGCGAGCTGGCCGACCTCGTCGACGCGGAGGACGCGGAGCTGACGACGCGCCCGGAGCCGCCGCTTCGCGGGTCGATCGCGGCGGTCGCCGACGAGCTGGGCGTGCGGCGGGCGCGGGTGCTGTCCCGGTACGGGCTGCGCGAGGCGGCCGACCGCTGGGACGAGGAGTTCGGCGCGAAGACGCCGATGGCTCAGGCGGCGCCGGCCTCGTGCGTGTCGTGCGCCTTCCTGTTGCCGCTGGCGGGCTCGCTGCGGCAGGCATTCGGGGTGTGCGCGAACGAGTTCGCCCCGGCGGACGGGCATGTGGTGTCGCTGGCGTACGGGTGCGGGGGGCACTCGGAGGCGGCGGTGATGCCGACGCCGCCGAAGCCGGCGCCGCATGCGCTGGACACGGTGCGGGTGGACGAGTACTCGCTGCGGGCGGAGGCCGAAGGGTCCTCGGAGGACCTGGGCCACGCGTAGCCGGGCCTGGGCCCGGGGCCCTGCGGCCTCGGGCGCTCCGGCGGGCCGGTTCTGTCCTCAATCGCCGGACGGGCTTGGTTGTGCTTGCCGTGCTCCGGCGGGCCGGTTCCGTCCTCAATCGCCGGACGGGCTTGGTTGCGCTTGGCGTGCTCCGGTGGGCCGGTTCCGTCCTCAATCGCCGGACGGGCTTGGTTGTGCTTGGCGTGCTCCGGTGGGCCGGTTCCGTCCTCAATCGCCGGACGGGCTTGGTTGTGCTTGCCGTGCTCCGGTGGGCCGGTTCCGTCCTCAATCGCCGGACGGGCTTGATTTGGCCGGCCGGTCTCGATGAGTGCGGCCGGGCGCCGGCGAAACCCCAGCCCGTCCGGCGTTTGAGGACGGAAGCCCTCGGGTGGGGGCCGGCCGCCTGCGGGGGCCGTTGCGCCGGGGGCCGCGACCCGCACCCCCGCGCACCCGGTAGCTTCGGGCGCACACTGGAAGCCGGCAGAGGGAGTACGCGTGGGCATCAATGCGACCGAGGGCGCCGACCCATTCGGCACCGCGCGGCTGCGGCGCGGCGTGCTCGACGCCTGGGGCGCCGGCCCCGCCCGCTTCCGGGAGGACGCCAACGCCGAGGAGGACCTCGCGCTCGGCGGCTACCGCGACCGCCTCGTCGTGGAGCTGGCCCAGAACGCCGCCGACGCCGCCGCCCGCGCCCACGTCCCCGGCCGGCTCCGCCTGACCCTGCACCCGGCGGCGGACGGCGGCCCCGCCGTCCTCGCCGCCGCGAACACCGGCGCCCCGCTGGACGCCACCGGCGTGGAGTCGCTGTCGACGCTGCGGGCCTCCGCCAAGCGCGAGGGCCACGAGGGGGCCGTGGGCCGGTTCGGCGTCGGGTTCGCCGCCGTGCTCGCGGTGAGCGACGAGCCGGCGATCGTCGGCCGGCACGGCGGCGTGCGCTGGTCCCTCGCCGAGGCCCGCGAGCTGGCCCGTGCGGCGGCCGTCGGCAGCCCCGGCCTGGGCGACGAGCTGCGCCGCCGCGACGGCCACGTACCGCTGCTGCGGCTCCCGCTGCCCGCCGAGGGCACCGCGCCGGACGGCTACGACACCGTGGTCGTCCTGCCGCTGCGCGACGGCGTCGCCGAGGACCTGGTGGGCCGGCTGCTGGCCGCCGTGGACGACGCGCTGCTGCTCACGCTGACCGGGCTCGACGAGGTCGTCGTGGAGACCCCGGAGGCCGTACGGACGCTGCGCCGCTCGCAACACGGCCCGTACACCCACATCGAGGACTCCGCGCACGGTACGAACCGCTGGCGCACCGCCGTCCACCACGGCCCCGTCGAGCCGGCCCTGCTCGCCGACCGCCCGCTGGAGGAACGGCTGCGCCCGCACTGGTCGGTGACCTGGGCCGTCCCGGTGGACGCGGACGGCGCCCCGGTCCCTCCCCGTACCGCCCCCGTGGTGCACGCGCCGACGCCCACCGACGAACCGCTCGGCCTGCCCGCGCTGCTCATCGCCTCGCTGCCGCTGGACACCACCCGCAGGCACCCCGCGCCCGGGCCGCTCACCGACTTCCTGGTGGCGCGCGCGGCCGACGCGTACGCGGAACTGCTCGGCGCCTGGGAGCCGGTGTCCGTCGCGACGATCGCCCTGGTGCCGGGCCCGCTCGGGCAGGGCGGGCTGGACGGCGCGCTGCGCGGCGCGATCCTGGAGCGGCTGCCGCGCGTGGCGTTCCTGGAGCCGGCCGCCCCGCGCGACCCGGCCGCCGAGCCGGACCGGTGGGACGGCTGGGACGGGGACGAGGCCGTCCGCAAGGACGCCGTCGCGCTGCGGCCGGTCGAGGCCGAGGTGGTGGAGGGCGTCGGCGCGCAGACCGTCGCGGTGCTCGCCGAGGTGCTGCCCTGCCTGCTGCCCGCCGGGCTTGAGCGGCGCGTCGAGCTGCGCACGCTCGGCGTCGCCCGCGTCCCGCTGACCGAGGCGATCGACCGCCTCGCCGGTCTGGAGCGCGATCCGGCCTGGTGGCGGCGGCTGTACGAGAGCCTGGCCGGGGTCGACCCGGACCGGCTGTCCGGGCTGCCCGTGCCGCTCGCCGGTACGGAGTCCGCCGGGCCCGACCCGGACGTTCCGGCCCGGCCCCGCACCACGATCGGCCCCCGGCAGGTCCTGCTCCCGCTCCCGGACGCGCTGACCGGACCGGTCCTGGACCGGCTCGCCCGGCTCGGGCTGAAGGTCGCCCACCCGGACGCCGCGCACCCGCTCCTGGAGAAGCTGGGCGCCCTGCCCGCGACCCCGCGCGCCGTGCTGACGACCCCGCAGGTACGGACCGCCGTCGCCGGTTCGCTGGACGCGGGCGAGATCTGGGACGAGGACGCGCTCGACGGCGACGAGCTGGCCGACACCGTGCTCACCCTGGTCCGGGACGCCGCCCTGGAGCCGGGCGACGAGCCCTGGCTCGGCGCGCTCGCGCTGCCCGACGAGGACGGCGAACCCGCCCCGGCCGGTGAACTGGTGCTGCCCGGCAGTGCGTTCGCCGCCGTCATGCGTGAGGGCGAACTCGCGCTGTGCGACGAGGAGTTGGCCGAGCGCTGGGGTGAGCAGCCGCTCACCGCCTGCGGGGTGCTCGCCACCTTCGCCCTCGTACGCGCCACCGATGTCGTCCTCGACCCGGACGAACTGGAGCCGCGTGACGGCGACTTCGCCGAACCCGACGACGCCGGGCTGCTCGACGCCGTCGACGTGTGGTGCGAGGACATCCTCGACCAGCTGCCGGACAGCCCCGTGCCGCCCGTCGCCACCGAACTCGTCGCCGTCCGCGACCTGGACCTCGTGGACGACGACGCCTGGCCGCAGGCCCTCGCCCTCCTCGCCCGCCCGCCGCTGCGCGACGCCCTCACCCAGCCGGTGCGGGTGCTGCTCCCGGACGGCACCACGCAGTCCGTGCGCCCGTACACGGCCTGGTGGCTGCGCGGCCACCCGGTGCTCGACGGCCGCCGCCCGGCAGGACTGCGCGCCCACGGGGGCGACCCCCATCTGGCGGGCCTGTACGACTCCGTGGACGCGACCGGCTTCGACGACGCCGAGGTGCTGCGGGCCCTCGGCGTGCGGACCTCGCTCGACGCCCTGCTGGACGAGCCGGGCGGCGCGGCCGAACTCCTCGGCCGGCTCGCCGACGAGGACCGCCCGGTCGGCCCCGTACACCTGCACGGCCTGTACACGGCGCTGGCCGCGCTCGACCCGGAACAGGTCACGCTGCCCGACGAGTTGCGGGCGGTCGTGGACGGCGAGGTGCGGGTGGTGGACGCGGCGGACGCGGTGGTCGCGGACGCGCCGGACCTGCTCCCGCTCACCGAGGGGCTGGGGCTGCTGCCCGTGGCCCCGGCGCACGCGGCGGAGCTGGCCGAGCTGTTCCAGGTGCGGCGGCTCGGTGACAGCGTGGCGGCCGAGGTCACCAGCGACGGCGAGGAGCACGAGGTCCCCGAGCCGGTCCGCGTCCTGCTGGGCCCGGGCACCCCGGCCACGTACGTCGAGCACGGCGAGCTGCGCGCGGGCGGCGTCGAACTGGACTGGCGCCGCACCCCGGACGGCGTGGTGCACGCCGCCACCCTGGAGGGCGTCGCGGCGGGCCTGGCCTGGGCCGCCGGCCAGTGGCCCCGCCGCTTCGAGGTCGCGGCCCTGCTGGAGGACCCGTCCCGGACGCGGGAGCTGGCCCGGGACCGCTGGTTCGACTGAGGTCCGGCCCGGGCGGTGACCGGGCGGCCGGGGAGAATTCACAAAAAAGTCTCAGATTCCGCACAACCCTTCACAGGTGAACTCCGTCTGGTCTGTGGAGCCATCAGGCTCCACAGACAACCTCGGGCCCGCGCGACGACCGTCGCGGCGGGCCCCCTTCTCCACCTTGGGGAACGAACATGCGCATACGTGCCACCGTGGCCGCTGTCAGCGGCGCCCTGGCCCTTTCCGCTCTCGCTCTTCCGTCGGCCGCCCAGGCCGACGGTGCGCACGGTTCGACCGGCAGTGTCGCCGACCTCGCGCGGGCGGCCCAGTCCGCCGCCGCGCACTCCGGCGCGAAGACCGGCGCCCGGTCCGCCGCACCCGCGGCCGAGCCGGCTCCGCTCGCCCTCACCTTCTCCAAGTTCACGATCAACGGCGGCAAGCCGATCGTGGTGGGGACCACGTACACCAAGCGGGTCCCGACCACCTTCACCGTCACGCACGCCGCCGACGTGAACATCTTCGCCAAGGACTTCATGCTGGAGGTCGGGCTCTACCGCGGTTCGTTCGACAAGCCGGCCAACGAGTTCTACGGCGACGACTTCCCCGTCTGCAAGGCGGTGTCCGCCACGGTCGCCACCTGCAAGGGGAACATCGCGGTCTACCCCGAGTTCGACCTGTTCGGCAACGCCGACGCCACGAAGTGGAAGGCCGTGGGCTACGCGGTCGCGCTCAACGGTCAGGACCCGGACGAGGTCGAACCGGGCGACGTCGGCTTCGTCGTCCAGGACAAGCTGGGGACGGCCCTCGTCCAGCGCGCGTCGAAGCTGACCGTCAACGCCTCGCCCGAGCCGGTCAAGAAGGGCAAGACCATCACCGTCACCGGCTGGCTGTCCCGGGCCAACTGGGACGACTTCAAGTACCACGGCTACACCGCCCAGCCCGTCAAGCTGCAGTTCCGCAAGAAGGGCGGCAAGACCTACACCACGGTGAAGACCGTCAAGACGAACAACAAGGGCGACCTGAAGACGACCGTCAAGGCCGCGGTCGACGGCTACTGGCGCTACAGCTTCGCGGGTACGTCCACCACCCCGGCCGTCACGGCCACGGGTGACTACGTCGACGTGAAGTAGACCGGCCGGGGCCGCCGCTTCCCCGTACGGGGACTACACCGGGAAGCGGCGGCCCACCAGCCGCCAGGCGTACTCCAGCACCGCCGACGCGGCCACCGCGATGGCCACCGCCGCCCACGGCATCCGCGTACCCACCAGCTTCAGCGCGAAGAAGTCCTGGAGCCACGGCACCGCGAGCACGATCAGGAAGGCCAGGCCCATCGCGGCCACCAGGCAGATCCGCCACCAGGTGTAGGGGCGGGCGATGATCGCCAGGACCCACATCGAGACCAGGAACAGCGTGAGCGTCGCCGCGCTCGTCTCCGCGTCCAGGGCGCCCGTTCCGGCGTAGTGGTGGCGGGCGATCAGGTACGTCGCGAAGGTCGCGGCGGCCGCGATGACGCCCGAGGGGACCGCGTACCGCATGACGCGGCGCACGAAGTGCGGGTGTGCGCGCTCCTTGTTGGGGGCCAGCGCCAGGAAGAACGCCGGGATGCCGATCGTCAGCGTGGACAGCAGGGTCAGGTGGCGGGGCAGGAACGGGTACTCGACCTGGAAGCAGACCACCAGGACGGCCAGCAGCACCGAGTACACGGTCTTCGTGAGGAACAGGGTCGCGACCCGGGTGATGTTGCCGATCACCCGGCGGCCCTCGGCGACCACGGACGGCAGGGTCGCGAAGCTGTTGTTCAGCAGCACGATCTGGGCGACCGCGCGGGTCGCCTCGGAGCCCGAGCCCATCGAGACCCCGATGTCGGCGTCCTTCAGCGCGAGGACGTCGTTGACCCCGTCGCCCGTCATCGCCACGGTGTGGCCGCGCGACTGGAGCGCGGCGACCATCTCCCGTTTCTGCTGCGGGGTGACGCGGCCGAACACCGCGTTCTCCTCCATCGCGGTCGCCATCTCGTCCGGATCCGTGGGCATCCGGCGCGCGTCCAGGGCGTGTTCGGCGCCCGGCATGCCGAGCTTCGCGGCCACCGCGCCGACCGATACGGCGTTGTCGCCGGAGATCACCTTGGTGGCGACCCGCTGCTCACCGAAGTAGGCGAGGGTCTGCCCGGCGTCGGGCCGCAGCCGCTGCTCCAGGACGACCAGGGCGCCCGGCTCGGCCCCCTCGGCGGCGTCCGGTGCGTCCAGATCGCCGCGCGCCCGCGCCAGCAGCAGCACCCGCAGCCCCTGCTCGTTGAGCTCCCCGACCTCCGCCATGGCCGGGTCGTCCTCGGCCAGCAGCACGTCGGGGGCGCCGAGCAGCCAGGCGGAGGACGTGCCGCCGCCCTCCGCGAAGGCGGCGCCGCTGTACTTGCGGGCGGAGGAGAACGGCAGCGTCCCCGTGACCTCCCAGCCGCCGGCCTCCGGGGCCGGGCAGGCGTCGATGATCGCCTGGAGGCTGGCGTTCGGCCGGGGCTCGGACGCGCCGAAGGCAGCCAGCACGCGGTGCAGGTACGGCTCGTCGGTGCCGTTCAGCGCACGGACCTCGGTGACGTCCATGCCGCCCTCGGTGAGCGTGCCCGTCTTGTCCAGACAGACGACGTCCACCCGGGCCAGGCCCTCGATGGCGGGCAGCTCCTGGACGAGGCACTGCTTGCGGCCGAGGCGTACGACCCCGATCGCGAAGGCGACCGAGGTCAGCAGGACCAGGCCCTCCGGGATCATCGGGACGATGCCGCCGACGGTCCGGGCGATCGAGTCCTTGACGTTGTTGTCCTTGACCACCAGCTGGCTGATGACCAGGCCGATCGCGGTCGGCACCATCATCCAGGTGACGTACTTGAGGATCGTGGAGATGCCGGTGCGCAGCTCGGACCGTACGAGCGTGAAGCGGGACGCCTCCTCGGCGAGCTGTGCCGCGTACGCCTCGCGCCCGACCTTCGTGGCGGTGAACGCCCCGCCTCCCGCGACGACGAAGCTGCCGGACATCACCGGATCGCCGGTCCGCTTGATGACCGGGTCCGCCTCGCCGGTGAGCAGGGACTCGTCCACCTCCAGGCCGTCCGCCTCGGCGACCGTGCCGTCCACGACGACCTTGTCGCCCGGGCCCATCTCGACCAGGTCGCCGAGGACGATCTCCGAGGTGTGGATCTCGGCGGCCGCCCCGTCGCGACGGACCGTGGGCTTGGCCTCGCCGATGACCGCCAGGCTGTCCAGCGTCTTCTTGGCCCGCCACTCCTGCACGATGCCGATACCGGTGTTGGCGATGATCACGAAGCCGAAGAGGCTGTCCTGGATCGGCGCCACGAACAGCATGATCAGCCAGAGCACGCCGATGATGAGGTTGAACCGGGTGAAGACGTTGGCCCGGACGATCTCGGTCAGGGACCGCGAGGAGCGCACCGGTACGTCGTTGACCTCGCCCCGGGCGATCCGCTCGGCGACCTCGGCCGAGGTCAGGCCGCGTGCGGCGGGCGGGTCCGGCAGCTCGACCGGATGGACCGGGTCGAGCTCCGCCCCGGCGTCGATGGTCGCCGGCCGCCCGGAGGGACCGGTTCGCTGCTCTCCGGAGGGGTCGGATGCCCGCTGAGTCATGGTTCAGACGGTACGGGCGGAACGTCCGGCGCACCCGCCGGGGGGTGTGAAGATCAGACCGGGGGAGGAGCGGGATGGTCCCCTGGTCGTACGAAACCGGCGCGGAGGCCCCCCGCTCAGGCGGTGGCGCCCGGCGCTTCGTCCGATCCGGAGCCGTCCGCTGCCGCCGCCGCCCGCTTGAGGGCCGCGTCGCGTCCGCGCACGTACCAGATGCCGATCAGGCCGAGGCCCGCGCCCGCCAGGCAGGTCCACACCCACCACAGGTGGCCGTGGTCGTCGAACCAGCCGTAGAACGGGATCTGTACGAGGAAGAGGACGAACCAGAGGATCGTGCCGCCGGTGATGGTCGCGACGACCGGCCCCTCCAGGGGCTCGGGCGCCTCGTGCTTCGGTGTCCACTTCGCCATGCGGTCAGTGTATGCGGCGCGTATGCAAGTGCCGCCGGGTCAGTCGGCCCAAGGGTCTACGCGCGGAGATAGCGATCTTCGCCTCATGTATTCATACTGAATCTGCTTAGGACTGGCTCGAATTATTCGTGTGAACGTCCAAAGCTGACCACTTTTATCCCCCTCTACGTACGACTGAGGTCATACATGTCCCCCTCGGCCACCGCTCCGGTCGACGCCACGCCCCCGGCTCCTCAGCCCACCGGCGGCCTGGACCGTTTCTTCAAGATCTCCGAGCGGAAGTCGTCGGTAGCCCGCGAGGTCCGCGGCGGATTCGCGACCTTCTTCGCGATGGCCTACATCATCGTGCTGAACCCGATCATCCTGGGCAGCGCGAAGGACATCAACGAGAACTACCTCAACCACGGCCAGCTGGTCACCGCGACCGTGCTGACCGCCGCGTTCTCCACCCTGCTCATGGGCGTCATCGGCAACGTGCCGATCGCGCTGGCCGCGGGCCTCGGCGTCAACACCGTCGTCGCCCTCCAGCTCGCCCCCCGGATGACGTGGCCCGACGCCATGGGCATGGTCGTCCTCGCGGGCATCGTGGTCATGCTGCTGGTCGCGACCGGACTGCGGGAACGCGTGATGAACGCCGTACCGGGCTCGCTGCGCAAGGGCATCGCGATCGGCATCGGCCTGTTCATCCTGCTGATCGGTCTGGTGGACTCGGGTTTCGTCTCGCGCATCCCCGACAAGGCGCTGACCACCGTCCCGCTCCAGCTCGGCGGTGACGGCCGCCTCACCGGCTGGCCGGTCCTGATCTTCGTGCTCGGCGCGCTGCTCACCCTCGTGCTGATCGTACGCAGGGTTCCGGGCGCGATCCTGATCTCCATCGTGGCGATGACCGTCCTCGCGCTGATCATCAACGCGGTCGCCGACCTGCCGGGCGAGGCGTGGGGGCTGACCGTGCCGGAGTGGCCGGGCAATCCGGTCGCCACCCCGGACTTCGGGCTGCTCGGTCACTTCAGCCTGTTCGGCGGCTTCCACAAGGTGGGCGTCCTCACCGGCATCCTGTTCGTCTTCACCGTGCTGCTGTCCTGCTTCTTCGACGCGATGGGCACCATCCTCGGCGTCGGCGACGAGGCGAAGCTGACCGACAAGGACGGCCACTTCCCCGGCATCAACCGGGTGCTGTTCGTCGACGGCATCGGCGTCGCCGCGGGCGGTGCGAGCTCCTCCTCCGCATCGACCTGCTTCGTGGAGTCCACGGCGGGCGTCGGCGAGGGCGCCCGTACGGGCCTGGCGAGCATCGTCACGGGGCTGCTGTTCACGGTGGCGCTGTTCCTCACGCCGCTGGCGACCATGGTCCCCTCGCAGGCGGCCACCCCGGCCCTGCTGGCGGTGGGCTTCCTGATCATCGCGGGTTCCGTGCGGGACATCGACTGGAGCGACTTCACGCTCGCGATCCCGGCCTTCCTCGCCATGGTCATGATGCCGTTCACGTACTCGATCACCAATGGCATCGGCATCGGCTTCATCGCGTTCAGCGTGCTGCGGCTGGCCTCCGGGCGCGGTCGCGAGGTGCCGGTGGCCATGTACGCGGTGTCGGCGGTCTTCGTCTTCTACTACACGATGCCGGCGCTCGGCCTCACGTAAGGGCGGCGTGCGGGGCCGGCCCCGGGGGTCAGGTGACCTCCTCGGCCGGCACCCCGTCCGCCGGGACCTCCATCCCGTAGAACTTCTCCGTCTCGTCGACGGCCGCCTGGAAGCGCTCGTCGAAGTCGTCGCGAATGAGCGTCCGGACCACATAGTCCTGGACGCTCATTCCGCGTTTGGCGGCGTGCTGCTTGAGCCGGTCGAGCAGCTCACCGTCTATGCGCAGGCTGAGCACTGTCGATCCCATGGCAAGCAGGGTTACGTCCCGCGGGCCCACCGTGCGTGATTTTCCGCCGCATACTCACTCGTTCGGGTGATCGATTGTGATCCGGCTCTCGCGCGTGTACCACCAAGTGGTATTTAGGGTAAGTAATGAGTTACGCTAACAAACATGCCTGACCTGATCCACGACAGCGACAGTGCCGCCGCCGTGAGCTCCCTTCGTTCCGCCGTCATGCTGCTCGGCCGGCGCCTCAAGCACCAGCGCGTCGACGAGTCGCTGAGCCCGACCGAGATGTCGGTGCTCGGAACACTCGCCCGTTGCGGTTCGGCCACTCCCGGTGAGCTGGCCCGCAAGGAGCACGTACAGCCGCCGTCGATGACCCGCATCGTCGCGTTGCTCGAATCGAAGGGTCTGGTCAGGCTGGAACCGCACCCCGATGACCGTCGTCAGAAGATGGTCAGCCAGACCGAGCAGGCCGAGGCCATGCTCGCCGAGAGCCGCGACAAGCGGAACGCCTGGCTGACCACCCTCGCGGAAGGTCTGGACGAGGACGAGTGGGCGACGCTGCGCAACGCGGCGCCCGTGCTGGAGAAGCTCGCCCACCTGTAGCGGAAGGGGACGCGCCGGGCAGCACCCGGCGCACCGCCCCCGCCGCCGCATCCCCGTCAGTCAGCACAGAGTCCACGCCCGAGGAGGCGAACCCTTTTGAGTACGGGATCCGGAGCAGACTCCGCCCCCGCACCGACTTCCACCCACGAGAGCAAGCCCGGCGGGACCTTCTCGTCGCTGAAGATCCGCAACTACCGCCTGTTCGCAACGGGCGCCGTGATCTCCAACACCGGTACCTGGATGTCCCGCATCACGCAGGACTGGCTCGTCCTGAGCCTCACCGGGTCCGCCGCCGCCGTCGGCATCACCACGGCACTCCAGTTCCTCCCGATGCTTCTCTTCGGCCTGTACGGCGGCGTCATCGCCGACCGGCTGCCGAAGCGCAAGCTCCTGCTCGTCAGCCAGGCGGCCCTCGGCGCCTGTGGCGTCGTGCTCGCGGTCCTCACGCTCTCCGGCGTGGTCCAGGTGTGGCACGTCTACCTGATCGCGTTCCTGCTCGGCATGGTCACCGTCGTGGACAACCCGGCCAGACAGGCATTCGTCTCCGAGATGGTCGGCCCCGCCCAGCTGCGCAACGCGGTCAGCCTGAACTCGGCGAACTTCCAGTCCGCCCGGCTCATCGGTCCCGCCGTCGCGGGTGTGCTGATCACGACGGTCGGCAGCGGCTGGGCCTTCATGTTCAACGGCCTGTCGTTCCTCGCGCCGCTGGTCGGCCTGATGATGATGCGGACGAGCGAGCTGCACAAGGCCGTCGTCGTGCCGCGCGCCAAGGGCCAGCTCCGCGAGGGGCTGCGCTACGTCTCGGGCCGTCCCGAGCTGGTCTGGCCGATCGTCCTGGTCGGCTTCGTCGGCACGTTCGGTTTCAACTTCCCGATCTGGCTGACGGCCTTCGCGGACGAGATCTTCCACGGCGGCGCCGGGATGTACTCGTTCTTCAACATCCTCATGGCGGCCGGCTCCCTGGCCGGTGCGCTGCTCGCCGCCCGCCGCCGCTCCTCGCGGCTGCGGATGCTGGTCGCCGCCGGTACGGCGTTCGGCCTGCTGGAGATCATCGCGGCGCTCGCGCCGTCCGTATGGATGTTCGCGATCCTGCTCGTGCCGATCGGCATGATCGGCCTGACGACCAACATCAGCGCCAACACCAGCGTCCAGATGGCGGCCGATCCGGCCATGCGCGGCCGGGTGATGAGCCTGTACATGATGGTGTTCGCCGGCGGTACGCCGGTGGGCGCCCCGATCGTCGGCTGGATCAGCGACGCGTACGGCGCCCGCACCGGCATGGTGGTCGGCGGCGCGCTGTCCCTGGTGGCGGCGATCGGTGTCGCCGTGATGCTGGCCCGCGTCGGCGGGCTGCGCCTGAAGGTGGACCTGCGTCCGGGCCGCCCGCACGTGCGCTTCGTCCCGCGCGAAAGACTGGCGACGGCGGCCTGAGAACCGCCCGTGAGCGCGACGCGGCCCCGCCCGGATACCCGGGACGGGGCCGCGTCGCGTTCACGGATGCCGGGCCGGTTACGCTCGTCGGGTGGACCCGAAGACCAGAAACCGCATCATGGCAGCCGTGCTCGTGCTCATGTTCGCCGTCGTCGCCGTGGCGGCCGCCCTCGGCTGACCCAGCCGGGACGGCCGAGGGCGCCGCTTCCTACCAGGCGAAATTCTCCGGCGACGGGCCCGGGCCGGGGAAGATCTCCTCCAGGGCCTCCAGCACCTCCGCCGACAGCTCCAGCTCCACCGCGCGCAGCGCCGAGTCGAGCTGCTCCCGCGTGCGCGGGCCGGAGATCGGGCCGGTGACGCCGGGCCGGGTCAGCAGCCAGGCCAGGCCCACCTCGCCGGGCTCCAGACCGTGCTTGTCCAGCAGGTCCTCGTACGCCTGGATCTGCGCCCGCACCTTCGGGTCGGCCAGCGCCTCGCCGGACCGGCCGGAGGTGGACCGGGCGCCCCCGCCCTCGCGCTCCTTGCGGATCGCGCCGCCGAGCAGCCCGCCGTGCAGCGGCGACCAGGGGATGACCCCGAGGCCGTACTCCTGGGCGGCCGGGATGACCTCCATCTCGGCGCCGCGCTCCATCAGGTTGTAGATGCACTGCTCGCTGACCAGCCCGTAGCTGCCGCGCTGCCGGGCGACCTCGTTGGCCTGGGCGATCTTGTAGCCGGCGAAGTTGGAGGAGCCCGCGTAGAGGATCTTGCCCTGCTGGATCAGTACGTCGATGGCCTGCCAGATCTCCTCGATCGGGGTGGACCGGTCGACGTGGTGGAACTGGTACAGATCGATGTGGTCCGTCTGTAGCCGCTTCAGGCTGGCATCGACGGCCCGGCGGATGTTGAAGGCGGAGAGCTTGTCGTGGTTGGGCCACGCCTCGCCGTCGGGGCCCATGTTGCCGTAGACCTTGGTGGCGAGCACGACCTTGTCGCGGCGGTCGCCGCCCTGCGCGAACCAGGTGCCGAGGATCTCCTCGGTGCGGCCCTTGTTCTCGCCCCAGCCGTAGACATTCGCGGTGTCGAAGAAGTTGACGCCCGCGTCCAGCGCGGCGTCCATGAGGGTGTGGCTGTCGCTCTCGTTGGTCTGGGGGCCGAAGTTCATCGTCCCCAGGACGAGGCGGCTGACTTTGAGTCCGGTGCGTCCGAGCTGCGTGTACTTCATGGACCCCAAGCCAACTCCTTCGAGCGCGCTCGAAGCAAGCCGCCACCTCTTCACACCTGGGCGAACCGGTCCAGCGCCGCCAGCACCGCCCGCCTGGTCGCCGCCCCGCCGAGGTGGCCGGCGTCCTCGATCACCGTCAGCTCCGCGTCCGGCCACGCCTTCGCCAGCTCCCACGCGGTGACCAGCGGCCCGCCCATGTCGCCCCGCCCGTGCACCAGCACCCCCGGAATCCCGGCGAGCCGCCCCGCGTCCCGGATCAGCTGCCCCTCCTCCAGCCACGCGCCGTGCGAGAAGTAGTGCGCGCAGATCCGCACCAGCGCCTCCCGGGCCCGGCCCGGCCGGCCGCTGTACGGGGGCGGCCCCGTGTACGCCTCCTGTGAGAGCACCGCGTCCTCCCAGGCGCACCAGTCGGCCGTCGCCCGCGCCCGTACCGCCGGGTCGGGGTCCACGGTGCGCCGGGCGTACGCGGCGAGCACGTCCGGGGTCGCGTCGCTCGCCGCCTCCGGGACGCCCGCCCGGAAGAGGTCCCACGCCTCGGGGAAGAAGCGGCCCGCGCCCCGGTACAGCCAGTCGATCTCGGAGCGCCGGGTCGTCGTGACGGCCGGGATCACGATCTCGGTGACCCGCTCCGGGTGGCGTTCGGCGTACGCGAGGATCAGCGTCGAGCCCCAGGAGCCCCCGTACAGCAGCCACCGGTCGATGCCGAGGTGGACGCGGAGCCGTTCCATGTCGGCGACCAGGTGGTCGGTGGTGTTGTGCCGCAGGTCCACGGCCGGATCGCTCGCGTGCGGCGTCGAGCGGCCGCAGCCCCGCTGGTCGAAGAGGACGACGCGGTAGCGCTCCGGGTCGAAGTACTGCCGGGGCCGCTCGGTGCACCCCGACCCCGGACCGCCGTGGACGACGGCCGCGGGCTTGCCCGCCGGGTTGCCGCACACCTCCCAGTACACGAGGTCGCCGTCGCCGACGTCGAGCATGCCGTGCTCGTACGGCTCGGTCGGCGGGTACTTCTCGTCGGGCGGGCGCCCCATGAGGTGGCTCCCTCGTTCAGCGGCGTACAGCTTAAGCCCACGCGGTCGTAGCCTGGGCGGCGTGAACGCGACTCCCGAGGTTCTGGCCGTACTGGACGATCTGCTCGCCGCCGCAGCCCCCGACGCCCGTGGGGCGCTGTGGCAACTGGACCGGCAGGGGAGGGAGCTGGACGCGAATCTGGTGCGGCTGCCCCCGGGCGCGGAGGTGGGGGAGCACCAGGAGGACGTGCTCGACGTCCTCCTGGTGGTCCTCGCCGGCGGCGGCCGCCTCGTCCCCGGCGACGGCGGTACGCCCCTCACGCTGACCCCGACCACGGCCACCTGGCTGCCCCGCACCTCGCGGCGCTCCCTGACGGCGGGCCCGGACGGCCTCGCCTATCTGACGGTGCACCGCCGCCGCCCGGGGCTGGCGATCAAGCCGGCGGTGTCCGTACGGGAGGGCGGCGAGGCGCCCTGCGCGCTGGACCGGGTCTGCCCCGAGTGCGGGCGGATGTCCCAGGAGTCCGCGCCGGTGTACTGCAGCGCGTGCGGGGAACGCTTCCCGGACCGCTGAGCCTTCCCCGCCGGGGGGGCGCGTAGTCGTACGTGCCCCCCGCGTCCGCACGCCCATCGACTTGAGCGGTCGCTCAAACTGCCCTACTGTCTGCGGAACAGCGATTTGAGCGACCGCTCAAACCGCTGGAGGGGGTGCGGAACGTGGGCCATGGCCTGTACATCGAGGCGCGGATACGGGCCGGTCTGGAGTGCGTCTGGGAACGCACCCAGGACCCGGCGCAGCACCAGCGCTGGGACCTGCGGTTCACGCGCATCGCGTACCTGCCCCGCGCGGAGGGGGAGCCGCAGCGGTTCACCTACGGGGTGCGCGTCCTGCCGGGGCTCCTCGTCGCCGGGACCGGCATCTCCGCCGGTGAGCGGCACCGCCCCGACGGCACCCGGACCTCCGCCCTCCGCTTCGCCTGCGCCCACCCGCTGTCGTTCCTCACCGAGGGTCGGGGCTACTGGCGCTACGTGCCCTGCGAGGGCGGCCGGGCGGGCGAGGGCGGCCGGGAGGGCGCGGGCAGCTGGAAGGGCGCGGGCAGCTGGAAGGGCGGCGGCGGCCGGGCGGGCGAGGGCGGCGGCATCCGCTTCCTCACCGGCTACGACTACGAGCCCCGCTGGGGCCGTCCCGGCCGGCTCGCCGACCGCCTGCTCTTCCGCCCGCTGATGGGCTGGGCCACCGCCTGGTCGTTCGACCGGCTGCGGCTGTGGTGCGAGCGCGGGATCACCCCCGAACGCGCGCTGCGGCACGGCCTCGCGGAGGTGGCGGTCCGGCTGGCGGCGGTGGCCCTGGCGGCCTGGGCTGCCCCGCTCGCCGCCGTACCGGTCCTGCTTGCCGCCGTCCTCCTGCCGCCGCTGCCCTCCACCCCGTCGGCCGCCCGCTGCCTGCGCCGCCCGCCCGCGCGCACCACCACCGCGCCGCCCGCCCTTCTCGACCACCTGGAGCGTCCGTGACCTCGATCTTCCAGCAGGCCCTGGGGGCCGACTTCGACCGCCTCCACCCGCGCGTCCGGCGCCGCTTCTCCGTCGGCCTCGACAGCGGCGAGTCCTGCACGGGGCGCGGGGTGATGGACCGGGTCTGGCACGGCGGCCCCTGGGTGCGGCCGTTCCTGGCGCTCGGCGGGATACGCCACATCCTCGTCCCGCGCGCGGGGCGCGACGTCCCGTTCACCATCGAGAACGTCCCCTTCACGGACTCCTTCGGCCGCGAGACGGTCACCTTCGTGAGGACGTTCGCCTTCCCGGACGGGCCCCGGCGGTTCGACGCGACGATGGTCTACAGCGCGGAACGCGGCTGTGTGGTGGACTACCTGGGCACGCATCAGCACCTGGCCACCGACCTCCACCTCGCGGTGGACGAGGCCGGCGCCCTGGTCATCCGCTCCGGCGAGCACCGCTTCCGGGAGGGCCCGGTGGACGCCCGGGTGCCGGATCTGATCGGGGGCGACGCGGTGGTCAGGGAATCGTTCGACGAGGCGGCGGGCCGCTTCCGCATCCAGGTCTCGGTCACCAACCGCCGCTTCGGCCCGCTGTTCGGCTACGAGGGCTCGTTCACCGCGGAGTACGCGGACGTGCGCGGGCAGGGCGTACGCCGGGACCTGCGCCCGGTACGCGAGGAGGCGCGGGCATGAGCGGGGAGAAGCGCGCGGACACGAGCGAGGAGAAGCGCGCGGACACGAGCGGGGAGAAACGGGCGGACACGAGCGGGGAGAAGCGCGCGGACGCGGGCGGGGGGAAACGGGCCGCAACCGGCCGGACGCCCTCCGGCGAGGACACGCGCACGAAGCTGCTCGCCGGGGCCCTCGCCACGCTCACCGAGCAGGGCATCGCCAAGACCTCGGCGCGGAGCATCGCCGCCACCGCCGGGGTCAACCAGGCGCTGGTCTTCTACCACTTCGGCACGGTTGACGAACTGCTCGCCGCGGCCTGCCGCTACGGGGCGGAGCAGCGCCTCGCGACCTACCGCGAACGCCTGGACCGGGTGCGCTCCCTGGGCGAACTCCTGGCCGTGGCCCGCGAGCTGAACGCCTCCGAACGCGCGGGCGGCCAGGTCGCCGTGCTGGGGCAGCTGCTCGCGGGCGGCCAGACGCAGCCGCGCCTCGCGACCGCCACGGCCGCGGGCCTCACGCTGTGGACCGAGGAGATCGAGCGGGTGCTCGGCCGGGTCCTGGCGGGCACGCCGCTCGCCGAGTTCGTGGACGTGAGGGGTCTGGCGAAGGCGGCCTCCGCGGCCTTCGTCGGCCTGGAACTGTACGAGGGCGTCGACCCGGAGGGCGCCGGGCAGGCGCTGGCCGCGCTGGACCAGCTCGCCGCGCTCGCCGCCGCGCTGGAGGGCCTGGGCCCGGTCGCCCAGCGCGCGGTCCGCTCCAGGCTGCGCAGGGCCGGGGGGAACCGCTCGCATCCGTAGCCCCGTCCTCGGGGGCAACGACAGGGGCGGACGGGACACATGGTGAAGCGGGCGGTCAGTGGTGCGGCTGCGGCGGCGAGGGCCGCCGTGCGGTGGCGGGCGTGGGACCGTCCGGGCCGGTGGCGGCGGGGGGAGGTCCCGGCCACGCTCGCGGCCCTGACGGCGCTCCTGCTCGTCGCCCACCGCGCGGTCCCCAACACCCCCGGCCACCTGGGCAGCCTCCTTGAGGCGTTCCTGCCCTGGCTCGGCCTGGCAGCCGTCCCCCTGCTCACCCTGGCCGTACTCCGCCACTCGCTGCTCGCCCTGCCGGCGGTGCTCCTGCCGGTGACGGCCTGGGCGTACGCGTTCGGCGGACTGCTCCTCCCGGCGGCGGACCCGGGCCCGCGCGACCTGGTCGTCGTCCAGCACAACGTCAGCGATGTGAACGCCGACCCGGCGGGCACGGCCCGAGCGCTGGACGCCGCGGGCGCCGACCTCATCGCACTGGAGGAACTGGTCCCGGACGCGCTGCCGACGTACGAGAGGGCCCTCGCCGCGACGTATCCGTTCCACGAGGTCCGGGGCACGGTCGGCATCTGGTCCAGACACCCGCTCTCCGGCACCCGGACGGTGGACATCAAGCCGGCGGACCTCACGGAGGGCTGGAGCCGGGGCCTGCGCACGCTCGCCCACACCCCGCACGGCGAGGTCGCCGCGTACGTCGCCCACCTGCCGTCCATCCGGATCGGCCCCGGAGGTCTCGCCTCCGCCCGGCGGGACGAGAGCGCCCGCCTGCTGGGCAACGCCCTGGCCGCCGAGGAGACGGACGCGGTGATCGTGCTGGGCGACCTCAACGCCACGGTGGACGACCGCGGCCTGACCCCCCTGACCTCCCGGCTCAACGTGTCGAAGCGCGGGTTCGCGTTCAGCTTCCCCGCGTCCTTCCCGCTGGCCCGCATCGACCAGGTGATGGCCCGCGGGGCGGAGGTCGGCCGCATCCGCACCCTCCCGGCCACGGGCAGCGACCACCTGCCGGTGACGGCACGGGTGTCGCTGGACTGACGACCTACCCGGCCCCGAAATCGGGATGCGCGCCCCGCCCCCCGTCCCTAGGCTGCGCGGGCGCCCCGCCAACGATTCGGAGACGTACGGAACATGACGCCCCACCTGTCAGCGATCGGCTTCCACGCGACCCACCCGGCGGACCTCGCCCGGTTCTGGTCCACCCTTCTGAACTGGGAGCAGGCGGACTCCGCGACGGCGGACGAGGTCACGGTCCTCCCCCGGACGGCAAGGGCTACGGCCTCCGCTTCACCGCGAGCCAGGAGCCCAAGGCCCGGCAGAACCAGGCCCACTTCGACCTGACCAGCGCCACCCCGGAGGCCCAGCGGGAGACCGTGGCACGCGCGCTGGCACTGGGCGCCCGGCACATCGACGTCGGCCAGACCCCGGAGGACGGCCATATCGTCCTCGCCGACCCGGACGGCAACGAGTTCTGCGTGATCGAGGCCGGCAACAAGTTCCTCGCCGACACCGGATTCATCGGCGCGGTCGCCTGCGACGGCACCCAGGCGGTCGGCTACTTCTGGAGCGAGGCGCTGGGCTGGCCGCTGGTCTGGGACCAGGACGAGGAGACCGCCATCCAGTCCCCGCAGGGCGGCACGAAGCTCACCTGGGGCGGCCCGCCCGTGCCCCCGAAGACGGACACGAACCGCCTGTACTTCGAGCTGACGCTCCCGCCGGACGCGGACGAGACCGCGGAGATCGCCCGCCTGACCGAACTGGGCGCCCGGCGCGGACCGGACGGGGTCGTGATGCTCGACCCGGACGGCAACGAGTTCACGGTCCGGCGGGCGACGACCTGACCACCGGGTTCACGGTGCGGCGGGCGACGGCCTGACCGGCGGGTTCGCGGTGCGGCGGGCGACGGCCTGACCGGCGGGTTCGCGGTGCGGCGGGCGACGGCCTGACCGGCGGGTTCGCGGTGCGGCGGGCGACGGCCTGACCGGCGGGTTCACCGGGTTCACCGGGCTCGCCGTCGACTGCCACGACCCGGAACGCCTCGCCCCCCCTTCTGGTGCGAGGTCCTGGACTTCACGGTGATCGACCGGGGTGAGGACGAGGTCGGGATCGGCTGCTGGGTGCCGATGGTGGAGGAGGTACGGGCCCGCTCCGCCCGCCCCCGACTCGGCCGGCAGCGCGGTCTGGCTGGGTTCACCTGCTGGAGATGCTCCACATACCGTCCCCGGCCGCAGCGGCGTCGTTGAGGGCGGCCCACCCGGCGTCGTCGAGCTTGAAGGCGTCGAGGAGGTAGGCGGAGATCGCGTCGGCGACGAGGGCGACGCGGGCGGGGTCCTCGTCGGTGGTCTCGGCGGCCATCTCGCCGGCGATGCCGCCCAGGGTGTGCTCGCCCTCGGCGATGGCGAGCAGGCTCTTCGGGGACGGGCTGAGGCGGTAGGCGTCGGTGAACCACTCCGGCCCCCGGGTGGAGAGCTGCGACTGGTCCTTGCCGCCCGCGACGACCAGGGCCGGGGTCGCCATGGTGGAGTAGTCCGGCCTCATGAACGGAAGGTGCTCGGCGGCGAACGGGGTGAGCGTGTCACCGGTTCCGGTCGCGGCGATCAGCGCGCCGGCCGAGACCGCGGGGTGGGAGAAATCCTCCCCGGGAATGCCGTCGGCGTCCAGCACGCGCGCGCCGAGGATCGCGCCGGCCGTCTGGGCGCCCCAGGAGTGGCCGACGATCGCTATGCGCTCACGGTCGACGCGGGTCTCCAGGCCGCCGGCTTGGAGAAGGATGTCGCCGAGGCCGTCGAGGACCGCGTGGAGGTCGGCGATCCGGACGCGCCAGATGGTGGGAAAGCGCGGGTCGTCCCACCCGATGCCGTTGCGGCGGGAGTCCAGGTGGGTGGGCTGTACCACGACGAATCCCGCTGCGGCCCACCGGTCAACGAGGGGCGCGTATCCGTCCATGGACCATGCGTTGCCGTGGGAGAACACGATGACGGGCAGGTTCTGGCCCGACAGCGGGGCGGTGACCCTCACCAGCAGGTCGACGCTGCGGCCGGGCGCGGGAACGGTGATGGGCTTGACCGAGACGATCCGCTGGTCGAGGTGGCGGGAAGACATGGGGGACCTGCGCTTTCTCCACGGGATTGCTCTGCCATACTTTGGCGGAGCGCCGTTCCGCCAATCTAGCGGAACATTGTTCCGCGAGCAAAGGAGGATCCCGTGCCGGAACCGGTCGGAGTACGCCGAGCACAGGCACAGCGCACCCGCAGCGGCGTGCTGGCGGCCGCGGCGGCGGTCTTCGTGGACCAGGGCGTCCAGGCCCCCATCCGCGACATCGCCGAACGCGCCGGCGTCGGCGTCGGCACGATCTACCGAAACTTCCCGACCCGGGCGGACCTCGTCACCGCCGTCTACCGGCACCAGATCGACACGTGCACGGCACTCGCGCCCCACCTCCTGGAAGAATCCGCCTCCCCGTTCACCGCCCTGGCCCGCTGGGCGGACGCGTTCGTGGAGTTCCTGGTGACCAAGCACGGCCTCGGTGCCGCCCTGGGGTCCGGTGACCCGGGGCTGGAGAACCTCCACGCCCTCATGCTCGACACCCTGGTCCCGGCCTGCGCGACATTGCTCGACGCCTGCGCCGCCGCCGACGAACTCAGCCCCGGCATCACCGCCTACACGCTCATGCGCGCCATCGGAAACCTCTGCATCACCGGCCCCGACTACGACCAGGCCGACGCCAAGCACATGGTCGCCACCCTCCTCGCCGGATGCCGTCGCAAGGCATAGCCACGGGCCCCGGCCCACCCCCACCGCCTGCCGCGCAACATCGGTCTCCGCCTGGGACGTGGAGCCGTGGAGCCCACCGCGCGACTGGCGTCAAGGGCGCCTCCGCCTTCTGCTGCGCGGCTGACCTTCTCGCACCTCGTCGCGGCGGACCCATATTGGGCCACCCTCGTCCTAAGAGCGCTTCACTATCCGGAAACGCAAGATGACCATCCGCCGCCTCACGCGGATCGGTACGGTCGTACTTCCTCAGCGCCCCGCCCGCCCCGGCAGCCCCAGCTCACCGGCCCGCAGCCCCGCCTGGAAGCGGGAGCCGGCTTCCAGGGTGATCATCAGATCGGCCACGCGGCGCCGGTACGTGCGCAGGGAGAGGCCGAGTCGGCCGGCCGCCGAGGCGTCGGTTAGCCCGGAACCCAGTGCTTCGAGGATCGTCCGGGCGTCGGGGTCCAGGTGCGGGGTGTCTTCGCGCAAGTACGCGTCCAGGTCCGTCGACTGGTCCCACATCGCGGAGAACAGCGAGTGGACGCCGTCGATCATGTTCTTGGACGTCGTCACGGAGTACTCGCGGCCGGCCGGCGAGTCCCGGCCGGCCAGGATCATCACGCGCCGGTCGATGATGATCGTCTCGTGCGGCACCGCGGAGTCGGTGATCCGCACCTGCGCCCCGTTGCTCCGCACCTGACGCAGGTGCGCGCGGGACTCCTCCTCGGTGAGCGCGACCGGGCTGAGCAGCTTGCGCGTGGTGAAGCCGGGGGAGGCCGCGGGGCGCATCCGGCTCTGGATCGCGGCCCTGGCCTCCGGCTGCGCCCAGGTGCTCAGGTCCCGGGCGACGCACAGGAAGTCGGTGCGGGCGGACTCGAAGAAGTGACCGGCGCGCGCCAGGAGCTCCGCGTCCCCGTGGACCGAGAAGATCTGTTCGTTCCGCATTCCGTCAGTCTGGCAGCAAACTGCCACGGGCTGGGCCGCGCGGAAATCGCCGGACACCATGGACCCATGACGACGACCTCTTCGAACCCCAGCACCTTCGACCTCGGCGGGGACCTCCCCGTCAACCGCCTCGGCTTCGGCGCGATGCGCCTCCCGATGAGCACGTTCGACGGCCCCGCCCGCACCCCGGAGAACGGCATCGCGGTGCTCCGGCGAGCGGTCGAGCTGGGCGTGAACCACATCGACACGGCCGCCTTCTACGCCCGGGGCGACGTACGCGCCAACGAGCTGATCCGCGAGGCCCTGGCCCCCTACCGCGACGGCCTGGTCATCGCGACGAAGGTCGGCCCGCTCCCCGGGCCGGACGGCATGCCGAGCGAGCAGGCCACGCCCGACCAGCTGCGCGGCCTGGTCGAGGCCGACCTGCGCGCCCTGGGCGTCGACCGGCTCGACCTCGTCAACCTCCGGGTGGGCGGCATGAACGCACCGGGCGGCGAGTCGGTGGCCGAGCGGTTCGCCGTGCTGGCGGGGCTACGGGAGGAGGGCCTGATCCGGCACCTCGGCGTCAGCAACGTCGACGCCGACCAGCTCGCCGAGGCGCGGGCCGTCGCGCCCGTGGTGTGCGTACAGAACCCGTACGCCGACGACCTGGCGCTGCTCGCGGAGTGCGAGAGCGCGGGCATCGCGTACGTGCCGTTCTTCCCGCTCGGCGGCGGCCGCGAACCCCTCGACACGCGGCGCCTGGAGAAGGTGGCGGCCCGGCTCGGCGCGACGGTCGCGCAGGTGCAGCTCGCCCTGCTGCTCACCTCGTCGCCCGTGATGCTCGCCATCCCCGGCACGGGCGACCTCGCCCACCTGGAGGAGAACATGGCGGCCGGCGACCTCGTCCTCAGCGAGGAGGACGTGGCCGAGCTGCGGGGCTGACGGCCCCGGCCGGGCGTGGGCCCTCGCCCCTGGCGTCATCCGGCCCGCGGCCTCGACGCGCGAGGTGTGCTCGGGAAGCAGTCGGGAATCAGTTGTGGTTCTCGTCAATGGCGACGGCGACACCGTTCTTGACATCGACGACGACGATGACGTCGCCCTTCTTGGCCGCCGCTTCGAGCTCGTCCTCGGTGCACTGCTTGGTGGACTGGCCGTCCGGGTTGCCGCAGATGATCCCGGCACCGTTGATCTTGGTGGTGGTGGCGGTGAAGAACGAACGGTCCGGGCCCTCGAACGTCTTGGTCAGGATGTACTTGCCCGGGGCCATGTATCCGAGCGTCCCGGTGAAGAGACCGGACGCCTTGCTCTTGCCCGAGTCGTCGTCACTGCCGCTGCCGCTGCCGCTGCCGCTGTCGCTGTCGGTGTGGTCCTCGATGATGCTGACCGCCACACCGGCTTGGAGCTTGACCGTCGCGCCGAAGCCCTTCTTGGCCGCCGCTTCGAGCTCGTCCTCGCTGCAAGGGGTCGCGGCCTGGCCGTCCGCGTCGCCGCAGATCTTGCCCGCGCCCTCGATGTCGGTGTCCTCCGAGGTGAAGAACGCCTGCCCCGCCTCTCCCTTGCGGGTCACCATGTACTTGCCCGGCGCCATGTAGGAGACGGCGCCGGCCCAGCTGCCGCTCACCTTGCCGCCCGAACCCTGGCCGTCCTGCGCACCGCCGCCGTCAGCCCCGCCCTTGGCTGCCGACTCGGACACCGAGGGCGCGTCCGACGCGCCGGAGCCTTCCGCGTCTCCGTCCTGGCAGGACGTGAGCAGCAGCGTCGTGGCCAGCAGAGCGGTGGCGGTGAGGACGGTCTTGCGAAGGTGACTGCGAAGCATGGCGGGGTTCCCCCAACGGGTCGTGGTGATGCGGCCGAAGCTTGGTCATGGCTGGCTCGCATACGTACTGGATCATGACTCTGCCGGATGCGGCGACCAACGGGAGCCGCAGTTACGAAGCCATGACGCCATCGGGATGATCGCAGTACCCCACGTTCCCGGCCCTTTTACGCGCCCTCGCCCTTTCGGCGTGCGGTCAGCCACCCCGAAGGCTCCGCCATCAGCTCCTCCAGCTCGTTGACCAGGCGCGCCGTGTGGAACCCGTCGGCGGCGGCGTGGTGGATCTGTACGGCCAGGGGGAGCAGGGTGCGGCCTTCGCGTTCGGTGTAGCGGCCGAGGGTGAAGATCGGTGCGAGGTGGTCCCAGCCGCCGCCGATGTTGAGGTTGAACCCGGTGAAGGAGGCCCACGGCAGGCTCGACACGTCGAACGTGTTGGGTGGCGGCGGCCCCTGCGGGAAGAACTCCGTGGCCCGGCCGTGCTCCGCGAGCAGCGGAGCGGCGGTGTCGTGGAACGCCCCGAAGTCGGGGTCGTACGGTGCCCATACGCACGCGAACGTCTCGCGTTCCGGGTTGAACACCGTGAACGCCGGGTGCACGACCGGCCAGACCGCCGGGCCGCCCGACGCTGTGAGGCACATCCTGAACTCTTCGTGCCGGTTGACCACCGTGGCGAGCGCCCACACCTGCGCGATGTACGACTTGCGCGGCGACCGGCGCAGCGCCGCCGTGAACTCGGTGACGTCGACCTCCACCGTCATCGAGTACGTGCACGGCACGCGGTCCCGGTAGTGCGCGAAGTGCTGCGCGCGCGGCCAGGTGCTCAGGTCGATGGGGGCAGGGGCGTCCATCTGCGCGTTGCGCCTCAGGCGGCGGTGTGCCGGACGAACGCGGACCAGGCGTCGGGGGAGAGGGCGAGGGCGGGGACGGTGATGTCCTTGGAGTCGCGCACGTGGATGGTGTGGGGGCAGGCGGCGACCTCGACGCAGTCGCCGCCGTTCGGGGCGCTGTAGCTGCTCTTGAACCACTTCAGATCAGTGCTCATAGTCCTTCTGCTATCTGCTTGATCAGCCCGCGCGACTCTTCCAGTCCGTGAGCCTGGGTCCGGAGCATGCCATACGTGGCAAACAAGTCTCCCAGTTGGGGTTGCTCGCTGACAACGAAGTTCCGGCTCTGCACCTCCAGGTACGCCAGCCGCCGACGGTCGTGGGTCTCCAGCAGGACGAAGGGGCCAGCCATTCCGACGTGTGTCTCCCGATGAGGTGACATCACCTGGATGTGCACGTTCCGCAACTCGCTCACGTCGAGCAGGTGTTGAAGCTGCGCTCGATGCACGGTTCGCCCTCCGATGGGGCGAGTGACCGCGCTGATTTCCAGGATGAAGCTGATGTCCGGTGGTGGCTTGCGTGTCAGCAGGGTCTGCCGCGAAAGGCGACCGGCTACCAGTCTCTCGATCTCGTCGTCGTCGAGCGGTGGGCACACTCCCCGATGCAGGGCGTGCGCGTGCGCCTCGGTCTGTAGCAGGCCAGGCATGGTGCTGGACTCGTACTGGTAGCGCGCCACTGCCTTGGCTTCCTCCTCGGCGAATGGCTCGAACCAGGAAGCCAAGTGCCCGAATGACAACTTCACCGCAGCAGCGATCAGCGCACCATGGGCACCGACCGCCGCATCCGCCTCCGGGACGAAATCCCCCTTCGGCGGCCTCTGCCCCCGCTCCACCATCGCAACCTGCGACTTGGAGAAACCGATCCTGCTACCCAAGCCCTCCTGCGAAAGCCCGGCCAGTTCGCGGTAGTGCCGCAACAACGCACCGAACATCTCAGCGGTTCCGCCACCGGTACTACTGGAGTGCACAGCCCCACCTCCAAGTGCACAACAGTGCACAGACGCCTTGTGTCCCTGGTCACCGTACGTGCGGGCGTCGACGCTTTCCGTATGGAACCGAAAAATTCACCGGACCTGGTGCCCTCGTGGATTCCCGCGAGCGGACACGCCCTGCGTCACGCGGGAATCCACTTCGACGCCATCCGGATCTCCGGGCTGCTCGGCGAGCAAGTGGCGTACGAGATCATGCAGTTCACGGACTTCCAGGCCGGGCCGATCGTCCGGTCCCGGATCGGGGCGCGGAGCATGTACTTCCTCGTCCCGCCCGGCACGGCTGGTACGCATCGATGGCCGGCGGGAGTCGACGCGCTCGTGCGCAAGGGATCGGACTTCGTCGGAGTGCCCGCGCTGCACGGACTGACGTACCCGCTGGACTGGCGTTCGCAGCCGACCGCGCAAGATCCGTTCGTGGATACGGAACTGCTGTTCGAGCTGCTGATGAAGGTGGTTGCGGACGAGATTCCTGCTGTACGGTGACGGAGTCATTACGCTCCGTGCGCTTCAGCGCATGGGGCGGCCCCCGGGGGTGCTACCAACACCCGGACCGAGGGCCTTCACCCCACGATGGAGCTAGAGGTCCACCGAGAATGCTTTGGCATGCTATCTCGCCTTCCTACGGCTATGTGAAGGCGGCGCACGACATCGTGCGCCATCCGAAACTCAGCAGCGACGCGAAGATCTTGATCACGTACGTGCAGGGCCTGCCCGAGAGGCGTACGGGCCTGGCGTTGAGCGACCACGCGAAGAGGCTGGGGATCAAGGGGCGGGCGTACCAGAAGGCGAAGGAGCAGCTGAAGGAATGCGGGTTCGTCCACGAGTGGCGGCGGCAGGGTGAGGGCGGGCTGTGGGTGACGGACCAGCTGTTCTCGAACGTACCGCTCACCGAGTACGAGGCGCGGCGGCTGAGAGACGCAAACGCCCAGGTGGCACCGGGTGATCACTATCCGGCGGTCGGTGATCCGGGGCCTCGGTCGGCCGGTGGTTACCAACCGGAGGTTGAAGAACGTGAGAAGAACTTCTCCCACCCACCCTCCGAAGCGCCTGCGGCCGAACCGACCGAACCGGCCGAACCGGCGGAGCCTGCGGCGCAGGCTCCCGAAGTCGTGGAGGCCGAGCGCGTGTTGCTGTCCCTGCGTCACGCCAGCCCGCAACTGCACCTCGGCGTCCGGGAGGCGCGCAGCCTCTCCGGGGCGGCGGCCGACTGGCTGCGGCGCGGCGTGAAGGCGGCGGAGTTGCGCCTCGCGCTGGTGAGCGAGCTGCCTGCGGAGGGGGTGCGGTCGGCGGTGGGGTTCGTGCGCCATCGGCTCGTACAGAAGCTGCCGGAGGAACCGGCGTACGTACCCGAGGTGCGGCCGTATGTGCCGTGCGAGGGCGGAGGGCCGGAGCATGTGTTCCGGCCCCGGGCGAACGAAACGGTGTGCCGGACGTGCGCGCGGGCGGCGGCCTGGGAGGTGCACGAGGCCAAGTGGCCGCGGTCGCGGCCGGGCGAGGACTTCGAGGAGCCGGACCGGCTGCCCTGGCGGGAGCGGGTCGCGGCGGTCCTTGAGAAGGATGCCGGAGAACGGTGAGGCGTACGGCCGTTCGCCGGTGTGGCGGTTCCGCCGTGGACGCGGTGGAGCGAGCAGAGTGGGCGCGGGGGCCGGAACGGACTGAGGAGGACCCGTGGTGGATGCCGTGGTGGCACTTTGGGACGGTGTACGGGCGGTGCGGGACCCCGCGCGGTGCCGGGCGCAACTCATGGCGGCCGGGCGGACGTTGTTCGCGGTGTACGGCTACGCCCATACGTCGGTCGAGCATCTGTGCGCGGAGGCGCAGGTGGAAGTCCGGGACTTCCACCGCGAGTTCGAGTCGCGCGAGGCGCTGCTCGTGGACCTGTACGACGAGGTCGCGATGGCCGGGATGCAGGCGTCGCAGGCGGAGCTGTCCGCCGAGGGCATGGACACCTGTCCGACCGAGGAGCGGGTCCGCAGGCTGTTCGCCGCCTACGTCCGGGCCGTCACGCCGGACCCGCAGGCGGCCCGGGTGGCGTTCGTCGAGGTGCTGGGCGTGAGCCGGGCGATGGACGACCACCTCACGATGTGGCGCTCGGTGTGGACGGAGTTCCTGGCCCACGAGGCCGAGCGCGCCCGGGGGCGCGGGCACGCGGTGGACGGTGACCTGGCGGTGGTCGTGAAGGTCCTGACCCGGTCCGTGGACGAACTGCTCGCCCACCACGGCCGCCATCCGCGCCAGATGCCGCCGGACCTGCTGACCAGTGAGCTGACCCGGCTCTCCATGGCCATGATCGGCCCGGCGAACGGGTCCGTGGGCACCTCCGGGGCGGCCTCCGGGGCTTCCTAGCGGGCCTCCGGGGTCTCCTCCGGTTGACAAGGCCGCTTGCCGGGTCGGCAAATGGAGGCATGGCAGCGAAGGAACGGAACGATGGCGGCGGGCCCATGAAGGACGACGAGCTGGCGTCGGTCCTGACGGGCGTCGGCCCGCGCCTTCGGGCGCTGCGCACCGAGCGCGGGACGACGCTGACGCAGCTGAGCGAGACGACGGGGATCTCGCTCAGCACGCTCTCCCGCCTGGAGTCCGGGGGCCGCAAACCCACCCTCGAACTGCTGCTCCCGCTGGCCAAGGCGTACGGGGTCCAGCTGGACGAGCTGGTCGGCGCCCCGGACACGGGCGACCCCCGGGTCACCTTCCGCCCCTTCAAGCGTCACGGCATGACCTTCGTCCCGCTCACCCGCCACCTCAGCGGCGTGAACGCGTACAAGCAGGTCATGCCTGGCGCGACGGCCCCTTCCGGCCCGGTCGAGCAACGGGTGCACGAGGGCTACGAGTGGCTGTACGTGCTCTCCGGCCGGCTCCGCCTGGTCCTGGGCGACCACGACCTGATCCTCACGGCGGGGGAGGCGGCCGAGTTCGACACCCACACCCCGCACTGGTGGGGCGCGGCGGGCCCGGACCCGGTGGAGTTCCTGAGCCTGTTCGGACCGCAGGGGGAACGCATGCACGTACGAGCTAAACCGAAACGAGATACGGGGGGAACATGAGCGGCAACGAGGGTTCGACGGCCTGGTTCGAGGGGCTGCCCGAGGTCATCACACGGGCCGACTTCGGGTCCCTGGTGGGGCGGCCCCCACGCGGCGCCGAGCGGATGGCGGCACGGGGCCTCCTCGCCGCCCCCGCCTACCGCAACCGCGGCAAACTGGTGTGGCACGAGGCGCCCGCCCTGGCCTGGTTCCGCTCCCTCCAGGAGCACGCGGTGATCGTGCCCGCGAACGCCCGGACCATGGCGGATCTGAAGGCGCACGGGGCGTACGTGTGCCAACTGGGCAGCGGCGCGCATGTGGGGCTCGCGCGCCCCAAGATGCTGGTCATGTACCAGCGGGGCGGCGAGGGCCTGGTCTTCGGGGTCGACGCGGTCGAGACGGTCAACCAGCAGATCGACGGAACCCGCCCCGCGAGCCCCCGAACCCGCGCCATCCTGCGCGACGGCGAACGGCTGGACACCTTCGGGACGCCCTGGACGATCTTCCACCTCCGCGAGGCCGGCAGGATCGCCAACATCACCCCGAGCATCAAACAGGGCCGCTACCTCCGCCTGGACGACGTCCTGGACGCCCTGACGACGGGCCACTTGACGGTGCCTACGCAGGACGAGGCGTTCCCCAGCCGAATGTGAGGGGGCGCGGGGGGCGCGTGGCCACGCTGGTTCATGGAGTGAGCGTAGGCAGGGTCCAGCAGCGCTCTGCTTACACCAACGATCCGTCCGATTCGCTACATGGAACTCGGCCCGATTAATTCCGATTTCCGTCGGCGCGGTCCGTCACGACTCGTGGAAAATTTACTTCAAGCAGCCATGCGGTAGCGCGTGGAATGCGGCGGCAATCAGTGGAACTCTGAGAGGCAGGGAAAAAGTTCTGTACGATCCTTACGTTAGATCGACTGGCCGTGGCGAATCCAATAGCCATTACGCCAACTCCGACCAACGTGAGCCATAGTGTCGAAGTTGCCTCCCGCCAGGAATTGCGGGATTCCGATAGGTGTAAATCAGCTGAACTAAAGGGCAGTCAGAAGTCTTATGTAACTAGATTGGCGATGCGTAGGGTGCTGGTGAGTGCACCGAGCAAGCTGCATCTAGCGGTGTGTCCTTTTACGCGCCTGGATGTAGAAGCCAATAGAAAAATTGAAAAGAATATGCCGACCAGAAGAATTGGTGCCTTCCAGTTCAGAAGCAAGCTCAAGATCGCTGCCGCTATGCACCAGAAGGCGAGACTGGCGCGGCAGGCGCCCATGACTTGCCAGATTGACAGTTTCTGTGGAGGCCCGCCGATGCTTCGCTCCCTGTCGACTGCTATATGGTTTCTTGTTGAACAAAACCCTTTGTTCAATTCTATTCCTCACGCTGTAAGGTTGAGCGGGGTGACGTTTTCGCGACGTCACCCCGTCAACGTTTTACTTGAACAGTCGGCTATATCTCCACCGCAGCGGAAGCCCACCTTGTCGGGGGCCAGTTACGATGCTGTTTATGCGTGCATGGCCACCGTTGAGTGCCCATCGGGCATACTCGGTATTTCCCCCCTTCGCTATCGCTCCTAGAACCCAAAGAGTAGGATTTTTATGTTTATGAAAGCGAATGCGGTACCCATTATCGTGGCGAATCCGGCCGGAATCCTCAGGATGATGTCATTGCGGTAGAAGGCCGAAAATATTCTTTCCCCCAAGAAGTCGGCGACTGCCTCGGCGCAGCCTCGAACGTTGAACGCAAGGAGCGAGCCGATCACGGCCACGAGAACTCCTCCGATGAGCTCTCCGTAGTTCACGGAGTGCGAGGTTCGAGCCGCAAGGATCATCTCGTACATTTTTGCCTCCGGGGGCGTGCGGGACAAAGCGCCCATGCGCCTCATGTGATCGCCGAATTCACCAGGTGAAGAGGCGTCTGATCATAGTGCTGTACGAGCTTTGCGTACCCACTTCGGCCCCAATGCCAGCTCCTACAGACAAGGAGGTGACACTCGTGACTCTCCGGAGACTTCCACCCCTGGTCCAACGGAAGTATTAGCTCCGGTGCCGTTCGCGGCGAGGTCGAGCTGTTCGCCTCCCACCGACACGACAGCCGGGCCATCGGCCTGGTCGCCGCCAGCCCGAACGACGGAAACGGTTTGCCCAAGAAACCCGACGGACCATCATGAAGTTCGGGATTAGTAATGTCGCCCTCCGTCAGAGCATTCTGAAGACGGGGGTCTGCAGGAAGTGGGCCATGCCGGCCCATACGGATAGGCATATGCTGATAACTCCTGCGACTGAGGGTGCGATGATGTCCCAATCGCCCACAGTGCTTGTCGCTATACAGTTGCCACCTTCATGGACGTGGACCTTTATGCCGCGAACGGTGAATGTGATCCCGAGGCCGTCAAACGAAACAATCCTGGCGGATCGACGAAACGGTGAATGGGTGCGGATGTTGAACCCTGCCCCGTTGAACTCTCCCGCTGCTCCGGCTACCAGACGCTTTCGACCTACATAGATGGGTGCGCCCAGGTCCCAGACCCTTGCCTCGGCAACCCCTGCCAGGGAGACGACCCAATCCTCCCAACCGTCGGCCAGGGCGACTGGGGTACGAGTGCTGGACGGGCCGCGAACCAGTGTGATCTCGCCGAGTGGCGTTTGCACTCTCGAGTAAACCGCTTCGGTCTTCGCGGGCGAGTTCCACGAAGCTCCCGAGATGTCGTCCTTGAAGTCTTTGTATTTCACAAGCCCTCTCGAAGTTTGGTGGCGCATTGCGTCACGGCCGATCAGGTTGTTTCAGCATGACCGCGCTAGGAGCTCTTTCAGGTAGCTCTACATGAACTTGATGGAATCCTTGAAAAGTCGTCGCATCTTTTTGGATATCGTCGCCGTTGTACGCCAATCGACTTCTTCGAACAGGCTGACCCTGGTCACTCCCGCCTCCCCGGCAGGGTTGTGGGCGGGCGTCAAGTGATCCGTTGCTATCAGTACGCCAATTTTTCCTACCGAGACACCCAGGATGCGGGCGGCCTCGTGCTGGGAGGCCCAAGCATCTGTTGTGACTGTCGGAACTTTCAGTAACCCTTTTGGGTACCCCTTGCCGGCGGTCATGCTGTCTTCCCTTTCCGATACGGTTCCAGCGCGAGCCACGATTTCAGACACAGTGCGCTGGCATGCGGCGCTGCACCTAAGAAACGGGGGTACGGAGGTCGGTGCAGCACATGCACTACGCAGAGGCTGAATCCGACGACACTAAGAATCCGCCATATGAAGCGAAGCGCATCGGCCAGGCAGCCCAGAGTGCTGGAAAAACAGCAGGTCAAAGTGGTTTCTGGGTGGGCGGTGGCCTCACCGGCTTCCTGAAGTAGCCGCCTCCGGAACCGGCCGCCCTACCGCCCCCGTGTACGCCCCGCCCACCTCCCACGCCTGGTGCATCGCGTCGGCGAAGGCGGCGGCCAGGTGGTGTTCGCCGGTGGGGCCCGGGTGGGTGCCGTCGTAGGTGTCGGTGTGGATGTCGTAGCCGGGTGGGTGCGAGGCCAGGAGGAGGGGGGAGGTCGGGGTGTCCAGGTCCGCCACCGCCTTGGCGAGGAGTTCGTTGAAGCGGGCGCACTCGGCGGCGAAGGGGGCGTCCGTCTCGGCGCGGATGTTCGGGATGACGGGGAGCAGGACGCACCGGATGTGCGGGTTCGCCGTGCGGGCGGCGGTCAGGAAGGCGCGGGCGTTCAGCGCGGTCTGCTCGCTGTCGGTGTAGAAGCCGAGGTCTATCAGGCCGAGCGAGACGAGCAGGACGTCCGGGCGGTGCTCGGCCACGGTGTCCGCGATCACCGGGGCCATGTGCAGCCAGCCCTCACCCCAGCCGGCCAGGTGGCGGCGGGCGGGGAGCGGGAAGTCCTCGGCGGCGTACGCGGAGGAGGCCGGGGTGCCCGTTTCGGTGTCGTGCAGCTCCGTGCGCGGGCCGACGAGTGCGAAGGGGCCGTCGAGGGACGTCGACAGGTGCTGCCACATGCGGTAGCGCCACGTGAAGTCGCCGGCGCGCCCGATGGTCATGGAATCGCCGACACACATGAAACGCATGGCGCCATCATGGCGGATCTTGGATACGGCCCGGTACGTGACGATGGACACTTGTGCCATGCGTTCGTACCGACTGACCGTCCTAGGCGCCGCCGCGCTGCTCTCCCTCGCCGCGGCGGCGCCCGCCGTGGCCGACGACGACGGGGCCGATCGGACCTTCACGATCGAGGACCCCCGGATCACCGAGTCCAGCGGCCTCGCCGCGAGCCGCGCCCACCCGGGGATCTACTGGACGCACAACGACAGCGACGACGGCCCGTACGTCTTCGCCGTCGACTCCCGCACCGGGAAGACCGTCGCGACGATCACCATGAAGGGCGTCGGCGCCCCGCGTGACGTCGAGGCCATCTCGCTCGGCCCGGACGGGAACCTGTACGTCGGCGACATCGGCGACAACCTCAATGGCAGCTGGGACCACGTCTGGATCTACCGCTTCCCCGAGCCGAAGGTGCTGCGGGACGCGACGGTCCGGGCCACGCAGTTCGACGTCAAGTACGCCGACGGTCCGCGCAACGCGGAGGCGCTGATGGTCCACCCCAAAACCGGCCGCGTCTACATCGCGTCGAAGAACGAGGAGGGAGGGGGCCTCTACGAAGGGCCCGCGAAGCTGACGGCGGGCGCCGTCAACGTCTTCCGGCGGGTCGGCGAGGTGCCGTGGGTGACGGACGGGGCGTTCTCCCCGGACGGCAGGGAGCTGGTCCTGCGCTCCTACTTCAGCGCACGCGGCTACGCCTTCGCGAAGGGCCGGCTCGGCAAGGACTACCCCGTCGAATCGCCCCTCCTCCCGCAGTCCGAGTCGGTGACGTACACGGCGGACGGCTCCGCCCTGATGTACGGCTCCGAGGGCGAGGAGAGCCGTGTCGTGCGGGTGGACCTGCCGAAGACCGGGGACGGCGGCGGGGGCGGAGCCACCCACCGGGCAGGCGGGGTGAAGGACGCGGCCGGCGGCGACGGGGTGCCGGTGAAGGGGACCACGCTGACCGGCGTCGCCGTCCTCGCCGGGATCGGGCTGCTGCTCTTCCTCGGCAGGCGGCGCCGCAAGGAGTGAGCGCTCAGGCGTCCAGCGGCCGGATCTCGTAGTGCAGGGTCCTGTCCCGCTTGATCCGGTGCGTGAGCGGGACGAGCACCCCCTGCGTGGCCGGGTACTTCCGGGACAGCATCCGGGCCGCGTGCGTGTCCTCCTTCGAACCGGCCGGGAGGAGGCGCGCGTGCGCCTCGGTCTGCGGTCCCGTGGGCCGGCCCCGTACGGTGCACGGGCCGATCCGCACCACCGGGTGGTTGCGCATCCGCTCCACCTTCCAGGCCGAGGAGAACGTACGGATGTAGGCGTGGTCGCCCTCGACCGCGATGTGCACCGGGGTGTAGGCGCGCGTCCCGTCCTGCCGCCGCGTGCTCAGCAGGACGGTGTACTGCTTCACGTAGGGCTTCAGCTGCGGGATCGTATCCATACCTCCATGGTGCTCCGGTACGGGCCGGTGTCATCCGAGGAGCCGCCGCCCGGCCGCCGTTTCGCGTAAGGTCCCCGGTCCATGACGACCGGCCGCCGCCCCGCCCCCTTCACCACGCCCCGCCTCGACGCCCTGCCCCTGCGGGTGGAGCACGCGGACGAGATGGCCGCCGTGCTGGCCGACCCCGCCCTGCACGCCTTCACGGGAGGCGCCCCGGAGACCGTCGAGACCCTGCGGGCGCGGTACGTACGGCAGACCGCCGGTTCGCCTGACCCCGGCGAGCTGTGGTGGAACTGGGTGCTGCGGGAGCGGGGGACGGGCCGGCTGATCGGCTATGTGCAGGCCACCGTGCGCGGCGGGCGGGCCGAGATCGCCTGGGTGGTGGGGGTGGAGTGGCAGGGGCGGGGGTACGCCCGGGAAGCCGCCCGGGCCCTGGTCGCCCACCTGCGCGCAACCGGCGTACGGACCGTCGTCGCCCACATCCACCCCGAGCACGCCGCGTCCGCCGCCGTGGCCGCAGGGGCCGGTCTGGAGCGGACCGGGGAGTGGGAGGACGGCGAGGAGCGGTGGCGGCTGGGCGGGGGGTGAGCCTCAGGCTTCGGACGTGCGGGACTGGACCCGGCCCGCCTTGATCAGCTCGGCGACATCGAGGTTCACCTCGGCACCGATCGAGGCGGGGAGCGGCGCCTGCTGGCCGGGGGCGTAGACCTCGTGGCGGTCGTACGAGCCGCCCAGCGGTTCCGTCAGGACGTGGACGCGGCCGTGCTTGCGGTCGAGGATCACGTAGACGGGGACCTTCGCCTCGGCGTACGCGGAGACCTTGTGCCGCAGGTCGCTGTTGTAGTTGCTGGAGGTGACCTCCAGAACGAGGCGGAAGACGGCCGGATCGTAGCTGTTGTTCTCGATCAGGTGCTCATCGAAATCCGCGTCGACCAGGGCCAGGTCGGGGATCGCGTAGTCCTCCGGACCGCCCGGCAGCCACAGGCCGATGCCCTGGAGGACTCTCGACTCGGTGCCATGAAGTCCTGCGGCGAGGAACGGGATCATGAGCGTGGTCAGCGCGTCCGCGTGCGGGCCGTCCAGGGGCGGGGCCACGGTGATGACGCCTGCGATGATCTCGACGCGATAGCCGGGATGCTGCTCCGCGAGCCTGTTGGCCGTGACGAGCAGGGGCTCCGGGCCATCGTCACAGGGGCGCTCGACCGCTGCTGCAGACATTGCGGGCCCCCTGGAATGGCTGGTGTCGAGACCACCATCGTAGGGCGGAACGGCCGCCGACCGTGTTTCTGGCATATGCCACTCGGTCGAGTGAAGCAGAAGCCGTGTGAAGCAGAAACGGCCCTGCACACCTCGACGGTGCGCAGGGCCGTTCCGGGGCGTACGGGCTACAGCTTCTCGATCACGTAGTCGATGCAGGCCGTCAGGGCCTGGACGTCCGCCGGGTCGATCGCCGGGAACATCGCGACGCGCAGCTGGTTGCGGCCCAGCTTGCGGTACGGCTCGGTGTCCACGATGCCGTTGGCGCGCAGGACCTTGGCGATCGCGGAGGCGTCGATCTCGTCCGCGAAGTCGATCGTGCCGATGACCTGCGAGCGCTTCGCCGGGTCGGTGACGAACGGGGTCGCGTACTTGGAGTCCTCGGCCCAGCCGTACAGGTGGCCCGAGGAGGCGGCCGTGCGGCCGGTCGTGAACTCCAGGCCGCCCTGGGTGTTCATCCACTTCAGCTGCTCGTTCAGCAGGAAGAGCGTGGCGAGCGCCGGGGTGTTGTACGTCTGGTTCTTCAGGGAGTTGTCGATCGCGGTGGGCAGCGAGAAGAACTCCGGGATGTGCCGGCCCGAGGCGTGGACGCGGGCCGCGCGCTCCAGGGCCGCCGGCGAGAAGATGCCGATCCACAGGCCGCCGTCGGAGGCGAAGGACTTCTGCGGGGCGAAGTAGTAGACGTCCGTCTCCGCGATGTCGACCGGCAGGCCGCCCGCGCCGGAGGTGGCGTCCACCAGGACGAGGGAGCCCTCGTCGGCGCCCGCGACCCGCTTGACCGGGGCCGCGACACCGGTCGAGGTCTCGTTGTGCGTGAAGGCGTAGACGTCGACGCCCGCTTCGGCCTTCGGGTCCGGGTGGGTGCCCGGGTCGGAGGCGATGACGGTCGGGTCGGCCAGCCACGGGGCGAGCTTGGCGGCCTTCGCGAACTTCGAGGAGAACTCGCCGAAGTTGAGGTGCTGGGACTTCGACTCGATCAGACCGTGCGTCGCGATGTCCCAGAAGGCGGTGGTGCCGCCGTTGCCGAGGATCACCTCGTAGCCCTCGGGGAGGGAGAAGAGGTCGCGCACGCCGTCGCGCACCGCGCCGACCAGGTTCTTCACCGGGGCCTGGCGGTGGGACGTACCGAGCAGAGACGTTCCGGTGGCGGCCAGCGCGTCGAGCGCCTCCGTCCGCACCTTGGAGGGACCGGCGCCGAAGCGCCCGTCGGCGGGCTTGATGTCAGCGGGAATCTGGATGTCGGCCACGAGTCGGAGCGTAGCCCTTCCGTGCGGCGGCTACGCACCCTGTCCGTCGGATGAGACGGGGGTCCCGACTCGTGGTCGTGGGAGGAACATTCGTACGGACCGCCGTCAGTGCCCCGCACGGGCCGCTGTCAGTTGCCCTGTACGGGCCGCCGCCAGTTGCCCCGTACGGGCCGCCGTCAGCGCAGGGTGACCGGGAGTTCGTACAGGTCGTTCTGCGTGACGATCGGCTTGTTGCGCAGCTCGCCCGCCGGGACGGCCAGCGCCAGGTCCGGGAAGCGGGCGTACAGCGCGGGCAGTGCGACCGACGCCTCCAGGCGGGACAGCGCGGCGCCCGGGCAGACGTGCGGGCCGTGGCCGAAGGAGATGTGGCGGTTGGGGGAGCGGGTGACGTCGAACTCGGTCGCCGTCTCCCCCCACTGCTCCTCGTCGTGCGCGATGGCCGCGAACGAGATCATGATCCCCTCGCCCTTCGGCAGCACCCGGTCGCCGACCGCGATGTCCTCGGTGGCGAACCGGATCAGGATGTGCGAGGTCGGCGCCGACCAGCGCAGCGTCTCCTCGATCACCCCGTCCCAGCCCACCTCGCCGGCCAGCACCGCGCGCCGCTGCTCCGGGTGGCTCTGGAGCGCCACGACGGCGTTCACGATGAGACTGATCGTCGTCTCGTGACCGGCCGCGATGATCAGCTTCAGGGTGTTGAGGATCTCGTCGTCGGTGAGGTGGTCCCCGTCCTCGGAGGCCACCAGCAGCGCGCCGGTCAGGTCGTCGGCCGGGGACTGCTTCTTCTCGTCCAGGATGCGCGAGAAGAGCGTGTGGATGTCCGCCATCATCTGCGGCACCTCGGAGCGGGGCGTCATGTTGGAGAAGAACTTGTCGAAGAGTTCCTTCATCCGGGGCAGGTCGGCGGAGTCGATGCCCATCAGCTCGCTGATCACGTTCATCGGCAGCGGGTAGGCGAACTCGGCCTTCAGGTCGACCGTTTCGCCCGCCGCGTGCTGTTCGAGCCGGTCCAGCAGCTCCTTCGTGCGGGCCTCGATGCCCTCGCGCAGCCGCTCCACCCGCCGCACGGTCAGCGCCTGCGCGACCAGGCCGCGCAGCCTGCGGTGCTCGGCGCCGTCGGCGGTGAGCATGGTGCGGCCCGGGTTGACCAGGCCGATCAGCGGCCAGTCGAGCGGGATCTCGCCGCGCTGCCAGGCGCCCCACACGTTGATGTCCTTGACCAGGCGGCTGTCGGTGAGCAGCGCCTTCGCCTCGGCGTAGTGGGTGACGCTGTAGACGGGCACGCCGCCCGGCAGTTCGACGCGGGCGAGCGGGCCCGCCGCGTACAGCCGTGCGCTCTCGCCCGCGAGGTCGGTGACGAAGGGATCGAGGACGATGCGGTCCTGGTCGCTGCCGGTGCCGGTCGGTTCGGTCGTGGGCGCGGTCATCTGGGGTCTCCAAGGGCGGGGGTGGGCGTGAAGCTCACGGGCAGGTCCGTCAGGCCACGCAGCCAGGGGGAGGGGCGCCGGGTCAGCCGGTCGGCGGGGACGGCGAGGTCGACGTCGGGCAGCCGGTCGAGGATGACCTCGATGGCGGTACGGGCGATGACCTCGGCGATCTCCTGCGCCGGGAAGGGGCAGCGGTGTTCGCCGTGGCTGAAGGAGAAGAAGGCGTTGTTGCCGCCGGTGAGGGTGGATCCGTCGGTACGGACCTGGGGGTCGGCGTTGGCCCCGGCCAGGCTGAGGACGAGCAGGTCGCCGGCCTTGATGTGGCGGCCGCCGAGATGGGCGTCGCGGGCCGCCCAGCGACCGGCGATGTTCTGCGAGGGGGTGTCCTCCCACAGCACCTCGTTCATGGCCTCGCCGACGCTGTGCCGGCCGCCGGAGAGGGAGGCGGCGAAGCGGTCGTCGGTGAGCATCAGGCGCAGCGAGTTGCCGATCCAGTCGGAGGTCGGCTGGTGCCCGGCGGCCATCATGACCATCAGGTCCCGGGCGACGTCCTCCTCCGTGAAGCCGCCGGTGTCGGCGAGCATCCGGGTCGCCACGTCGTCGCCGGGCTCGGCCCGCCGCTCGGCCAGCAACTGGTACATGGACGTGGCGATGTGCTTCTGGCCGGCCAGCGCCTCGGGCCCGCCGTTGATCATGTCGTTCATCGCGGTGACGAGGGCGGGGCCCTGGTCGTCGGAGAACCCGTAGAGCTTCGCCAGCACCCGTACCGGCAGCAGCATCGCGTACTGGGCGATGAGGTCGGTCTCACCGGCCGAGCAGAACGCGTCGATCAGTTCGTCGGCGAACTCCTCGGTGCTCTTCTTGAGTTCGAACGGGTTCGCCGCCTCCAGCGCCTCGCCGATCATCGCGGCGCGGCGGCTGTGGCGTTCGCCGACCGTGTAGAGGATCGAGGGCTGGTCCCGGCTGATCATCGGCATCAGCGGCCAGTCCTCGGGGATCGCGTCCCACTGGTTCCACAGCTGCGAGTCGCGGGTGAACAGGGCCGGGTCCCCGGTGACCTGGTGCAGTTCGCGGTAGCCGAGGACGAGCCAGGCGGGGATGTCACCGGGCAGCACGATCGGGGCGACCGGGCCGTGGTCGCGCCGGATCTCCCGGTACAGCTGGGCGGGTTCGGCCTGGAACCGGGGGCCGGACAGCGGTACGGCACCGGCCGCCGCCGCGTGGGGGCACTGGGTCACGGGGTGGGCTCCGAGGTCAGGGCGGCCGCCAGGGCCGGGTCGTCGTCGGGCGCGGCGGGCCCGGCGGCGTCCCTGACGCGGGCGGCGGACAGCTGGTGCAGGTGCTCGACCAGGGTGATCAGTACGTACTTGCTGGAGGACCGGTCGCGCGCGTCGCACTCCACGAGCGGCACGTCCGGGGAGAGGTCCAGCGCCTCCCGGATCTGCTGCTCGGTGTGGAGCGGACCGCCGAAGTCGTTGCAGGCGACGATGAACGGCGTGCCGTGGTGCTCCAGCCGGTCGATGGCGTACCAGGAGTCGGCCAGGCGCCGGGTGTCGACCAGGACGACGGCGCCCAGGGTGCCGGAGAACAGCCGGTCCCACAGGAACCAGAAGCGCTCCTGGCCGGGCGCGCCGAACAGGTACAGCACCGAGCGTTCGTCCAGGCTGATCCGGCCGAAGTCGAAGGCGACCGTGGTGGACGTCTTGGTGTCCACGCCGTCGAGGTGGTCGACCGCCTCGCCGGCGCGGGTCATGGTCTCCTCCGTGTTGAGCGGACGGATCTCGCTCACGGATCGGACCATGGTGGTCTTGCCGACCCCGAAGCCGCCGACCACGACTATCTTCAGTCCGTTGTCGGCCGTCGCCTGCAGGGCGGCACGGTCAGAGGTTGCGGAGTCCAACGAGCACCTGTTCCAGGATGTCGGGGGCGGGTAGCCGGTCCGATACGCGTGCGGTACGCGGGTGGCGGGCGCTGATCCGGCCGGTGTCGAGCAGGTCGCACAGCAGGATGCGCACGATGCTGACGGGCAGGTCGAGGGTCGCGGAGATCTCGACCACGGCGGTGGGCCGTTCGCACATCCGCAGGATCGCGACGTGTTCCGACTGCATGCCGGGGGCCGGCTCGCACTCGGCGACCACCAGCGTGACCAGGTCGAAGGCGGCGGAGTCGGACCGGGTGCGGCCACCGGTGAGGGTGTAGAGCCGGTCCGGGGCGTCGTCCCTGCCCGGGCGGGGACGGGGCGTCATACGGCCGTGCCCGGGGCGGACGCGGCCTCGGCGGGTTCGCGCGGCGGGGCCACGAGGTGCTCGCCGAGCTGTTCGACGAGCTCGCTCATGTTGTGCCCGACGAGGCCCACGTCGGCGCTCTCGGCGGCGACGACCGCGAGATGGGCGCCCGCGCCCGCCTCCACGATGAACAGGATGCCGCCGTAGAACTCGGCCATGGCCGACCGTACTCCGCCGTTGCCGCTGCCGAACTCCACGGAGGCGCCGTGCGACAGGCTCTGGATGCCGGCGGAGATCGCGGCCAGCTGGTCCGCCTGGTCGACGGAGAGCTCGGGGGTGCGGCACAGCTTGAGGCCGTCCCTGGACAGCACGAGGGCGTGACGGGTGCCGGGGGTCCGTTCCAGGAGCCCCTCCAGCAGCCAGCTGAGCTTCTCGTCGGTGGTCGCGGTCATCGGGTGTTGCCTTCCGGGTCTGGGGAGTTGGGCCGTACGGCCTTGCGGAAGCTGCTGAAGCGGGCCGCCTGGGCCCGGTGGTCCGGCGTACGGGGCCGGGGTACGGAGCCGTCCGCGCCGGTGTCCGGTGCGGTCTCGGTGCCGGAGGCCGCCCGGGCGCGGGCCTCGGCCGCGGCCAGGGTGCGCCCGCGCGAACGCTTGGGCAGGCCGCTCTCCCCGAACTTGGGGAGGTTGCCGGTGGTGTCCGAGGCCGAGTCGGAGCGCATGGGCTCGTCGGCGGGCGGGGCGGCGGGGGCGGAGGCGCTGTGCCGGTCGCCGGGGGCGGCCGGGTCGGCCCCTGAGGTGTGGACGGGCTCGGGCTCGGCGGGGGCGGCGGCCGGGCCTGCCTCGGGGGCGGTTCGGGCCGGGGTGCGGGTGATGATCTCCTGCGGGAGCATCATCAGGGCGCCCGTCCCGCCGCGTGCCGAGGGCCGGAAGGAGACCGTGAGCCCGTGCTTGCGGGCCAGCCGGCCGACGACGGCCAGGCCGAGGCGGGTGCCGGTCAGGGCGGTCAGGTCGGTGTCGTCGGCGGACACCGCGCGCTCGGCCCGGCGCAGCTGCACGTCGCTCATGACCAGGCCGCTGTCCTCGACGGTCACCACGATGCCGGCCGGGACCTCCTCCACGTACACGTGGACCTCGGCGGTGGGCGGCGAGAAGTTCGCCGCGTTGTCGAGGAGTTCGGCCAGGGCGTGCATGACGCCCTCGGCCGCGTGGCCGGCGACGGCGACGTCGCTGGTGGAGTGGAGCCGGACGCGCTGGTAGCCGCTGATCCGGCCCATGGCACCGCGCAGGACGGACTCCATGACGATGGGCTTGGCCCAGCGCCGCCCGGAGCGGGCCCCGGTCAGCACGGCGATGGAGTCGGCGAGGCGGCCGGCCTGGGCGGTGCGGTGGTCCAGGTGCAGCAGGTCGGTCAGGACGTCCTCGGAGGTGTGCCGGTGCTCCATCTCGCGCAGGTCGGCGAGCATGCTCGTGGCCAGGGCCTGCATGCGGCCGGCCGCGTTGGCGCAGGAGGAGAGGGCGGCGGAGCGCTCGGTCCGGCTGCGTGAGGCGAGCGCCTTGAGCTTGGCGTTCTCGGCGGTGAGGCGGGCGGTGACGGCCTCGGACTCGGCGGTGAGGCGGGCGGTGGCGGCCTCGGCCTCGGCGGTGACCTTGGCCTTCTCGGTGGCGGCGGCGGCCTTGACGCGGGCGTTCTCGGCGGTGAACCGCTGGGCCTCGGCGGCGGAGGTCGAGACCATGCGGGAGACCTCGGCGGTGAACCGCTCGCTCTCGGCGGCATGCGCCGCCCGCAGCCGGCGGATCGTGGCGCGGGCGTGGACGGCGGTGGCGACGGCGGCGACGAGCAGCACGGCGGCGGCGCAGGCGCCCCAGGCCACCGCGGTCCTGGCCGATTCGGGAGCGGCGACGATCGCCCACGCGCACAGCGGTCCGGTGAGGGCCGCCGTGACCAGAAGGGCCAGTGCGGTCGGCCGGGTTGAGGGGCTCAAAGCGGAGTCCTTGGGGGCGGACGGTGACGGACGGGGCGGTTCGGGCGGATCGGTGGCGCTCGGGGCGAAACGTGACAACTGGAACAAGCGATTCCCAGATAAGTCTCGGTCACTATATGAGAATTGACGATCTGTTTGGGAAGAACTTGTGGTGCTCTCTGTTCTGTTTGTGTTTGCATGCCTGCCGCTTTTCGACTGTTTGACGTCATGCCGGTGACTTCGGGGTGCCCGCACGGGCGCTGCGCACGGGCCTGGCGTACGCGGGCGGCATCCTGGTCGGATGGCATCCGGTAACGCACCGCACGGCAGCAGCACCTCCACCGCCCCCACCGCCCCCGCCGCGCTGGTCCGCGACCTGCGGGCGGCCGTACGCGGCGAGGTCGCGTTCGACGCCACCGCGCGGGCGCTGACGACGATGGACGCGTCCAACTACCGGCGGGTGCCGCTCGGCGTCGTGGCTCCGCGCGACGCCGCCGACACCGCCGCCGCGCTCGCCGTCTGCCGTGCGCACCAGGTGCCCGTCGTGCCGCGCGGCGGCGGCACGTCCATCGCCGGGCAGGCCACCGGCACCGGCGTCGTCCTCGACCTCACCCGCCACCTGCGGTCCGTCGTCGAGCTGGACCCCGTATCCCGTACGGCGGTGGTGCAGCCCGGACTCGTCCTGGACGACCTGCGGGCCGCCGCCGCCCCGCACGGCCTGACCTTCGGCCCCGACCCCTCCACGCACAGCCGCTGCACCCTCGGCGGCATGATCGGCAACAACTCCTGCGGCTCCCACTCGGTCGCCTGGGGCACCACCGCCGACAACGTCCACGCCCTGACCGTCGCCCGCTACGGCGGCGACACCCTGCGCCTGGAGCGCGGCGCGCCCGGCCCGCCCGGCGTCCGTGAACTGGTCGCGGACCACCTCGCCCTCCTGCGCACCGGCTTCCCCGACCTCCCGCGCCGCATCTCCGGCTACGCGCTGGACGCCCTGCTCCCCGAGCGGGGACCCGACCCCGTCCGCGCGTTCTGCGGCGGCGAGGGCACGCTCGGCGTCGTCACGGAGGCGACCCTGCGGCTGGTCGAGGCGCCCGCCGCCCGCGCGCTCGCCGTCCTCGGCTATTCCGACGAGTCCGCCGCCGCCGAGGCCGCCCCCGGCCTCCTCCCGTACCACCCGCTGACCGTGGAGGGCATGGCCGCCGACCTCGTACGCGAACCGGCCGGGCTGCCGCGCGGCGGTGCCTGGCTGTTCGCCGAGACGGGCGGCGCCACCCCGGCCGAGGCGCGGGCGCACGCCGAACGCCTCGCGCGGGCCGCGTCCGCCGATGCCGTGGACACCGCCGTCGTCACCGACCCGGCCGGGCAGCGGGCCCTGTGGCGCATCCGCGAGGACGCGTCCGGCACGGCCACCCGCATGCCGGACGGCAGTGAGGCGTGGCCCGGCTGGGAGGACTGCGCGGTGCCGCCCGCCCGGCTCGGCGGCTACCTCCGCGACTTCCGCGCCCTGCTCGCCGGACACGGCCTGCGCGGCACCCCGTACGGGCACTTCGGCGAGGGCTGCATCCACGTCCGGATCGACTTCGACCTGCTGACCCCCGAGGGCGTGGCCCGCTTCCGCCGCTTCTCCGAGGAACTGGCCGCACTCGTCGTCGCGCACGGCGGATCACTCTCCGGCGAACACGGCGACGGCCAGGCCCGCGCCGAACTGCTCCCCAAGATGTACGGGGACGAGCTCGTCGCGCTCTTCGCCCGGTTCAAGGACCTCTGGGACCCCGACGGCGGCATGAACCCGGGCATCCTCGCCCGCCCGGCCCGCCTCGACGACAACCTGCGCTTCGACGTCCTGCCCCGCGAACCCGTCGACGTGGCCTTCGGCTACCCGCACGACGGCGGCGACTTCCCGGCGGCCGTCCGCCGCTGCGTCGGCGTCGCCAAATGCCGTACGGAGAAGGGATCGGGCCCGTCCGTGATGTGCCCCTCCTTCCGGGCGACCGGCGAGGAGGCCCACTCCACGCGCGGCCGGGCCCGGCTGCTGCACGAGATGCTGGCCGGGGACGCGGGCGGCGTGATCACGGACGGCTGGCGCTCCACGGAGGTACGGGACGCGCTCGACCTGTGCCTGTCCTGCAAGGGCTGCCGCAGCGACTGTCCGGTGGGCGTGGACATGGCCACGTACAAGGCGGAGTTCCTGCACCACCACTACCGCCACCGGCTCCGCCCGGCCTCCCACTACGCGATGGGCCGGCTGCCGCTGTGGCTGCGCCTCGCCGCGCCCTTCGCGGGCCCGCTGAACGCCCTCGCCCGTATCCGCCCGCTCGCCGCCCTCGCCAAGCGGCTGGCGGGTATCGCCCCGGAACGCGGAATTCCGGTGCTGGCGCGGGAGACGTTCACGCGGTGGCTGAACCGGCGCTGGGGAAGGGGGCCGTTCATCTTGTCCAACGACCAGCCGGCCATCCTCTGGCCCGACACCTTCACCGAGCACCTCGCGCCGGAGGTGGGGCGGGCGGCGGTGACGGTCCTGGAGGCGACGGGCCGCCGCGTGCTTCCCGCCGGACGAGGGCTGTGCTGCGGCCTCACGTACGTCTCCACCGGTCAGCTGGACAAGGCCCGCACGGTGATGCGCCGCACCCTGGACCGGCTGGGCGACACGACCGGCGAACCCATGGTCGTCCTCGAACCCAGCTGCGCCGCGACCCTCCGCACCGACCTGCCCGAACTCCTCCCGGACGACCCGCGCGCCGCCCGGCTCGCCGCCTCCGTCCACACCCTGGCCCAGTACCTGGAGGCGTACGCCCCCGACTGGAACCCCCCGCGCCTGGACGCCGCCGTCACCGGCCAGACCCACTGCCACCAGCACGCGGTCCTGGGCGACGAGGCGGACCGCCGCCTGCGCGAACGGGCGGGCCTGACGGGCGACCTCCAGGGCGGCTGCTGCGGCCTGGCCGGCAACTTCGGCTTCGAGCGGGGGCACTGGGACGTCTCGGTGGCCTGCGCGGAGGACCGGCTCCTCCCGGCGGTCCGGGACGCGGCCCCCGGCACGCAGATCCTGGCCGACGGCTTCTCCTGCCGCACCCAGCTCGCCCAGCTGGGCGGGGTGCGCGGCCGGCACCTGGCCCAGGTGCTGGCGGAGGGTCTGGAACGGTGACGCGGGTCAAGCGGGGGCGTGCACCGGGAGTCCGAAGTCGGCGGCGGCTTTCGCCAGCTCGGTGTCGTAGGTGACGAAGGCGGTGAGACCGACCCGGAACGGGTCGGCCGTCGCCAGATGGATGGCGTCCAGCGTGCCCAGTCTGCGGGTCTGGTAGGCGGTGGCTCGCGCCAGCACGGTGCTGGTGAGGTCGATCAGGTAGACACCCCGGACAGCCTGCGCCACGAAGTAGGCGATGCGCTGGGGATCGACTCCGGCGCGATGCAGCGTGCGGGTGATCTCCAGCCGGGCCAGGTCGCTCGTCAGCAGTTCGGTCCCCTCCGGCAACCCCGCGCGCCAGGCGCGCAGCGCCTCGGTCTCCGATTCGGACTTGATGAACTTCAGGAGCGCGCACGAGTCCAGGTAGATCAACGCCGACGCTCCTCGTCACGCTCCGACACGAGGAGGTCCGAGAGGCTCGGCACGTCCGGTGCGAGCTCGGGCGCCAGGTCCGGCATGCCCCGCTCGGCGGGGGGAGTGGCGTCACCGGACTCGAGCATGCGCCGGAGCGGATCGGGCGTCTCGGCCTCGGGAACCATGCGCAGGACCGGCACTCCACGGTCGGTGACGAGTACGGGCACGCCCGAGCGCACCAGCGCCACGGCCTTGGACGGGTTCTGGTTGAGTTCACGCAGCCCGATCGTTTCCATGGGCTCAATGTAACTACATCATGTAGGTACAGCAACGCAGTACCTTCGATTCGGCAGTGCGTCGCATTGCACCGTCACGTTCATGGATTCAGGAAAGACAGGCCCCCGGGTGAACGACCAGAGCACCGCCACAGCCGCCTCGGAACCGGCCGCAGCCGCCGTCGCCGTGCCGGAGGCGGTCGCCGCCCCCGGGCTCGGCGGCCCGGACCGCACCGCCGGGCGGCGGGCCGCGTTCGCCCCGGTCGCGCTCGTGGTCGCGGGCGGTCTTTCCGTCCAGTTCGGCGCCGCCATCGCCGTGCTGCTGATGCCCCGGGCCGGTGCGCTCGGCGTCGTCACGCTGCGGCTGGCCGCCGCCGCGCTCGTCCTGCTCCTCGTCTGCCGGCCCCGGCTGCGCGGCCACTCGCGCGCCGACTGGGGCACGGTGGTGGCGTTCGGCGTCGCGATGGGCGGCATGAACACGCTGTTCTACCAGGCCGTCGACCGCATCCCGCTCGGTGCCGCCGTCACCCTGGAGGTGCTGGGCCCGCTCGTCCTGTCGGTGGTCGCCTCGCGCCGCCTGGTCAATGCGGTCTGGGCCGCCCTCGCGCTCGCCGGGGTCGTCCTGCTCAGCGGCGGGGGCTTCGACCGGCTCGACCCGGTGGGCGCCGCCTTCGCCCTCGCGGCGGGGGCGATGTGGGCGGCGTACATCGTCTTCAGCGCCCGCACCGGCCGCCGCTTCCCGCAGGCGGACGGCCTCGCCCTGGCCATGGTGGTCGCGGCCGTCCTCTCGCTGCCGCTCGGCATCATGGACGCGGGCTCCAAGCTCCTCGTCCCGACGACGCTGGGCCTCGGCGCCGCCGTCGCCCTGCTGAGTTCGGTCCTCCCGTACACCCTCGAACTCATCGCCCTGCGCCGCCTGCCCGCGCCCACCTTCGCCATCCTGATGAGCCTGGAACCCGCCATCGCCGCCCTGGCCGGCTTCCTCGTCCTCGACCAGGCCCTCTCCACGACGGACGCCCTCGCCATCGCCCTGGTCATCGGCGCGAGCATGGGCGCGGTACGCAGCCAGGTGCGGGGCGCCGGGAAGCGGTGACAAGGGGCGCGCCGGGCGTCAGGAGGCCGCTGCGGCGCCGGCGTCGTAGGTGGCGCGGGCGGCGGTGATGTCCGCCCGGTGGCGTTCCGCCCAGCCGACGAGCCCGGTGAGGCTGGCGTGCAGTTCGCGGGCCATGGGCGTGAGGGTGTACTCCACCTTGGGCGGCACGGTCGGGTAGACGGTCCGCACGAGCAGGCCGTCGCGCTCCAGCTTGCGCAGGTTCAGGGTGAGCATGCGCCGGCTGATGCCCGTGATGGTGCGTTCCAGCTCGGTGAACCTGACCGGGCCGTGCGCGGCCGCGACGAGAATCCCGATGCTCCACTTGCCCGCGACGTGGTCGATGACCTCGGTGAGCGGGCACGCCTCGTTGCTGACCTGGTCGGACACATCGGTGTGACTGCGTGACATGAAAGTGCCTCCTTCCGCCACGCACGATGGTTACAGAGGATGACACCTGTAACAAGTCGTGCACCTTTGGAGGTAGTCGCCGTGCGGAGAACCGATGCATCAGTCCAGACCTCACGTTGGCCGGCCCTGGCGGTCCTCTGCGCCGGGCAGCTGATGGTCATCCTCGACGGGACCGTCGTGAACGTGGCCCTGCCCGCCATCCAGCGGGACCTCGGCTTCTCCCCGTCGGGGCTGGCCTGGGTGGTCAACATCTACCTCGTCCCCTTCGGCGGCCTGCTGCTGCTCTCCGGGCGGCTCGGCGACCTCATCGGGCGCAAACGCGTCTTCGTCGCCGGCCTGGCCCTCTTCACGGCGGCCTCGCTGCTGTGCGGTGTCTCCCAGGACGCGGCGACGCTGCTCGCCTCCCGGTTCGCCCAGGGCGTCGGCGGGGCGGTCACCTCGGCCGGGACGCTCGGCATGGTCGTGACCCTGTTCCCGCAGCCGAAGGAGCGGGCCAAGGCCATCGGCGTCTACAGCTTCGTCCAGTCCGCAGGCGGCTCACTGGGCCTCCTCGCCGGCGGCGTCCTGACGCAGACCATCAGCTGGCACTGGATCTTCTTCGTCAACGTCCCCATCGGCCTCGCCGCCGTGCTGGCGGCCGGGCGCGTCCTCGCCCCCGAGCACGGAGCCGGCCTCGGCCGGGGGACCGACGCCGCGGGCGCGCTCCTCGTCACCTCCGCGCTGATGCTCGGCGTCTACACGATCGTCGGGACCGGCGGGCACGGCTGGACCTCACCGCACACCCTGGGCTTCGCCGCCGCCGCCCTCGCCCTGCTCCTGGCCTTCCTCGTACGCCAGGCGAAGGCCGCCCACCCGCTCCTGCCGCTGCGCGTGTTCCGCTCCCGCGACGTCTCGGGCGCGATGGTCATCCAGGCCCTCATGGTGGCCGGGATGTTCAGCTTCCAGTTCCTGTGCGTGCTCTACCTGCAGAAGGTGCTCGGCTTCGACGAGATCCACACCGGCCTCGGCATCTTCCCGGTCTCGGTCGCGATCGGCGCACTCTCCCTCGGCCTCGCACCCGCGCTGATCGCCCGCTTCGGCCCCCGCACGGTGCTCCTGCCGGGGCTCGGGCTCATCGCGGCAGGGCTCGCCGTGCTCAGCCGCGTGCCGGCGGACGGGAGCTACGCCGTGGACGTCCTGCCCGCCCTGCTGCCGCTCGGCATCGGCTTCGGCCTCGCGATGCCGTCGCTCGCCACGCTCGCGATGTCGGGGGCCACGCCCGAGGACTCGGGCACCGCGTCCGGCATGTTCAACACCATGCAGCAGATCGGCAGCGCGTTCGGCCTCGCCGCCCTCAGCACGCTCGCCGCCTCGCACACGGACGCCCTGCTGGGCGAAGGGGCGAGCACAGCCGCGGCCCTCACCTCCGGCTACCGGCTCGCCTTCCGCATCGGCGCCGGCCTCGTCGCCCTCGCCCTCCTGCTGGCCGCGACCCTGCTGCGCAGGGCCGCCGCCACGAAGCGTGGAACGGCGGAGGAGGAGCCGGTCACCGAAGCCGCGCCGCAGGACGCGAGCACGACGGCGAGGATGGCCGAGGCGGCGTCGAAGGGGAAGTAGGCCGGGAACCGGGTCTACGCCGCCGGGCGGCCGCCCGGCGCTATGAGAGCCATGGACACACCGAGCGCAGCAGAGTGGATCACCATCGCCGCCCACGAGAACCTGCCGGGCCGCCCCCGGCCCATGGCGGCCGTCCGCGCTTGACTGCGAGGCCGTGGCATCGACTGGATGCCGTTCGCCCCGAACCGGATCCCGGGGCTGACGGGACGGGTGCACGCCGGTCGCGGCAATAAAAATCATGCAAGCATGCTTGATTGTTTTCCGTTCCGCTGGCAGGCTCCCGGGCACACCGCCACGCCCCGAGGGGAGCGCACCGTGTCCGATGCCTCAGCCGTGCTCGACGATCTGCGCAGTGAGAGCGAGGAACTCGACCTCCTCGTCGCCGGCGCGAGCGCGAGACAGTGGGCGGGGGCGACCCCCGCCGAGGGGTGGAGCGTCGCCCACCAGATCGCCCACCTGAGCTGGACCGACGACGTCGCGCTGATCTCCGTCACCGACCCCGAGCGGTTCGGCGACGAGGTGGCGAAGGCGATGAAGGACCCCGAGGGCTTCGTGGACCGGGCCGCCGAGGAGGTCGTCGCCGCGTACGCCCCGGACGCGCTGCTCGTCCGCTGGCGTGCGGGGCGCGAGCGGTTGCAGGAGGCCCTGCGGGCGGCCCCCGCCGGGGCGAAGTTCCCCTGGTACGGGCCGCCGATGAGCGTCGCGTCCATCGCGACCGGGCGGCTCATGGAGACCTGGGCGCACGGCCAGGACGTGGCCGACGCCCTCGGGGTCACCCGCACCCCCACCGCCCGGCTGCGGCACGTCGCGCGCATCGGGGTCCGGGCCCGCGACTACGCCTTCCTCGTCCGGGGGATGCAGGCGCCCGGCGAGGAGTTCCGGGTGGAACTGGAGGCGCCGGGCGGTGAGTCGATCGCGTACGGGCCTGAGGGCGCCGCCCAGCGCGTCACCGGCCCGCTGCACGACTTCTGCCTGCTCGTCACCCAGCGCGCCCACCGCGACGACCTCGCCGTCCGGGCGGAGGGGGCCGACGCCGACACCTGGCTCTCCATCGCCCAGGCATTCGCCGGACCCGCCGGGCCGGGCCGCCCCCGCAAGACGGACCGATGACCCCGCCCCCGGCGCCCCGGCCCCCGGCATCCCCGCCCCCGGCGCCCCGGTCCCCGGCATCCCCGCCCCCGGCGCCCCGGTCCCCGGCATCCCCGCCCCCGGCGCCCCGGCCCCCGGTGCCGCCGCCCCTGCGGATAGGCAACGCCTCCGGGTTCTACGGCGACCGCTTCGACGCCGTGCGCGAGATGCTCACCGGCGGCCCCCTCGACGTCCTCACCGGCGACTACCTCGCCGAGCTGACCATGCTCATCCTCGGCCGCAGCCGCCTCAAGGACCCCTCGCGCGGCTACGCCTCCACCTTCCTGCGGCAGTTGGAGGACGGGCTCGGGCTCGCCCGGGAGCGGGGCGTGAGGATCGTCGCCAACGCCGGTGGGCTCAACCCCGCCGGGCTGGCCGACGCCGTGCGCGAGCTGGCCGGGAAGGTGGGCGTGCCCGTGCGCGTCGCCCATGTCGAGGGCGACAGCCTGCCCGTGCCGGACGGGTTCCTCACCGCCAACGCGTACCTCGGCGGCGCGGGCATCGCCGCCTGTCTGCGGGCCGGGGCCGAGGTCGTCGTCACCGGCCGGGTGACCGACGCCGCCCTCGTCACCGGGCCCGCCGCCGCCCACTTCGGCTGGGGCCCGGACGAGCACGACGCGCTCGCCGGAGCCGTCGTCGCCGGACACGTCCTGGAGTGCGGGACGCAGGCCACCGGCGGCAACTACTCCTTCTTCCGCGACCACGACGTCCGCCGGCCCGGCTTCCCCGTCGCCGAGATCCACGCCGACGGCACCTCCGTCATCACCAAGCACGACGGCACCGGCGGCGCCGTCGACCTCGGCACGGTCACCGCCCAACTCCTGTACGAGACCGGCGGCGCCCGGTACGCGGGACCGGACGTCACCGCCCGGCTCGACACCGTACGGCTGGCCACGGACGGGCCCGACCGGGTCCGGATCACCGGCGTACGCGGCGAGGCACCCCCGCCCGCCCTCAAGGCCGGGCTGACCCGGCTCGGGGGCTGGCGCAACGAGGTCGTCTTCGTGCTCACCGGGCTCGACATCGAGGCCAAGGCGCAGCTCGTCCGGGACCAGTTCGCGGACGCCTTCGCGCGCGCCGGGCGGCAGCCGGAAGAAGTGCGGTGGGAGCTGGCCCGTACGGACCGGGCCGACGCCGCCACCGAGGAGACCGCGAGCGCCCTGCTCCGGCTCGTCGTCCGCGACCGGGAGCCGGATGCCGTGGGGCGCGCGCTCTCCGGAGCCGCGATCGAGCTGGCTCTCGGCAGCTACCCCGGCTTCCATGTCACCGCCCCGCCCGGCAAGGGCGCGCCCTACGGGGTGTTCGAGGCGCGGTCCGTACCGGCCGGGGATGTGGAGCATGTCGCCGTGCTGCCCGACGGGACGCGGCTGACCGTCGATCCGCCCGTACGGACGCAGGCCCTGGAGGACGTTGAACAGCCACCGCTGCCGCCGCCGTTGGAGCCGGGGCCGACCCGACGCGCACCCCTCGGCCGGGTCGCCGGGGCCCGCAGCGGGGACAAGGGCGGGGACGCCAACGTCGGGGTGTGGGCCGGTGGCGACGAGGCGTGGCGGTGGCTGGCCCACGAGCTGACCGTCGAGCGCTTCCGCCAGCTCCTTCCGGAGACCGCCGAGCTCACCGTCGTACGCCACGTCCTCCCCAACCTGCGCGCGCTCAACTTCACCGTCCACGGGCTGCTCGGCGAAGGCGTCGCCGCCCAGCACCGCTTCGACCCGCAGGCCAAGGCGGTGGGGGAGTGGCTGCGCTCGCGCCACCTGGAGATACCCGTGGCCCTGCTGGATCGCGCCGACGCACCGGAGGTGCACGCATGACCGTCCTGCCCACCGGGCTCGACACCGCGAGCCCCGAATACGCGGCCAACCGGGCCGCCATGCTCGACAAGCTCGCCGAACTCGACGCCGCGCACGCCAAGGCGCTGGAGGGCGGCGGCGAGAAGTACGTCGAGCGGCACCGTTCGCGCGGCAAGCTGCTGGCCCGCGAGCGCATCGAACTGCTGGTCGACCGGGACACCCCGTTCCTGGAGCTGTCGCCGCTCGCCGCCTGGGGCAGTGAGTACGCGGTCGGCGCCTCGCTCGTGACCGGGATCGGGGTGGTGGAGGGCGTGGAGTGCCTGATCACCGCCAACGACCCGACCGTACGCGGCGGCGCGTCCAACCCGTGGACGCTGAAGAAGGCCCTGCGCGCCAACGAGATCGCCTTCGCCAACCGGCTGCCGTGCATCAGCCTGGTCGAGTCGGGCGGCGCCGACCTGCCCTCCCAGAAGGAGATCTTCATCCCCGGCGGCGCGCTCTTCCGCGACATCACCCGGCTCTCCGCCGCCGGCATCCCGACCGTGGCCGTGGTCTTCGGCAACTCCACCGCCGGCGGGGCGTACGTCCCCGGCATGTCCGACCACACCGTCATGATCAAGGAGCGGTCCAAGGTCTTCCTGGGCGGCCCGCCCCTGGTGAAGATGGCGACCGGGGAGGAGAGCGACGACGAATCGCTCGGCGGCGCCGGAATGCACGCCCGCACCTCCGGGCTCGCCGACCACTTCGCCGTGGACGAGCAGGACGCCCTGCGCCAGGCCCGCCGCATCGTCGCCCGCCTCAACTGGCGCAAGGCGCACCCCGATCCGGGCCCCGCCGAGCCGCCCAAGTACGACGAGGGCGAGCTGATCGGCATCGTCCCCGGGGACCTGAAGGTGCCGTTCGACCCGCGCGAGGTCATCGCCCGGCTGGTCGACGGCTCGGACTTCGACGCGTTCAAACCGCTGTACGGGACGAGCCTGGCCACCGGCTGGGCGCGGTTGCACGGCTACCCGGTCGGCATCCTCGCCAACGCGCAGGGCGTGCTGTTCAGCGAGGAGTCGCAGAAGGCCGCCCAGTTCATCCAGCTCGCCAACCAGCGCGACATCCCGCTCCTCTTCCTGCACAACACCACGGGCTACATGGTGGGCAAGGAGTACGAGCAGGGCGGCATCATCAAGCACGGCGCGATGATGATCAACGCCGTCTCCAACTCCAAGGTCCCGCACCTGTCGGTCCTGATGGGCGCCTCCTACGGTGCCGGGCACTACGGCATGTGCGGCAGGGCCTACGACCCGCGCTTCCTCTTCGCCTGGCCCGGCAGCAAGTCCGCCGTGATGGGCCCCCAGCAGCTGGCCGGGGTGCTCTCCATCGTCGCCCGCGCCTCGGCCGCCGCGAAGGGCCGGCCGTACGACGACGATGCCGACGCCGGGCTGCGCGCCATGGTCGAGCAGCAGATCGAGTCCGAGTCCCTGCCGATGTTCCTGTCCGGGCGGCTGTACGACGACGGGGTCATCGACCCGCGCGACACCAGGACCGTCCTCGGGATGTGCCTGTCCGCCATCCACACCGCACCGGTCGAAGGCGCCCGCGGCGGCTTCGGCGTCTTCCGGATGTGAGGGTACGCATGATCAGCACTCTGCTCGTCGCCAACCGGGGCGAGATCGCCTGCCGGGTCTTCCGCACCTGCCGCGCACTCGGCATCGCGACCGTCGCCGTGTACTCCGACGCGGACGCCGGCGCCCTGCACGTCCGGGAGGCCGACACCGCCGTACGGCTGCCGGGCGCTGCCCCCGCCGATACGTATCTGCGCGGCGACCTCGTCGTGGCCGCCGCGCTCGCGGCCGGGGCGGACGCCGTGCACCCCGGGTACGGCTTCCTCTCCGAGAACGCGGGCTTCGCCGCCGCCGTGCGGGACGCCGGGCTGCGCTGGGTCGGGCCGCCGGTGAAGGCCATCGAGCTGATGGCGTCCAAGACCCGCGCCAAGGAACTCATGGCCGCCGCCGGAGTGCCGCTCCTCGCCCCCGTGGACCCGGCCGCCGCGACCGCCGAGGACCTGCCGCTGCTGCTCAAGGCGGCGGCCGGCGGCGGCGGGCGCGGGATGCGGATCGTACGGGAACTGGGGGATCTGCCCGGCGAGCTGACGGCCGCGGCGGCCGAGGCGCTGTCCGCGTTCGGGGACGCAGAGGTGTTCGCCGAGCCGTACGTGGAGCGCGGCCGGCACGTCGAGGTCCAGGTCATGGCCGACGAGCACGACGGCGTCTGGGCGCTCGGCACCCGGGACTGCTCGCTCCAGCGCCGCCACCAGAAGGTCATCGAGGAGGCCCCCGCGCCCGGTCTGGACGACGAGCTGCGGGAACGGCTGCACGAGGCCGCTGTGGCCGCCGCCCGCGCGGTCGGCTACCGGGGGGCCGGGACCGTCGAATTCCTGGTCGCAGCCGACGGGCGCCCGTACTTCCTGGAGATGAACACCCGCCTCCAGGTCGAACACCCCGTCACCGAAGCGGTGTTCGGCCTCGACCTCGTCGCGCTCCAGCTCCGGATCGCGGAGGGCGAGCCGCTGCCCTCCGCCGCGCCGCCGGAGCCGAGCGGGCACGCGGTCGAGGCCCGGCTCTACGCGGAGGACCCGGCCCGTGACTGGCAGCCACAGACCGGAGCACTGCTCTCGTTCGACGTGCCGGACGAGCCGGGTCTGCGGCTGGACACCGGCTACACGGGCGGCGACACGATCGGCGTGCACTACGACCCGATGCTCGCCAAGGTCATCGCCCACGCCCCCACCCGCAACGAGGCCGTGCGGCTGCTCGCCCGCGCCCTGGAGCGCGCCCGCATCCACGGCCCGGTCACCAACCGCGAGCTGCTCGTCCACTCCCTGCGCCACCCGGACTTCCTGGCGGCCCGCCTGGACACGGGGTTCTACGACCGGCACCTGGCGGCCCTGACCCCCGCGCTCGACGAGACGTCCGTACGGCAGGCCGCGACCGCAGCCGCCGTCGTCGAGGCGGCCCGCAACGCCACGCTCAATATCGGGGGGTTCATGCGCTTCGGCGCCTGGCGCAACCTCCCCTCGCAGCCCCAGCTCCGGCGCTACCGCAGCGAACCGGACGGACGCGAGTACGAGATCACCTACCGCCCCACCCGCGACGGCCTGGCCGTCGGCACGGAGGGCGTCCGCGTGGTCTCCGCCGACCGGATCCGCGCCACCCTCGACATCGACGGCGTGACGAGGACCTTCCACGTGGCCGTCCGGGACGGCAGGGCGTACGTCGACACCACCTCCGGCGCGTACGCCTTCACCGCCCTGCCCCGCTTCACCGACCCCGCCGCCCGCACCGAACCCGGCTCCCTGCTCGCCCCCATGCCCGGCACGGTCGTCCGCCTCGCCGAGGGCCTGGCGGCCGGTGCCGCCGTCGAGGCCGGGCAGCCGCTGATCTGGCTGGAGGCGATGAAGATGGAGCACCGCATCCTCGCCCCCGCATCCGGCACCCTCACCGCCCTGCACGCCGCGCCCGGCCTCCAGGTGGAGGTCGGCGCCCTGCTCGCCGTAGTCACGGAGTCCGCAGACACTGCTGAGGAGCACGCATGAGCATGAGCACCGTCCTCGAAACCGAAGAGCACCAGGCCCTGCGCGCCGCCGTCGCCGCCCTCGGGAAGCGGTACGGGCGGGAGTACATGACCTCCCTCGTCAGCGAGGGCGCCCACCCGCGCGAGCTGTGGGCCGAGGCGGCGAAGGCCGGGTTCCTCGGCGTGAACCTCCCGGAGGAGTACGGCGGCGGAGGCGCGGGGATGGCGGAACTCTCGATCGTCCTCGAGGAGTTGGGGGCCTCCGGCTCACCCCTCCTCATGATGATCGTCTCGCCCGCCATCTGCAGCACGGTGATAGCCCGTTTCGGCACCGAGGAGCAGAAGCGGCAGTGGCTGCCGGGCCTCGCCGACGGCTCCCTCACCATGGCGTTCGGCATCACCGAGCCCGACGCCGGGTCCAACTCGCACCGCATCACCACGACCGCCCGCCGCGACGGCGACAACTGGCTGCTCACCGGCCGCAAGGTCTTCGTCTCCGGCGTCGACATCGCGGACGCCACGCTCATCGTCGGCCGCACCGAGGACGCCGGGACCGGCAAGCTCAAGGCATGCCTGTTCATCGTCCCCCGCGAGACACCCGGCTTCCAGCGGTCGCAGATCGACATGGAGGTCCAGGCCCCGGAGAAGCAGTTCGAACTAGTCCTGGACGACGTGCGGTTGCCGGCCGAGGCGCTGGTAGGCGATGAGGACGCGGGCCTGCTCCAGCTGTTCGCGGGCCTCAACCCGGAACGCATCATGACCGCCGCCTTCGCCATCGGCATGGGCCGTTACGCGCTCGGCCGGGCCGTCGAGTACGCGAAGACCCGCCAGGTGTGGAAGGAGCCGATCGGCGCCCACCAGGCCGTCGCCCACCCGCTGGCCCAGGCCCACATCGAACTCGAACTGGCCCGCCTGATGATGCAGAAGGCCGCCCGGCTCTACGACGCGGGCGACGACTTCGGCGCGGGCGAGGCCGCGAACATGGCGAAGTACGCGGCCGGTGAGGCGTGCGTGAAGGCGGTGGACCAGGCCGTGCACACCCTCGGCGGCAACGGCCTCACCCGCGAGTACGGCCTCGCGTCCCTGATCACGGGCGCCCGGGTGGCCCGGATAGCACCGGTCAGCAGGGAGATGATCCTGAACTACATCTCCCACCAGACGCTGGGGCTGCCGAAGTCGTACTGAGCGGGGCCACTGCCGTACGGGCGGCGGCCCCCAGCCGCCGCCCCCTCACCCCCTCCCGCCTCGAAGGGAACCGCCATGGTGTTCCACAGCGAGTACGAAGACGTTCCGGTCCTGGAAGCACCCATCCACGACGTGGTCCTCGGCGGGGCCGCGGCCCACGGGGACACCGTCGCCCTGATCGACGGCACCAACGGCATGAGCGTGACCTACGCCCAGCTGGACACCTTCCACCGCCGCATCGCCGCCCACCTCGCCGAGGCCGGCCTGCGCAAGGGCGACGTCCTCGCCCTGCACAGCCCCAACACGATCGCCTACCCGGCCGTCTTCTACGGGGCCACGCGGGCCGGAGCGGCGGTCACCACCGTGCACCCGCTGGCCACCGCCGAGGAGTTCGCCAAACAGCTCAAGGACAGCGGCGCCCGCTGGATCGTGACCGTATCGCTGTTCCTCGACGCAGCCCGCCGGGCGGCCGAACTGGCGGGCGGCATCCAGGAGATATTCGTCTGCGACCGGGCGGAGGGCCACACCTCCGTCCTCGACATGCTCGGCTCCACCGCCCCGGAGCCCGAGCCCGGCTTCGACGCCGACGACATCGCCGTGCTCCCGTACTCCTCCGGCACCACCGGCACCCCCAAGGGCGTCATGCTCACCCACCGCTCCATCGGGAGCAACCTGGAGCAGCTGCGCCCCTTCATCCCCATGGAGCCCGGCCAGACCATCCTGGCCGTCCTCCCCTTCTTCCACATCTACGGCCTGACCGCCCTGATGAACGTCCCGCTGCGCTGCGGCGCCACGGTCGTCGTGCTGCCGCGCTTCGACCTCGACCAGTTCTTGGGCGTCATCCAGCAACACCGCGTCACCGGCCTGTACGTGGCCCCGCCGATCGTCCTGGCCCTCGCCAAGCACCCGGCCGTCGACGCCTACGACCTGTCCAGCGTCGAGTACATCGTCAGCGCCGCCGCCCCTCTGGACGCCGACCTGGCCGCCGCGTGCGCCGCCCGCGTGGGCGTGCCGGCCGTGCTCCAGGCGTACGGGATGACGGAGCTGTCCCCCGGCGCCAACGTCGTACCCATCGACGCGCGGGACGCCCCGCCCGGAACCGTGGGCAAGCTGCTCCCCGGCACCGAGCTGCGCATCACGTCCCTCGACACCCCCGGCGAGGACGTCGGCATCGACACCGACGGCGAGATCCTGATCCGCGGCCCCCAGACCATGAAGGGCTACCTGGGCCGCCCCGACGCCACCGCCGCCATGATCGACCCGGACGGCTGGGTCCACACCGGCGACGTCGGCCGCATCGACGCCAACGGCTGGTTGTTCGTCGTGGACCGCGTCAAGGAGCTCATCAAGTACAAGGGCTACCAGGTCGCCCCCGCCGAACTCGAAGCGCTCCTCCTCGCCCACGAGTCGGTCGCGGACGCGGCGGTGATCGGCGTGTACGACCCGGACGGCAACGAGATCCCGAAGGCATACGTGGTCCGCACCCCGGGCACCGACCTCACGGCGGACGCCCTGATGGCCTGGGTCGCGGAGCGGGTGGCCCCGTACAAGAAGGTGCGGCGCGTGGAGTTCACGGACGCGGTGCCGCGCGCCGCGACAGGCAAGATCTTGCGGCGCGAGCTGCGGGAGCGGGAGAACCAGCACCCTCGATGAGTGCGACTACTTACTGGACGTCACTGAGATTAGAGCCTGCTGCACCGGGTGGGACGGCGAACGCCCCGCTGGCCTGCGTCGCAGCGCGGGGCTGCCTGGCGATCGTGGGCGCGGACCGGTTCATGGCCCGGTTCGGCGAGCGGTGGGCGCGCAGGCCGCTTCGCCTATGCCGCCACGTTCTTCCTCACTGCGGGCACGCCGCCCTTGTCAGCACCGTCGAGGCAGTGTTGATCCGCATGCCGCACGGGAGGTGCCCGTCAGCGGTCACGAGTGCGCCGGAGCGTTCGATGAACGCCTCGCGCAGGTCCTCGGTCTGGTCTGCGTCCAGCACCGTCATGTCGTAGAAGGCGCCGGTGATGGACTGCCATGCCTCGGCAGGCGTACCGCCCATGTCGAGGGTGATGGGTTCCCAGGAGACCGGGGCGAAGCCGGCCGGTGCCAGGATCTCGTCCAGGCCCTCCCGTGTCCGGCATCTGCGGTCGCCCAGCCGGGGCATGTGGCGCTCGACGGGGGCGGCCCGGAAGTAGGGCCGGGCCAGTGTCAGGAACAATTCCATCGCCTCGCCCTCGACCGGGCCGCCGCCCATCGCGACGGCCAGTTTCCCGCCCGGTACCAGGACTCGGGCGGCCTCCCTCGCGACCTGCTCGACATCGGCCATCAGCATCAGCGCCATGTGTGACACGACGGCATCGAAGGAACCGTCGGTGAAGGGCAGCTGCTGAGCGCGGCCCTCGCGCAGGTCGGCGTGCGCGAGGGCCGGGCGGTTGCGGGCCAGGGCCAGTTCGCCGGCCGACAGGTCGACGCCCGCCAGGACATCCGCGCCCTGTTCGGCGAGAAGCTGGAGGAGGGCGCCGTCCGCGCATCCCAGGTCCAGGACACGGCGGGCGCCCGCAACGTGCCGGGCCAGCACCTGGTAGCTGGTCGATCCCTCCGGGGTGGGGCTGGCCTCGACCCCTGCGGACTGGAGACCGGGAGTGTGGTTGTGGAACGTGCGCAGAAAGTCCTCGGCGGCGTTGGCCGCAGCCGATGAGGTCACAGGCGTCGTCGTCATCCGCAGGACCCTACAGCCGACCCGCGGCTCCAAGGCAGGCTGACTCCCCAAAATCATGCAAGCGCGCTTGATTGTTCTTGTTCCTGCTGCCACGCTCGACGCGACGGCCCGGCAGAGAACGCGACGGCCCGGCAGAGAAGGAGAGCGATCCATGAGTCAGCTCGCCCCGCCCGCCCACGCGCGCGGCATCACCACCCTCACGCTCGACTCGCCCGCCAACCGGAACGCCCTGAGCGCCGCACTCGTCGCCGAGCTGGCCGAGGCGCTGGACGGCTGCGCGGCCGACGACGCCGTGCGGGGGGTCGTCCTCACGCACACCGGCAACACGTTCTGTGCGGGCGCCGATCTCCGGGCGCCGGCCGACCCGCACGATTTCGTCGCCCTCATGCGGCGCATCGTGGCCCTGCCCAAGCCGGTCGTCGCCCGGGTCACCGGGCATGTCCGGGCCGGGGGGCTGGGGCTGCTCGGGGCGTGCGACATCTCGGTCGCCGGGCCCGACGCCACCTTCGCGCTCACCGAGTCGCGGCTCGGGCTCGCGCCCGCCGTGATCTCGTTGCCGTTGCTGCCGCGCGTCGATGCGCGGGCCGCCGCCCGGTACTACCTCACCGGGGAGAAGTTCGACGCGGCGGAGGCCGCCCGCATCGGGCTGGTGACCCTGGCCGCCGAGGACGTGGACCACGCGCTCGGGCCCCTGCTGGACGGGCTGCGCAAGGCGTCCCCGCAGGGGCTGGCCGCGTCCAAGGAGCTGGTCGCGGCTACTGTGCTGGACAGCTTCGACCAGCACGCCGAAGACCTCATCGCCCGCTCCGCCCAGCTCTTCGCCTCCGCCGAGGCGCGGGAGGGGATGACGGCCTTCCTCGAACGACGGGACCCCGCATGGGCGTTGTGACACCGGGCGGCGGCAGCCCGGGCCCCAAACAGGACCGCAGCCGCGCCACCCGCCGGCGCCTGCTGGAGGCCGCGGTGGCCTGCCTCGCCGAACACGGCTGGGCCGGGTCCACCGTCGCCGTCGTCGCCGAACGAGCCGGGGTCTCGCGCGGTGCCGCCCAGCACCACTTCCCCACCCGCGAGGACCTGTTCACCGCGGCCGTCGAGTACGTCGCCGAGGAGCGCTCCGCCGCCCTGCGCGCCGTACCCGACCAGGACCGCGCCGCCGTCGTCGCCGCCCTGGTCGACCTCTACACCGGCCCCCTCTTCCGCGCCGCCCTCCAGCTCTGGGTCGCCGCCTCCAACGAGGAGCAGCTGCGCCCCCGCGTCACCGAACTGGAGGCGAGGGTGGGGCGTGAGACCCACCGCATCGCCGTCAACCTCCTGCGCGCCGACGAGGCGAGGCCCGGTGTGCGCGAGACCGTGCAGGGGCTGCTCGACATGGCCCGGGGGCTGGGGCTCGCCAACGTCCTCACCGACGACACCGCCCGCCGCCGCAGGGTCGTGGCCCAGTGGGCCGCGCTGCTGGACGAGGCGCTGGGCTGAGGGGGCGGTGCGCTCAGGCGCGTACCGCCGTGATCAGCAGGCCGCGAGGGCGGGCGCGAGGCCGGGGGGCGGAGCGTGGACCGGGAAACGCCTTGGTGTCAGCTGGTTGCGCGTATATGGTCCGCAGCATGAGCAGCAGCACCACGCCTCCCTTCCCCGACCGCGTCGAACTCACGGGTGAAGGACTGGTGCTGCGCGACTGGACCGAGGAAGACCTGGCCGCGATGCCGGAGTTGTTCGACCACCCCGACATCGCGCACTGGACGCCGATCGTCTCCCCCTTCGACGCCGAGGCCGCCCGCGCCCGCCTGGCGAAGGCCCGGCGGCTGCGGCAGGAGGGCACGGCGGTCCTGCTCGCCATCACGTTCGACGGCGGCGCCCCGCTCGGCGAGGTGATGCTGCGCCGCGCCCCCGAGGGCACGGAGCTGGGTTACGCGGTCGGGCCCGCCCACCGCGGGCAGGGGCTTGCCGGGCGGGCGGTGCGGGTGATGGCCGCGTACGCCTTCGAGGAGCTGGGCGTCGACCGGGTGATCCTTGAGCTGGAGCCGGAGAACGCCGCCAGCGTCGCCGTGGCCACCACCACCGGCTTCCGGCTGCTCGGCGTGCCGCTCATCGAGGGCGTCGAGAAGGGGCGTCCGTACGCCCTCCAGACGTGGGGACTCGACCGGCCCTGACCGGCAGCCCGCGCCCCCCGGGGGCCACCCCGCGCGCGATGGAGTGCGCCCCCCGGGGTCACCCGGCGTGCGACGGAGTGCCCGCGAGGGCGTCCATGAGCGCGGCCACCATGGTCGCCGGGTCGGTGTGCGGGTAGTTGTGGCCGCCGGGCAGCAGCGTCAGCGAGAAGTCCGAACCGGCGCAGGCCCGCCACTCGGGGAGCCGGTCGGGCGGCGTCACCTGGTCGTCCGTACCGCCGAAGACGTGCAACGGGCCCGGCAGCGGGTCCGGTTCGCCGAGCGAGTAGCTCTCGGCGATCCGCAGGTCGGTGCGTATGTACCGCATGATCTGGCGCACGAACGTCTTGTACGCGAGCAGTTCCTCCGGCATCCCGCCGTTGCGGATCAGCCAGTCCAGCAGCTCTTCGTCGGTCGCCCCGCCCATGGCCGTCGTGGGCGGGATGTGCGGGGCCCGGAAGCCCGATACGACGGTGGCCACCGGGGCGGGCAGCCCCCGGTCCGCGATCCGCCGGCTCAGCTCGTAGACCAGGGCCCCGCCGAAGCTGTGCCCGAACAGCACGTACGGCATGCCGAATTCGGGGGTCAGCCCGGTCAGCAGCCGGTCGGCCAGCTCGTCGAAGTGCGCCGGCATCGGCTCGGCGTCCCGGGTGCCCCGGCCCGGCAGCTCGACCGGGGCCAGCTCGTACCCCTGCGGGATGTGCTTGCGCCACCCCGCGAACGCCCCGGCCCTGGCGCCCGCCTGCGGTACGCAGATCAGCCGGGTGTGCACGGTCCCGACGGCCAGCCGGCCGACGACCCAGAGCTCACCTCGCGGCCCTGTCGGCACGCTCATGCGATCCCCCTCCGCTTCCGCCCCGGCGCCTTCAGTTCCCCAGGTCCGCCAGCTCGCCGAACCCCTCGATCTCGCGGGGGCTGCGCGGCCCCGGGCCCACGTACCGCGCCGACGGGCGCACCAGCCGGCCCGTCCGCTTCTGCTCCAGGATGTGCGCCGACCAGCCCGCCGTACGGGCGCACGTGAACATCGACGTGAACATGTGCGCCGGGACCTCGGCGAAGTCCAGCATGATCGCCGCCCAGAACTCCACGTTCGTCGCGAGCACCCGGTCCGGGCGCCGGGCGTGCAGCTCCTCCAGCGCCGCCTTCTCCAGCGCCCGCGCCACCTCGAACCTGGGCGCGCCCAGCTCCTCGGCGGTCCGGCGCAGCACCCGGGCGCGCGGGTCCTCGGCCCGGTAGACGCGGTGGCCGAAGCCCATCAGCCGCTCGCCCTTGTCCAGGGCCTTCTTCACGTACGCCGTGGCGTCCCCGGTCCGTTCGATCTCCTCGATCATGCCGAGGACGCGGGAGGGGGCGCCGCCGTGCAGCGGGCCCGACATGGCGCCCACCGCGCCGGACAGCGCGGCGGCCACGTCGGCGCCGGTCGAGGCGATCACCCGGGCGGTGAACGTGGACGCGTTCATCCCGTGCTCGGCGGCGGACGTCCAGTACGCGTCGACGGCCTTGACGTGCCGGGGGTCCGGCTCGCCGCGCCAGCGGATCATGAACCGCTCCACGACGGACCCGGCCTTGTCGATCTCGCGCTGCGGGACCATCGGCCGGCCCTGTCCGCGCGCCGACTGCGCCACGTACGACAGCGCCATGACGGCGGCCCGCGCCAGGTTCTCGCGGGCGGTCTCCTCGTCGATGTCCAGCAGCGGCTTCAGCCCCCACACCGGGGCGAGCATCGCGAGCGCGGACTGCACGTCGACCCGGATGTCACCGGAGTGCACCGGGATCGGGAACGGCTCGGCCGGCGGCAGACCCGGCTTGAACGCCCCGTCGACCAGCAGCCCCCACACGTTGCCGAAGGAGACGTGGCCGACGAGGTCCTCGATGTCGACGCCCCGGTACCGGAGCGAACCGCCTTCCTTGTCGGGTTCGGCGATTTCCGTCTCGAACGCGACGACTCCTTCGAGTCCGGGTACGAAGTCGGACATCAGGCGGCTCCCTCGGATCGACGGTTGCGAGCGGGCCCGGAGGCCCACCCCCGATACTGGCGGGTCGCGGCGTGACCGGGAAGCGTGACATCCGGCACAGCCGCCCCTTCCCGCACAACGGCGGGCGGACGTCCGTCGTGCGCCCCTTCCCGCACAACGGCGGACGGACCTCCGTCGTGCCCGTCCGCTGCGGCAGGATGGCTCCGTGCCCACCGCAGACTCCTCCTCCGATTCCACCACCGATCCGGCCGCGATGCGCGAGCAGTACCGTTCCGAGAGCTTCACCGAGGACGGCCTCGCCCCCGATCCGATGGACCAGTTCGCCCGCTGGTTCCGGCAGGTCGCCGCCGGCGGGATGCTCCACGAGCCGAACGCCATGGTCGTCTCCACCGCGACCCCCGAGGGCCGCCCGTCCTCCCGCACGGTGCTGCTGAAGATGTACGACGCGCGCGGCTTTGTCTTCTTCACCAACTACGGGTCCCGCAAGGGCCGCGAGCTGGCCGCCAACCCGTACGTCTCGCTGCTCTTCCCCTGGCACCCGCTGGCCCGCCAGGTCATCGTCACCGGCACCGCCTCCCGCGTCGCCCGCGAGGAGACCGTCGCCTACTTCCGCACCCGCCCGCACGGCTCCCAGCTGGGCGCCTGGGCGAGCGACCAGTCCACGGTGATCGCCACCCGCGAGGAGCTGGTGCACCGCTACGAGGAGCTGTCCGCCCGCTACCCCGAGGGCGAGAAGGTCCCGGCGCCCCCGCACTGGGGCGGCTTCCGGGTCGTCCCGGAGACGATCGAGTTCTGGCAGGGCCACGAGAACCGGCTCCACGACCGGCTGCGCTACGTCCGCGAGGGCGGCGGGGACGGCACCTGGCGCGTCGAGCGGCTGTGCCCGTGAGCGCTGCCCCGTGACGCGGACCCCGTAACGCAGAAACCCGCAGGCTCTGGTCCCTCCTTGCGGAGGAGCCGGCCGGACTTACCGGCGAGCCTGCGGGTCGGTGACTGCTTGGGATTGGCCGATGACCGGCCTGCACTGCAAAGAGCGCGACGACGGGCGTCAGCCCGCAGTCACCTCACGAGTCCGAGAAGAAATCACTTCCGGAACACCTCCTTTCTTCGCTGGTACCAGCCTAAGGACCGCCTTCTCGCCCGCACAACCGAATTATCGAAAGGATCGATTTTCGGTGAAGTCCCTGTGTGCTGGGTCACGTTCGAGTTCAATGGTCTGACGTGCGGCAATGGCGGACACGTCCTGCAAGGGGGTCCGGGATGAGTGCTTCCACGAGCAGGGGGACGACCGACGACGCGCTCGGCCCCGAGCCGATCCCCGGGGCGGAGCTGCTGGCGGCCCTCCTCGACGGGATGGACGCGGCGCTCTGCGCCTTCGACGCGGAGGGCACCGTCACCCACTGGAACCGCGAGGCGGAGCGCATCCTCGGCTGGTCCGCCGTGGAGGCCGTGGGACGGCCCGGATTCGCCGGGTGGGCCGTGCGCCGGGCCGACGCGGACGAGGTGCAGGGCCGGCTGATGGCCGTCATGGGGGCGCCGGGCCGGCAGGTGCACGAGTTCGCGCTGCTGCGCAAGGACGGCGGCCGGGTCCTCGTCCGCACCCAGTCGGCCGGGGTGCGGGGCGCGGACGGCAGGCCGGCCGGGGTGTACTGCGCCTTCAGCGAGGTCCACGCGCAGATCGACCTGGAGCGGGCCATCGCGCTCAGCGAGGCACTGTTCGAGGACGCCTCCTGGGGCGTCGTCCTGGTGGACGTGGACCTGCGCCCGACCGTCGTCAACGCCCACGCCGCCCGCGCCCTGGGCGGCGGCCGCACGACGCTGCTCGGGCGCCCGCTCGGCGAGCTGATCACCCAGGGCGTGGAGGAGCTGGAGGGCGCGCTCCAGCACGTGCTGGCCGAGGGCGCGCCGCCCGCACCCGCCGAGCTGTGGGTGACGCTGCGGGGCGGTGAGGGCGTGCGCCGGCGCTGCTGGCGCAGCGGTTTCCTGCGGCTGGCCTCACCGCTCACCGAGGAGCCGGTGCCGCTGGGGGCCGGCTGGGTCTTCCAGGACGTGACGGCGGCCAAGCTCGCGGCCCAGGAGGCGGACCGGGTCCGTTTCCGCTCCAACCAGCTGCACCGCGCCTCGCGGTCGGCCGCCGAGTGCGAGGACCCGATGGAGGCGGCCACGTCCTCCCTCGACTACGCGCTGGCCGGGTTCGCCGACCACGCGCTGATCGACCTGGTGGCGGGGGAGCGCCTGGTACGGGCCGCCGCCACCCCGGCGGACGCGCCGGGGCCCTGCCTGCCGGTGGCCGGTGGCGGCTTCCCCCTGCGGTACGCGCCGGGCCACCCGGCCCTCCAGGCGGTGGACCGCACGGGCTCGGTGCGGGCGTCGGCGGGGGCCGCGCGTACGGACGGGGAGTGGGCCAGGCAGCGGCAGTGGCCCGCCGACGCGGTGCACGCCCTGTGCGCGGTGCTGCGCAGCCGGGGCCGGACCCTGGGCGTGGTCACCTTCCTGCGCTCCACCCACCGGGCCGCCTTCGAACGCCCGGACGCGGTCTACGCGGAGAGCGTGGCGGACCGGGTGGCGGCCTCGGTGGACCTCCACCAGCTGTCCGGCCCGCCCGGCGAGAAACCCGGCCCGCCCGGCAACCCCGGCCCGTCCGGCGTCTGAGGACGGAACCGTCGCCGGGGTGGACGGCAACCCCTCGGTTCCACGGCCGGGCCGCGGGCCCGCTCAGTGGCGGTAGAAGATCCGATCCGCGTACTGGGCCATCACACGCCCGTTCCACTCGTGCCCGCCGTCGACGTTCCCCGACCGCAGCAACGGCGGCTCGATCCCCCGCTCCAGCAACCGCTCCGCCGCGGCGGCCATCATGCCCTGCATGATCGCGCTGGTGACCACGGTGGACGCCGGTGCGAACGGCGCCTCGATGCCGTCCACCTCCAGCTCCGCGTCCCCGACCGCGATCTTGCTGTCGAGGACGATGTCGCAGTGGTCCCGCAGGAAGCCGCCCGAGCTGTGCCGGGACCGGGTCTCGGTGGCGTACGCGACCGAGGTGACGCCGATGACCTTCAGGCCGAGCGCACGGGCGTTCATCGCCATCTCGACGGGCAGGGCGTTGCGCCCGGACAGCGAGATGATCACGAGGACGTCACCGGCCTTCGCCGGGCTGGAGTCGAGGACCGCGCCCGCGAGGCCGTCCACGCGCTCCAGCGCGGAGCCCAGGGTCGCGGGCATGACGTCGACGCCGAGCGCGCCGGGCACGGCCATCAGGTTCATCAGGGCGAGCCCGCCCGCCCGGTAGACGACGTCCTGCGCGGCGAGCGAGGAGTGCCCGGCGCCGAAGGCGAAGAGCCGGCCGCCCGCCGCGACGGTGTCGGCGATGGCGGAGCCGGCGGCCGCGATGCTGTCGGCCTCCTCGTCGCGCACCCTCCCCAGCAGGCCGATCGCTGCGTCGAAGAACTGACCGGCGAGCTTGCTTTCGCTCATCGAGGAGGACCTTTCCGGCGGGGTGAGGTGTCCATGGGGCGTCCGTACCGCCGATCACGTTGCGGTCTGGACCAGTGACATGTCAATACCGCAGGGTGCCGGTGGCGACGGCGAGGCACGGTTACCGGCGCGATGCGTCAGAATTGGTGCAGGGCCAGCGCACGACTGCATCGAGGGGCACGAATGTCCGGACTGATCGACACAACGGAGATGTATCTCCGCACCATCCTCGAACTCGAAGAGGAAGGCGTGGTCCCCATGCGCGCCCGGATCGCGGAACGGCTGGACCAGAGCGGTCCCACCGTCAGCCAGACCGTGGCGCGGATGGAGCGCGACGGCCTGGTGCAGGTGGCGGGCGACCGGCACCTGGAGCTGACGGAGGAGGGCCGCCGGCTGGCGACCCGCGTCATGCGCAAGCACCGGCTGGCCGAGTGCCTGCTGGTCGACGTGATCGGCCTGGAGTGGGAGCAGGTCCACGCCGAGGCGTGCAGGTGGGAGCACGTGATGAGCGAGGCGGTGGAGCGGCGGGTGCTGGAACTGCTGCGCCACCCGACGGAGTCGCCGTACGGGAACCCGATCCCGGGCCTGGAGGAGCTGGGTGAGAAGGCGGAGGCCGACCCGTTCCTGGACGAGGGCATGGTGAGCCTGTCCGACCTCGACCCGGGGAGCGAGGGCAAGACGGTGGTGGTCCGCCGGATCGGTGAGCCGATCCAGACGGACGCCCAGCTGATGTACACGCTGCGGCGGGCGGGCGTGCAGCCCGGTTCGGTGGTCAGCGTGACCGAGTCGCCCGGCGGGGTGCTGGTCGGCAGCAGCGGCGAGGCGGCGGAGCTGGACTCCGAGATCGCCTCGCACGTCTTCGTGGCCAAGCGGTAGCGAGCGGGAGGACCCGGCAGGGTTCCGGGAGACCGGGCATCGGCGGCCACGGCCGCCGATGCCCGTTTTTTCTTTTTACGTCCGGAACCGCAGCGCGCCGGCGCCTCGCGTGCCAGGCTGTGGCGGAGGGGTGGCTGAGCGTGTGGACTGCCGGGCCGCCGCCGGGGAGGGGAGCCGGAATGCACCCGTCGTACGAGCAGGCCGGGCCTGTGGTGGGGAGCCCCCGGAAGCGGTCGGGCCGGGAAACGGATGGCCCCGGCGCCGCAAGGCGCCGGGGCCTGTCCTCCCCTGTGTCCGACCTGGAGCCCCGAGCTCTCGAGGTCGGCCCCGTGGGCCCTCATCCCCGAGTGGCCCGCCTCCCGCAAGAGATCTCCCCGCAGCTGCCGCCGTCAATCCTGGGAAGCAGTCACTCGAACGAGCGGTGTTGGTCGGCAGATCCCGGTTTTCGAATGCAAGTTCGATAGTCTGGCCGACACGACCACCCGGTGACCGAGGGAGAGAAGGGGGTGCCTGGAGCTATGGCGCGGCGCATCGAAGTGACCGGGACCGACGGCGTACGCCTCGCGGCCTGGGAGTTCGCCGACCGGCCCGAGGCGAGCGCGGCAGGCGGCCGGGCCCCCGGCGTCTTACTGCTGCACGGCCTGATGGGCCGGGCCTCGCACTGGGCGTCCGTCACCCCCTGGCTCGCCGAGCGCCACCGCCCGGTCGGCCTCGACCAGCGGGGCCACGGCGACAGCGGGAAGCCCGTCGACGGCCCGTACACCCGGGACGCGTACGTGGCGGACGCCGAGGCGGCGATCGAACAGCTGGGGCTCGCCCCGGTCACCCTCGTCGGCCACTCCATGGGCGCGCTGACCGCCTGGCAGCTCGCCGCCAAGCGCCCCGACCTGGTCCGCGCGCTGGTCATCTGCGACATGCGCGCCTCCGCGCTCGGCGCGGCCTCGCAGCGCGAGTGGGCGGACTGGTTCGACACCTGGCCGCTGCCGTTCGCCTCGCTCGACGCCGTACGGCAGTGGTTCGGCGCGGATGACCCCTGGGTGGAGCGCCCCAACCCGTCGCGCGGCGAGTTCTACGCCCAGGTGATGACCGAGCACGCGGACGGCTGGCGGCCGGTCTTCTCCCGCCGGCAGATGCTGGAGTCCCGCGCCACCTGGGTGTCCGACGCGCACTGGGAGGAGCTGGCCCAGGTCAGGTGTCCGACGCTGGTGCTGCGCGGCCTGGACGGCGAGCTGGGCCGGGCGGAGGCGCAGGAGATGGTCCGGGTCCTGCCGCGCGGACAGTACGCGGAGGTGGCCGACGCCGGCCACCTCATCCACCTCGACCGGCCCGAGGACTGGCGCACCGCGGTCGAACCCTTCCTGCAGCAGCTGGCCGAGGACGCGCAGGACGACCGGGAGCCGGTGTCCCCGTAGGGCCTGTCCGGCGGACCATGGCCGGACAGGCCCTGAAGGCTCCCGGATGCGCCCTCACCCCTTGCTGACCGCCCCCAGGATCTCCGGCAGCCGCATGACCATGCGCGGGGCGGCCAGCCGCAGCCCGCCCCACGCGATCAGCGCCCCGTACCCGGCCCCCACCGGCAGCACGAGCCACAGCAGGTCCTCGGACCCCGTGACGTGCAGCGCGATCGTCAGGGCGATCACCGGGGAGCTCAGCAGCGCCGCCGACACCATGCCGCCGAAGATCGAGATCCAGGCGAGCCCGGCCTGCCCCGGCGCCACGTTCTTGAACGCGCCGTCCTGCGGGACCGAGTACGGGAAGTTCACCGAGGCCACCGAGCCCGTCGCCAGCATCGCGCCCAGCAGCGCGAACGACAGGCCCATGACACCCGGCAGCCGTGACCAGTCCTTGAGCAGCGCCGCCGTCACCACCGTCACGACGACGGTGTACGGGAGGGTGATCAGCAGCAGCGCCAGCGCCCGCGCCCGCAGTTCGAGGTACGCGTCCCGGGCGGACGAGACCGTCAGGGCCACCATCCAGAACGCGGAGGTGTCCTGCCCGAACTGGTTGTACATCTGGATGCCGAGCATCCCGGCGCAGAAGCACGCGAAGTACACCGAGCCCGTGCCCTGGAGGGCGTTGAGCACCGGCACGATCAGTCCGACCGCCAGCGCGGTCACCCAGGCGGCCTTGGTCTTCGGGTCGCGCGCCACGTACCGCAGGGACCGCTGCATCACCGTGCCGGTGCGCCCCTCGGGGAGCAGCGCCCACAGCCCGCCGCCGCCCCGGCCGGACTTCTTGCGGTCCGGGTCCGCGGCGGCGGCCGTCGAGCCGTCCGGAGCGGTCATCAGCCTCGTCAGGCTGCGCTGCCACATGCACAGCAGCGCGACGAGCGCGGCGGCGGCGAGCAGCAGCTGGACGACGGCCTGCCCGTACGCCCCCCGCGAGGCGGCGTCCACGGACCCGATCGCCGAGGCGGGCGGCAGCCAGCGCACCACGTCCGCCGTCGGTTCGAGCGCGGAGAGGCCGCCCGCCCGGCCGAGGCGCTGCACGCCGAAGTTGACGACCTGGATGCCCACCGCGATGACCAGCCCGCTGAGCACCGCCAGGTCGCGGCCCTTGCGGGAGGTGAGGAGCCGGGTGTTGGCGGCGGCTACGGCGCGGGCCAGGGCCACGCAGACCAGCAGGGTCAGCGGGGCGGCGAGGACGGCGAAGACCACCGCGCCCGCCCCGTGGGCCACGGCGGCGACCGAGCCGGCCGCCAGGCAGAGTGTGAACAGCGGCCCGATGCCGATCAGCGAGGAGACGAGCAGCGCGATGATCAGCGGCCGGGTCCGTAGCGGCAGCATGACGAGACGGGTCGGGTCCAGGGTCTCGTCACCGGCGGAGAAGAACAGCGGCATCACGGCCCAGCCCACGGCCACGATGGCGATGAGCAGCACCCCCACGGAGTCCGCGTGGGCGTTGCCGCGCAGCAGGAGCAGCCCGAGCAGCTGGCCCAGGGCGATCAGCACGGCGCCGACGACCGAGGCGATGTAGGCGGCCCGGCGCCCGGCGGACTGGCGCAGCCCGTTGCGCAGCAGGGTCACCTTGAGCCGGGCGAAGACGGGGATCAGGCCCGTATCGCTGTCCGCGGCGGCCGGGCGGGGGCCGGTGCCGGCCGGGGCGTCGAGCACGCTCATCGGTCGCCGCCCAGCCAGTCGAGGGTTTCGCCGGTGTCGCGGTCGCCCGCGCCGACGAGCTCCAGGAAGGCGTTCTGCAGGGAGGGCGCCGCGCCGCGCACCTCGGCCAGGGTGCCCTGGGCCCGGATGGTGCCGGCCGCCATGACGGCCACCCAGTCGCACAGCGACTCGACCAGTTCCATCACATGGCTGGAGAAGACGACGGTCGCGCCCGAGCGGGTGTAGCGCTCAAGGACCTGGCGGATGGTCTGCGCGGACACCGGGTCGACGCCCTCGAACGGCTCGTCCAGGAAGAGGACTTCGGGATTGTGCAGCAGGGCTGCCGCGAGCCCGATCTTCTTCCGCATGCCCGTCGAGTAGTCGATGACCAGCTTGTGCTGGGAGCCCGCCAGGTCCAGCACGTCCAGCAGCTGGGTGGACCGGCTGTCCACCTCGTGGCCCGGGAGCCCGCGCAACCGCCCGGTGTAGGCGAGGAGTTCGCGTCCGGACAGCCGCTCGAAGAGGCGCAGGCCCTCGGGCAGTACGCCGATCCTGGCCTTCACCTCGACCGGGTCGCGCCAGACGTCCCGCCCGCCGATCTCGATCCTGCCCATGTCCGGGCGGAGCAGCCCGGTGACCATGGAGAGCGTGGTGGTCTTCCCCGCCCCGTTGGGCCCGACCAGGCCGATGAACTTGCCTGCGGGCAGTTCCAGATCGATCCCGGCGACGGCGGTCTGCTCGCCGAATCGTTTCCACAGCCCCTCGACGCGCACCGCGGGCGGTGTCACCCGCGGTGCGTGGGGCCCGTCGGTCCGGTCTGTTCCGTCGAGTTCCGCCCGGTCCGGCATGTGCACGCCTTTCGAAGTCCCCGTACGTACGTGGGGGACACCGTACCTATGCAGTGAGCAGGAGTGAGTCTTGGACCCACACCTTGGCACTGCGGACATCCCGAACGGTTTTGGGCGTCCTGGTCGCCCGCGTTCTCTCCGCGTCCGGCGGCACGGATCGTGTCCGTGGTCCGGGAATGCGGGGGCGGGGTCCCTCACGCCCTGGGGCACCCGGTGCGGCCTGGACGGTCCGATGCCTCACACGATCACTCCGGTCGTGTGAGGGCGGTGTCGTCCGACGCCGGATCGGGTGTCCGAGGGCACGTCTCCCGATCGCGATGCCGGCGGCATCGTGACGGG